>NZ_LAPT01000113.1 GCF_003194385.1 Pokkaliibacter plantistimulans
AACGCGACGGCCTCCAGCTTGAACTCTGGAGTAAAGGACTGACGACGTTTGCTCATAAATAAGACACCTCACTGAGCGCGTTAGAATAACGCTTTACTGAGTGTCCGAAATCATTGAGCCACTACACCTGTTTATTCATGCTAAGAGGAAAAAATCATTCAGATGGTTGCGGAGAGGGTGATATAGCCAATAGATGATGTGTCAGTACCGTGTTGTGAATTTCCCTTGTTGACTAACGTTTAGAAATTAGTAGAAGGGCTGCGATAGTAAATTTTTCAATATGAATCAGAAATGCCAGAAACGTCATGATATGAGACAGTTATATAAATAGTTTTATATATGAAAACCTTATAAATAAAGGTTTATAAAGTAAGTAACTGCTATTTTTAAGAGCTTAAGTGCAACAATTGGATTAGGTTTATTGAGCGGGATTTCATTAGACTGCCTGCGGTAGTGATCATGCTATATCACTGTCTAAACAGTTGGGGGAGGAAGATTTTCCGAGAAAGTTTACCCCCGATTCGAATTCAGGATTAAGGAAGGCCTTTCAATGAAAAAATCCCTGCTAGCTGTTGCTGTTGCCAGTGCTGCTACTCTGCCCGTTCTGGCGCAGGCTGATGCTACTCTATATGGTCGTCTGCACTTCCAGATGCAGTTTGATAAAAACCAGGACATGAACATTGCCAACGCTGGTCATCGTCTGGGTGTGAAAGGTGAAAGTGAGCTGGACTCTGGTTTGACTGCTTTCTATCAATTGGAAACCCAGTTTGGTAATGACACTGATGGTACTTCCACTGAAGGTACTACCGACGCCAACCTGAAAGTTCGCCATGCAAACGCAGGTGTGAAAGGTGATTTCGGTAAAGTGACTGTAGGTCGCTTTGAGAACCCAATGTACAAAACTGTAGTAGGTGACGTATTCGAGCGTACTTCTGCTGCCTTCACCCAGACTCAGGAGCGTATTGGTAACTCTCTGGCGTATGAGTCACCCAGCTACGCAGGCTTCAACGGCTACGCTGCTATTACTGGTGACGGCGGCAATGAAGATTACACCGACACCAATGGCGTAAAACACAGCTACAAAGATGTTGATGGTTATATTGCTGGTGTGAACTACGAAGCGAACGGTCTGTATGCTGGTGTGGGTTATGCTCAGTCTCAGTACGAAAAAGACCAGGATAGCTACGACAAGCACGATGTGTCAGTTGGTGTGAGCTACACTTACAACAATGCTTTCGTAGGTGCAAACTATGAGCATAATCAGCAGTTGGCCACCTCTGGAGGGGCTACTGACGGTTCTATCGACGTATACGATGTCGCTGCTACCTACACTATCGACAAAACCACCATTGGCCTGAACTACAGCCAAGCTAACCCTGACAACGCTGATAAGCTGAAGCGCAGTCTGGTTGGTGTTTATCATGATCTGGGTGGTGGCGCGGATGTGTACGCTGAGTACTACAACGTGAATGGTGCTGCTGAGCAGGGCGCATCCGATTACGGTATCGATGCTCTGAATGACGGCTTTACCGTTGGTTACCGCGTGAAGTTCTAATAAATCGCACTTCTACGCTTGGATAGACCGCCCCGCTGGTCGGGGTGGCTATCTGCTGCTCCCCTTCAAGCTGCAGATGGCCGACATTTTCAAATTAACGTGCTGATAATATTGAAACGACCTGTTCGAGCTAGCCAAAACCCTGATTTATCAGGGTTTTTTATTGTCTGAAAGTCAGTATTCAAGTACTCGTTTTGCTTTCAGATAGCTGCGCTGCCAGTAGCTGGTTTTCAGGCTATCAATTCTTACTCCGCCGCCAGAACTGTTGGAGTGGATAAATTCGTTATTGCCCAGATAGATACCTGCATGACTGACTCTTCCTCGTCCGTTGTGGTTGAAGAACAGCAGGTCCCCAGGTTGTAGTTGATTCTTGGCGATAGTCGCGCCAGGTAGTTTGATCATTTCTCTGGTGGAGCGTGGCAGTTTAATGCCGGCGGTTTCGTTAAATACGTAATTGATCAAACCACTGCAGTCGAAACCTGAAGAAGGGGTGTTACCGCCAAAATGATAAGGGGTGCCCATCAGGGTCAATGCCTTTTTGAGGACCTGAGTGGCAGGATCATCGCCGTGCAGATTGTAGTCACTGCCAGGCAGGGCGGAGGAGCGTTTCTTCGTGAAGGAAGAAGGCCGATCGATGGAGCTGAGGTCTTGATTCTGACTGTCATCATCAGCACTTTCGCTCTGTGCTGTCTGATCGCCGGAAACATCATAACTGAGGGAAGCTTGATTTTTACTGGGGTTGCCCGTACATGCAGTTAGCAGGACTGAAAAACTCAAGATGATCAATGGTGTTAGGCGCTCGCGCATCTGACCAACCCGCCGCAATATAAAATGCCAATAACATGGGCTAAAAACTATCTTCCCTGATTGTGTATTGCGATCAGATGAAGTGGCCCTACCAGACAGAAAATTACGCTAGAGGTTACAGCAAGATCCCTGCCATTGTCGCGAATTTTATTCATTCAATCCGTATCTGGGTCAGTTAGCGTCTGTGCTTTATGGTTCTGGCAAGGATCTATGCCACTTCATGAGGCAGAGAATGAACGTTATCCGCATGACTTTGGTGCAATTTGCGCTGCTAAAGCGACGCTGCTGCGCGGGATGCCTGGTCGTAGATGCCGGATAATGCACGTAATAACGTGCTTGTTGCTCCCATCTCTTCACCGGCGAAGCCTAATGTCTGTACTGCATCCAGTAGGCAGTCCCTTCTTACAGCGGCATATTTTTCACAAAGTGCGCGCCCTTCTTCAGTGGTAAGGAAGTAAGTTTCCTTGCCGCGTTTTTCCGTAGCAACCAGACCGAGCTTGAGCAGTTTTTTTAACGCGTAGGTCACGGTATGACTGTCTTCAATATTGAATACCAGGCAAATATCCGCGGCACGCTTGGGGCGATGACGGTGGTTGACACTGTGAAGTGCCAGGATGTCCAGCGAGCCTAGTTCAGGCATGCCGCTGGCGCTCATACAACGAACGATCCATCTGGAGAAGGCATGGCTTGCCATGATCAGGCCAAATTCAAATTCCGACATTTCTACTGACTGAGTAGACAGATGATCTGAGGAGACGATCGCGTGGTGAGCAGGAGTCTGTGGCATGGTTATTGTCCGTCGCAGGGTGTGCATGTATTTTATCGATAAATTATTTATAAAATGCTGATGTTGTCGAGTTTGCTTTGTTTGCGAATAGGGGAGCGTATGCGATGTGGTTGAACTGCGATATGGGTGAAAGTTTCGGTGCCTGGAAAATGGGGATGGATGAAGCCGTCATGCCCTTCATTGATCAGGCCAACATCGCCTGTGGCTTTCATGCTTCGGATCCCCTGATCATGCAGAAAACGGTACGTCTGGCACTGCAGCATGATGTCATGATCGGTGCCCACCCCTCCTATCCTGATCTGGTTGGCTTTGGTCGCAGGTCAATGAGTTGCACTCCGGCAGAAATCACCGCCTTTATTCGTTACCAGTACGGTGCACTGCAGGCTATTGCTCGTGCTGAAGGTGGCAAGGTTGCATATGTTAAGCCTCATGGCGCCTTGCATAACGACATGATGAAAGATGAAAAGGTACTGCGGGCGGTCATGGCTGCACTGGCCACTGAGCCAGAGCCTTTACCGCTGATGATCATGACTACGGCAGATAATTCCAATGTTAAGGCATTGGCTGCAGAGTATGGCGTGACGTTGTGGCTGGAAGCCTTTGCTGACAGAGGCTATGACGCAGAGGGTTATCTGATGTCTCGCAGTCTGCCTAATGCAGTGCATCACGATGTGGATACTATCGTGCGGCAGGCGCTGACGTTGGCGCGAGGCGAAAGCATCCTGGCGAGCTCCGGAAATCCGATCAAGCTGGATGCCGTTACACTTTGCGTTCATGGTGATAACCCGGAATCCATTCGTGCGGTACAGGCTATCCGTGAAGGTATCGAGGCACTGACTACGGCTAAGTAACGTGAGCTACAAGCCTGCGGGCGTAAGGAGTAATTATGCTGTGGCGAGCACAGATCGTAGGCGTGGACGCCCTGATGCTGTACTTCGGGGACCGGATTGATGAAAAACTCAGTCCATTGATTCTCGAAGCCAAGCACAGGTTGCAGTCTGGTCTGGCGGAGCGTCTAGTCGAAGTTGTGCCTTCTTATACCAGTTTGTATCTCCAGTACGATCTGCTGAGAGATGATTACGCATCTTTCCTGGCTGCTGTTGAGCACTGCCTCCGTAGTCTGGATGTTGATTCGGCAGACAAGGTCGCAGGAGCCATTAAGTATATTCCGGTCTATTACTCGCAAGAGTCGGGACCTGACCTGGGTAACCTGGCTCAGAGGCATGGCTTGGCGGTTGAGGAAGTGATTGCGCTGCATACCAGCAAGATTTACGTCACCTTTGCGATAGGGTTTACCCCGGGCTTTGCCTTTCTTGGGCAAGTGGACGCCCGGATTGCTACTCCGCGCATCTCTACTCCACGGACCAAGGTACCTATGGGATCGGTGGGGATTGCTGATACTCAGACAGGAATCTATCCATCAGTCACGCCGGGTGGCTGGAACTTGATAGGCAGAACACCCTTGCTGATGTTCGATGCAGCTCGCTCTGCGCCTGCGTTTCTGCAAGTGGGGGACCGGGTACAGTTCAAGGCCATAGACAGAGAGACCTATTTGCAGCAAGGGGGGATGCTATGAATCAACTTGCTGCTATGGAAGTACTTCACGGTGGCATGCTGGCCTTGTTACAGGATGCTGGCCGGCGCAGCGTCATGGAGTCTGGTCTGGCAACAGGTGGAGCTGCTGACGGGCATGCTTATGCCTGGGTTAATCGGCTGCTGGCCAACTCAGCAGATGCCAGTGTGATTGAGGTGACGTTGGGAGGGCTACAGGTCCGCTTTGCTGCGATGACCACGATTGCACTGACCGGTGCGGACTGCCAGCCCCGGCTTAATGGTGATGTTATCCCCATGTGGCAGACCGTTGTGGTGCCGGCAGGAGCAGAGCTGCATTTGGGTCATGTGCGTAAAGGCTTACGCAGTTATTTGGCTGTTGCTGGTGGCTTTTATGTGGAGCGTTCGTTAGGTGGAAGCTGCTCGACGGTCCTGCGCGAAGGGATGGGAGGGCTGGATAACACAGGGCGTCGGCTGGAGGCTGGTGACTGTCTTCGTTATGAGCCGATAGTGCGTCCACATCAGGCGGTCAGTGGTCGTTTTATTCCTGACTATCAACAGCCATTAACGCTGCGTGTTGTGCTGGGGGCGCAAGTGGACAGTTTCAGCAATGCCAGCCTGAATACTTTTTTTAGTTCGAGCTATATGTTGTCGCCTAAAAGTGATCGCATGGGCATTCGTCTGGAAGGGGCATCCATTGCCAGTTTACGTACAGGGTTGATATCAGAGGGAATCGCCTTGGGGGCAATACAGGTGCCTGCTGATGGTCAGCCAATCATCCTGATGCAGGACCGTCAGACCATTGGTGGCTATCCCAAGCTGGGCAGTGTGTTACCGCTTGATCTCTATGCGCTGGCGCAGAGACAGCCGGGAGCAGAATTGAAGTTCAGCCCGATCAGCTTGTTCGAAGCACAGCAAAGTATGGTGACGTTTCTGAAGTTTTTCCGCTTTTGATACGCCAGAAACAACAACACCCCGAAAACGGGGTGTTGTGTTAAGAGCTAGCTACGCTTAGCGCTGGCGAGGACGGAAGTCGTCACGACGGCTGAATCGCTCACCACGATCTTCATCACGGCTACGACGCGGAGCAGGGCGATCTCCGCGATCACCTCGGCTGCTGGTGCGACGTGGACGGTCAGCATAACCACCTTCTTCACCATTTTCTGCCCAGGGAGACAGCTGCATAGACTGGTTGCGGATGCTGCAACCGGCCAGTGCAGAACGCTGAGCAGCGTTCAGGTTTTCAGGCAGAAATACAGTTGAATAGGTACCGTACAACTTGATGTGGCCGATACGGCTGCCGGAAATACCTGCTTCGTTGGCGATGGCGCCTACGATGTCACGTGGCTCGACGCGCTGTTCACGACCCAGCGCGATACGGTAACGAGTCATGGGCTCGGTATCCTGGGGACGCTCGCGACGCTCGGTGCGTTCACCGCGCTCGCCACGCTCATTGCGGTCACCGCGACGGGCTGCGCGTGGTTCGGGTTGTTCAATTTCAATATCGGCGCTGCGAGGAGCTGCTTTTTCGTCGCGAGCCATCCAGTAAAGGGCTGCGGCAACGTTTTCCAATGCTACACCGTGTTCTTCGGTCAGACGCTGAACGATGCTGGTTCCTTCGCTCACGCGCTCATCCTGCATGGCTTCCAGAATCGTGTTCACAAATTGCTGTTCGCGCAGCTGAGCCATCTCTTTCTTGGTAGGCAGCTTGTAGCGTTCCAGTGAGTGACCAATGTGGCGCTCAAGACCCTGAAGAGTACGGCGCTCGCGTGGAGTGATCAGCACCAGTGCTCGGCCTTCACGACCAGCACGGCCAGTACGGCCAACACGGTGTACATAAGATTCGCGATCCATCGGCAGATCGTAGTTGACGACGTGGCTGATGCGCTCAACGTCCAGACCACGGGCAGCTACGTCAGTGGCCACAATGATGTCTACTTTGTTCTGCTTCAGGCGATCTACTACTTTCTCACGCAGAGGCTGGCTCAGGTCACCGTGCAGGGCAGCGGCGCGATAGCCGTAGTGATCAAGTTTGTCGGCCAGTTCCTGAGTAGTGGTCTTGGTACGGGCAAAAATGATCAGACCATCAAAGTTTTCCACTTCCAGCAGGCGTGCCAGCGCATCAAACTTCTGATGACCGCTTACTTCGATATAAGCCTGAGTAATAGAGGATACAGTAGCCGTCTTGCTGTGGATCTTGATCTGTGCGGCATCCTGCAGGTGACGGTCAGCTACTTCACGGATAACCGGCGGCATGGTGGCAGAGAACAGTGCGATCTGACGAGTGCTGGGGGTCTTTTCCAGAATCCACTCAACATCATCAATAAAGCCCATCTTCAGCATTTCGTCTGCTTCGTCGAGTACCAGCGTCTGCAGGTTGTCGAGATTCAGAGTGCCACGCTCCATATGATCCATGACGCGACCTGGAGTGCCGACAACAACATGCACGCCATCACGCAAACCACGCAGCTGAGTACGGTAGTCCTGACCACCGTATACGGACAGGATGCGGATGCCACGCATGCGGGCAGCATACTGCTCAAGTGCAGTGGTCACCTGCAGGGCCAGTTCGCGGGTAGGAGTTAGGATCAGCGCTTGAGGCGCGCTTACTTTCAGATTGATACGCGCCAGCAGGGGCAGAGCAAATGCGGCGGTTTTACCAGTACCAGTCTGTGCCTGACCCAGAACATCCTTGCCGGACAGCAATACGGGGATGCTCTGCTCCTGAATAGGAGAAGGATTTTCATAACCCATTTCTGCCAGAGGGGTCAGCAGAAATTCAGGCAGGCCAAGATCAGCAAAGGTCATAGTCGTTGCTTGTGCAGACATTACGGAGTTCCGAATAAAAGGAAAAACTAAAGCACCCAGCGAGGGCATGAAAGGATATATCGGAACTCACGGAAGGGCCCGGGCCCGTCATGGAAGACTGGGCAACAACGCCTGAACCAACGGTACAAACCTGTGGGTTAAGACTCTATCAGCAGGGATTAGGGCGGATCACACCTTCTTTGAGGCGCCGCGAGAACCGGACTGAACGGGAGTGCGATACATCGAGGTGGCGCATTCTAAAGAAAATACAGAGGATTGGCAACTGCTGTATATAAAATAGTCAGTACTAAAGTTGAATGCGTCAAAAATCAGGGTGTGCACATTATTTGCTAAGACTAAAAATAACTGTCTTGCGACTGACGACAATCATGAAAAATGGCTGTTGATCAAAAAAAGTACAGTTAACTGGCTTCTTTATAACAAAAAGTCGGTTGGTGCTTTGTCTAGAGGCGGTTATACTCGGCCTTTGACTTTGGTGACAAAGTCAAAATTTTACCTTGGCAGGGTAACCTGTGAGGTAAAGCTTCTTTTCCGTCGACCTCGGTCGACACTTTATATAGATAAGAGAGTTATATGTCTCAATTAGTTACCGGCGTCGTTAAGTGGTTTAACGAAGAAAAGGGCTTCGGTTTCATCGCTCGTGACGGTGCTTCTGATGTGTTCGTTCATTTCCGTGCAATCAACGGCACTGGCCGTCGCACTCTGCACGAAGGTCAGAAAGTAACTTTCGAAGTTACTCAAGGCCAAAAAGGTCCTCAGGCTGAAAACGTCACCGTAGTAGCCTAAGACCGCTTTTTCCCTGGCCCAATCTGCATCGCCACTTTGTTGTAAGCCTTGTTTTTTGCCCAGGTAACTAAAAGCAAACCAACCCTGAATGATTGTCCGAAAGGATAGGCGTTCAGGGTTTTTTATTGCCTGCGTTACTAATAGTTACATCACATTTTGAGCTTGTTACCAGAGGAAAAGTTCAGCGTAAGCTGACCATGTCTTTGTGAGCGGGCACAGACAGCTGTTTGGAAGAAATCGACATGGAGGCATGCAGTGCAGTCAGGTGCTGTTTGATCTCTTTGCAAAAAATCCAGCACCTGTAGCGCGTTTCAGCCTGCACTATTGCAGTGCAGTGATCCAGTCTCGATCTTCAAACCATTTCTGATACAGGCGGTCATAGCTGCCATCGCCTTTGATCTGGCGGAGGAAGTTGTTGAGGAAGTTTAGGAAATCCGCATCACCCTGACGGATGGCCCAGCCTAGGGGCTCGTAAGTGAACGGGGTGTTCAGATGAATAAGCTTGTCGCCATTCTGGGCTTTGTAGAACGCATTCAAAGGCAGGTCATAGATGAAGGCTGCTGCCTTGCCATTCAATACTTCCATTACCCCGTCTGCTTCACTCTCAAAGACCCGGATCTGTGCCTTGTCGAGCATCTTTTTGGCGACGATATCGCCAGTGGTACCCAGCTTGGTAATGACAATAGTGCTGGGATTATTCAGGTCTCTGAAGTTGTGCACCTTGTCTTTGTAAGCTGGTGACAGCAGCACGGTCTGGCCAACAACGATATAGGGGTCGGCAAAGTTCACCTTCAGATTGCGCTCTGCGGTGATCGTCATGCCTGACATGACGATATCGCACTTGTCGGTCATCAGCGCGGGAATGATGCCATCCCAGGCTGTGTTTACCGGGGTGTAGTCTACCGCCATGGACTTGGCCATCAGCTTGGCGATGTCGATATCGAAGCCGATGTCCTTGCCATTCTTATCCTTCATTTCAAAGGGCATATAGCCCGCTTCAAAGCAGACACGCAGGGCATGGTTGTGCTGGATGGTCTCCAGAGTGCCTGCATGGATACTGGCACTGGAGCCTAGCGCCAGGGCGAGGAGAGCTGATCGGAGTCGTAACATGCTGGTTATTCCTTTTTCGTCAGAAGCGCAGAGACAGGCAGCTGACGCCACCGTCGAGTTTCTGAAACTCACGGGTATCCACTTCGATCAGTCGATAACCCAGCTTGCGAACCTGTTCAGCGGTGTATGGATGGCCAGCAGGCATGATCACGCTGTCGTTGACCCAGATGCTGTTGGCGGCGTAAGCCTCCTCTGCAGGGACTTCAATGCGGTTGAATGACTTGAACTCATCCAGGTGGAGAAATTCGCCAGTAATCAACAGGTGGTTGTGTTCCAGATAAGACAGCCCTGTCTTCAGGTGCAGCATTTCCGCCATCTTGACCATGCTGCCACTCATACCGTGACGTTGCAGAATCTGAATCAGCTGACGAGCGCCTTCCTCGTTGGTGCGCGCTGACAGACCGATATAGAAATGAGTACCGACCATCATGACGTCACCTGCTTCCAGCGTGCCGGGAGCGGTGATGGACTCCAGCGAGGAATAGAAGCGTTGCAGTGTGGTACCGATCAGTTCGGCTTCGCCACGTCGGCTGTCTGCCCCCGGGCGGGTAATGACGGCGCAGTGTGGTGTGCACAGTGCGACATCCTCGACAAAGCAGGAGTCGGGGAAGTCTTCACGTGGAGGTAGTACGGTCACGTCAACGTCGCAGCTGAGCAGGGCATCGATATAGCATTGATGCTGGACCTGTGCGGTCAGGTAATCGGGACGACCGAGGTCGACAGACGTCAGGCCGTGCATCAGTGTGGCAGCAGGGCGACGAACAATGGTGTGTTTGAACATGGAGAATCCTTGAATCAGGAACAGGCTTGATTGCAGTGAGTATGCCTGTTGTGACCATTTCAAGGACTGTGCCACGCCCATGTGCGAAAAAGGTGGGATTGCGTGACGTAAAATGCTGTTTTTTCGTGGAAATGGACCAAACCGCAAGGAGTATCGTCTTGGATAAGGTGTTCTCTTGACGATATTTCGGCATTTGACTAGATGTCGTCTCTAATGCTGACGTATTGAATTTAATGAGCTTGAGGGCAGAGGATTCGCTATGTTGAGCAGAGTGTCCGTGCTGGACACCTAAAGTTGACGAAAAATCGTCAGGTGGCGGATGAAAAATGGTGAATAACCGTCTGGAGGAGTAATGACAGTGTGGCGCGAGCCTGTCTCGACGGAGTTGCAGGGAGTGTTGGCTTGTCTGGGTGAGTTTCTCGATAGTCTGGAACAGCCGGTTACCATCGTCGATCAGCAGGGAGTCTTTGTTTATTACAACCGCTACAGCGCAGCTATCGATGGTGTGGATGCCGCTCAGGTGCTGGGCCAGCCTTTGTTACAGGCCTGTCCCAGCCTGACCGCAGACACCAGTACCCTGATGCGCTGCCTGACACAGGGGCAGCGATTCATTCATTGTCACCAGCGTTATGAAACGCCATTGGGGCAGGTCATCGATTATTTGCATACCGCCTTGCCTCTGTATGGCGCCACTGGCCAGATCATCGGGGCGATCGAAGTCGGTCGGGATCTCAGTCATTACCGTAGTCTGACCAATCAGGTGCTGGACCTGTCAGCACGGCTGCTGGAGGCTGGCAGTCAGCGCCAGCACGGGGATGCCATCATTACGGCCGATCCGCAGATGCAGCAGCAGCTGGGTCATCTGGATGCGTGCGCCGGAGCCGATGTACCGGTGCTTATTTACGGCGAGACCGGCACCGGTAAAGAGCTGTTTGCCCGCCGTGTCCATCAGCGCAGCAAGCGCGCAGAAAAAGCCTGGATTACGCTGAACTGTGCGGCCATTCCCGATACCTTGCTGGAAAGTACGCTGTTCGGCACGACCAGAGGAGCCTTCACCGGAGCGGAGACCCGCAAGGGGCTGTTTGCTCTGGCGGATGGCGGCAGCCTGTTTCTTGATGAGCTGAATTCCATGCCCATCGAGTTGCAGGGCAAGCTGTTGCGAGTGTTGCAGGATGGGCGTTTCTCACCACTGGGCAGCGGGCGTGAGCAACAGGTCAATGTCCGCATTATTGCGGCGATGAATACTCCCCCTTGGGAGGAGATACGAGCGGGCCGGTTGCGTGAGGATCTGTTCTATCGTCTGAACGTCGGTTTTATCCGGGTGCCGCCGCTGCGCGAGCGGCGCAGCGATATTGCGGTGCTGGCGGCACATTTTATCCGTATGCATGCAGCCGATATACGGCCGGACATTCAGGGTATCAGTGAGCAGGCATTGCAGGCGCTGCAGCAGCATCCCTGGCCCGGAAATGTGCGCATGCTGGAAAACGTGATTCAGCGCAGCCTGCTGTTAGCACCGAGTGGGCAGCCGTGGCTCGAAAAACTGCATTTTCTGGATGAAAGTGAAGTGGTGAGGACATCGGTGAGCCCGGTGGCCACCAGCGAGACCGCTCAGTCAGCTGATCACTCAGCGATCACTCCTTCACTGCCTGCGCTAGCAGCTCCTCCGGAGGTCGCGTCACCGGCTTCTCTGCCGGTACAGCTGGCTGCACTGGAGCGACAGCTGATCCAGCAGGCCATGGCCACAAGTGCGGGGCAGATTGGTGCCGCCGCTGAGTTACTGGGGATTCCGCGGACCACATTGCAGTCTAAATTGCGTAAATTGGGCTTGTGAAGATTTCCTATAATTATCAAGCATGTAGGTAATATTACTGAGTCGTAAGGTGCGGATTCAGACTGAATCACAACAGTCGCCATCTGTGCTGAAACGATATTGCGTAATATTTCCAACTCCTTAATCTCTAGCGCCGCCGGGCAGGGATCGCCTGACAGGTGCTGATGCAGCGCCGGACTACTCCAGGGATAGACAGACAAGCATAACAAGATGCTGAAGGAGCGCTGTATGGCCCATGCCCCCATGGTTGACCGCAGTAAATCGTTTGCCTCCGATACGCCAGCCAGGCTGGTGCCTATGGTTTGGTTTACCTGTTTCCTCGCCGCACTGGCAGGGTTGTTGTTTGGCCTGGATATCGGCGTGATCTCTGGTGCACTGCCATTCATCGCCAGGGATTTCCAGATTGATGATTCCATGCAGGAGTGGATTGTCAGCTCCATGATGTTCGGTGCCACTATTGGTGCACTGACGGCTGGCATGATGTCGCAGAAGCTGGGGCGCAAGTATGCCCTGATGGTCGGTGCTGCCTTGTTTGTGGTCGGTTCACTGCTGGCTGCGGCGGCCTGGACTCCGACTGTGCTTATCGTCGCGCGGGTGATTCTCGGACTGGCTGTCGGTATTGCCTCCTTTACCGCTCCACTCTATCTGTCGGAAATTGCTCCTGAGCGGGTGCGTGGCTCGATGATTTCCATGTATCAGCTGATGATTACTATCGGTATTCTGGCAGCGTTTCTGTCCAATACGGCCTTTAGTTACCTGCAGAGCTGGCGGTGTATGCTGGGAGTGATCACCTTCCCGGCGCTGGGCCTGTTGCTGGGGGTCATGGTACTGCCCCGCAGTCCGCGCTGGCTGGCCACCAAAGAGCGTTTTGAAGAGGCCCAGAGTGTGTTGCGTCGCCTGCGTGGCAGCGATGAAGAAGTACACAGTGAAATGACAGAAATCCGTGCCAACCTGAAAAAGGGCGCCAGTGGCTGGGAGCTGTTTCGTCAGAGTCCGGCGTTCCGCCGTACCGTGGCACTGGGCATGGTACTGCAGGTTATCCAGCAGTTTACCGGCATCAATGCGGTGATGTATTACGCGCCGCGCATCTTCGATATGGCCGGCTTTGCCTCGACCGAAGCGCAATTGTGGTCCACTGTTTCCGTGGGGCTGGTCAACGTACTGGCGACCTTTATCGCCATTGGTCTGGTGGATCGCTGGGGCCGCAAGCCCATCCTGTATACCGGCTTTCTGGTGATGGGCATCGGCATGGCGATTCTGGGATACCTGCTGAATATGGGCACGGGTACTGCCAGTATGCAGATCTTCGCGGTCGCCATGTTGCTGGTCTTCGTGGCCGGGTTCGCCATGTCTGCCGGCCCGCTGATCTGGATCCTGTGCTCCGAGATTCAGCCTCAGGCGGGGCGTGATTTCGGTATTACCTGCTCCACCGTCACCAACTGGGCAACCAATATGATTATCGGTGCCTACTTCCTGACGACACTGAACACACTGGGTGGCCCCGGTACGTTCTGGGCCTTCGCGGCACTGAACGTGGTATTTATCCTGTTCACCCTGTTCTATGTACCGGAAACCAGAGGGGTCTCTCTGGAGAAGATTGAGCAGAATCTGATGCAGGGCAAGCCACTGAGCAAGCTTGGTCGCTGAGTCAGGCTTCATCGGCCCGGTATGACATCGCAACCGGCATCGCAGATCAGAAACAACAACGGCACCTCAGGGTGCCGTTGTTGTTTCTGTGTCCGGCGGTGATGCTGAAGCAGTAGCCGCCGGATTTCAGTCAGTATCAGCGAATGACTTCCGCAATCGCCTGAGTGACCACATCCAGATTGCCGTTGTTGAGGGCGGCCACACAGATGCGGCCTGAGCCCACGGCATAGATACCAAACTCGGCCCGCATACGTTCCACCTGATCGGCGGTCAGGCCGGAGTAGGAGAACATACCGCGCTGTTGCTTGACGAAGCTGAAATCACGGGCGGCGCCCAGCGCAGCCAGCTTGTCGACCATGCTGATGCGCATGTCACGGATACGCTGACGCATTTCGCCCAGCTCCGCTTCCCACATGGCACGCAGCTCATCGCTGTTAAGTACGCTGGCTACCACGGTGGCGCCGTGAGTGGGTGGGTTGGAGTAGTTGGTGCGGATAACACGTTTCACCTGTGACAGGACACGGGCGCTTTCTTCACGGCTGGCGGTCACCAGTGACAGGGCGCCGACACGCTCGCCGTACAGGGAGAATGACTTGGAAAAAGAGCTGGAAACAAAGAAGTTCATGCCTGAAGCGGCAAACAGGCGCACTGCTTCCGCATCTTCATAGATACCGTCACCAAAGCCCTGATAGGCGATATCCAGGAAGGGGACATGATCGCGTGCCTGCAGCACTTCCAGTACCTGTTTCCATTCGTCGTTGCTGAGGTCTACGCCAGTAGGGTTATGACAGCAGGCGTGCAGCACGATGATGGAGCGGGCGGGCAGGCTGTTGAGCTTTTCCAGCATGCCTTTGATATCAGAGCCATTGCTGGCGGCATCGTAATAGGGGTAGTTCTCGACATTGAAGCCAGCTGATTCAAACAGGGCGCGGTGGTTTTCCCAGCTGGGGTTGCTGATGGCCACGGTGGCATCAGGCAACAGTCGCTTGAGGAAGTCTGCGCCGGTCTTCAATGCACCGGTGCCTCCCAGCGCCTGAGTGGTGACCACCCGGCCTGCTGCCAGCAGTTCAGAATCGCTGCCGAACAGCAGTTTCTGTACCGCGCTGTCATAAGCGGCAATCCCTTCGATGGGCAGGTAGCCACGGGGAGCGGCAGCCTGCAGGCGAACCTTTTCGGCTTCCTGCACGGCGCGCAGCAGAGGAATGCGGCCCTCTTCATTGAAGTACACACCTACGCCCAGGTTGACCTTGTTGCTGCGGGTATCCGCAATAAAGGCTTCGTTGAGGCCAAGGATGGGGTCGCGGGGGGCCATTTCTACGGCAGAAAACAGACTCATGATGGTAACTCGATCGCTAGGGCGGAAGTGATTAGGGCGTATAGTGAGTCATCAAACAGCTGACTGCATTTTGTTCTGAAAATGCACCGACCAGTATAGCGGAGTGCGTCGGCGGATAAAGGCGCCTGTCGGGGTAAATTTCCATCATTTGCCAATAGAGGTGGTGATTTTCCGGTTATCTGCGCTGAAACAGCAGCATAGTGCAGTTTTCTCACCCATCCGGATCAGTTATCTGGTGGATTGACGGGCTGTCTGGCTGAAGCTGACCTATAGTGAATGCTGGTTGGTTATTGCAGCATCTGGAACGTGTGCACGTTCTACCAGCGGAAGGACAGCAGGAGTAGGAAGGACTATAGCAGCATCGATCTGACCACGAGGTACAGGTCATGGCAGAGCTGGTTTCAGTGATTACCCCGGTGTATCAGGGGCAGGGGCATGTGCGCCGGGCGGTGGATTCCCTGTTGCGGCAGACCCATCAGGAGTGGGAGTGTCTGCTGGTATCCGATGACGGTACGGACTATCTGGGCTGGCTGCGTCAGCAGGGGGTCAGCGATCCACGTCTGCGCCAGCTGTTTTCTACCCGTACGGGAAGTGGCCCCAATCTGACGCGTAATCTGGCACTGCGGGCCGCCCGCGGACAGTGGATCGCCCCTCTGGATGCCGATGACTGTTATGACCCGCAACGGTTACAGCGTTTGCTGGCACTGGCCGGAGAAACCGGGCTGGCGGCGGACAATGCCCGGGTGGTGGACGACAGCAGTGATCGGGTCCTGCATCTGGCGTTCAGCCATGAGCGGCAGGGGCGGCTTGAGCTGGATGACTTTTTCCACACCCACGTGCCGCTGTTGTTTGTCTTTCATCGCCAGTTGATCCAGCGTGGCTGGGATGATCTGCCCCGCGGTGCCGATACGCTGTTTAATCTGCGTGCACTGGAGCAAGCAGGCTATGCCCGTTACTGCACCGAGCCGTTGCATGATTACCGGGTGCATCGAGCCTCCCTCTGTCACAGTGCCGACGCCGGTGAACGTTTTGCCGAAGCCTATGCCCTGACTCTGCAACGTCTGCAGGAGGATGGTCTGGGGTTCGGCTCCCCACAAATGCGACAGCAAGTGATGGCGCTGATTCATTTCAAGCAGCAGCTTAATCAGCTGTTCAGCCAGCGATGCGCCCAGGGTTATGCGGGCACCTTCCAGAACTTCGTGGATGATTTACCCCCTGCTGAGTTGCAACAACTGCGGCAGTGACAAGTGGCTCGTACCTGTGTGAACAGCTTCTGTTGCTGGGGCGAATAACTAAGTACAGGTCGTATTCAGGCCTGTACATCCCTGTTCATGCACTAGCATGCGGAAGGAAGGTTTTTGGTATAGACCAGATTCCTGCCTTTCGCCTTTCATGATCAAGGGAGCCTGTGATGAAAAAATCGACGACCTGGCTGGCCGCGGCAGCGTTATCGGCGCTGAGCTGGCATGCCTGCGCTACTGAACTCAAACACTGGCCGGAAGCTCAGGCCAGGCAGCTGGATGCCATGATCAGCGCCAACGCCAACAAGGGCGCTTATGCGGTGTTTGACATGGATAACACCAGCTACCAGTACGATATCGAAGAGGCGCTGTTACCCTATCTGGAAATGAAAGGGCTGCTGACGCGTGACACCATGGACCCTTCCCTCAAACTGATCCCGTTCAAGGACACCCCGGAGCACAAGGAAAGCCTGAACAGCTATTACTACCGCCTGTGTGAAATCGACAATCTGGTGTGCTACCCCTGGGTGGCGCAAATCTTCGCCGGTTTTACCCTGCAGCAACTGAAAGGCTACGTCGATGAAGTGATGGCCTATGACCAGCCGATCCCGATCAGCTATTACGATGGCGATAAGGTGGTGGAAAGCAGCGTCAAAGCCCCCAAAGTGTTTGCCGGGATGACCGAGCTGTACAACCGTCTGCAGGAAAATGGCATTGAAGTCTATGTGATGACAGCCGCCAGCGAAGAGATCGTGCGCATGATCGCCAGCGATCCCAAGTACGGCTACAACGTCAAGCCGCAGAACGTCATTGGCGTCAACATGTTGCTCAAGGACCCGCAGACTCAGGCACTGACGACTTCACGGCTGCAGATCAAGCAGGGTAGTTATGACCCGGCGAAGAACATGTCGCTGGTGATGACTCCTTATCTGATGAACCCCATGACCTGGTACGAAGGCAAACTGGGCTCCATCCTCGGCTGGATTGATCAGTGGCGTAAGCCGGTGCTGGTGGCCGGTGATTCACCGCTATCAGACGGCTATATGCTGTTCAACGGCACCGATGTGGATCAGGGCGGCGTGCGCGTCTGGGTCAACCGCAAGGCCAAGTACATGACGCAGATGGAAAAGTGGTGGGGCGAGGCAGCCAAGAAGCAGGCTGATCTCGGTCAGGAAGTCACCGCTGATAAAAACTGGGTGGTGGTCACCCCTGATCAGCTGCACTGATTCGGGCGGTTATTCAGCGACCTGTGATCCGGCCCATGATGGGCCGGATTTTTTTGTGGTGTTCAGGCGGAAATATTGAGCATCGCCCCCATACGACTGTTCTGGTCACTGGGTAGGTTGGAGGAGAACTGGCTGAGCAGATCGGTCAGGGACACATTGCTGCCTGATACTCCCAGCGCCGCGAGCAGATCGGCGTACTTGGTTTCCAGTTCGGTAGTGGCGCTGCTTGAGTCGCCTGAGTTGATTTGAGTAATCAGGCTTTGCAGGTCGTCCTGCATCGGGTTCTGTGAACCGTAACCGCTATTGCTGGCACTGCTGTCGGTGCTGCTCACGCCCTGATCATGCAGGGTTGCCAGCAGGGTCTGCATAAAGTCCTGCAGCGCCGCCGTCTGTTCATCCGTTGACGTCGCCGACGCCGCTGTCAGGGCATCGTAGGTGGAGTCATCGGTACTGCTGTCATCGCTGCTGGTCAGCCCGGTATCGGACAGCGCGCTGGTCAGTGCCGTCAGCAGACTGTCCGACGACTGCGGGGGCGGCGGAGGGGGCGGCTCGATCTGCTGGGTGGTCTGGCTGTTACTGGTTCCCTGAAGTCGCAGTAGCTCCGAGGTGTATGCACTGGAACTGATGCTGCTGATAGATGACATGGTAACGCTCCTTCTGCCCATCCTCAGGCAGGGGTCATGGCATTGGCATGGTTAAGGTCTCGTGTCGGTACAGGCTGGCATATCACCACAGCGAGCCTGATACAGGCTCTGGCATTAAATGCGGGCGGTGCAGTGGATTGGCCACGGACAACTGAACAGATATAAGGCAATTCACTTGCCAGAATAGAAAGGATGAAAATAACTGGAATTAATTTCCGCGAAATGGAATGGCTGGGTAGGGTATTGGTAAGGCTAGTGTAAATATAAGGTAAATATCGAATTTCATGGAAATCGATAGCAAAGATGTTTACCTATTGACAAGGTTTTGTGGACATCCTGCTGAATGGGCTATTAATACGACGGCAATTCATCTCAGCCAGGCGGCATGAAATTGCCGCCCGGTGAGATGAAAAAGGGCAAGAGTGGCACCTGCTGGCAGATCGCTGACCGCCGCACAGGCGCAAGCATGCATGTGAGAGGATGCAGGCAGCATCAGCTTATGCCGAGGTGTTTACCATGCTGCCATTGGGCATGCCCTGCAGCGCGCTTTGCAGATAGCTCTGGGCCGACTCGATATCACCGGACGACAGGGCGCTGCCTACCTGGCTCAGCGCCTGCTTCAGCGGATTATCATCGTCGTCATCGCTGTCGCTGTCGTTGGCACTGAGGGCAGACACCAGGCTGTCGTAGGCTGACTGGGCGCTGTCGGTATCACCGGAATCCAGCGCATCCAACAGGCTGGTCAGGCTGTCACTGGAGTCCTTGTCCATCATGCCGCCGGGTGGGGGAGGTGGCATATCGCTGCCGCTGGGAGGCGTGGCACTGGCAAAATCGCTGGCGGCGCTCTGAATGGAACTGACATCACCGCTGGCCAGACCGGCTTCGACCTGCGACAGCAGGGTGCTGATAGGATCGTCGCCATCCCCTGCACCGTCCGGCTGATTGGCCGTCATGGCATCGTAGGCGCTCTGGATGGCATCAACGTCGCCTGAGTCGATGGCGTCGGTCAGGGCGCTCAGCTGGTCCTGAAAACCACCTGATTTCTGTGTGGAAGAGCTGCCCGATGTGCTGTAGCTGTACGAGGAGCTGGATATGCCAGAAATACTCATCTTTATTCACTCCATTTGCTGTTTTCGAATTGCCTTGGTAAATGCCTGAAATAAAAGGCTGATTTAACCCCGACACATTCCTGTTACAGCAATTATCAGACCCCGGGATTAATGTCTGACTATATCGGCCGCAAATGACGAGTATTGGGTAAGAAAGGTGTAAAACTGAGGTAAAGGTAATGTCAGGTTAGTTGCACACTGTGCATATTAAAATAGTGATGATGTGAAAGTGAATTACGGCGATGTATGAAATGAATATGTCGGCAGAATAACGATTTATTTAGAGGAATATCAATAATATATGCTGGCGAATTGGGTCGGCACAGCTTCCCGGTGGGCTGCTGCGTTGCGGATCATGCCCGGTTACTCAGAAGCCTGAGCCGGGCTGTGCCAGCCACTGTTGCTCATCGGCGCTGCTGCTGCGCCCCAGAATGGCATTGCGATGAGGGAAGCGACCAAAGCGTGCGATCACCTGCCGGTGACGCTCGGCAAAGTCGGTAAAACTGACAAAGGCCGCTAACTGTTGCGGATGCTGCCCGGCACATTGCTGTTGCAGCTCGGTGAACAGCGCCACGGCCTGGTGCTGATCTGCCAGCTGTTCACTGTGCTCCAGTGGCAGGTAGTAGAACACTCGGTACAGCAGCGGTACCTGCTGATCCATCCCCTGCGCTATGGCCGTTTTGGCCAGTGACAGGGCGGTGGCATCCTGAGCGAAGGCGTGCGGCTGGTCGCGGTAAAGATTGCGCGACAGCTGATCTAGCAGAATGATCAGTGCCAGCCGGCTTTCCGCCTGTTCCTCCCACTGGGCCAGCGCACCACAGCAGGCCTGCTGATGCAGCTTACCGAACTGCTGGCGTAACCATTCATCCTGCTGTGCCGACTTGCTGAACCACAGGCTGTGTTTCTGGGTGAGGGTGGTGGCCAGATCCGGGCTGTCGCCGAACCAGCAGGTGAGCAGTGCAGACCAGGCGGCCATGGTAGAGGTCCTCAGGATGATCAGTTCAGCAGGGCACGCAGGATATTTACTCCCAGATCGGTCATATCCTGTCGACTAGGGCCTTGCGCATCGGGGTGGGTGGTTGAAGGTTCTGCTGGCAACCGATACCAGGCGTATTGACCGGCAGGCAGACGGCGCTGCCAGTTTCCGGCCTGCGCCAGCCAGCTGTTCCCTTGCTGCTGCAGGCTGAGATAGTCGCCTTTCGGTACCTTGCGCTCGGCAATCAGCAACGGTGGCTGCACATCAATCTGCTGCAGACGGAAGGTGCCATCCTCTTCGACCTTGCGCATCACCAGCGTGCTGTCGTGGTCATGCCAGGGCAGGCTGCTGCAGCCGCCCAGTAGGGTCAGGAGCAGCAAACTAGGCAGGGAATGTCTGATTTTCAAGAAACACCTCTGCATCTTCCTGGCGGAAGAAGATCAGGCGAACCTGACGGATCTGGCTGTCGAGGGGCGGCTGGAGTAATCGCTCCGTCAGGACATGGGAGACCACCTGAGCGGCCTGTTCACGGGGGAAACCGTAGACACCGGTGGAGATGGCGGGAAAGGCCAGGGTATGCAATGACCGGCTGAGTGCCAGATCCAGCACATTGCGATAACAGTTGCCCAGCAGCAGGGCAGCCTTCTTCCCGGCAACATGGTAAATCGGCCCAACGGTATGAATAACCCAGGGCGCGGCCAGCTTGCCACCGGGAGTGATGACCGCCTCACCGGTAGGCAGGCCGTCAGGGAAGCGGGTTTGTCGCAGCCGCTGACAGGCGCTGAGGATGACCGGCCCTCCGGCCAGATGGATGGCGCCATCGACGCCGCCACCGCCCAGCAGGCTGCTGTTGGCGGCATTGACGATGGCATCGACACGGGCGGCGGTAATGTCACCGACTTCGACCTGTACCCGGCCATCAAGAAAGCCCACTGCTTCCATCACATACCTCGCTGTCATCGCTACGCGGGCGGCGGGGGGCGTTGCCGTCAGCGTTCCAGAGTATAGAACACATCGGCACCGCTGGAGGTGGTACCGGTCTGGGACTCAAAGCTGATGTTGCTGGTCAGCTTGTAACGAATCAGGAACTGGCTGCTGGGCTCGATCAGCCCCATGCCGTACTTGATATAGAGGTCCGGGGTCAGGTATTTGCCTATCGAAAGCGAGGCTTCTTCCAGCGTACTGCCTGTATCAATACCGATGGTATCCAGATTCAGTGCCTTGCCGACATTGCCCAGCAGCGCGTTGCCGCCTTTGGCGCCCAGTGCCAGTGCCGCATGCATCATCATTTCCTGCTCAGAGGACGAGGATGCATCCGGGCTTTTGCCCAGAACCAGATAGGACAGCAGGGAGCTGTCCGGCATTGATGGCGTGGAGAACAGTGACATCTTCGGACTGCGTATGGTGCCGCTGACCTGAGCGCCCACGGTAACGTCATCCTCGTCAAACTCACGGGTAACACGCATATCCAGCCCGGGGTTGTCGACCGGGCCACCGGTGTACACCAGACTGCCGCGGTTGATGTTCAGATCCTGACCGTAGATGGTGTACTGACCGGCAGCCACATTGATGTTGCCAGTGGCGCTGGCGGCGCGGTTGTTGGTCTGGTTAACCAGAATGCTGCCTTCCAGACGGCCCTTGAAGCCATAGGCGTTGACGTTGACGTCCTTACCCAGCGTCAGGCGCAGGTTGACATCCAGCCCCTGTTTACCGGGTAGCGGCGAGTTATCCTGCTTGCCTGTGACGATCACGGTGTCGCCTGAGGAGGTGACCGCCGAGCTGAGCTGAGGAGGCTGGATAAGGGCTTTGGGAATCGTCAGCTCACCACGTACCTGTACTCTTTCCGGATCGACTCTGATGGTCATATCCGGTGAGATCCACGCCTGAATATCTTCGGTCCCCATGGCCTGGAAGTCCTGCCCCTTGAGGGTCATGTCGACCTTGCCCGCCAGGGGCGCCAGACTGCCGCCGATAGCGATATTGCCCTTGCCGGAATCGACCTTGCCAGTGATGGTCATCATCTCGGGATTGTCCGGCGCATCGGCCAGTTCCAGTTGCATGTTCTTCAGCTGCAGCCCGGCGACGGGTACTGCGGCACCAGCATCATACAGCCCAAGCTTGCCGCGAATGGCCGGTTGCTGCAGGGTGCCGCCCAGATTCAGGTTGCCCTGCAAACGGCCAGAGACATCCTGCAGGTCAGGGGCGAAGACGCTGACGATTTTCAGATCCTGCATCTGGGTAGACAGATTGCCACTCAATAGCTGCTTGCTGCTCATGCCCTTGATGGCGACGTTGGCCTGCAGGTCGCCCTTGACCTCGGCCAGCTGCAACCGCAGCTGGGCATTGAGGTTGTCGTTTTCAGCTTTGGCAGTCAGGCTGACCTGATTGAGACTGACGCTGAGGCCGGGGTCATCCAGAGTAATCTTGCTGTCCTGCAAAGCCGCATTGGCAGTGAACCGTGGCGCTTTGCCCGGAGCCTGACTGAAGTCTGCATCGGCATTCAGATAACCGGCGATGTCGCTGGTGCCGGGCAGGAAGGCGGTCAGCATGTCGAGCGGTAGCTGGCGCAGGTCAACCTTGCCCTGACTGCCTTTGCTGCCTGACCACTGGCCACTGCTGCACAGGCTGGCCTGACTGCGTTCACGGTTCAGGCAAAAGCTGCCAAGGCTGGCGGCAGTGGCGCTGGCCTTGAGCGCGGCAGGCTGGTGCAGCTGCCAGTGACCGGCATCGTCGTTACGCAGATCAAACTGGCTGATCTGGCCGCTCCAGTTGTCTTTATTCCAGCCACCGCTTAGCTGGGTCTGCAGTTGCAACAAGGGGCCTTTGGCGGTGAGATTCAGGCTGTGTTTCTGTTCCACGCCCTGTCCCTTCAGTACCACGCTGTCCAGACGCTGACCACCGGCATAGATTTTACTGGCTTCGATATCGATGGCTGCCGCCTGCTGCCAGCTGAGGTCGAGGGCAATATCGGCTTGCAGACTGTCCAGCCGTGAATCGGTGTAACCCAGCTGACTGGCATTGATCCGGGCTTTCACGGCAGGCGTCAGGCGCTGACCGGCGAGGGTGCCGCTGGCATCAATACTGCCGCGTGCCTGTGGCAGCAGCTTGTTGAGGTTACTGGCTTGCAGCTTCCAGTTAAGATCGAGCTTGTCATTGACCCGTCCGGCGGTCTGCAGATGGGCATTGCCCCAGCTCAGATCCAGTCCGTCGATGTTGATGTCCTGACCGGCCATGGTCACCTTACCCTGACCTTTCAGCGGCTGCTGATGCAGACTGCCTGACAGCTGTTCGATGACGGCGGTCAGATGGGGGCCATCAGCCTGCAGTTGCCCTTCGCTGCTGATGGCAAAGCCGACCGCACCGGCCAGATCGGGCCACTGCTTGCCGGGGTTGAGCTTGTCACCCTTGAGTGCGAGCTTCCAGCCAGGCTGAGGCGCCCAGGCCAGCTGGCCCTGGCTGCTGAGCGTGCCGCCCAGCGTGTTGATCTGCAGGTTCAGATCCCGCAGTGCCTCGGTACTGCCCTGGCCCTGCAAGCTGATGGTCGCAGCGGGAATATCGGTACCGGCGACTTCGGTATGCAGGGCCAGCTGATAGTTATCCAGCGGGCCACTGAGGCTGACTTCACCCTGCGGGCTCTGATACTGGGCTTCGCCCTGCAGGGGGTAGCGCAGGCGCTGCCAGTGGCCCTTGAGATCAAAGGTGGGAGTCTGCTGCAGGGCGGCAATACTGCCTTGCAGCTGAACCTGACTGTTGCTGTCCGGCAGCAGCAGCTGTAACTGCTGGATGCTGACCTGCTGCAAGTCGGTCGTGGCCGCCAGTTGCAGATCGGTCTTGCCCAGCTCTGGCAGTTCGGTATGCAGACTGGCCTTGGCCTGAATCTCCTGCAGGGTGCCACTGCCGGTCAGCTCGCCATTCAGCAGGCGGTCCTGCAAGTCCGCTGACACCGCGCCCAGCTGTATATCCTGCAAGGCCAGTTTGACCTTGAACGCCAGTTTGCCCAGCGGGTCGCTGGCCTCGGCATCAAGTTTGAGCTGCCCGGGGCCGCTGATCAGCTGGGTCAGCTGCAGCTGCTGCAGATCACCACTGAGTCTGCCGCTGCCATCCAGCACCGGCTGCTGCGGTAGTGCCAGATGCCACTTCATCTCCAGTGTGAGGGGGTACTTACCCACAGGCTCAACCTGACCTGTGATGCTGGCGCTGGCGATGGGGCTGTCGAGAGACAGGGTCTGCAGTTTCAGTACGGTGCCTTCGTTGTGGGCACTGAGGAGCAGCTGTTTGATGTGCTGGGTAGCGGGCGGTTCGCCGCTGCCCGTGGCGGCGGTGGTCAGGCTGGCATCACTGAGTTCAATATGGTCCAGCTGCACGCCCAGCGGTAAGGCGATGTCAGGCAGCGTCAGCGGCTCGGTGCCGGGTTCGCTGGGGGATGACGGTGGCAGCTGAACCTGCAGACCGCTGGCCAGCAGGTCTTTCACATGCAGGGTCGGCGCTGACAGGCTGAGCAGGGCCGCCGGCTGCCAGTTGAGGGTCAGCTGTTGCAGACTGACCTGCAGCTTGCCGGTGACATCCTGATAGCGGATATCGCTGAGCTGCAGATGGCCGAGCAGGGTGCCCTGAACCTGACCATAGCTGAAGTGCCCGGGGATGAAGCCACGGGCCTCATTCAGCAGAGTGCGGGTACCTGAGGTGCTGCCGGCCAGCCAGCCGAGGGTGGCGAGGAGCAGGACAAGCAACAGGCAGAGTACGGCCAGCACAATGCGCAGCAGTCGCCAGGGCAGCGACAGGAGCGTAACAGAGGGTGAAGATTTCGGCGGCTTGGCAGCGTCAGCACTCACAGATCAGGACCCAGGGTAAAGTGAATTCGGAACGACCGTTCATCATTGAGCGGCTTGGCAAGATCAATGCGGACCGGTCCTACCGGAGACTGCCAGCGCAGCCCGAAACCGGCACCGGTGACCATCGACTCGCGGTAGTCATTGAAGGCATTGCCGGTGTCGACAAAGGCCGCAACACGCCAGTCTTCCTTGAACTGATAGTCGGCTTCCACGCTACCCACTACCAGGTATTTACCGCCGATGACCGAGCCTGAAGAGTTGGTTGGCCCCAGCTCCTTGTAGCCGTAGCCACGGATGCTGTTATCGCCACCGGCATAAAAACGATGGGAGGTGGGGATCTGATCGAAGTCGCCCGCCCAGGTAGCACCGAGGTCAGCGCGGGTCAGCAGGCGGGTGCGTGGTGTCAGGGTGGTGACGTACTTACCGCTGGCTTCGGCCTGTACGAAGTTAGTGTCGGACAGGACGCTTTCCGCCGCGCCCCGCAGTGCAAAGGACAGGCGATAACCTTCCGTAGCACGCAGGGGATTGCGGGAGCGGGTCACACTCCAGGTACTGCTGGGAATCAGGAACAGCGAACTGTATTCCTCGTCATCAACGGTGTAGTCCTCCTGCTCCAGATCGAGGGACATGATGCGCTGCCAGCCGTTATCCAGTTTCTTCTGCCAGCTGGAGCCCACCGCCAGCGTGGTGGAGTCGGTGGTGTCGGAGTTTTCCGTGCTGTACTGGGTGCGGAAGGTGTACTGATCGGTCTGCGGGTGCTTGCCGGGGATGATGTAATTCAGCACCAGATCATTGTTGACCTGAGACAGCAGGATCGAGGTGTTGAAGCGGTGGCCACGGTCATTGATCCAGCGGCGGGTCTGGTCAAACCGCATGCGTGCACCGGTGTCGGTGCCATAGCCGACC
Source organism: Pokkaliibacter plantistimulans (assembly GCF_003194385.1). Classification (GTDB taxonomy): domain Bacteria; phylum Pseudomonadota; class Gammaproteobacteria; order Pseudomonadales; family Balneatricaceae; genus Pokkaliibacter; species Pokkaliibacter plantistimulans. The sequence continues at coordinate 25,955 of NZ_LAPT01000113.1, forward strand.
CCGAAGCGGTAGCGTGTGCGCTTGTTGGGTTCCAGCACCACATCCACCGGCACCTCGTCGCCCTGGGCTTCATCCCATTGCGGCTGGACTTCCACCCGGCTGAAGTATTCGCTGTCGACCAGACTGCTCTGCAGATCCAGCAAGCGGCGGGTGGAGACGTAGTCGCCACGCTCGAAGGTGACGTAGCGCTCCAGCAGCGACTTGCGTACCGGTGCATCAGTAAAGCGCACTGCGCCGATGCGGTAACGCGGGCCGGTGTCCAGTATCAGATCGATATTGGCCTGATAGTCGGCCATGTCGATGGCCAGTGTCTGGGTGGTGAAGTGGGCATCGTAGTAGCCCCGGTCCGCTGCCTGTGACTGCAGCCTGGATTTCAGTGCTTCGTAATCGGCATGGCGCAGGGGCTTGCCGCTCTTCAGGCCGCTGTCCCTGATAATGTCCTGCAGCACCCGGTCCTTCTCCCCCGGGCCACTGATCTGCACATTGATCTTGCCGTAGGGAATGGCGGTATCCGGATCGATCACATAGTGGGCGATCCAGTTGTCACCCTGCTGTTCCAGGTCGCTTTCAATGTGGGGGCGATAATAACCGAAAGGCGCCAGCGCCTGAGCAATCTGCAGCTCAGCCTGACGATGCAGGTAGCGAATACGTGCAGGGCCAGGCAGCGTGCCCTTGGTCAGCTTTTCGATACCGAGGTAGGCTTCGACGTTGTCGGCCAGCTCGCCCTTCACCCCTTCAATCTTGACCTTGAGGGAGGGCGCGTCGGCAGCCCAGGCGCTGTAACTCAAGGTCAGCGCCGTGACGAAGCTGAGACGCCTGATGAGATCCTTCAAACCCAAATCCTTGCTCACTGCAATATTGTCAGGACAGCACAATCACTCCGGGCTTAGAACGTGCTCACGTTCTTACGCCGCAACCTTGCAGGTGGGCAGGGTTCAGAGCAATCACACTTGGTATCCAATAGCACACCATTGTGCGAGCTTCAGTAAAGCAGTGTAAAGGCTGAAAGTGTAAGGGCATGTTTGGTGGCATGCCCCGACGGCTAGCTGCTGGGGTTATTTTCGGTGCGGATGGCGGGCAGGCTGGTCTGCTGCAGGTAGGGTGCAAGCTCACTGGTTGGCAGTGGCAGACTGTGCAGGAAGCCCTGTATCTCATCACAGCGCATGGCCTGCAGGCAGCGGGCATCCTCTTCACTTTCCACACCCTCGGCCACCACCTGAATCTGCAGGCGGTGACACAGGGCAATGATGCTGTCGACGAACTGCTGCTGGCGTTGATGCTGGCTCAGTTGCTGTACCAGACTGCGATCCAGCTTGAGGATGTCGATTGCCAGTGCTTTCAGTGTTGTCAGCGAGGAAACGCCGCTGCCAAAGTTATCCAGTGCGACACGAATACCCTGATCCTGCAACGCTTTGAGGATACCGGTGCTGCGCTGCAGATCCTGAGTCAGGGTCGCCTCGTTGAGCTCCAGTACCAGCTGTCGTGGCCGCAGTACATGACGTTGCAGAACCTGATTGATCCAGCTCGGCAATGCCGGGTTGAACATGGAAATGGACAGGTTCAGCGCCACCTTGATGTCATCTGGCCAGCGCACTTCACTGTGGTGGTAGTCGTACTCCAGTCGTTCAAACAGCCAGTTGCCCAGCGCCATACCCAGACCATGGTTCTCCGCCAGCTCGAAGATCTCGATGGGGTTAATGGCGTCATAGTGGGGGTGGTGCCAGCGCAGCAGGGCTTCGATGCCCGTGAGCTGACGGTCGGCGGCGCGGTACAGCGGCAGGTAATGCAGCTGCAGCTCGGAGGTGGCATCACAGAACTGCAGCTGGCGTTTGAGGTCCAGCAGCAGCGTGGTCTGGCGGGTCTGATGCTCGGCCATTTCGGCACGGAACAGTTCAACACGGGTGGTGGAGCCAGCACTCTTGGCCTGATACAGCGCCAGTGACGCCGCCTGCAGCAGTTCGGCCGGTTGCAGACCGTGCAGCGGGAAGATGCTGACGCCCACGCTGGTATCGATCTGGGTCGCCCGGCCCTTGATAAAAAAATCAAACACCAGTGACTGCCGGAAGTAGCGGGCCAGATCCAGCGCCTCGCTGTCGTTCTGCAGGTTGTTGAGAATCACTGCGAAGTTGTCGCCATCCAGCCGCGCCACCAGATCCTGCCGGCGCACATGCTCACGCAGGCGCTGGGCGACTTTTTGCAGCAGTTCATCGCCCTGGCGGTAACCAAGGTAGTGATTGATTTCCTTGAAATGATTGAGCTTGATCAGGCACAGGGCAAAGTGGCTGTCGGGCTGACGTGAGTTTGTGCAGCTGGCTTCCAGACTGTCATTGAACAGGCCGCGATTGGCCAGCCCGGTCAGCGGGTCCTGATGGGCCAGACGGTTGAAGCGTCTGGCCTGTCGCAGCAGGGTGATGATCAGCGTCAGCCCCACGGCAAACAGCCCCGCCAGCAGCCAGGCCAAATGCTTCTGTGACTCCAGCACCCCCTCGTACATCTTGGTGGATTCCTTGCCGGTGAAGTTGAGCATCACCAGCTCCCGCACCTGCTGTACGTAGGGGTAGAACTGTTGGGTCAGCAGTTGCTGCTGCGCCTTGTCACCGGCCTTAAGGTCGGTAATACGCTGTTCATTGTCCTGCAGGGTGTTGTAGAGATTGCGAATCTTGATTTCGGCATTGAAGCGTGCACGCAGGGTGCGGTTCTCCTTGCCCACCAGAAACACGTTGAGGCGGTTCCACAGCAGGTCATAAGAGAACATCAGCTGGTTGTGATCGATGGCGTTGGCGCCATACAGGGCAATGTTGGTGTAAAACTTCTGCAGCTCCAGTTCCAGCTGTGCCAGTGACCAGGCGGAGTACTGGATATGGTTGGAGACCAGTCGGGCGGTGCGGAAGTGATTGACCATGGAGAACACAGACGCCGTCAGAAAGACGGCAGCCAGCAGATAGAGAAACAGGAGCCGGATTCGCTTCATGGCCAGACGTCAGTTGACCGACAGCTGGCGCAGATGCCAGACCATCACGCTGTAGGTGGCCGCTTTTTTCAGCTCGGGATGCTGATCCAGTGGATACATAACCCAGACCGGTCCCTTGTGACGCACATCCATCACTTCACCATCCACATGGGTTGCTAGCAGGATGTCGTAGTTTTGGGCATCGGCGACGGGAATATCTGCCTGATAGTCATTCAGCGCCTTGGCGGTCACGGTGTCGCCCGTGGCGCCCAGACTGCTGAGCAGATCACGCAACAGCACACCGCTGTAGTCGTGAGGTGTTTCACTCCAGGGGTGGGTGGTCTGGTAATGGGACTGGGGTAGGGCATCGAGCATGGCCAGATCGAAGTCGGCGCTGTTGTCGTGGTTGCTCCGGCTGATCTTGCCATCGACGCTGAGGATGATGTCGCCAGTTGGCGCTGGCAGCGCATCGGCCCAGGCAGTCATAGCAGTGAGCATCAGGCTGACGGTCAGCGCCAGACGGCAGCTAAAGCGATTCATGCAAGTAAGATCCATCTTCGTGTTTTACCTCAACGGCAGATAGGCCATCACGGCCATTCTGTTACTGATACGGTGATTCGGGTTTCAGTTGGTAACAGCGTGCTTAAGCATACCACCTCATTCCCCCCGACTCACCCCGGTTATACCTTGCCTTGCAAGGTCGCCACTGCATGAGTGTGACTGGCAGGTGCTTAGCTAATCCTATTCCGGCAAGTGATCCAACCGGCCGACCGGCCGGTAAAAGCAGTGGCAAGCGGAATTTGCTGACCCTGACAAGCCCGAGCTGAGTGGCCGTGCTGAATACCCTTGTTCCGACACCGGCGCCTTATGCGCCGTGCTGCTATCGATCATTGAGGAGAGTCTTGTCGTGGTTGCTGCACATCATCGATGCCATGTGCTTTGGCGTTCACTGCGTTACAGGATCAGCCTGTTGCTGGTGGCCATCACGGGCCTGGCAGGTTGCACGGCCGTACCCAGGGGGGTAACGGTGGTGGAGCAGCTACCGCTGCAACCCTATCTCGGCCGCTGGTATGAAATTGCCCGTCTTGATCATTCCTTCGAACGCGGGCTGAGTTGCGTGACTGCCGACTACAGCCTGCGTGATGACGGCGGGGTGCGGGTGATCAATCGTGGTTATGACCCGGAAGCAGCCAAGTGGCGCGAGGTCGAAGGCAAGGCCTATCGCAATGGTGAAGGCGAGGAGGGGCGGCTGAAGGTGTCGTTCTTCGGGCCGTTTTACGGTGCCTACAATGTAATGGCTGTCGATCTGCAGCAGGGCTACAGCCTGGTTGCCGGCCCTGATCACGACTATCTGTGGATACTCGCCCGGCAGCCCAGCCTGCCTGCGGATACCTATCAGCAGCTATTGCAGCGGGCTGCCGCCGCAGGCTTTGTGACGGATGATCTGATCAGGGTTGAGCAGCAGGCGTGTCCTCAGCCGTGAGAACGTCGGATGATCTGCGGGCTTGTAAGATCGTGAGCAGGTTCTGAGCATGCATTCTGAGAGTGTGTTCCAGACGCCTGCTTATCTTCTATGCGTTACCACGTGCCGGGAGCGGCTCAGTTGCAGGCGCCCATCCCCAGACTGAACAGGCGGGCGGTTTTGGTAGAGGGTAAGGTGGCCGGTACAGGGATTTCCCGCTTGAGCAGATTGAACAGCATCATGGCTGCCTCATCTTCATGTTTACCGGCGCGATAGCTCAGCTCCGCCGCCAGTGGCCGCCCGTCAGGGCAGCGCCACAGGCTGGCTTCCAGCGTGATTTTTACCTCCTTGTCTGACTGCAGCACTTTGCCGAGCTGCCAGTTCTCTTCGATCAGCCCCTTGTCGGGCCATGACTGCCAGTGTGCGCTGGGGGTTATCGCCAGCTGCTGCAGTTGCCTGTCGGTAGGGCGCTGCCTGAAATCACGGCTCTGGCTGACATCCCAGCCAGCGCGGCTGTACTCGCGCTCGCTGTCGAAATCCTTCATGGCCTTGTCGTCATGCTGGCGGGTTTTCAGACGCCAGTCGCTCTTGCCCCCATCGAGAGAACTGCGTTCGCGCAGCAGCCAGCCCTGCTGGTGCAGGCTGCCGTCTTCATCATCCCAGAAACGTACCTGACGGCCCGGCAGGGGTTTGAGCTCACCGTCCAGCCGCAGGCCGCCGTCATCGTGGCGCAGCCAGTTGCGAACATGCTGCTGCCATTGCCGGATGTTATCCAGCGGGTCCTGACGGTTGAACTCGACGAAGGCGGCAGGGTTGATGCTGAGCTTGTATTCATCAGCCGCCTGCGCCACGAACGGTGCAGTACCCAATAACAGGTAAAACAGAGAGCGTAATAGATGCATGGTAGCCCTTGCAGTTAGCCGGTGCTGACAGAGGAAGGCCTTATCCTACCTGTCCGGGTCAGCGGGGGCGATAGGGTTGTGGTTGGGCTGGGTATGACTGGTCGGTGGCTCGCTGGGCGCCGGTCCCAGGCTGTGATGATTGGGCAGGCAGATACGAATTTCACTGTCACTGCCATTCAGCTGCAGCCGCAGATGCCCTTGATGGCGGGCGACGATACGGCGACACAGCACCATGCCGATGCTTTCCATTACCGGCGCGAATGCCCCGCGCAGGGCAAAGCCGGTCTCGTTGGTGGCACAGACATCACTGCCGAGGGCATGCAGATAGACTTCATTGGGCAGCTCAGGGCGACAGGCCAGCAGTGCTGCATGCAGCAGTTCGCGCAGTAGCTGCATCATCTGCTCCCGGTCGGCCAGCAGGGTGGGCAGCGGTTGCAGATGTACCCGTAGCCGGGCCAGTTGCAGGCGTTCCTGCAGCTCATGCAGGACTTCATCGACCAGCTGGTTGAGGTCCAGACGTACCGGGTTGGTGGGGCGAATGTGCATGCGATTGAGCAGCAACAGTTCACGCAGGGTGAAGTCCATCCCCTGCAGCAGATTGCGCAGTTGCTGTGCCGGTTGGGGCAGGCGCTGCTGCAAGGCCGGATTGGTCTCCAGCAATTGTTGTAGCAGGCGCATGGCCTGCTGTACCGGTTGTTGCAGGTTGGTGGTGGCCAGACTGGTGAACTCCACCAGCTCGCGGTTGCTGACTTCCAGCTGCTGCACGTAATGGTTGAGGGTGCGGTGCTGTTGCTGGCGCTCGGAAATATCCAGCGCCAGTAGCGCCCAGCGCATCTGCTCCTTGTCGTGCAGCAGGAAGGCGCGAATCTCCACCGGATAGTTGGTGCCATCGGCGCGTTTGAAATAGCTCTCGAACTGGGTATCGAGGCCACGACGCTGCAACAGGCTGCGCAGGCTCTGCAGAGTCTGCTCAAGGGCATGAGGGGCGACGATGGCGTACAGGTCATTGATCACATGGCTTGAGCTGTAGCCGAGATTGGCCATGGCGCTGTGGTTTAGTTCCAGCAGATTGAAGTCGCTGTCGAGAATCAGGATTTCGTTGGAGGAGGCCTGAATCAGGCGGCCAAGGCGGGCATTCATCTTCTCGGCTTCCTGCAGGGCACTGAGATCCTGAATACCCACCACGAACAGGCGCTGATTGTTGTACCAGGTATCGTTGATCGACAGGCAGATCGGAAACTCATGGCCATCGCGGTGACGGGCGGTGACGTGGCGCAGCAGGCCGATGATGTCGGAGTGGCCATCGGTCAGGTAGCGCTGGAACAGTTCATCGTGGCGCTCGGCACTGGATTCCGGCATCAGAATCTTGATGTGCAGACCCACCATGGCGTTGTTCCTGTAACCAAACAGCTGTTCGGCGGCGGCGTTAGCCGATTCGATGGTGCCCTGTTCGTTGACGGTGAGAATGCCGCTGATCACCGTATCCAGCACGGTCTGCAGTTTCGCCTCATTGGCCTGCAGGGCTCTTTCCCGCCTGCGCAGGGCTTGTCCGAGGCGACGCAGGCCAGTGTAAAGCGTGCCGATTTCATCATGAGGCATGGGCTGATGGGGCAGGTGGTACTCGCCTTCCGCATAACGCTGCACCCAGCTGGACATAGCCACCAGCGGTAACAGTGAGCGGCGCATCAGCAGGATGCAGGCGGTGGTGCCCAGCAACAACACGGCGAAAAACCACAGCCCGGCGTTGAGCAGCAGCTGTTGCAGCGCATCGGTCATGGACACGAAGGGCACCAGCTGGGTCAGAGTCAGGAAGCTGTTGCGGTCACTGCCGGGCAGGTAGACCTTGACCAGTGAGGCATAGTAATCGTTGCCCTGATAGTGCACTTCCTGATTCAGCTGGCTGTATTGCGGGCTCTGAAACCAGCCGGCATAGGCTGGCATGTCATCTTGCAGGCGATGGCTTTCGCCCTTTTCAAAGGCAAAACGATAGGCCGGGTTGGGATGGTAGAGGTAGTCGCCAGTGGCGTTGGTAATAAAGAACGGATCATGCACCACCACGCTGCGATCGAGCAGGGCGGCCACGTTGATATTGATCACCAGCAACCCTAGCGCCTTGCCGTTGCTCCAGCCTACCGGCATGGCCAGTCGCAGGGTGCGCAGCTGTTCGGTTTCGATCTCGCCGTGCTCCTGATTGAGATCGATGGGGGAGGCGTAGATTTCTCCCTGCTTGAGCTGCTGCGTGGCCTTGAAGTAATAGCGATCGGACTTGTCCTGCAAAAAGGCGGCGGGCACTTCGCGGATATTCTTGCCGTTGCGTTCGACCCGTAGCAGCTCCATGCCGGGGTGGTCGGCATTGTCGATCACCCGCAGCTGGAAGTATTCCGGTATGGCCTGTAGCCGGGCGCGCAGGATGGCGCTCAGGGCGTTGTGCAGCACGCTGGTGTCAAGGCCGGTACGTGGCGACTTGCCACCGGCCTGCATCGACAGCAGATAGCCATCCAGCGCGGGAAGCAAGGCAAGGAAGCGAATATCGCTCTGGTATTGCAGCAGGCTGCGGCTCATCTCGTCGGCTCGTTGCAGCAGGCTGGTATGCAGGGCGGTGGTGGCGCGCTCCTGTACCAGGGTACTGGCCTGATGCAGGAAACCGGCACCCACCAGCAGACTGGTCACCACGACGCACAGGGCGCTGAGCAGGGTGACCTTCTGGGTCAGAGTCAGTCGCATGGGAAGCCCTCTCTGTGTCCGTACAGCGAGTAAACCGGCCGTCGACAAACAATCTGCGCTGCTGAGATGCCATCAGCAACAGGCGAAAGGGGCATGTCTGTATATCACCTCCCCGTTTTCGCCTGTCTTGTACGCGTCTCTGCTGCCCCGATAACGAAATTCACCGGCTTGTTGAAGGTACTGCGTCTTGAGAAGTCGCTTTGTCAATATTGGCAGTCTAGTAGGCCGGAAAGGGGAGCATTAGAGCGTTTTGTTGGAGTGATTGCTCAAATACTGATCACTTTGGAATAAGTTGCTCCGGTCAGGGTGATCCATGCCACACGCCGCCGTGTATAGATTGCTATTCCCTCCTTTTAGCCCACTGCCCCTGTGAGTCATGGCCAATCTGATTTTGCTGCTCGGTGATCAGCTCAGTGATCGTATCAGTGCCCTGCAGGCCGCTAACCCGGCAGAAGACCGGGTAGTGCTGGCCGAGGTGCTGAGTGAAGCCAGCCACGTACCCCACCATCCGCAGAAAATCCTGCTGATTTTTGCCGCCATGCGGCAGTTTGCCCGGCATTTAGAGCAGCAGGGCTGGCAGGTCAGCTATCAGCGGCTGGACGATGCGGATGCGCTGGGTGACCTCGGTCAGGTGCTGCAACGCGAGCTGGCGCGTGGCCACTACGCCAGAGTGATCATGACCCACTGCGGTGAGTATCGGCTGCACCGGCAGATGCGCCGGTGGCAGGCCGAGTGGCCGCTGCCGGTGGAGATCCGGCCTGACACCCGCTTTATCTGTCCGCTCAGGGTATTTCGTCAGTGGGCCGAAGAGCGCAAGGAATGGCGCATGGAATATTTCTACCGGCTGATGCGCCGCCGTACCGGTCTGCTGATGACAGCGGAAGGCAAGCCGGTGGGGGGCAAGTGGAACTTCGATGCTGACAATCGCCGTGCCTACGACGGTAAGCGACCACTTCCCCTGTTACCGACTACAACGCTGGATGAGGAAGGACAGACGCTGGCGGCGATGATCGCCGGGCGGTTCAGCACCCATTTTGGTGACCTGCAGGCGTTCCACTGGCCGGTCAATCGCGTTCAGGCGCTGCACCTGCTTGGTATCTTTATCGAACAGGGGCTGCCGGGCTTTGGCGACTATCAGGATGCCCTCAGCAGCCAGTCGCCCTTTCTGTTTCATTCGCTGCTGTCGTCCAGTATCAACATCGGCCTGCTGGATCCGCTGGAGGTTTGTCAGCAGGCCGAGGCGGCCTACCATGCCGGTCAGGCGCCCCTGAATGCGGTGGAAGGCTTTATCCGGCAGATCATCGGCTGGCGTGAATACGTGCGCGGCGTGTACTGGCAGACCATGCCGGAGTATGCCGAGAGCAATGCGCTGGCGGCACAGCGGCCGCTGCCAGCCGCCTACTGGGGCGCACCGACAGGCATGGCCTGTATCCGCGAGGTAGTGAGTGCGGTGCGGCAATACGGCTATGCACACCATATTCAGCGGCTAATGGTGACCGGTAACTGGGCGCTGCTGCTGGGCGTGCAGCCCAAAGCCGTGTGCGAGTGGTATCTGGCGGTGTTTGTCGATGCCTTCGAGTGGGTAGAGTTACCCAACACGCTGGGCATGGCGCTGCACGGTGACGGCGGCTTGCTGGCGTCCAAACCTTACGCGGCCAGTGGCAAATATATTCAGCGGCAGGGTGATTACTGTGCCGGATGTGACTATCAGGTGAGCCGCGTGACCGAGCCTGACAGCTGCCCGTTCAACAGCCTCTACTGGCATTTCCTGAAGCGTCATCAGGCGCGTTTTGCTGAGCATCCACGTATGGCCATGATCTACCGCAACTGGCAGCGCATGGAGGCCGGGCAGCAGCAGGCCATTCTGCAGCGGGCCGAGTGGCTGCTGGAGCATATCGACCAGCTCTGACTTCTCCCCTGTTACCGGACGGCGCAGAAACGCTCTGGAAACGCCTCAGCAGGACTTGCTTAAGCTCTGAAACACTCCGCCCCTGTGGCTGAAACATTTGCACCCCTATATAGCAAGCACTGTTGGCGAAAAGTGATCGCTGACGCGGCGGTGAACCGTGCGGGCTGATGGCAGTCGGTGCCGGACAGACTCACCGCCGAACTCCGCCTGTTATTGACTGGCAGGCGGCAGGGATCAAGCCCTGTGCTGACGGCACAGACAGAAAGGAGAAAGGTGATGGATGTAGGTGTTTATGGTGGTTTTTTCGGTCTGGTTATTCTCGCACTGGATATTCTTGCCATTGCCAGCATCCTCAAGAGCTCCTACGGCGGCGTAGGTAAGTTCATCTGGATTCTTGCCGTACTGGCCCTGCCGGTGCTGGGAATGCTGGTGTATTTCCTGGTAGGCAAGCGTGAGTCGTTATGACCGTAATAGCCGCAGGTATTCATCGGCCTGTTAACAGGGAGACCCTCAGGGCGAGGGCACAACATTGATCAGGGGTGGCTGAAAACCTGATTCCAGTCAAAGGCGAAGACCCCGGTCCCGGCCTTTGTGAATGTTGTTAAGTAAAAGGAAATATCCATGAAAGCAATCAATCGTGTAGCGTCTGTTGTGGTTCTGGGCAGTGTGTTGGCGCTGGGTCTGGCCGGTTGCAACAAGGATGACGAAGCCAGCAGTGCTGGCAGCCAGAGTAACACTACCCAGCAACAGGAAAGTCAGCCTGCAGCAGATACAGGCTCCTCTTCTTCCATGGTCACCCCCGGCGCGACCGACTCCGGCAATAGCGCAGGTTCCGGCACTGATACCGGCAGTATGAGCGGCTCCGCTGGCGCTACCACCGGTGGTACTGGCAGCAACCCTGATACCTCATCATCCACGACGGTGCCTGACAGTGGCACCTCTGGCTCTGCCAGTCAGTAACAACCAACACGATTCACGTCACCGAACGGCAGACCACGGCGGCAGAACAGCCGCTGCGGCTCTGCAGTGATCCACAGGAACATCAGAAAAGGATATTCACCATGCCAGGTTTACGACGCACTTTTACCGTCATTGCCCTGAGCAGCCTTATGACGTTGGGTCTGGCTGCCTGTGACTCCGATGATGGCCCGGCCGAGCAGCTGGGTGAAAAGATCGATAATGCGGTCACCAGCGCAGGGAATGCGGTGGAAGACAGCTGTGAACAAGCCAAACAGGAGCTGGGTGCCAGCGATACCCGTTGCTGAACTCCGGGCGCTCTTGCCTGACTCAATGGATCCACCGATAGCGCTATCCCCATGGCGTTATCACCCGGCCAATACGCCTTGCGTAGCGGCTTCTCCAAGTAGATGTCCAACCCGTCAGGGGGCGACATCTTGCCTCCGCAGCTCGCCGATTAGACCGGCTGCGGGGGCTTTTTTACACCTCTTCATTCCGCCTCCTTCAGGGCTCTTTTCACACGGATGAACGTCATCGAATGACCTTTACTGAATAGTTTCAGCTAAAACAAATTCGGCAATTATGCAGATTTTTCACTGTTGGCAGGAGGCAGCGCTGTGATCCTGCCCAGACCGCTAAAACCGGGCTGTTTGCGATTGAGCTGATGCAGGTCAAGGGATAGAGTGGCGCAGCTTCTGTGTGCGGTGCTCCGCCGTGCAGATCGGATTGTTATCCAGACACGCTGGCTGGCAATCATTCTTGTCGCTATGGATCCAACCATGTCCCTCGCTACCCCTAAAGAAATCGCCGATGCTGTTGTTCAGACCGGCGTGCGTAAAAGTTCTCTCGCGCTGCTTCCTCTGTTGATTCTTGGTTTTATGGCAGGCGCCTTCATTGCTTTCGGCTTTCTGCTGGATATCCGGGTGACGGCACAGCTGCCGCACGACTGGGCATCACTGTCCCTGTTTCTGGGGGCGGCGGTGTTTCCGGTGGGGCTGATCCTGACGGTACTGGCCGGTGGTGAGCTGCTGACAGGCAATATGATGTTCATGGCCACCGCCCTGTTTTCCGGCAAGATTGGCCTGCCCGCCTTGCTGCGCAACTGGCTGGTGGTCACGGCGGCCAACTTTATCGGTGCAGTATTTATCGCCTTTTTCTTCGGTCACTTCCTCGGTCTGGCCGAAGGAGCCTTTCTGGCCAAGAGCGTGGCCATTGCCAAGGCCAAGGTGAATGAGGATTTCCTGCATACCTTCATTTCCGGCATTGGCTGTAACTGGCTGGTCTGTCTGGCGATCTGGCTGGGTATGTCGAGCAAGGATGTGATGGGCAAGATCATCGGCATGTGGTTCCCGATCATGGCATTCGCTGCCATTGGCTTTCAGCACGTGGTTGCCAACATGTTCGTTATCCCGCTGGCGATCTTTGTCGGTGAGGTGAGCTGGGCACAGTATTTCAGTAACTTTGTGCCGGTGTTTCTCGGTAACGCCGTGGGCGGTGCCCTGTTTGTTGGCATCGCCTACTACGTCGCGCTGGTGCGTCAGCCCGCTGTGGTCAGCGTCTCCCTGAATGAGCGTGGCGCTGCTCAGGCCTGACAGGTGACTGAGCATTAACCGCTGCCAGCGGTAAATGAAAAGGGAGTCGAGTGAATCGACTCCCTTTTTTCACTTCACCATGACTCCAGCACCGAACTTCGCTGGACTACGCCGAAGCCCGATACAGCAGGTTTATCAATGACTTAGGCGAGTTCAATATATGCCGGTGCCTTCCGAAACCTGACCTGGCTTCCCCTCTGCTGGCCCCTAGAAGGCTCCTGGGAATCGGGTCTTTCCGAGGAGTCATCATGGCGAAAATCAAGCTCACCAAGTCCGCAGTCGATGCGGCGCAACCCCAGGCGCAGGCCGTCGAACTCCGGGAAACGCTGGTGCCCGGCTTCCTGTGCAAGGTTACACCAGCGGGCCGCAAGGTCTTCATGGTTCATACCGCACCAATGCCGGATAGCGCCGCAAGCCTGCCCTGGGCCTGTACGCGGAATTGACCGTCGAACAAGCCCGATCGCTGGCCCAGGAATGGCTGGCCGAGGTTCGCCGGGGCGGCGACCCTGGCGCGGGCAAGGCCGCCGCCCGTGCCGCCCCCACGGTCAAGGAGTTGTGCGAGAAGTTCATGGAGGATCACTCCAAGCAGCGCAACAAGCCCAGCACACAGGTCGGTTACCAAAAGTGCATCAATAACAACATCATTCCGCTGCTGGGCCGCATGAAGGTGTAGGACGTGAAGCGCCCGGACGTGGCCAGGGCGATGAAGAAGATGGCGCACAAGCCAGCGGACGCGAACCGCACGTTCAGCGTGATGCGTAAGATGTTCAACCTGGCCGAAGTGTGGGGCTACCGGCCAGACGGCACCAATCCGTGCCGCTATGTCCCAATTTACCCCAACGGCAAGGCCACCCATCTCATCAGCGACGAGGAAATGGGCAAGCTGTTCCGGTATCTCGACTTTCTGGAAACCGATGGGCTGGGCCTGGATCACGCCATCCTGCCGCTGGCCATCCGGATGCAATTTGAGTGTGCGGGCCGCCGCTCCGAGATCATCACACTGCAATGGGACTGGGTGGATTTGGAGAACCGGCGCGTGGTCTGCCCGACAGTAAGACCGGCGGCATGTCCAAGCCCTTGAGCGACGAAGCCTACCGGCTCCTGTCCACCGCGCCGCGCGAGGACGGTTGCCCGCACGTGTTCCCGTCCCCGAACCATCCGGGGCAGCACCTGACCACGGGCGAGTATTACGGCGGCTGGACGCGCATCCTCAAACGTGCCGGTGTGAGCCATGTGGGCACGCACGGCATCCGACACCGCTCGGCCACCGACATTGCCAACTCGGGGATTCCGGTGAAAGTGGGCATGGCGCTGACGGCGCACAAGACCGTGGCGATGTTCATGCGCTACGTCTACACCGAGGACAAGCCGGTGCGCGAAGCGGCCGAGTTGGTGGCGAACTGGCGCATCTCGCCCTGCAGAGGCCACAGCATGACCAAGAAAACGCTGACGACGACGGGGCAATCCCCCGCCGTCTTGCCTGCCGGCTATGCCGGCATCCACAGCGGCATCGTGAAACTGCTCGATGCCGCCCGCCAGGCGGCGCGCAGCGTCAATGCGCTGATGACGGCATGGGGTTCAGCTTATTGCCGTGGCGGCCAGTGATCGAGTCGCGGTTGGGGCAGCGGCTCTCCGCGACAGTGCGCGGCGGTGGAGTGTCTTGGTCAGTTGGACGAGAGAAGGGCCTGCCGCTTGGATAAGCCGTTATTTGACAAGGCGTCTGACACCCTAGGCAACAACGCTGCGTAAACGTAGGTGAGTCATCCGTGCACTGGCAAAGCCCCGCCTGTTTTGATCTCCTGCAGCGTGAAGCTGGTGTAGACATCTGCAACACCAGGGAAGGCGCGGATCTCCCGGACCAGCTTGGCGAAGGCGTCGTGATCGCCTGCCACCAATTCGATTTGGTAGTCGTACCCGCCTGAGAGGTTTTGGCAGGAAATGGCCCCTGCCAAGGCAACGACTGCGCGCTCGAACGCAGCGGCCGTCGCCAGCGAGTGGTCCTTCATCTTAAGACTGACGAATCCGTGGACGCTCAGTCCGAGCTGCTTTCGATTCAGCTGCGCGTGATAGCCCAGGATGAAACCCGCTTGCTCCAGCATTTGAACTCGGCGCCAACACGGCGACTGCGACAGTGACACTTTTTCTGCCAGCTCGGCCACCGTAAGTCGGCCGTTCGCCTGCAGCGCCTCCAGGATCTGGCGGTCTATGCGATCGAGATCGCTCATAGATTTGGAGCTCATGCCACCACTCACTTTGGATGATTCTTCCAATATTCTAGTTGTTCATGGGTGATTTTGGTAATTTTTTTCCGCCGGAAGGTCCGATAATCCAAGTGATGAAGAACTCGGATTCAAGCTGCAGTGATCGCTGGCGGCAGATCCTAACACCTGAAGGCAAACCATGACCTACGACACTGCGTTCCCCCCTCAAGCCAGGCCCTCCATCCGGGGGCTTGCAGGCTCCCTCATTCGAGAGGTTGCAAACAGCGGCATGGGCCGAGCCGACGTTGTACCGTTCTGGTTCGGAGAATCAGATCAAACTACCGCCAGCTTCATTCGCGATGAGGCTGCGCGCTCGTTGGGGCAGGGCGAGACTTTCTACTCCCAGAACCTAGGACGCCCCTATCTGCGAGAGAGCATCGCGAACTATCTCTCGGGCCTGCATAACCGAGATATCTCGGTGGACCGTATTGCTGCGATCAGCTCCGGTGTGACAGGTTTGTTGATTGCGTCGGAACTGCTGTTGTCCGCACAGGATCGCGTAGTTGCCATTACCCCTTTGTGGCCCAACGTTTGCGAAATTCCCAAGATCCTCAGCGCCCAGGTTGAACGCGTTTCTCTGAGCGTTCGCGGTGGTCGCTGGACACTTGATCTTGATCGGCTGCTGGATGCACTGACTCCGGGAACAAAGGCGCTAATCATCAATTCGCCGAACAACCCTACGGGTTGGACCATTGATGAAGAAGGCGTTGTGGCGATCTTGCAGCACTGCCGCAAGCATGGCATCTGGATCGTTTGTGATGATGTTTACGAGCGGTTGGTCTACGACCCGAACCAGCGTTCGGCTCCGTCGTTTCTCAAGCACTACGAAGCGGGCGACCGGATCATCTCGGTCAACAGCTTTTCAAAAGCTTGGTCCATGACTGGCTGGCGTGCAGGCTGGATGGTGGTGCCACCGGAACTCACTGCGGACCTGACCAAAGTCATTGAGTACAACTTCTCCTGCATGTTCGAGCCCGTGCAGCGCGCAGCCGCGATTGCACTGCAGCAAGGTGAGCAGGAAGTCGCTCGCCTGAGGGGGATGCTTTCGCATACGCGTGGGCTGCTGTCGAGTGCTCTTGCATCGTTGCCGGGCGTCGAAGTACCAGACGCGGGAGGGGCCATGTACGTCTTCTTCCGCATCGCCGGCCATGACGATTCCCTGGCTTTGGCGAAACGACTGGTGAGCGAAGTGGGCTTGGGCCTCGCTCCTGGTTCAGCTTTTGGTCCGGAGGGCGATGGGTGGCTGCGTTGGTGCCATGCCGTCAGCTCGGACGCCAAGTTGCTGGACGGCGTTGACAGATTGAGCGGATTCCTCGCACGCAGCAAAGCCTGACCCACCCATCAAATTCAAAAAAGGTATCAGCATGAACTCCTTTGAAAAAGGTACCTTCGTTGGTCGCGCTTGGTCGTCGGCCGCAGACGGTCCCATCTTGGTTAAGGTCGCTCAGGATCTGGTCGTCGACATCACGTCATCGCGCACGCCAACGATGCGCGATCTGCTGGAGCTACCCGACCCTGCTGCCTGGCTGGCGACGCAGCAAGGCAGGCCGATCGGCCGCCTTGCCGACTTGCTCGATGGAAGCATCAAGGACGTCGTCCTCCTGGCCCCCTGTGACCTGCAGGCGATCAAGGCCTGTGGGGTCACCTTTGCGCGCTCGATGGTTGAGCGCGTGATTGAGGAACGCGCCGCCGGCGACGCTGGTGCCGCCAATACCATTCGCGAGCGAATCTCTGGCCTCATTGGCGACAGCCTGCGCAACGTGAAGGCCGGTTCCGAGGACGCGGCGCGCATCAAGGAGGCGCTGATTCGCGAAGGACTGTGGTCGCAGTACCTGGAGGTCGGTATCGGACCTGATGCCGAGGTCTTCACCAAAGCTCAAGCCATGTCCGCAGTTGGCCACCTTAGCAATGTGGGTCTGCACCCAATTTCGACGTGGAACAACCCGGAGCCAGAGGTCGTTCTGGCGGTGGACAGCCAAGGCCGCATCAAGGGGGCCGCCCTCGGCAATGATGTCAACCTGCGTGACGTGGAAGGCCGTTCTGCGCTCCTGCTGGGCAAGGCGAAGGACAACAACGCCTCGTGCGCGATCGGCCCATTTATCCGCCTGTTCGATGACACCTACGGTCTTGATGACGTGCGAGCCGCTGACGTCGATCTGCACGTAGAGGGGCCGGATGGATTTGTGCTGCGCGGCAAGAGTTCGATGAAAGAAATCTCGCGCGATCCCCTGGATCTGGTGGCCCAGACCATTGGCGCCCACCACCAGTACCCGGACGGCTTCATGTTATTCATGGGAACGCTGTTCGCGCCGACCGAGGATCGTGGAGAGCCTGGGCAAGGCTTCACACACAAGATGGGCGATGTCGTGACCATCTCCAACGACAAGCTCGGCAGTCTTCGCAACACCGTTCGCTTGTCCACAGAGTGCCCGCGCTGGACCTTCGGTGCATCACATCTGATGCGCAACCTGGCTGGGCGCGGCCTGCTAGTCAATGAGGAGAACGCATGCGGGTTTATCAGAACCTAATCGCCGGCGAATGGGTCGGCTCCGATGCCGTCGAGAACATCAACCCGTCAAACACGGCCGATGTGATCGGCTTGTACGCTTCGGCGTCAGCGAACGAAGCTCGGACCGCCATCGTTGCAGCGAAAGCCGCGTTTCCGGCCTGGTCCCGAAGTGGCGTGCTGGAGCGCCACGCCATCTTGAAGAAGGCGGCCGACGAGATTGTTGCGAGGAAGAATGAACTTGGCCGCTTACTTGCGCGCGAGGAAGGAAAGACTCTCGCGGATGGTATTGGCGAGACTGTGCGCGCCGGACAGATTTTCGAGTTCTTCGCAGGCGAATGCCTGCGTTTGTCGGGCGAAGTGCTTCCTTCCGTGCGTCCTGGCGTGGGCGTGGAGATCACTCGCGAGCCCGTGGGAGTGGTGGGCATCATCACTCTCACGTTTTCGTGCCCGACCAGCGTGAAGGCTGAACTGGACCGCTACGCCTCGCTGCACGCGCAGACCTGCGGCGAAGCGGTTGATGTGGCCACGCTGATCCCATTCATGCTGGAGATGTTTATGGCGGGGGATCGGGGCTTCAGGAAGGGCAGTAAGGCCAAGGCTGCCATCCCGAAGCCAAGTTGACGCTGTAACAGCGCATCACTGGTTCAAACCAAAACGCGCAGCCCCAAGCTGCGCGTTTTGATTTGAGGAGCGTGTACAGATGCTTGCTGGGATGCTCCTGGCTTTGCTACCGCAACGCTCCTGCGTGGCTCCTAGCCTGCAAAGCCTCGAAAGGCTCCGATGCCACGAATACAGGCTAACTTATTGTCCTGCAAGGACTTTTGTGCTGATGTCAGTTTCCACTAGGGACGTGACATCGGACATTTTTCATGGACGGGTGGCTGCGTGGCCACCACAGGAATACCTGCAGTTATTGCTGATACAGCCAGTCGATAAACAGGCGGGTGGCCTGACTGGGATGGCGATGGCTGGGCTGCAACAGGCACAGGCTGCCACGGCTGTTCAGCTGCTGCGGCAATACCCTGACCAGACGGCCGGAAGACAGCTCCCAGTCGAGCAGGCGCTCCCAGCCCAGAATCACCCCCTGACCGGCCAGTGCTGCATTCATCAGCAGCTGATAGGAGTTGGCGCGCAGGCTGCGTTCCGGCAGTTGCCAGTCCATGCCCAGACCATGAAACCAGTCCTCCCAGGTCAGCCAGTCGTAATGATGATCTTCCAGTACCAGCAGCACATGCTCGTGCAGCAGGGCATTGGCATCGGTTACCTGACCGTGCTGATGCAGATAGCCTGGGCTGCAGATGGCAATCACGGCCTCTTCGCTGAACAGCGGCCGTGATTCCACGCCGTTCAGCGGGATTTCACCCGGCAGGTGATAGAACAGGCCCAGATCGTACTCGCTGGCATCCAGACGTGACGGGTCTTCCACCGTAAGGATGCGGATCTCCAGCTGCGGCTGCTGATTTTGCAGCTGTACCAGACGGGGGGCCAGCCACAGCGAGGCAATGGTCGGGCTGCTGGCGATGGTCAGCTGATTGCCTTCGCCACGCCGCCGTAGCAGGGCGGTTTCCTGCGCCAGCTCACGCAGCAGCCGCTGTACCAGTTGTGAATACTGCTCGCCAGCCGGTGTCAGGGAGACGCCCTGAGCATCACGCTCAAACAGCGGGCGGCCAAGATCGTGTTCCAGACGCTTGATCTGGCGGCTGACCGCACTCTGGGTCAGGTTCAGTTCGGTGGCGGCCTGAGTAAAACTGCGATGACGGGCAGCGGCCTCGAAGGTCGCCAGACATTTCAGCGGGGGCAGGTGTTGGTTACGGCCAGACATCGACGGCTCCTTGCAGAGGCGACCGGTCTTGCTGGCAACCAGCGCCCGAAAAGGGGAGCTCAGCATAGCATGGGATCTTTGTTTGCCGTCAGGGGCAGTAAAGGCAGGGGAGTTGCCCTCCCATGGCGACGCCAGCAGAGGGCACTGACATCGTGAATGCGTCTGATACCGCCAGCACGGCTGGCTGGCGGCTCAGTCGTCGGTTATACCGCCAGACGCGGGACCGATGTACTCCAGGTCTTGTTGCTCACCACTTCACCGTTGTGGCTGGCAACCTGAGTGGCCTCGATGTTGAACTGTTCACTATCGCAGCTGACCTGCATCCAGCTTTGTACCTGCACCGACCAGTCATCCCTGCCGGCCTCGTACAGCCAGTTGAACTCGGCACGGGGGCTGCTGGGATCGTAGGGCTGCACGCTGTAGTTCTTGATGGCGCGCTGGCGCACCCACAGGCCGTGATCGTTGAAACGGGTCACGCCGAAGTTGTCATCGATATGCACGGTGACCGTGCCGGAGGCGACGTCTTCACTGAGGGTGCGGCGGTTGCCTGCTGGTTCCAGCATGGTCAGATCGCAGGGCGTGGCGGCTTCAGGTGCAGCAAACGGATTATCGATGGGCTCACCGATATAGACCGGTAAATCCAGCTCCTGCAGTGCGGCACGAAGGCTCAGGGTGGTCAGCTGCGGGCTGGGCCACAGCAGCGGGAAGCTGGCACTGGCAATGGCGACTCGCAGGCGGTGTCCGACGGGCAGGCGATAGCCGATATGATCCAGCACCACCTCGGCGTCCATGGTTTCACCGGGGACCGGGGTTTCCAGTACGGCAGGGTCGTTGCGCAGGGCCAGATTGAGCACACCGTAGGTGATCATGCTGACCTTGCCGTCAGGAGCGACGTCATTCAGGCGCACACAGATCTGCCCGCAGGGCTGGTCAACGCTGACTTTCAGCTTCAGTCGGGCATCGCCCAGGATCTGCTGAGTCTCGCTGACCGGTGCCGAATCGAAGCACAGGGAGTTGGCATCATCGCGGCGCTGATCGGTAGAAAAGTCCGGGCCGAACCACAGCGGAATATATTCGCCATGGTGCAGGCCGGTGTGCAGTGGTGAGCAGACCGACTGCACTTCCGCCAGTGCCTCGGCCTGCGATTGCAGACCGCTGCGGGTCAGGTACCAGCGCTGACGGCTGACTTTGTCGTCATCCGGCCAGCGGCTGGTCTGCACCCAGATGCCGGGGCGTACCGGGTGGAAGGGTTTGGGAGGCAGACCATCCTGCAGGTAGAAGGTGCACTCCGGCTCATCCATGATGCCGGTGTCGATATCCTTCAGCCAGTAATCCCACCAGCGCAGTGCTTCCTGCAGGAAGCCAATGGCCGGCTCGGGTTTGGCAAAGTGCGGATACTTGTGCATCCACGGGCCGACCAGTGCCTTTTTCGGGCAGCTGAGCTTTTCCATCATGCGCGGGATGGTGTTGATATAGGAATCCGCCCAGCCTGCGATGCAGTAAGTGGCCGCCTCGATGGCGCTGTAGTCTTCACAGATCGAGGCGTGCTGCCAGTAAGCATCACGGGTCTGGTGCTGGAGCCAGGTTTCGGCCAGCAGCGGCATGTTCTCCAGCCGCTGCTTCCACATCGGCAGCCAGGCCTCGCCCACCAGTGCCGGGTCAGCAATGGCAGAAGAGAAGCTGAGCATGGTGGCGGCCCAGCTCTGGTTTTCCATCAGCAGGCTGCCGCCCTTGTAATGGATGTCATCCGCGTAGCGGTCATCGGTTGAGCACAGCGTAATGATGGCTTTCAGGGCTTTGGGCTTGAGGGCCGCTACCTGCAGGCTGTTGAAGCCGCCCCAGGAGATACCCATCATGCCGACCTTGCCACTGCACCAGGGCTGTTGCGTCAGCCAGTCAATGACTTCGAGGCAGTCTGCCTGTTCCTGTGGCAGGTACTCATCGTGCATCAGCCCTTCCGACTCGCCGTTGCCGCGCATGTCCACCCGCACACAGGCATAACCGTGGCCAGCGGTGTAGGGGTGGGTTAGCTCGTCGCGTACGGTGGTTCCGTCACGCTTGCGATAAGGCAGATATTCGAGAATCGCCGGGACCTGGAGCGGTGCATCAGCATCACTCAGGCACGCCTCCGGTAACCAGATCCGCGCCGCCAGACGGGTACCGTCGGCCAGCGAGATCCACAGGTTTTCGATTTCGCGCACGGCAAAGGGAAAGTCAGTCTTGATTTGCATGGCACTACTCTGTTGCTCCAGCCTCAACCGGCGGGCTGGTTGGATACGGTTGCTCTGGCGTGCAGGGAAGACGTCGCCATCGCACTGGTACGGTTTTCGCCCTGCAGAGGAGCGGCATGACGCAGTGATTCCGGCTCTTTCAGCCATTTCCACAGCGACAGACTGGTCAGCAGGATGATGAACATGGCAGGTAGCCCGCCGAGGTTAGAGAGCATTTTCACCCCGTCGATACCGACGAATGACACCATCACCCAGGAGACGATACCGACGATGGTGCCCCACAGGACTTTCATCGGCATACCGGCATTCAGGTCACTGCTGGCATCCAGACCATGGGTACACAGGTTGCCGATGGCATCGGTGTTGGAGTCGGCGGCAGTGACGTAGGAGATGTAGGCAACGAACAGCAGCAGGGCAATCATCAGGCTGCTGGCAGGCATCTGCTCGAACAGCGAATAGAGCACGTGCTCCACGCCTTTGTCGTTGAGGACACTGTTCAGGGCGCCATGCAGCATTTCGTCGAAATACAGGCTGGCGGAGGAGAAGACGCAGATCCAGACGGTGGCAAACAGGGCGGGCAGCACCAGGTTGATCATGATGAACTCACGCACGGTGTAGCCACGGGCAATCTTGCCAAGGAACAGCGCGCTGATCGGTGCCCAGGCAAACCAGATTGCCCAGTAGAAAATGCTCCACCAGTGTGGCCATTCATCATGCCCGGCGGCACCGGTAAACAGGCTGCGGGTAAAGAAGTGGTCAAGGTACTGGCCAAAGGCTTCGGTGCCGAGGTTCAGCATGTACAGGGTCGGGCCGCAGACGAAAACGAAGACACCGACAAAGGCCAGCAGCCAGGCATTGATGGCCGACAGACGGCTGATGCCCTTATGCAGACCGGAAGCGGCCGACAGCACGAAGGTGGCGACAATGATGGCGATGATAACGGCCAGACGCAGTGGCGAGGTGTCGCCGCCAATATACTGGCTGGCACCGCCGGACAGGGTCAGGGCACCGGTGCCCAGACTGGAGGCCATACCCGCGACCAGAGCAAACAGCGCGATGGCATCGACCAGGTTGATCAGCCAGGCAGGCATGTCATTACGGAATAGTGGACGCAGCATGCTACTGATCGAGAAGGTCAGGCGACGGTTGTAAAACGCCAGCGCAAACACCAGTGCCGGTACGGTATAGATGGCATAGGGTGTAAAGCTCCAGTGCAGGAACATGGTCGACATGGCGAACAGCCGTGCATCGGTGCTGTTAGCGCTGATGCCCAGACTTTCGGGGGGCGAATACAGGTGATAGAGCGGCTCGGCAGTGGTCCAGAACAGCACTCCGACCGCCAGGGTGGTGCACAGGGTAATGGAGAACCAGCGCCATTTGCTCAGCAGCGGCGTGGCGTTTTCACCACCAATGCGGATTTTGCCCAGCGGCGAGAAATAGACGGCCACCGCCAGCACCAGCAGATACAGACTGCCAAGGCTGAACAGCCAGGAAAAAGTATTGAGGATCAAGGCGTTGAGCTGTTTGGTCGTGCTCAGCAACAGGGGCAGATTGACGTAGCTGCATAGCACGGCGGCCATCAGTACGGTAAAGGTAGGCCAGAACACCCAGGGTCTAATAGAACGCCACATGCAATTCTCCAGTTCATTCACAAGATGATTGGGGGACTCAGGAGCATGTACGGAACCGGATCCGTGAGGAGCCGGAATGCCGAGGTATTGTTTTTTTAGGGCAGCAAGGAATCGTTCTTATTCGCTACGTCCGCACCCGTACAACAGGGAATAAGGCCTGAAGGGCAGGGACGGGGTGGGCGGCACAGGCCGGTGCTTTACAGGACGTTGAAAGCTATCAGCGTTGCCGAATACAGCGTCAAAAACAGGCTAAAAATGCTCATTTAGCGCACTAAACTCCGCTTTTTTCGCCTGTTTCTTCCTTGTCCCGGCTGCCTCGATCACGCTTGCAGCGACCTGATATGTAACCTGTGCCACCCGGAGTTGGAGTCAATCCCGCCGGTACCACTCTTTGCGGGAGTGACTGCGAACCGGCAGAGGTATCTAAACGTTTCAGGAAAAAACCGGCAAACGACAAGTGCGTATAGGGGTATTCCAAAAGTGCATGAGGAGGGTGGATTGTTCAACACGGCGCTGAGTGCCTGTGGCTGGACAACACCGCAGAGATACAGTGAACTGTAGTCCCGTTTTCAGCCGGGTAGCATCGCTGCCGGCTGATGGCCTTTTGGCAGCAGCAAGGAGTACTGGCAGCGTGGCCGCCTCATCATTCGGATTTGATCTCAAAGCGCTGGAAGTCTTTGTGCAGGTGGTGGAAACCGGCAACCTGACCTACGCTGCCGAGCGTTTGGGGCTGACGCAGTCTTCCATTTCCCAGACCCTGTCCAACCTTGAACGCAACCTCGATGCGCAGCTGCTCGACCGCTCGGTGCGACCACTGCATGTCACCACCGCGGGGCGCTTCTTCTACGACCGTGCCCTGCAGATTTTGCTGGAGGCGCGCAAAACCAGTCAGGACATGCAGCGCGGTCATTTCAAACTGCGCCATGTGCGTATTGCGCTGGTGGATTCGCTGGCCACCGCCATCGGCCGACCGCTGATTGAAATGGTCCGTAAGCGTACCGAGGACTGGTCAGTCAGCACCGGGCTTTCCCACATGCATGCCCAGTCCCTGCTGTCGCGGCAGGTGGACATCGTCATTTCCGATGATGGTCTGGATGACTATGATGATCTGACCCGCTTCACCATTCTGCGCGAGCCGATGGTGATCGCCCTGCCACCCCATTACACCGGTGATATTTCCAGTCTGGCGGCCATCCAGAAACGGCTGGAGTTCGTGCGCTATCAGCCGCATTCGCTGATTGGTCAGTCGGTGGAGCGCTATCTGCGCCGGGTGCAGATCAATCTGCCGCCGCGTCTGCATCTGGATAACACCTACGCCATCATGTCGATGGTTGCCTCCGGCATCGGCTGGACCATCACCACGCCGCTGTGCCTGTATCAGACCGGCCTGATGCAGCATCAGGTGCGCTGCGTGCCGCTGCCGGGCGAGCCGGTTTACCGTGAACTGTCACTGGTAGCGCGCCGCAATGAGCTGTGGGATTTGCCCAAGGTCATCGCCGAAGACAGCTGCCAGATCCTGCGAGAACGCTTCCTGACCGATATCGTCGCCAACCTGCCGTGGCTGGAGCCGCAGATTCGTATCGGCGAAAGCTGAGCCTGACTGTGTTCAGTGCGGCATCAGAACAGATCGCTGTGTGAGCCAATACGAGCCAACTGCAGCTTTCCGCCTGCAATGCGGTAGATGAGCAACAGATCGGGCTTGATGTGACAGTCGCGAAAGCCTTGCCAGTTGCCGGTAAGAGGATGGTCCACGTGCTTGCTGTCCAGCGCTTCGCCACGCTGCAGACGGGCAATGATATGACCTACCTCGATCACATCGGCGATGGCCATTTTGGTGATTTTCTTAAAGTCCTTTTTGAACTGCGTTGAGAATTCCAGCTCATGCATCAGCGCTATCATCCGCTCCCAGCTGCTGCAACATCGCCTCTACCGACGAGGCCTGATGTCCTTTGCCCTCAATCAGCTCCTGCATGGCTGCAGCCGTTTCGGCATTGGGCTGGCGTGCTTTGAGCTCGAACGGGATGCCACCATGGTTGATCACCGCTCGGGCAAACAGCTTGATGGCTTGTGACGGGCTCAAACCTACCTCATCGCAAATGGAAGTGAACGCCACCTTGGTGGCGTGATCAATGCGAGCACTCAGCATCTCAGTCTTCATCGGTTGTCCTCTCTTTGTCTGACAATGTAAGACATTGTGCGTCATTGTATGCGGTTTGCCAGTCAGGATTCCAACGTCAACAGACACCTATACGATCAGGTGCTCAATGATCAGACACTCAGCCCAGCAGCCGCAGCCCCACAGCATAGAGCACGATCAGTATGACGCTGATGCAGGTGCCGACTGCGATGCTGCTGGCGGAGCGGCCGGTGTGCAGGTAGTGGGTTTCCAGAATGACGATGATGGCGGCGGGGGGCAGCAGGCAGATCAGATACAGCACTCTGGCGTACTGCTGCACCCAGTCCAGCCCGGCCAGCGTACCGAGCTGGATGGCGCTCCACATCACCAGCAACAGTGCCACTACCCGCTGCAGCGTGAGCAGCACCGAGCGGGACACCTCTGCCCGACTGATTCTGGCGTGTGCCAGCCACATTCCCAGTACTCCCATCCCCAGCAGTGACATCAGCACCTTGGCGGGTTCATACAGCCACTGATCCAGCAGGCTCAGCTGAGCAGCGAACGGTGACAGCAGCAGACCGGTGATCATCGCCAGAAACGCAGGCGACAGCAGCAGGGTACGCAGGCGTTGCGGCCAGGAGGTGCTGCCCGGCGGCGCCAGTAAGGCAGCACTGACGGTATTACCAAACAGCGAGCTGCCGACATAGGCGGCAATCATCACTGCAGCGGCATCGTTGCCAAACAGGGAGACCGCAATGGGCAGCCCCATCCAGCCGATATTCAGATAGGAAAAGTTCAGCGCCTCGACGGCATCACGGCGCAGCAGCCAGCCAATACCCAGCATGACGGCCATGATCGCGACGATGGCCGCCATGATGACAAAGGTGCCCTGCTGGCTGAATACCATGTTGTGTATCACCACGTAGGGAATCGCCACCCGCATCAACACGGTCGAAGCTATTTTGCGTATGTCGATACGCAGTCGGGCGAGGGTGAACCCAAGCAGGAGGTAGAGCAGGGGCAACAGCATGTTGAGCGTCATGGCGGGAAACTTCGGTTCATCGGGAATGGGGAGTGGCGTCAAAGACAGGCCGTACCATAGCAGTGCGCCTGTCGGGCGTATAGCGAAGCGCCTCCACCATGCCCTGAAGAGACTGTTGCACGAGGCCGCCCCCTGTCTGGCAGAGTGGCGGGCAGAAAATGGCGGGTAGAAAGTGGTGTGCAGAGAGTGTGTGGTGGTTAACGTGAGCGCAGGCGCTCCACCTCGCTCTGAGCATTGCGGGCGCGGGCTGCTGCAGCCACTTCCTTGGGCACCACCGTTTTGCCGATAGGGGCGAGGGAAATGTAGGCGAGCTTCAGGTGTTGCAGGGCAAAAGGAATACCGATGATGGTAATGGCACAGGCAACCGCCGCCATCACATGACCAATCGCCAGCCAGATACCGGCCAGTACGAACCAGATGATATTGCCCAGCATGCCCGCTGCGCTGGTGCCGATGTCGTCGCGGCCGCTCAGCTCATCGCGGGCAATGGGTTCCTGACCAAAGGGGAAGAAGGAGAAGTTGCCCATCACCAGACAGGCCCGTCCCCAGGGGATGCCGATAATGCTGATAAAGGCCAGCAGGCCGAACAGCCACCATGCCAGTCCCATGACAATGCCGCCCAGCACAAACCAGATCAGATTCAGTATCAAGCGCATGTTTCGTTCCTCATTCCTTGGTTGCCTGAGAAGGTGTTCACGATCTGCTGCGCGTCCGCCACACGGTGTGGAAAAGACCTGCGGCATGCGCATTTACGAGCAGTCCACGAGGCTTCCCCGGTACTTTCGCCCTGTCCGGCGCGGGCTCGCAAGATCGTGAAAATGTGATGAGTGTGGCGGCAGGAGCGGCGTTAGTAAATGCGCCCGGTGGTTTCCATTGTTGTCAGTGCGCTGCGGTGGTGGCTCAGACCCTGAAGCGGCTGGCCTGATCGGATTTGCACGCGGCATCGTGGCGGGACAGGAAGTCTTTCTCGTCCTTGCATAGCTCAAGCATCTGCAACCGCACCTGATCAGGATGTCTGGCGGGCGGATCAGGTCGCAAGGATGGCGATGACTAAGCAGCGATTTCGCGGCCCCTTCTGCCATGCTGATCAGAAGGGCGATCAGTTCAGCATCCCGCGGGATGTGGATTTTGTGTTCTATGCCAGCGAACGGGGCAAAGCCGAAACGGTGGCACGCTTTGTACAGGACAACCGCTACGACAGTACCCTGATCACACCGACAGAAGAGGGGCGGGTACGGCTGGTGGTCACGGTGAATATGCCGACGACCCAGAGCGTACTGTGCTCGGTGTCCGCGCTGATGGCCTGTTTGTCGGCCCTGTTCGGCATTGATTACGATGGCTGGGGATGCGTGCTGCAAGCTGCGCCGGAAACCGCGCCGCTTGGCAATACTCAATAGTCAGCTTGGCGTACCTGATAACTGCAACGCTCACACCTCACACTTCACTCCTCATCCCTTACCTCCGCCCCTCCAAGCAGAGAGCCTTGCGGCTCTCCGTGGGGGCAGAGGCAGGCTGTCAGCCCCACAGTGCCCGGTCAGCCGGGTAGGCCTGACTGTCCTGATAGCGCATGGCATCAGGGCGGTCTTCACTGAGCAGCAGCGGGCCGTCGATATCGACATAGCGGGCGCCCTGAGCCAGCAGTAACGCAGGCGCCATGGCCAGCGAAGTGCCGACATTGCAGCCCACCATGATATCGAAGCCCTGTGCTCTGGCCTGCCGGGCAAGCGCCAGTGCTTCGGTGAGGCCACCGGCCTTGTCCAGCTTGATGTTGACCAGATCGTAACGCCCCACCAGCCCTGCTAAATCACGCCGATCCTGACAGGATTCATCGGCTGTCACCGGTATCAGCCGCTCCACCTCCGCCAGCAGCTGATCCTCACCGGGAGCGAACGGCTGCTCGATCATCTCCACCCCCAGTGCGGCCAGCTGCGGCTGATAGGCCAGATACTGCGCGGCGCTCCAGCCCATATTGGCATCGATGACCAGACGGCAGCCGGGTGCGGCAGCGCGTACCGCGGCTACCCGTTCCACGTCACCGGGCTGCCCCAGCTTGAGTTTGAGCAGCGGGCGATGGGCATTGGCGGCGGCGACCGCGGCCATATGCTGCGGGGTGTGCAGCGACAGGGTAAATACCGTGGTCAGTGGTTGCGGGGCAGCTTCCAGCCCGGCCAGCTGCCACACCGGCTGCTGTGACTGTCTGGCCTGCAGATCCCACAGGGCACAGTCCACAGCATTGCGCGCACTGCCGGGTGGCAGCAGCTGTTGCAGGGCAGTGCGATCCGCACCCTGTTCCAGTGCGCTGCGCACGCTTTCCAGCTGCGCCATAACGTCGGCATAGCCGACATCATAGACATTGGTGTGTTCACACTCGCCGCGACCGCAGACGCCGTTTTCGCTGATTTCCACCACCACGACTTCACCGAAGTGCATCACCGGCAGACTGGCGATGATGAACGGCTCGTGCAGCGGCCACTGTTCAGCGCGGAAGCTGACCTTACGCATCCTTCAGTACCTCGGCGACGATGCTGGCGACGCCGGTGCGGACCGGATCGACCACCGGCACGCTGAAGCGCTGTTGCACCTCGGCGATCAGCGCCAGTGCCTGTTGCTGATCATAGCGGGAGGTATTGAGTGCGATGCCGCCAAGGCGGGCATTGGGGTTGGTACGGCGGGCCATACGCAGGTTGATGTCGATGGTCTCTTCCAGTGACGGTACGGCATAGCCTTCCATCAGATCCATCTGCTCCCGGCCAGCTTCGTGGCAGACCACCAGCACGTCCGCCTGAGCGCCATGCAGCAGGCCGAGGCTGACCCCGGCATAGGCCGGATGCAGCAGTGAACCCTGACCTTCGATAATGTCCCAGTGCCCGGCATTGTCTGCTGCCGGTGCCAGCACTTCCACCGAGCCGGAGATAAAGTCGGCCACCACCGCATCAACGGAAATACCGTAGCCTTCAATCAGGATGCCGGTCTGGCCGGTGGGGCGGAAGCTGGCCTCCACACCCTGCTGTTCCATCGCCCGGTGAATGGCCAGTGCGGTAAACATCTTACCGACACAACAGTCGGTGCCGACGGTCAGCAGACGCTTGCCCTGACGGGGCAGGCCGGTGCCGCATGGCAGGTTGGCCGGTGGCGTGCGCACATCATGGACTTTCTGTCCGGTACGGGCTGCGGTGGCGACGATATCGGGCACATCGGTCAGGCGCAGGTGCAGGCCACTGGCCACGTCCATACCGGCTTCCAGTGCGCGGATGCAGGTGTCGATCCAGCTGGCAGGCAGACTGTTACCAATGGGCGCCAGGCCAATGATCAGCGTTTTGGCTCCCTGCCGTGCTGCTTCTTCCACGTCCAGATCGGCAATGCCCAGATCGGCTTTGGCTTCGGGGAAGCGCAGCTGGCCAAGGCAGCGTTCGGGGCGCCAGTGCGCTACCCCTTTGGCCGTCTTGGCCATCAGCAGGTCTTCGGCATCGCCAACAAACAGCAGGTAGGGTGCTTTCAGTTCGATCAGGTTCATGATGTGTCCTCGTAAGGAGCCCCACAGCGCCGTCGGATGCGGCCCGTGCGGGGTGACTCAGTGGTTGGGAGTGGTTCAGCGCTGGGTTTGGAACTCAGCTTCGTTGTCGGTGGCGACTGAGGCGGTGCTCCATGCGCCGCCACAGGGTGATAAAGGTATAGGTGATCAGCAGGTAGGCCACGGCCGCCCACAGGTAAACGCTGATATCGAAACTGCTGGCGAACAGCCTGCGGGTCTGGCCCATCAGATCCAGCAGGGTGACCACGCTGGCAATGGCACTGGCTTTCAGCAGCAGGATGATTTCATTGCCGAGGGCGGGCCAGGCGATGCGGTAGGCATTGGGCAGAATAATGCGGCGATAGAGCAGCCGTCGGTTCATGCCAAAGGCCAGCCCGGCTTCGACTTCACCTCGTGACACGGCCAGCAGACCACCACGCAGAATTTCCATCTGATAGGCCACCGAGTTGAGGGTGAAGGCCGTCACCGCGCAGTAGAACGGATCGCGGAAGAACCACCACAGCCCCAGCTGCTGCAACTCCGGGCGGAACTGGCCGCTGCCGTAGTAGACCAGAAACAGCTGAACCAGCAGTGGCGTGCCGCGAAAGAATGACACGTAGAGGCGCAGCGGTGTCTGCAGCCAGGGGGTGCCACGGGCGCGCAGAATCGCCAGCGGCAGTGCCAGTGCAGCGGCAATCAGCACCGCCGTGGCGGTCAGCTGCAGGGTCATCGCCATACCGGTCAGCAGTCTGGCCAGCCAGGGATGCAGGGCGAGAACAGGGTCCATCAGGCTATTCATCACGCGGCCTCTTGCTCATGGCGGTTATGCATGGTTGCGCTTCCTGTTGTGTTCATGGCTATGCAGCCTATGCTTTGCCTGTTCATGGTTATGTCGCCTGCTTACGGTTACAGCGCCGGGCGGCGCAGGCCGCGAGACAGATGCTGTTCCAGACGGCCAATGGCCGCTTCCGACAGCACACACAGCAACCAGTACAGCAGGCTGACGGCCAGATAGAACAGAAAGGGCTGCTTGGTGACCCCCACGGCGACCGATGCCATACGCATCAGATCGTTGAGAGCAATCACCGACACCAGTGCCGTGTCTTTCAGCAGGTTCAGCCACAGGTTGCCCAGCCCCGGCAGCGCCAGTCGCAGCAGGGGCGGAAATTCCACCAGCCAGAAGCCCAGCCAGGGGGTAAAGCCCAGTGCCCGCGCCGCCTCGCGCTGGCCCTTGTCGAGCGCCAGCCAGGCCCCCCGCAATACCTCGGCGGCAAAGGCAGAGAACACCAGACCGAGCGCCACTACACCGGCGACGAAGGGGCTGAGTTCAACAAACCCGGCATCGGGGTTGACGTGTCTGGCCAGCTGATTGAGCAGCATGGCGGCACCGTTGTAGACCACGAACAGGGTCAGCAGCTCGGGGATGCCACGCAGGGTGGCAGTGTAAAGTTGTGCCAGCCGTTGCAGGACGGGCCTGCCACTGACCGACGCCAGGGCGATCAGCAGCCCCAGCAGCAGGCCAAGGGGCAGAGTAGTGAGAGCCAGCGACAGGGTGACGCCCAGCCCTCTGACCAGCTCGTCACCCCAGCCATGGGGCCCCCAGCTCAGGTAGCTCAACAGTTCCATAGAGTTCTCCGTCTGCTGCTGGCCTATGCCGGTGGCTTACTTGAGGGTGAGAATGTTGATGGGGAAATACTTGTCGTTGATGGTCTTGTAGGTGCCGTTGGCCACAATGGCATCCAGCGCCTGATTGAGCTGCTGGCGCAGGGCATCATCTGTCTTGCGCACGGCCATGCCGACCCCTTCACCGACATAGGTCGGGTCGGTGATCAGCTGGCCCGCCAGCGTGCAGCAGTCGCCGTCCTTGGTTTTGGTCGTCCACTCCATCATGGGCAGCAGATCACCCACCATCAGATCAAGGCGGCCGTTGACCATGTCCAGATTGGCTTCGTCCTGAGTGGGATAAAGGCGCAGCTCGGCGTCGGGATAGACCTTGGCGATATAGTCGGCCTGAGTGGTGGAGCTTTGCGCACCAATCACCTTGCCAGCCAGTGCGCTGGGGCTGAAATCGCTGATGGCATCCTCCTTGTGCGTCACGAAAGTCATCGCCGCCTTGTAATAAGGCTCGGTGAAAGACACCTGCTGCTTGCGCTGCTCGGTGATAAACATCGAAGCCAGAATGACGTCGTACTTGCCCGCCTGCAGTGCCGGGATGATGCCGTCCCAGTCCTGAGCGACAAAGCTGCAATCTGCCTGCATCTGCTGGCACAGTGCCTTGCCGATCTCCACATCAAAACCTGCCAGCTGGCCGTCCGGGGTGACGTAATTGAAGGGTGGGTAAGCGCCTTCGGTGCCGATGCGCAGGGTGGTGGCAGCAGCGTCAAGGCTGGTCAGGGCACCGATAGTCAGGGCGGACGTCAAAAGCAGCTGTTTGAAAGCGGGGTACGACATCATCGGGAGTTCCTCTGCAGTGCTGTTCAGGTACTTCCGCAGTGTGTTTTTTAATCATTCATTTAACAAATGTATTGTATGTATATTATGCATAGCTCATCGCTATGTGTTGGGCGATAACGGGTCGCTGATGGGGCGCAGGCATACCCCATGGCCTGCTAAGGCAAGGAGAACAATGTTGGCCACCACTGAACAACTGCTGCGGAACCTCGACTGGAACCTGATCCACACCTTCGTCACCATCGTCGATGAGGGCAGCATCACCGGTGCTGCACGGCGCCTGCATCTGGCGCAGCCGAGTATCAGCAATGCGCTGAAGCGGCTGGAAGAACATCTGGGGGAGCGCCTGATTGAGCGGCGTAAGGGCAGCTTTGCGCTGACCTATCAGGGGCGACGGGTGTATGAAGAATCGGCTGCCGCCTGCCGCATTCTGCAGCGCATGCTGAGCCAGTACGCTGATGAAGATCAGCAGATCAAAGGCGAGATCGACCTGCAGGTGGCCAGCCATGTGCACTGCCCGCCACTGGATGCCGCCCTCAGCCAGTTTCACCGGCTTTACCCTCAGGTGACCTACGATATTCAGGTGGTGCCGAGTGTGGAGATCCTGCAGAACGTGGCCGAAGGGCGGGTCAGTATCGGTGTGGCGACCATGCAGAAACCTCACCCCAGCCTGGCGTATCACCTGCTGAGCCATGAGCTGATGGGCTTTTTCTGCGGCCCGACCCATCCGCTGTTTGGTCGCGACAATCTCAGCTCTGCCGATCTGCGCGGCCTCGATTATGTGGCCTTTGAGAGCGACCAGCCCAAGGAAGGACTGCATGGTATCGCCCGGCTGCGTGCCGCCCGGGAAATCTCCGGCAACCTGATTGCGGTTTCACCCAACGAAGAGGAGGTGCTGCGGCTGATTCTGGCAGGTGTCGGCTACGGCGCCCTGACGCTGGATACCGCCACACCGCTGCTGGCGCGTGGCCAGCTCTGGCAGCTACCGCCTTTCAGTGAACTGCCGACCATTGATATCCATCTGGTGACGTCCACCCAGACCGAGCTGGGGCGTGCCCGGCAATTGTTTGTCGAAGTGCTGAAAGAAGAGACGGAAAAGTTTGTAAGAAAGCGCTATTTTGCCGATATGCCGGAAGGGTGAGTTGGTGTGATGAAGAGAGAATCAAGGCATTGCTAAGTCGGTGCTATTGGCCTTGCTTACCTGCAGTGGCTGGCAGCAGCCAGACGGAACGTATGCCATAAATTCGCTTGGGGAAAGGGGCTTTGCAAGCTGTGCTCTATTTATGTAATAAAGCCCCGATAGGAATCAATGGTTCGCTTACTGCATCGATATACCACCATATCGCTCTGGACATATATGAGATAAGGAAGAGATCATCATGCCGCGTACGTCATCCTTGAAAAATCTGGAAGAAGGTATACCTTTTGGATGATGTGTTGTTGATTTAAATACCTT
>NZ_LAPT01000114.1 GCF_003194385.1 Pokkaliibacter plantistimulans
AAAATCCGCAAAATCCGCAAAGCACCGGTGTACAGCTGGTCGGAGCGGAGGTGGCTAAGGCAAATGTTACTAATCCAACTCAACTGCCAGGAGCGAGTGCTGAGGTTGACGGTGCTGTAGTTGCTGATGATCTCCAGGCGTCAAGTAGTACTTTGCTTCAGAGCACAGGTACAAAAGCCGCTGGTATAGAGAGCGGTAATGAGCGGCAGCCAATGCCAGCAGCGAATTCGGCCCTTACCGCTGCCGGTGATTCAAGCACCGTGACGGATTCCGGAACAGACTCTAGTGGAGCGCACGAAGGTTCTCATCAGGGTAAAGGTGCTGGTAACTCGTCTTCTGATGGACTGGATCCCAGCGCTACTGGAGCAGCAGCTCTTGATAAGGCGCAAGTGCAGGACTTTAAGTCCGCATTGACAACGGCATCCCAGAACCCAGCCGCCGGTTCTGGGGTTTTGACGGGTAAGCCTGATACCGAGCAGTGGGCTACTCAACTGAATCGTCAGTTACAGGTGCTGAATCAGCAGGGTGTACAGACGGCTGACCTGCGTTTGGACCAGCAGGACATGGGTTCACTGCAAGTTCGTATTCATATACAGCATGATCAGGCCAGTATTGTCTTCCAAAGTACCTCTCCTCAAGTTCGGGATGCGCTGGAAAGCCACATCCAGCGCTTGAAAGATGGATTTGCGGAGCAGGGATTGAACTTGGGTTCTGTAGATGTGAGGGATAATTCCGGCCAATCTCAGGAGCAGTCGTATCAGCCAAAAACGTCGCCAGGCTATAGGGATGAGCTGGCGGAAGGGGATGGGGATGTCATCGTCCCCGTAACCGAATCAACTGCCGTATCGACCGACAGGTTGGTTGATTATTATGCATAGTGCGGTTGTGTAGCGTGAAAAACTCACCAGATTGGTGTTCTGGTCGCTCTTAAGGTATTTTTCCACGAGTCATACATGATCCGCTGTATCTCACATACAGCGGATGTCGCTATTATTCCGAGAGAACATCATGGCGGATCAAGAACAGCAGGACGAAGCCAAGCCCAAGAGTAAAAAGAAGCTCATCATTATCATTGTTCTGGCGTTGTTGCTATTGGGTGGCGGTGGTGGAGCTGCGTATTACTTTCTTTTTGCCTCCAAACCTCCAGCAGAAGAGACGGCAGCTGAGCCGGCCAAGCCCGTTAAGGTGAGAGCGCTTTATGTCAAGATCCGAATGCCTGGTGACAAACCCTCTTTTGTGGTCTCTCTGACGGACTCGAACGGTCGTCAGCGTTTCATGCAGCTCTTCGTTGAGGCCAAAACACGTGATCAGGCAATTGTGGATGCTTTGAGCCTGCACATGCCACTTATCTGTGATCGGTTGAACTTTATTTTTAGCTCTGCTGATTTCACTGATCTCCAGACTAACGAAGGCAAATTGGCTTTGCAGCAGAAAGCCTTAGAAGCTGTGAAAGAAATCATCACCAAGGAAACAGGGAAGTCAGATGTAGAAGCCATTTTATTCACCAACTTGGTTATGCAGTAGGAGTCATCTAGGATGCAGGATCTACTGTCTCAGGATGAAATTGATGCACTATTGCATGGTGTCGACGATGGTGATGTCGAAACCGAGGGTGATGTAGAGGTAGATGGTGCTCGGAATTACGATCTTACTAGCCAGGATCGTATTGTTCGCGGGCGTATGCCGACTCTGGAAATGATCAACGAACGTTTTGCTCGCTACACCCGAATCAGTTTATTTAACCTGCTACGAAGAAGTGCTGATGTCTCCGTTGGGGGGATTCAGATCCTGAAATTTGGCGAGTATGTGCACACTCTGTATGTTCCGACGAGTTTGAACTTGGTGAAATGCCGCCCTTTGCGTGGAACTGGTCTGTTCATTCTCGACGCCAAGCTGGTTTTCAAGCTGGTGGATAACTTTTTTGGTGGTGATGGTCGGCATGCCAAGATTGAAGGACGCGAGTTTACACCTACCGAGACTCGTATAGTTCAGAAAGTACTTGAGTTGGTCTTTCGGGATTTACACGAGGCCTGGGCGCCGGTGCTCAAGCTCGAGTTCGAGTACGTAAACTCTGAAGTTAACCCTGCAATGGCGAATATTGTCAGTCCAAGTGAAGTGGTTGTTGTCAATACCTTTCATATCGAATTAGATGGTGGTGGTGGGGATCTTCATATCACTATCCCTTATGCAATGCTGGAGCCTGTGCGGGATATCCTCGATTCCGGGGTGCAGAGTGACGTGGATGAAAAGGATGAACGCTGGGTGAAAGCTCTGCAAAGTGAGATCATGGACGCGAAGGTGCTGTTGAATTCTGTTGTTGCGCGTCGACAGGTCACGCTTCGTGACATACTTGAAATGGAGCCAGGTGACGTAATTCCTGTAGATGTTCCAGAGGTGTTAACTTTGACCGCAAACAATATTCCTATATTCAAAGGGCGTCTGGGAGTCAGTAGGCAAAACTTGGCTTTCAAGGTAAAAGAGCAATTCAAGTTACCTCGTTAGCGTCTTGCAAGTTGAAGAGAGCTCCAGACAAGGTGATATAGAGATGTGCCGCGCTGTTTAGGGGCTTAAGAATCAGGTATCTGAGCTGTAACAATCTATGAGTAACGAAAATACCCCAAAAGACGAAGAGGCTATGGCTGATGAATGGGCCGCAGCGCTTTCTGAACAGACCTCTGATGCGGCAGATGACTGGGCTGCTGCAATGGCTGAGCAGGAAAACGATGATGCTCAGCGTGTCGAGCTCGATGAATTACGTGATGAGGGGCGTAGAGTAGATCTGGAAAGGCCTAACCTGGACGTCATTCTCGATATTCCGGTAACCATCTCAATGGAGGTTGGGCATACCGAAATCTCCATTCGAAACCTTCTGCAGTTGAATCAGGGGTCTGTAGTTGAACTGGATCGCATGGCAGGAGAGCCTTTGGATGTACTGGTAAATGGTACTCTGATTGCTCATG
Organism: Pokkaliibacter plantistimulans; assembly: GCF_003194385.1. GTDB lineage: Bacteria > Pseudomonadota > Gammaproteobacteria > Pseudomonadales > Balneatricaceae > Pokkaliibacter > Pokkaliibacter plantistimulans. Next base: position 2,961 of record NZ_LAPT01000114.1, read on the forward strand.
GTGAAGTCGTTGTGGTCAACGAGCGTTTCGGTATTCGTCTGACCGATGTCATCAGCCCGTCAGAGCGAATCAAAAAGCTGCGATGAATAGGCTCATTACGGTATTCCTGCTGTTGGCCAGTATTAACTCAGTGCGAGCTGCTGAGACGCAGGTCCCACTTTCTCATGTTGACTTTTCGCCATCAGCATCTGCCTTAAATGTTGTTACAGGTCTGGTCGTGGTCCTGCTCTGTATGTGGGGCGTGGTCTGGTTAATGCGCCGTTGGCAGAATGGTGGGCTTGCAGGCAGAAAAGACTGGCGTGTTATTGCTGCCCTGCATCTTGGCCAGAAAGAGCGTCTACTTCTGGTTCAGGTTGGGGAAGAGCAGTTTTTGCTTGGTGTTACTGCGAATGGTATCAATCAGCTCGCAAGATACGCTGAACCTGTTCTCAAGGAAGACATGTTTGCCAATAAACTGTCCCAGGCGCTGACCAGATACCAAAAGGAACGTAAATGACGTTCAAGGTAACGCTCAGGGTCTTTCTGCTTTTGTTAGGGTTGATGCCTGCAATACTATTGGCTGCAGAGCCCGGTATTCCAGCTATTCAAATCACGCCGGGACCAAACGGATCTCAGAATCTGACGGTTACGATGCAGATTCTGCTGGCAATGACAGCGCTGACCTTCTTGCCAGCGTTCGTCATGATGATGACGTCGTTTACCAGAATCATCATTGTCTTTTCAATATTGCGTCAGGCTCTTGGGCTGCAGCAGGCGCCATCCAATCAGGTTATGATAGGTCTGGCTCTGTTTCTGACGTTCTTCATCATGTCCCCGGTATTCGATCAAATTAATGCTAACGCGGTTCAGCCTTATCTAAGTGAGAAGATGGATGCTCGCACTGCGATCGATGAAGCGGGTAAGCCATTGCACAAGTTCATGATTGAGCAAACGCGTCAAGCTGATCTGGCCATGTTCATGCATCTTGCGGGCAAGGAAAAGGTCGATTCTCCTGCAATGGTGCCATTTAATGTTTTGGTGCCTGCTTTTGTGACAAGTGAACTGAAAACGGCATTTCAGATAGGCTTTATGATCTTTATCCCGTTTCTGGTAATTGATCTGGTAGTAGCGAGCGTATTGATGGCGATGGGTATGATGATGCTGTCACCAGTCATCGTCTCTCTGCCATTCAAACTGATGCTTTTCGTGCTGGTTGATGGCTGGAGTATGATCATGGGGACACTGGCAGCAAGTTACGGGATGTGAGGTCGCCATGACGCCTGAAGCGGCTCTTGATATGTATCGGCAAGGTTTCATGTTGATCATCGTGCTGGTGTCAGTGATTGTCTTGCCTAGTCTTGTCGTGGGATTGATCGTGTCAATATTTCAAGCTGCTACCCAGATCAACGAGCAGACTCTCAGCTTCTTGCCGCGTTTGCTGGTGACTATAGGTGCCATTATGTGGACTGGTCCCTGGATTGTTGAAAAAATCATGGACATGTTCAACTCGCTGTTTGTTAATATCCCTTTGCTGATCGGCTAGTATGTTCCAGTTGGATGTACCTACTCTGACGGGCTGGATGTACGGTTACCTCTGGCCGCTATTTCGTGTTGCTGGCTTTATGGCTGCAGCGCCCATCTTCGGTACTCAATCCATTCCTGCTACAGTTCGTGTTTTTCTTGCTATGGGGCTGGCTGCCTTACTGGCGCCCATCTTGCCAGCGGGTCCAACTCCGGATGGGCTTAGTCTGGCGACCTGGCTTCAGGTGGGAGCGCAGACACTGATCGGGATAATGATCGGTTTTTCTGTGCAGATATTATTTCAAGTGTTCACTACAGCTGGGCAAATCCTGGCTATGCAGATGGGGCTCGGGTTTGCTTCTGTGAACGATCCTGTCAATGGGCTATCTGTAGTGGCGTTGGGGCAGTTTTATATGTTGTTAAGTACTGTCCTGTTTCTGTTGATGAATGGGCATTTAACGCTGCTGCAGCTACTGGCGAATAGCTTTATTTGGTTGCCCGTTGGGCAGTGGCCTGCAGTGGATTCCTATTGGATGCTGGCAGATGCTGGGACCTGGTTGGTATCGAGTGCGCTGTCATTGGCTCTGCCAGGGGTGATAGCGCTACTGCTAGTGAATTTATCTCTGGGAATTATTACCAAAGCGGCGCCTCAGCTGAACATTTTTGCTGTAGGTTTTGCATTTCTGCTTATGTTTGGCCTGTTTATTTTCTGGGTTGGGCTTTCTGATATGGTCTGGCAGCAGCAAAACTTTATGTTGGATATCTTTGATCTGACGAAGTCGCTGTTTGGAGCTCCGTGATGTCTGATTCAGATCAGGAAAAGACCGAACAACCAACGGCGAAGCGCCTTGAACAGGCACGGGAAAAGGGTGACGTTCCCCGATCAAGGGAGCTGAGTACTACTGTACTGCTTGTTATCTGCGGCTGTTTCATGCTGTTTTTCGGCCAGCGTATTGTTGAAGTTTTTATTCAGTTGATGCGCTTCAATCTGTCGATTGATAAAGCAGCTTCCAGTGATCCCATGATGATGTTTGCTCATCTGGAGGTCACGGTAAAAGAAGCACTGATGTCCATTATGGGGTTGTTGATAGGGCTGGCTTTTGTCGCTATTGCTGCCAGTGTGCTCATGGGAGGGTGGAATTTTACCCTGGAGGCCTTGCAGCCCAAGTTGAGCAAGCTGAATCCTCTGGCTGGTATCAAGCGCATGTTTTCCATCAACTCCCTGGTGGAGCTGGTTAAGTCCTTTGCCAAGTTTGCTGTTGTGGCTGGCATGGCCATCTATATGATTCGCTCTGATCAGGATCGGCTGATGCTGATGGCTCGGCAGGATATTATGACGAGCATGGCGAATGGATTAGAGCTATTGCTGTGGGGATTTATCTGGCTTGCATGCTCATTGGTGCTGATTACGCTGATTGATGTTCCATATCAACAATATCAGTACATGCAAAAGCTCAAGATGACCAAGCAAGAGGTCAAGGAAGAAATGAAAAATGCGGAGGGTAATCCCGAAATCAAGGGGCGTATCCGCCGCTTGCAAAGAGAAATGACATTTCGCCGTATGATGTCTAATGTGCCAAAGGCGGATGTAGTGATCACTAACCCTACTCATTATGCAGTCGCTTTGCAGTATGCGGGCCACAAAGCTCCAGTCCTGGTTGCAAAAGGGGAGGAGCTGGTAGCTGCCAAGATCAGAGAGATTGCGGATGCGCACAAGGTACCTATCATTTCGGCGCCAGCACTAGCACGATCTGTTTACTACAACACTGAAATTGATCAGGAAATTCCATCTGGGCTGTATATGGCAGTGGCACAGGTACTAGCCTATGTAACCCACCTTAAAGCCTGGAAAAGACGCCAGGGGCCAAAGCCTGTTGAGCCTACGCAGTTTGACATTCCCTCGGAGCTTAGGCACGACTGATGTTTTGGCTGCATTATTGCGGGGCTACTTTGCAGCAACCATGGAAGTCCATTGTTAGCCATCTGTGTTTTACTATCCCGGTCGGCAGCAGTGTTGCGGCAGGGGCATAATTGCGTATGCTAACACTGCATTTCTGTGGCTTAGATTGTTGATGGCTATTAATCGCGCACAAGTTCTATCTACTCTTCGGGGTCTGGGGCAAGGGAGTCTAGGGGTTCCTGTTGTCCTCCTGGTTATGCTGGGCATGATGACATTGCCTATGCCGCCCTTCCTGTTGGATGTGTTCTTTACATTCAACATTGCTCTGTCCCTAGTCATTCTTCTTATATCTGTCTACATCCTGCGACCGCTTGACTTCGGAGTATTTCCTACCGTTCTGCTGGTGGCGACACTGCTGCGGCTTGCACTAAACGTCGCGTCTACCCGAGTCGTATTGCTCTATGGCCATGATGGCGGTGATGCTGCTGGTAAAGTTATTGCTGCTTTTGGTGAGGTGGTAATTGGTGGTAACTATGTTGTTGGTCTGGTGGTTTTTGCCATCTTGATGATCATCAACTTTGTTGTAGTTACCAAGGGTGCAGGCCGCATATCGGAAGTAAGTGCCCGCTTTGTTCTTGATGCGATGCCAGGCAAGCAAATGGCAATCGACGCTGACTTGAATGCTGGTTTGATTAATCAAGAGCAAGCCCAGACGCGCCGTAAAGAGATTACTCAGGAAGCAGAGTTTTACGGATCCATGGACGGTGCCAGCAAGTTTGTTCGTGGTGATGCTGTCGCTGGCATCTTGATCCTGTTCATTAACATTATTGGCGGCTTACTGATAGGTATGCTGCAGCATGGACTGGCTTTTGGTGATGCGGTTCAGATCTATACGTTATTAACCATTGGTGACGGATTGGTTGCGCAGATACCTTCTCTGATGCTGTCTACCGCTGCTGCAGTCATTGTTACTCGTGTCAGTGCTGCCGAAGATGTCGGTACGCAAATCACATCCCAGATGTTTGCTTCCCCTAAAGCGATGGGGATCACGGCGGCCATCATGTTCATCATGGGGAGTATTCCTGGCATGCCTCATGTGTCTTTTTTGGGGTTGGCTGCTGCTGCTGCCGGTGGTGCATACCTGATTGACAAGAAGAGTAAGGAAAAAGAAGCGAAGTCGTTGTTGGAGAAAGAGAAGCCCAAGGCACCAGTTCAAGCTCCGGAACAGAAGGAACTCAGTTGGGACGATGTGGGTCCTGTGGATATGATCGGGCTGGAAGTTGGCTATCGTTTGATACCTCTTGTCGACAAGAGTCAGGGAGGTCAGCTGCTGACGCGTATAAAGGGGGTGCGGAAAAAACTGTCACAGGACTTGGGTTTTCTGGTGCCCTCTGTGCACATTCGTGACAACCTTGACCTGATGCCAGGCGGCTATCGCATAGTGCTGATGGGGGTCACAATAGGTGAGGCAGAAATTTATCCTGACAAGGAAATGGCTATCAATCCGGGTCAGGTATTTGGGTCATTGAGAGGTATTGAAACTCGTGATCCAGCGTTTGGATTGAGCGCTGTCTGGATTGACCCCACGCAGAAGGACCATGCGCAAACTCTGGGATACACAGTAGTTGATCCTGCGACAGTTATTGCCACTCATCTCAACCAAGTAATGCAAGAGCATGCCGCTGAATTGATCGGTCATGAGGAAGTTCAGCATTTGCTTGATAACCTTGCGAAAAGCGCGCCAAAACTGGTCGAATCCTTGGTGCCTGGGTTACTATCAGTTAGTATTGTATTGAAAGTATTACAAAATTTACTGAGAGAGCAGGTGCCCATCAGAGATATTCGTACTATCGCTGAGGCACTCACTGAGTTGGCAGGAAGAAGTAAGGATCCGCAGCAATTGACGGCTGCCGTCAGAATTGCGCTGTCCCGACTCATCATTCAGAACATAAATGGTACTCAAGCTGAACTTCCAGTTATGACTTTGGAGCCAAAGCTGGAGCAGATTTTGCTTAAGTCTTATCAGCAAAGTCAGCAAAATCATGAGGATGGCCTTATACTTGAGCCCGGGATGGCTGAGCGCCTGCAATCCTCACTGCAGCAGTCAGCGCAGAATCAAGAGGTGGCAGGGCGTCCTGCGGTATTGCTCGTTGCTGCACCTTTACGTAATTTGATGGCTAAGTTTGTACGTTATGGCAGCCATACTATTCATGTGCTGTCATATCAGGAAATACCGGAAAATAAACAGATCACTATTGTTGCAACTGTGGGCGGTTAACCCTCTTTAGAGAATTCTCTGTTTAGGTCTGTTGCTAACTATATGAGTCAACACCCGATTGGGCACTTACACAGGAGGCGAAGTTGAAGATAAAGCGCTACTTCGCGCCTGATATGAGACAAGCAATGCGTCTGGTCCGGCAAGAAGTCGGTCCGGACGCTGTTATTTTGTCCAATAAAAGGGTGGCTGGTGGTGTTGAAATCATGGTGGCCATTGATTATGAGCCACCAGTAAAGTCGGCTCCTTTGCCTCAGACACGGGCAACAGATCCCATCAAGGATGAACGGGCAAGTACTTCGCCGTTATCGCACGGTCGGACGCAACCTCCAAAGCCGGCTGCTGGAGCTTCCTCTTCCCCATTGTCTCAACGCTTTCAGCAGGTGAGAGACGCTCAGCAAGGTAGGATTCATGAGCCGATCCCAACAAAAAATAGCACGACACCAGGCTTGGATAAGGAGTCTGTAGCTGAGTTGTTGCGGCGTCTGGAGCAGGAGCGACAGTCGCGAAGAAGTGAAAATGCGGTTCGTGAATACGGTTCTGTTGCGCACAAGGGGCAGGCTCAGCAATCTTCATCCGAATATGTGGATGCTTTCTCGCAAGAGGTGCGGCCGCTAAAGGAGCTTGCTTCTGCCAGGGCTGTGAATCAAGAGCGGCATGTTGAGTCGGAGCTGCCAAACTCCCACCAAGTTGAGGCAAGAAGGCAGGATGATAGTCGTGTAATTAACTCAATGCGCGGTGAGATTGAACAGCTGAAAGGTATGCTTGAACAACAGCTGAAAAATACTCAACAGGCCACTACAAGTACCAGTTTTACGGAACGCAGTAAGCCACTGCAGATACAGATTCAAACTCGTTTACATAAGATGGGTTTGAGTGTGCCGCTATCGAGACAGTTAATACATGCTTTGGATAGTGGTTTGGAGCCAAAACAGGCATGGCGTCAGGTTCTGCAGCGCTTGGCAGCTGCAGTATCGACGTTCGATGCCGATCCTGTCGAGGGTGGGGGGATGTTTGCCTTGGTTGGGCCTACAGGCAGCGGCAAAACCACAACAATTGGCAAGCTGGCAACTCGATATGTCTTGAAACACGGTAGTGCCGGGTTGGCGCTAGTGACAACGGATTGCTATCGCGTCGCTGCTCATGAGCAGTTACGTGTTTTCGGGCATATATTAGACGTGCCAGTACGCGTGGTTGATGAGCGTCATTCTTTGAATGAAACATTACGCTCACTCCGGGATAAAAATCTGGTTTTAGTGGATACTGCCGGGATGAGCACCCAGGATGTGCATAGAGACAAGCAACTTCACCAATTAAGCCAGGTTAGCATTAAATTGCGCAAACTGTTGGTTTTGCCTTGCACCAGCCAGGTACAGGTGCTGAGATCGGCATATCAGTCTTATCGCCCATTGGGAATCGATGCAGGTATTCTGACTAAGCTAGACGAGGCGGTTAATCTCGGTGAGGCATTAAGCGTTGTTATCGAACATGCCCTTAAAATAGCCTACATTACAGATGGGCAGAGGGTGCCTGATGATTTGGCTCTCGCCAAGCCAGGTCAGTTGGTAAGCAGAGCAGTACATGCTATTGATAATCTGATGCCAGCTGCTGTGAGTTTGGAGCCTGCCAGGACTTACGGTAGGGCAGGTTGATTTTAGAATTTTAGTCAATGGTATTTGTAGAAGTAACAAGATAGTTATTCGTTCGGGGCGGTTATAAGGAAGAGCATGTATAACCAGTTGTATCCGTCATCAAGCCACGATCTTGTGAGTCGTTATGCCCCCTTGGTAAAACGTATTGCTCACCATTTGCTGGCGCGCTTGCCTTCATGTGTATCGGTGGAAGACCTGATCCAGGCTGGGATGATTGGTTTGATAGAGGCGTCCCGGAAGTATGATGCAAGTAAGGGGGCGAGTTTCGAGACTTATGCAGGTATCAGAATTCGGGGGGCTATCATTGATGAGGTGCGAAAAGGTGATTGGTCGCCGCGCTCAGTGCATCGAAATGCGCGCCGCATTAGTGAAGTCATTCAGCAGATTGAAGCGATGCATGGCCGAGATGCCAAGGATTATGAAGTGGCTGCAGAGCTGGGAGTATCTCTGGATGAGTACTACAGTATGCTGCAGGATAGCGCCTCAACACGGCTGTTCAGTTATGAAGAGCTTACAGATCAGGAGGATGACGGGCCTGGGGTTCAGATTGCTGGTGATCATGCATCACCAGAGGACCAACACCAGAAAGAAGCTTTTGCTGGTGCGCTAGCGAAAGCAATTGAGTTACTACCTGAACGTGAGCGCTTGGTGCTTTCGTTGTACTACGATGAAGAGCTGAACTTAAAAGAGATTGGTGCAGTCCTGGGTGTTAGTGAGTCCAGAGTTTGTCAAATTCATAGTCAGGCAGCTATGCGATTGCGCGCAAAGTTGTCAGGTTGGCAGCTTCAGGTATAAAACTCACCTTGTAAAGATTTGAAGTTAAACTAATTTTTATAAGAGCTTTGGGCTCAGCCGTTGAGGCATGACGGAGGTTGCCTTGGATAAAAACATGAAAATTCTTATCGTTGATGACTTTTCGACGATGAGGCGAATTATCAAGAATCTGCTGCGTGATCTTGGCTTTACCAACACGGTAGAGGCGGATGACGGAAGTACGGCATTGCCGATACTGAAAAGTGGAAACATTGATTTCCTCGTCACCGACTGGAACATGCCTGGCATGTCAGGTATCGATCTGCTAAAGGCAGTTCGTGCGGATCCTAAGCTGGCTCGTTTACCTGTCCTAATGGTAACCGCTGAAGCTAAACGCGAGCAGATTATCGCTGCTGCACAAGCTGGTGTTAACGGATATGTGGTTAAGCCGTTTACCGCTGCGGTTCTTAAAGAAAAGATTGAGAAAATCTTTGAACGTATAGAAGCCACTTCGTAACTAAGGTAACCCTGTATGTCAGGACAAGAGAAAACGGATCTGCAAGAGTTTGAGCAGACCCTGATACGGGGGGCTGAGGAGATAATGGGGCAACTGGAGTCTGGTGATTTCAGTGGCGCTATTCGAGTTATTCATCGACTCAGCGAGGCTCGGAATGAGGCTTTGTTTAGAGAAGTCGGTAAGTTAACTCGTGCTTTGCATGAGTCAATTAAGGCCTTTCATTCTGACTTTGAGCACAATGTTCTGATTGCCCATTCAGAAGATGTTCAAAACATCACAGATGCTTCCGAGCGTTTGAATTATGTTATTGAACTTACAGGTACAGCGGCTAATCGCACCATGGATATGGTGGACGAGAGTATGCCCGTAGCTGAAAAGCTAGGCAGCCAGGCCGAGCTATTGAGAGAAGACTGGGAACGCCTCGTTAAGCGTGAAATGGATGCCAAGGCATTCCGTGAATTATTCAAACGAACCTCTGAGTTCCTCAAGCAAGTCGAGTCTGGCTCCAAATCTCTTAATACCAACCTAACCGAAATTCTAATGGCCCAAGGTTATCAGGATCTGACTGGACAGCTTATACGCCGGGTGATATCGCTCGTTACGGAAGTTGAGCGAAATCTGGTGCAGATGGTGCGTATGGCAGGAAAGGTGGATTTCATCTCTGGAATTACCCATGACTTCGAGCCACAGGATCAGAAAACAGAAGAGCAAAAAATAATCGGCGAAGGGCCACAACTTCCTACAGGAAGCCAGGACGTAGTGTCTGGCCAAGACGAAGTCGATGACCTGTTGTCCAGCCTGGGATTCTGAGGAGTAACCGGATGAGCTTAGAAGTGGATGAAGAGATCCTCCAGGACTTTCTTGTTGAGGCAGGAGAAATTCTGGAATTGTTGTCTGAGCAGCTGGTGGATCTTGAGCAGCGTCCAGACGACAAGGATCTGTTGAATGCAATTTTTCGTGGATTTCATACTGTAAAAGGGGGGGCTGGATTTCTTCAGCTGACCTCTTTGGTTGATTGTTGCCATGTCGCGGAAAACGTATTTGATGTGTTGCGTACTGGAAAGCGGCATGTTTCTTCTGAGCTCATGGATGTAGTCCTTCAGGCACTGGATACTGTCAACGCAATGTTTGAGCAGGTGCGCTCTGGTCTTGAGCCTGAGCCTGCCGATCCTGAGTTGCTGTTGGCTCTAGGAAGACTTGCTGAGCCAACCTCAGAGGCGGAACGCAAAGCCGCAGAATCAGAACCTTTGCGCTCTCTGGAAGAAGAGTTGGCAGAGGCTGACGAAGAGGTTGAAAGAGCCAGTGTTGGCGGTGACATTACCGATGATGATTTTGAAAATCTGCTGCAAGCCATAACGTCAGATGACTTACCTGACGATAGTTCGGAGACTGTTAACTCGTCTGGTGATGACAATATCACTGAGGATGAGTTTGAGAGCTTGCTTGATGAGTTACATGGTGCTGGAAAGGGACCTGTTGGCAGTTCGGATTCGAATAGCTCAAGGGTTGACGATCTGGATCCAAATGGTGACATCACTGATGCTGAGTTCGAAGCACTCCTAGACCAATTGCATGGCCAGGGTAAGCATACCGGATCTCCAGAGGTCTCTGATGATGCCCAAGTGGAGTCAGAGTCATCCGTGTCCAGTGGTCGGAGCTCTGTCAAAGCATCAGGTGAGGAAGACCTGATCTCTGATGACGAGTTTGAGCGCTTAATGGACGAATTGCAGTCTCAACACAAGGGGGCCTTTGCGCACTTTGGTGAGTCTGATGGATCACCTGCTTCCATTGGTCATCCTGATAGCGCACCGCCTCCTGAAGTGAAAAAGCCTGTATCTGCGCAGAAAGTTGAGCCTACCAAGCCAGCCTCTGTGGTCAAGGCTGAAACTGTTAAGCCTGCAGTTGAAAATAAACCCGTAGCTCCTAAGCCGGTTGTGCGTGCAAAGACTGAACCTGACAAAGCTCTAGTAGAAATCTCTGAGGATAAGGCTGGATCAGCCCCTGTGCGCTCTGCGGTTGCAGATAAGGCTGGCTCAGCAGCTCCAGCTGCAGAGACTACTGTTCGTGTTGATACCAAACGCCTTGATGACATCATGAATATGGTGGGCGAACTGGTATTGGTGCGAAATCGCCTGGTGCGTTTGGGGTCGAAGCACGCTGATGATGAATTGGTTAAGGCGGTTGCCAGTCTGGATGTCGTCACGGGAGACCTTCAGACCTCCGTGATGAAGACGCGGATGCAGCCTATCAAGAAAGTATTCGGTCGCTTCCCCAGGGTGGTTAGGGATCTTGCCCGTACGCTGAGGAAAGAAGTTAATCTTGAGCTGATTGGCGAAGAGACAGATCTTGATAAAAACCTTGTCGAAGCATTGGCTGATCCACTCGTTCACTTGGTGCGCAATGCGGTGGATCATGGCATTGAAAGCCCAGAGGAACGAGAGCAGGCAGGTAAAGGTCGTATCGGTAAAGTAGTACTTTCTGCGCAGCAAGAGGGTGACCATATTCTGCTTTCCATCGAAGATGATGGCGCAGGTATGGACCCTGACAAGTTGCGTAAGAAAGCGGTTGAGAAGGGCGTTCTTGATGCTGATGCTGCAGAACGTCTCAGTGATACTGAGTGCTTTAATCTTATATTTGCCCCCGGCTTTTCTACTAAGACCGAGATATCAGATGTCTCAGGTCGTGGTGTCGGCATGGATGTGGTTAAAACAAAAATTACTCAGTTGAACGGTTCTCTTAACGTTCGCTCGGTGAAGGGCAAAGGGTCGCGCATTGAGATTAAGGTTCCTTTGACACTCGCCATTATGCCTACTTTGATGATTATGCTGGATGATCAGGCATTTGCGTTGCCACTGGTTAACGTGAATGAGATCTTCAATCTTGATCTTAACAAGACTAACGTAGTCGATGGTCAGGAAGTGGTAGTCGTCAGAGAGAAGCCATTGTCGCTGTTCTATCTACATCGCTGGTTGGTTGCACGTTCTAGAGATGAGAAAGGATCTAAGAGTGGTCACGTTGTGATTGTGACCGTAGGTACTCAGCGAGTTGGTTTTGTCGTAGACCAGTTGGTTGGCCAGGAGGAGGTGGTTATTAAGCCTCTGGGAAGAATGCTTCATGGCACGCCAGGCATCTCAGGGGCAACCATTACTGGTGATGGACGTATCGCTTTGATTTTGGATATACCCAGCATGCTTAAACACTACGCATCTCGTTAAGTATCTGGGGTTGAGGAGCTAACTAATGCCCATCACCGTATTGGTGGTAGATGACTCAGCGTTTTTTCGTCGTCGATTGACCGAAATTCTTGAAGCCGATCCTCGTTTTAAGGTGATCGGAACAGCCGAAAATGGAAGAGCGGCAATAGACAAGACGCTAGAGCTACGTCCTGACGTCATTACTATGGACTATGAAATGCCAACATTGGACGGTATATCCGCGGTAAATGAAATCATGCGGCGCCGTCCTACGCCAGTATTAATGTTTTCATCCATGACGTATGAAGGCGCACGCATAACACTGCAAGCTCTGGAGGCTGGTGCAGTGGACTATATGCCAAAGAACTTTGAGGACCTTTCGCGTAATCGTCAGGCTATGGAGTCTAGCCTGCGTGACAAATTGTATGCAGTGGCTAAGAGTCGCAGAGTCACCCTGAAAAGTGCAGTGACTACTCCTGAACTCCGTACGGTACCAGCTGTGCCTAGCTTCAGGAGTACGCGTACAGAAGAGTCTGCTCGCAGTACATTGCATTCAACCAATGTCGCACCATCAGCTCCTCAGCAGGCCATACCGGCCAGACCTTCAGCCTCTGTTGTCGCTAAACGTTACCAGTTGGTGGCTATTGGTACATCTACAGGCGGGCCAGTGGCGCTGCAAGAAGTCCTGACCAGATTACCCGCAGACTTTCCGTCCCCCATTGTGTTGATTCAACATATGCCAGCTGCCTTTACCAAGGCGTTTGCTGAACGTCTCAACCAGTTGTGCAAGATTCAGGTTAAAGAGGCAGAGGATGGCGATGAACTGCGGCCCGGTCTTGCTCTACTTGCACCTGGTGGAAAGCAAATGATGGTTGAGCATCGCGGCACAGGTCGAGTGCGCATTCTGCCCGGTGATGAGCGGCTAAATTATAAACCTTGTGTTGATGTAACCTTTGGCTCTGCTGCCAAACATTATCCGGGTAAGGTATTGGCTCTTGTACTTACTGGAATGGGCGCGGATGGGAGAGAAGGGGCTCGTATGTTGAAACAGTCTGGCAGTGACATCTGGGCTCAAAGCGAACAAAGCTGCGTTATCTATGGTATGCCCATGGCCATAGTAAAGGCTGGATTAGCAGACGAGATTGTTGATCTTGATGAGATTGGTGTGCGTCTGTCCAAAGCTGTGAAAGGCTGAGTAAGGAGAGGCTATGCGCGTATGGGCAGTGGCAAACCAGAAAGGCGGAGTGGGTAAAACGACCTCTGTAGTTACCCTGGCTGGGTTACTGGGGGACATGGGGAAGTCTGTGCTGGTGGTTGATCTGGATCCACATGGCTCACTGACCAGCTACTTCCGTTATGATCCTGACCAGATAGGCGGCAGTGTTTATGATCTGTTTAAGTCAAGCGCTCTGCTGGATGAAGGACTCGCCACACAGTTGCTGTTGGATACGAGCCATCGGAATATCCGTTTGATTGGCGCTTCAACTGCAATGGCGACGTTGGAGCGGCAGGCTACTGCGCAGGAAGGGATGGGGCTTGTTGTATCCAAGGCTCTGGCAACATTGTGGGATGATTTTGACTACGTAATTCTTGATAGCCCTCCTGTCTTGGGCGTGCTTATGGTTAATGCCATGGCAGCCTGCGAGCGTTTGATTGTACCAGTGCAAACTGAATATCTCGCGATCAAAGGTTTGGAAAGAATGCTGCGTACGTTGCTATTGGTGAACAAGTCGCGTAAGCGACCATTGCCTTTTAGTATTCTGCCTACGTTTTATGATCGTCGGACTCAGGCCTCAGTACAAAGCCTCAGATTGATTCGAACAAGTTTTCCTGATCAGGTTACCAATGCTGTTGTGCCTGTTGACACAAAATTCCGTAATGCCAGCTCGTCAGGGATAGTGCCTTCTGCAGTGGATTCCGGCTCTCGCGGAGTAAGAGCTTATAGTATGCTGCTAAAAAGCTTGCTGAGCCAGGAAGTGGAGACATCAGCAGGAGTTACATCATGAAGCGGCGCAATGCGCAGTCAAGCTTTGCAGAGCCAAGACAGGCGCTTGAGTCTTATCTTGAGTCGCTGCTTAGTGAGGTGCCAGAGTATTCGACGGAAGGCGATGATCCTGTATTGGATGCAACGCCTGATGTCATTGTAGGTGAAGTTGTGCTTGCTGGTGTTCAAGAGCCTGTCAATGATCAGGTGGAAGAGCAGCCTGCTGCTCCAGAGGATAGAGTCCCAGCTGAGCAGCCTGTTATTGCGGAAACGCAAGTGATTCTGAAGGAAGAGTCTTCAGTTGATGGTGGTCAGAATCTTCCTCCTGAGTTAGGCAAGCCTGGGTGGGCAGTAAACCGCTTTGAATGCCTATTATTCAATGTTAGTGGACTCAAACTGGCAGTGCCTTTGATTGAGCTGGGTGGGGTTCTGACTATTCCTGAAAAGGGCTTAACGCCGCTTTTTGGTCAGGCCAAATGGTTTATGGGTTTGTTGCCTGCACATGGTGGTCGAATGATTCGGGTAGTCGATACTGCGCTTTGGGTCATGCCTGATCGTTATGATGAAGAGCAGCGCAAGAGCATGAAGTACGTGATTCTGATCGAGGGTTCTGACTGGGGGCTTGGTTGCCATGATGTGGCTGAAGCTATCACACTGGGTGAGCAGGAGGTGCGCTGGAGATCAGAGCGCAGTAAGCGTCCATGGTTAGCAGGCACCGTTATTGATCATATGTGTGCCATCATGGATGTGGGAACCATGAGCAAGATGCTTAATGCAGACGACAAGAATTACCAGCCCAAACTGGCAAAGAGGTAAATCTCTGGTTGTCCAGTTTCTGTGCAAATAAGTCACTTTTCTTATCAGCAGTTTTTAATTTCTGATCCATAAGTTGAGATGAGAATTAAGGTTTGTAGCGAGGCGTAGGCCAAGCGACGTATTTCATTGTGGAATGCGAAAGAGGATTCAGTATGGCAAGCAATAACTCCAAAATTGGCAATGATACGGTGCTGCAATGGGTCACGTTTCGCCTTGATAAAGAGGTGTACGGTGTCAACGTAATGCAGGTGCAGGAAGTATTACGATATACCGACATTGCCCCTGTCCCTGGTGCACCTGCATATGTACTGGGGATCATCAATCTTCGAGGTAATGTCGTTACTGTCATCGACACACGTCAGCGCTTTGGCCTGGTCCCTGCAGAAATAACGGATAACTCTCGTATCATCATCATTGAAGTGAATCATCAGGTGGTTGGTATTTTAGTCGACGCTGTTGCTGAAGTGGTTTATTTAAGCCAATCCGAGATTGAAAGCCCACCCAACCTGGGCAATGAAGAGAGTGCCAAGTTCATCCATGGAGTCTGTCACAAGAATGACCGTCTATTGATTTTGGTTGAGCTGGATAAATTGATGACTGAAGACGAGTGGGCTGAGATTATTAACCTGTAACGCTTGTCCCTGTTCTTGGCAATGTAAATTGCCCGAGAGTGTTGCTATTCGCCCTTCTCTCTTCAAGGGAAGGGCGAATATACTGCCGGTAGCTTGGATATTATCTCCACTAGATATTTACATTTATCCTTCGGCTTAGATTAAGGACAGTTCCTTTGGACTCAGGTTGGCTTGCCTCCGATATTTGGCCCGTATTGTTCATCATCGGCGGGTTGTCACTTGTATCTCTTATGCTCGCATCTTGGGCATGCTTTCGGCTGGTTCAGCAACGAAAGCAATTTCAGGCACTCATGAGTCTTTTGCGCAGTGAGGTGGACATCATGAGCCATAGTACTATCGGTGTGGGTCAACGTCTGGTGGATGTCGAAAAACGCCTTTATAGCACTATGGAAAAACAGCAGCGCTTGGAAGGGCGTGAGAGTGGTGGTGCAGCTATTAGTCAAGCAACCAAGCTCATGGAAATGGGAGCCTCTGTTGACGATATCATGGCTAGTTGCAATATAGGTCGACCTGAAGCTGAGTTGATCGCACTTTTGCATCGTGAGGTGCGCAGTGATGCACGAAAGCGAGTGAAAAGTCGTTGATTTACCGACGTATTAGCTGGTCGATTTTCTTGTTGTGGTGCTGACGTTTTTCTTTGAGCCGGAAAAGGAATGCCAGAATCTCTGCTATAGCCACATAGAGCTGTTCCGGTATCTCATCGCCAGGGTCCATCTGGCTGAGCATGGCAGCAAGATGTGCATCTTCATGTAATGGGACGTTAGCCTCCTTGGCCAGCGCAATAATCTGCTCAGCAATAAAGCCGCTACCGACCGCGGTAACCTGAGGTGCCTTGCCTTTGCTGGGGTCATATTCAAGTGCAGCGGCCAGTTTCTTTTTCATATCAACACCCAGTACGTGACATCTCCACCCTTGGTTATAAATTCAGGCCCGCTCATCGATTAGCGACATGCCTTTCAGACACTGCTCTGGTGCCGAGTTCGAAACGGGTTTGCCGAGCATCTGTGAATAGTTCGCAACTGATACGCCTTTGCTGCCCAAAATACTGATTAACTCTTGCTGGCTGTTCGCGTCCAGATCCTGCATCCACGCATTATCCGGTAGCCAGAGCTGGATGCTCAACTGCTGTTGCCACTGAAGCTTCATGTAGATGGTTTCTCCCGTCGATACTTCAAAGTCCATTTCAATTTGCCAGGTAGTGTTGTCATCATTCTCTGATGAGTGGCGCTTTTCCGGAGCATCACGTTTGATCGCCAGATTGACGGGTTCAAGCGACTGGTAGTTACTGTTGACGGCTAGTTCAACATGCTGTGTGTCCTGTTGAAGATTGCTGAGCTGCATTACTTGTATGCGAGCCAGACGGCCTTCCAGGGCTTTGTGCATTGGGTGATCTGCTGGTAAGTCTGCCATCGCCTGCCACAGTAAGACTTTCTGATCACTTGAAACATCTTTGCCTTGAATCAAGCGCTTTTCTGTAAAAAAGCCACTGTTTTGCACGGCTTGTCGAAGTGTGTCTGCCTGTTTCAAATCTTCCTTGCTGGGAAAGGCTTGGCGTAAGCTGGCAAGTGTTTGTGTCAGGTTGGGGTTTACCGCCAGTGCCGTGGGGGTTAATGCGAGATTTTGTAGTAGCGGCTGCAGCTGACTTAGATTCAGTTGCTGAGGTAGATAGCTTTTTAGCTGGGTTTGTAGAAGCTGTTGTTCGGGTGACGTGGTAGGGACAGCCTGAAGCAACGTTGGTGTGAGAACCCTGAGGGTAACTTGTTGTCCGGGTGTAAGAGGTGATGAAGATAGTGCCTGATAGGTCTGGCCTGCGACTACCACTGTGGCCTTGTAGCCTTGGGGCATTGAATTGTTATCTGTGGAAGAGCTCAGGACCTGTGCCTGAACATACGAGCCAATAGACAGGTTACGAGAACCAGTAGAGCTGGTGTTCGTCGCTGTTTGAAGGTAATTCACGGCAGCCAACGAAGAGGGCGGGATGCTGGTGGCCACAGATTGTCCTCTCTATTGTGCCAAGTCAGGACGATGTTTATTTATTTCTATATACTTCGCCAACATTTCGCAAAGCTTAATTGTGACTTTTGGCAACGAGTTGGCGGAGTGGGTCTGTATAGGGCTTGAAAGGCCTTCTGAGTATTTCTGGTATATATGTTTGTCTGACTCAATGATCATGAGCGTTTTAGGAGTCTTTGCCAGTGTCATCCCCTATGTTGCAAGTTGTTGGCTTGAGCTGTGAGCGAGATGATCATGATATTTTCCACAACCTCAGCTTTTCGTTGCAATCCGGCGAGATACTTCAGATTGATGGGCCAAATGGGGCTGGAAAGACGAGCTTGATCAGAATCTTGTCTGGCTTGCTTCAGTCTTCTGAAGGGGGGGTGTATTGGCAAGGAGAGGATATTGCCGAGGACCGCTCCGCATACAATAAAGCTATGCTGTACCTTGGCCACTGCACGGGAATCAATCCTTCACTTACTCCCCTTGAAAACCTTCAGTGGCTGGCCGCCATACATACACATCTTGATAGTACGTTGATTCCCTCTGCATTGAAGTCAGTCGCTCTGGAAGGATATGAGGATGTCCCATGTCATCAACTTTCAGCAGGGCAGAACCGTAGAGTAAGTCTTGCTCGTTTGTATATGAGTTGCGCAACTTTCTGGCTTCTCGATGAGCCTTTTACAGCCATTGACCGGCAAGGGGTAGGCATGTTGGAAAGCCAGATGCAGCGTCATGCAAGCCGTGGAGGTTGTGTCATACTGACCACTCACCATGTGCTCCCTGAGTCCATGTGCCGCCGAACGTTATCTCTGCGTGGTAACGGTAGCTATGTCATCAACTGATCGTAATGTGCTAACGACCTCGCCTATGATTGCTGACAGTCCCTGGCGGATGACGATGTATCGTGAGTTGAGGCTAGCTGCTCGACGCATATTTGACTGGCTCAATCCGCTGGTTTTTTTTCTGCTGGTAGTTTGCCTCTTCCCTCTGGCTGTTAGCCCTGAGCCTGCATTGTTGGGGAAGATTGCCCCCGGTATTGTCTGGGTAGCAGCATTACTTGCGACGCTTCTGGGGATGGATGGACTATTTCGGAGTGAC
Source organism: Pokkaliibacter plantistimulans (assembly GCF_003194385.1). Classification (GTDB taxonomy): domain Bacteria; phylum Pseudomonadota; class Gammaproteobacteria; order Pseudomonadales; family Balneatricaceae; genus Pokkaliibacter; species Pokkaliibacter plantistimulans. The sequence goes on from NZ_LAPT01000114.1 coordinate 21,280, forward strand.
TTTGAGGATGGCTCTCTGGAGCAAATTATTGTTGGCAGTCAGCCTATTGCTTTGCTGATTAGTGCCAAGGTTTTGTCGTATTGGCTGCTGACCGGCCTGCCATTAACGCTGTTGGCGCCTCTGCTTGCGTTGATGCTGTCTCTTCCTGTAGGTAGTTATGAGGTGCTGTGTCTGAGTCTGCTTATCGGTACGCCTAGTCTTTGTCTTATTGGCGCGATTGGTGCCGCCTTGGTGGTTGGGCTGCGTAGAGGAGGGGTTTTGCTGGTTTTGCTGGTTTTGCCTCTTTATATTCCCATCCTGATCTTTGGGAGTGGGGCTGTAACTGCCTCATTGCAGGGGATGGAGGCTACTGGTCAGCTTGCTATATTAGGAGCATTTCTCGCGCTGGCGTTACCCTTGGCGCCCATAGCAACAGCAGCTGCACTGCGGATTAGTATCAATGGTTAAGGTCGTGGCGAACGCAAAAGCATTAAAAAAGCAAAAAATGCCTCAATGGTTCTATCAACTGGGTTCACCTCGTTGGTTCTATGAGCTGAGTGGAAAATGGTTGCCGTGGCTGGGTGGCTCGGCCGCATTGTTGCTGACTATTGGCTTGGTCTGGGCACTTTTATTTGCACCGGCAGACTATCAGCAAGGCAATAGCTTTCGCATTATCTATCTTCATGTGCCCTCAGCATTCCTGGCGCAGTCTGTCTATCTGTTGATGGCAATAGCAGGGGCCATCGGTCTGATTTGGAAAATGAAGGTAGCAGAGGTAGTGGCTAAATGCGCTGCACCTATTGGCGCCTCTTATGCGTTTCTGGCTCTGGTGACGGGGGCAATTTGGGGGAAGCCGACCTGGGGCGCTTGGTGGGTATGGGATGCCCGCTTAACATCTATGCTGATCTTGTTGTTTCTCTACCTTGGGGTTATTGCGCTCAATTCAGCTATTGGTGATCGTCAGATGGCCGCAAAGGCCAGTGCGATTCTTGCAATTGTGGGAGTGATCAATCTGCCGATCATCAAGTACTCCGTTGACTGGTGGAATACGCTGCATCAACCCGCTTCATTTACTCTGACGGAAAAGCCAGCGATGCCTGCCGAAATGTGGGTGCCATTATTGCTCATGGTGCTGGGATTCTATGCTTTGTTTACTTGGACTCTGTTAACTCGTTGCAGGACTGAAATCTTGGAGCGAGAGCGTCGTGCTGGTTGGGTATGTGATCTGCTGAGCAATAGCCAAATAAAGTAACCTGCGTATTTTTTTGATTAAAAGTTGAACTCAATAGTCGTGAGTATGATCAATGTATTTTTCCAGTTTTAGCGACTTCATCCATATGGGTGGGCATGGTCTGTATGTATGGTCAAGTTACGGTATAGCGATGCTGGTGGTGCTTTGGAATGTGGTCATACCTCTGCTTAAGCGAGGCACTGTACTAGCTAGCCTACGGCAACGTCTGATTAGAGAGCGGTCGCATGAATCTCAAGCGTAAACATCGTATGTGGGCTGTCGTTGCACTGTTGCTTGGGGTCTCTGTTGCTGTTGGTCTGGCACTGTACGCACTACAACAGAATATTAATCTTTTCTACTCACCTTCACAGATAGCAGATCATCAGGCACCAGATGACACACGTATTCGCGCGGGTGGTATGGTCGTGGAACACAGTCTGCAGCGCTCAGGTGACAGTCTGATGGTACATTTCGCATTAACCGATTTTCAAAAGACCATAGAAGTGGAGTATACCGGCATCCTTCCAGACCTGTTTCGTGAGGGGCAGGGGGTGGTTGCATTGGGTAAAATGAACAGTAAAGGAGTGTTTGTTGCCGATCAGGTTCTGGCGAAACATGACGAGAAATACATGCCACCTGAGGTGGCAGCAGCCCTCAAGGCCAGTGGCAAACTCCCCCCTCAACCATCTGCGGAGCATTAAGTCATGATCCCTGAGTTGGGCCAGCTGGCATTAATACTAGCACTGTGTCTTGCTTTGATGCTCGCTCTGGTTCCCCTTTGGGGGGCGTTCAGGGGCAATTTATTCTGGATGCGTTTCGCAACACCTCTTGCTACGGGGCAATTTTTCTTTGTGGCGTTGGCGTTTGGCTTTCTCACATATGCTTTCATGACCAATGACTTCACTGTTGCCTATGTCGCTACCAACTCTAATAGCCACTTACCGTGGTACTACAAATTCAGTGCAGTGTGGGGGGGGCATGAGGGATCGCTATTGTTGTGGCTGTTCATTCTTTGTCTTTGGACTGTTGCCGTGGCATGGCGTAGCTTACACCTGCCAGCTGAGCTTCGGTCACGTGTTCTATCCGTGATGGGTATGATTTCAACCGGGTTCCTGTTATTTGTCCTGCTCACCTCCAGTCCTTTTACACGTCTCTTTTTCAATGCTCCTGATGATGGCCAGGATCTTAATCCTCTGTTACAGGACTTTGGACTGATCGTTCATCCACCTATGTTGTATATGGGATATGTTGGCTTCTCGGTGGCTTTTGCTTTTGCTATAGCCGCACTTCTGGGAGGCAGGCTGGACGCGGCGTGGGCTCGTTGGGCAAGACCTTGGACTAATGCGGCGTGGGCTTTCTTGTCTATAGGTATTGTTCTGGGTTCCTGGTGGGCTTATTACGAACTAGGCTGGGGGGGCTGGTGGTTCTGGGACCCGGTTGAAAACGCGTCATTTATGCCTTGGCTGGCCGGTACAGCCCTAATACATTCAATGGCAGTGACAGAGAAGCGTGGTGAATTCAAAAGCTGGACTGTCCTGCTGGCAATATGTGCATTTTCTCTCAGTCTGCTCGGGACGTTTCTGGTGCGCTCCGGTGTGTTGACATCAGTGCATGCCTTTGCCTCTGATCCGACGCGTGGCTTTTTCGTATTGATGTTACTTGCGGTAACGGTAGGCGGGTCACTGCTCTTGTTCGCATTGCGAGCAGTCGACCTCAAGTCTGAGTCGACTTTTAATTTGTTATCAAAAGAAACATGGCTGTTAATCAACAATCTCATCTTGCTGGTAGCCATGGTCGTCGTGCTTCTTGGCACTTTATATCCGCTGGTAGTTGATGCCCTGCAGTTGGGCAAATTGTCAGTTGGTCCTCCCTATTTCAATATGCTTTTCGTTCCTCTTATGGGGCTGCTGGCACTGGCACTGGGCAGTGGACTAATGCTCCGTTGGAAACGTCATGCGCAAGATCAGTGGCTGAAGTCGCTGGCGCTTCCGGCGTTGGCGGTACTGATATTTGCAATAGTGACAATTATCTGGGGAGGGGAGCATCGTTGGGGAATTGTTTTGGGTGTTGTCATGGCAGGCTGGATAGCTGTATCTACGCTCGTTGATGTATCGCATCGTATACGTTTCAGTCAGCAGGGATGGAGGCAGCCAAGGTCATATTGGGGAATGCATGTGGCTCACTTGGGGTTTTGCGCTTCGATTCTTGGCGTAACCTGGGTCAGTCTGCACGCATTTGAGCAGGATATTCGTGTTGAGCCAGGGCATGTGGAACATATTGATGGTTACGACATCAGCTATCTCGGAGCGACCAGCTTGCAAGGGCCTAACTACACGGCGGAGCAGGGGCATTTTGTTGTTAGTAAGCAAGGCAAAACCATAACGGAGCTGTTTCCACAAAAGCGCAATTACAGTGTCCAACGTTCAATGATGACTGAGGCCGCTATCGACCCAGGCTTGATGCAAGACATTTATATTGCAATGGGAGAACGTCTGGACGGTGGTGCATGGGCTGTACGTATTCATATCAAACCTATGGTGAGGTGGATATGGCTGGGTGGGCTGTTGATGGCATTTGGCGGTGCTTTAGCAGCCACAGATCTGCGTTATCGCCGGTTGCGTCATCGGCAGCCGCAAGTAAGTGTAGGGTTAGAGACAGCACCTGTAACTGAGGTTTCTCATGCGTAAAGCGTTGTTTTTCTTGCCTTTGATAGTTGCTTTTGGCTTGGGTGTGCTGTTCTGGCAAAGTTTGGGAAAGGATCCTAGCACGCTTCCCTCTGCGTTAATAAATAAGCCCCTTCCAGACTTTAGTTTGCCTACAGTAGAGAAAAGTAGTGAGCTGATCAGTGCTGCTCGGCTCAAGGGGCAACCAGTGTTACTCAATGTTTGGGCTACCTGGTGTCCGTCCTGCCATATGGAGCATCCGTATTTCATGCAGCTTGCCAAACAGGGGGTACCGATCATTGGCATCAACTATAAGGATGACCGTGCTAGTGCAATGAAGTGGCTGGCTGAGCTTGGAAATCCTTATTTGTTCAGTATTTTTGATGAAAAAGGCAGCTTGGGCTTTGATTTGGGAGTTTATGGTGCACCTGAGACGTATCTCATCGATAAGGACGGCATTATTCGCTACAAGCATGTGGGTGTTGTCGATGAGCGAGTGTGGCGGGAGCAAATCCAGCCAATCTATGAACGTTTAAAGAGCTGATCGTTTATGGGGCGTGCATTTTTTATGCTGGTGGTTTTGTTCATGATAAACCAGGCGAACGCGGCAATTGAGGCTCAACACTTTGCTGATCCTCAATTGCAGCAGCGTTATCAATCTCTGGTGTGGGAGTTACGTTGTCCCAAATGCCAGAATCAGAACATTGGAGACTCGAACGCCCCCATTGCACAGGATCTGCGTGATGAAGTAGCAAAATTGCTACGTGAAGGAAAATCAGATCAAGACATCCAGAATTACATGGTGAATCGTTTTGGTGAGTTTGTGCTTTACCGGCCGAAGCTTGATCCGGTCACCTGGCTTCTCTGGTTTGGTCCACTGTTGCTTTTGCTTGTTGGTAGTATGGCTGTCTGGTTACTGTCGGGTAGTAATCGGCCCCGTATAGAGCAGACGAATACTAATGAGGAGAGAGACTCAGCTGCCCGTTTAGCTTCTTTGCTGAAAGAGGATGACCGCTAATGGTTGTATTCTGGTTGGCTGCAGCCATGTTAGTTATGGCAGCAATAGCGTTCGTCGTATATCCACTGTTTCATCCGGTACGCTCTGCCGTAAGTGTGGTCGACCGAAAAAGAGCAAATGTTCAAGCATTTAGAGATCGCCTTTACGATGCGGAGTTGGAGCGTAAGCTCAACGGACTGAGTGATGAAGAGTTTAAGCTATACAAGTCCGAGCTTGAACAGGAACTCTTAGCTGATATTCCTCTGAAAGAGGATGTGGGTGCTTCTTACATCGTAGAACGAAAGCAGCTCATTTTGGTCGTTTTGTTAGCGCTATTGATTCCGCTGGTTGGGTTGCCACTCTATATACATTGGGGGGCTGCAGACGAAATGGGTCAATGGATAGCAATGGAGAGCAGCAAGGGAATGTCATTGGATCAGGCTGTCGTTGAGCTGCAGCAACGGTTGGTTAGCAATCCAGACAATCCCGAAGGATGGTTTGTCTTAGCAGGTACTCTGCTGGATCTGGGTCGTTTTCAGGAAGCGGCGGACGCACTTACCAAGACATTGTCTTATATTCCAGATAATGCGCCAATTAAAGTCATGGTCATGGGGCAAAAGGCGCAGGCCCTATTTTTTGCCGGTGGTGGAAAAATTACTCAAGAAGTAAAGCAGGCAATTGATGATACGTTGGCTCTTGCGCCCAACGAGCCAACGGTAATGGGGATTTTAGGTATCGCTGCGTACAATCAGAAACTCTACAAAGAGGCTATTGGTTTTTGGCAGAGAGCGTTGTCGTCAAATCCAGATGAGAAAGCAGCGCAGGCTCTGCGTAGTGGCATCACCCAGGCTCAGGCTCAATTGCAACAAGATGCTTCATTAGGTGATGACAATTTGGATGGAAAAAAACTTTCTTCGGGACGCATCAGTGTGACCGTTGCATTGTCTCCTGAGGCTAAGGCACAGCTAAGAAGCGATCAATTTGTTTTTGTGTTGGTACGACGTGTGGGTGAGAAAATGCCTTTAGCTGTCCGTCGTGTTAGTGCTGGGGCGTTGTCTGAAACTGTTGTGCTCGATCAAAGCAATAGTATGGTGGGGCAGTCACTGGAAAATAACGGCCCATTACAGGTCGTTGCACGTATTTCACAAAGTAACAACCCAATTCCAGAGAAAGGCGACTGGTTTGGTGAAATAGATGGAGTGACACTGGCGGAAAAGCAGCAACTGAGTCTAAAATTGGAGATCGATAAGCAATATCAGTAAACCTACTGTTTTTTCTTGCACCCAGTCAGCTGGTGGTTATGATTAAAGAGGTTGTTTTTTGTACTCTAAGGCATTGAGTATTTAGATATCTCGGTAAACAGATCAGTGGCTAACTAGTATGGAAAACAGTTTTAAAGTGGCGACTCAGACAGCGGTTGTTTAAGAATGGAAATCAGCTTACGCGAATGGCTCATTGTTTTTGGCATGGTAGCCATTGTCCTAATCGCAGTTGACGGTCTTCGGCGTTTTTATACGCAGCGCAATCGTAATCCTTTGCGTATGCGAATTGACAGAAGCCTGTCTAACGTGAACGACGTGGAGTCGTCGGATCCCGTTAACCGTGAGTTGCCTAATGGCGGAGCAAGGGTGACCAAAATGGAACCCCATGCCTTTGCTGGTGCTCTGAATAAACTCCGTACGGGAAAACTCTCCAAGAATTCATCAGCTAATCGTGAGATTGCTCCCAGAAAATTAGAGAGCAAGAAAGCACCTCCGAAAGTAGGGCTACACGATTTACACGTTGAGGTCGATCCTCTTTTGGATCAACCTGCTGAGAAGTCTACTTCGTCAACTCAGTCTTCATTTTCTGCTTCTGGTGGTAATGAGTTTGCGGAGAACTTTGCACCCACATTAACTACAGTGGCAGATTGGCCAGATTCGGTAGCGGAAGATATATATCACAACAAAATGTCTGAGGCGGACGGTTTTGGTTTGTCCGAAGATCAGAATCTGTCTGGTATAGACGAGTCACTTAACCTTGCTTCAGGTCATGCAGAGTCAAGACTCTCAAGCTTTGAGGCTGCTGGGTCTCAGGCAGAATGGTATGAACAATCTTTGGTTGATACATCTGGCTTGCAGTCAGAGCAAGCAACAAAAGACTTCAAGGAAGATTGTTCTTCTGATACGACAGCTTCAAACCCATGGGAGCGACCCATTTCTGAGCTAATGGATGATGAGGTCGATCCTTTTGATGAGGTCGATAGTATTTCAACTTCTGTAGAGATTGACCAGAAAGAAGCAATCGTCATTGAGGAGGAAGAAGTTCCTTACCAGGAAACCGCACGTGTCCTACCCATGCGAGCTGACCCATTACTCGAGCTTAAGCGTCAGGCGCGAGTGAAAGCAGATGCGTCGTCGTTCAGTGTCAATGCCGAGGAACACATTATCGTTAGTGTGACCGCGGTCAGTGACAGTGGTTTTGATGGTGAGCAATTATTGCAGGTACTGCTCGCATGCGGTTTGCGGTTCGGGGAAAGAAATATCTTCCATCGCCATGAGCTAGGGCTTAACAAAGGTAAAGTTCAGTTCAGCATGGCTAATTTGTTGAATCCCGGTGACTTTGACCTTGATCATATCGAGTCTGTAAAAACTCCAGGGGTGACGTTTTTCATGGGTATGCCTGGTGCAGACGATTTGATGCTGGCGTTCGAGTGTATGCTGAGTACTGCACAGTGCTTGGCAAAAAACTTGAATGGGGAGCTTAAAGACGAGAATCACAGCGTCATGCGCCCCCAGACAATTGAACATTGTCGTCAACGTATCCGGGAGTTTGAAAGGCGTCAGTTGACGCATCAGCCTCATCGCAGACAGCAACTTTCTTGATAGCAAAGCTGTCCTGACAGAAACGACATAGGCCGGTACAATTCCGGCCTATGTCGTTTCTGTCAGGACCAGTTTCTTATGTCTCTTACTCCTAGTGATGCCATTGAGTCGCTCCGTCAGCAAATTCGTGAGCACGACTATCATTACTATGTCGAAGATGATCCGCGAATTCCTGATCAAGACTATGATGCATTAATGCTGCAGCTGAAAAAGCTGGAGCAGGAGCATCCGGAGCTGCTGACTACAGACTCCCCGACGCAGAGGGTGGGAGGAGTACCATTAAGCAGTTTCAGTACTGTGCAACATGTTGCTCCCATGCTCTCTCTCGATAACGCTTTTAGTGAACAAGATATGCAGGACTTTGTCCGGCGTATTCGGGAGCGGCTTAAACTACCTGCAACGAGCGCAGTGGAATTCGCAGCTGAGCCTAAGCTGGATGGGATTGCAGTTAGTTTGCTGTATGAAAAAGGCTCTCTGATAAGAGCCGCGACACGTGGGGACGGTGAATTTGGAGAAGACATAACCGCAAATGTAAGAACTATTACTGCGGTTCCGTTACGCCTGCTAGGAGGCTCAGTGCCTCTGCGGTTAGAGGTAAGGGGGGAAGTGGTTATGTCAAAAGCTACTTTTGAGGCTTTTAACCGGCGTGCTGTTACAAAAAATGAGAAGCCATTTGTAAACCCAAGGAATGCTGCCGCGGGGAGTTTGCGCCAGCTAGATTCCCGGGTCACAGCTAAGCGCTCGTTGGATTGTTATTGTTACGCACTGGGTCTGCTAGAAGGGGGAGAGTGGCCCGAGGATCAGATGGCTTTGCTTGAAAGATTGAGACAGTGGGGATTCAAGGTAAATCCGGAGATCAAACTGGTATCTGGTATCGATGGATGTTCAGCATACTACAGTCAAATGATGGCCAGAAGAGATCAACTCAAGTATGAGATTGATGGCTTGGTCTTTAAGGTAAACCGGCGAGACTGGCAATCAGAGCTTGGTTACGTTTCTAGAGCTCCGCGGTGGGCTATCGCCCATAAGTTCCCTGCCCAGGAGGCGATGACCACTGTTGAGTCGGTCGAATTTCAAGTTGGACGTACTGGAGCTATAACTCCCGTAGCTAAGCTGAAGCCAGTATTTGTTGGTGGGGTTACTGTCTCCAATGCAACATTGCATAACATGGATGAAATTGATCGGCTTGGCATTCAAGTCGGAGATTTTGTGTTTATTCGTCGGGCAGGCGATGTTATTCCTCAGGTTGTGAGAGTGGTGTTGGAGAAACGCCCTGATGCTGCACGTCCTATTTCCATGCCGACGCATTGTCCTGCCTGTGGGTCTGATGTTGAGCGTGAGGAGCAGCAGGCGGTTGCTCGCTGTTCAGGTGGTTTATCCTGCCCTGCTCAGCGAAAAGAGGCACTGAAGCATTTTGTGTCTCGCCGTGCGATGGATATCGATGGGCTTGGTGATAAGTTGATCGATCAGCTGGTAGATACCAATTTGGTGCAGAGCCCTGCTGATTTATACATGCTGCAGTTATCTTCACTATTAGGCTTGGAGCGCATGGGGGAGAAGTCTTCGGCAAAGCTGCTGAAGGCTATAGATAAGTCCAAGTCTACAACTCTTGCAAAGTTCATATATGCCTTGGGTATCCGTGAAGTTGGCGAATCTACAGCGAAAGCTGTCGCTAGCTTCTTCGGCAATTTGCAGTCGATTAAAGAGGCTGAGATTGAGAGGCTTCAGGAAGTGCCAGATGTCGGTACTGTAGTGGCTAAACATATTCATGTGTTTTTCCGACAACCAGACAATCTTGATGTTGTAAATCGCCTCATAGAGGTTGGAGTGCATTGGACAGAAGGTCAACCTAGTCGTACTAAGGACGCTTCTGGGTCCTTGCCTCTGACGGGGCAAACAGTGGTGGTGACAGGCACTCTGGAAAGTGTGTCACGAGATGATGCGAAGGCGCTGTTGGAGCAATTAGGTGCCAAAGTGGCAGGTAGTGTTTCTGCAAAAACCAGCTGGGTATTAGCTGGTCCTGGGGCAGGATCAAAGTTGTCTAAGGCCGAAGCACTGGGGGTTGAAGTGAGAGATGAGAAGTACTTCCTTTCACTGCTCGAATCGAATGGTTTGCAGCCAACTGGTGATTAGCCACAGCTATAAAATGTGATTTCAGTTCTAGTTCTAGGGGCGCTTGATTAAAGTTCACCTAGGGTATAGGGATGCAGCTCATGCTCAATGCAGCGACTCGTCAAGTATCGACGATTACGTACATAAGCAACTCTCTGCAACCGGTCCAATAAAGCTATTCATTTACCATAACTATAGCCACGGGAAAGTGGCGTCAAGGCATACAAACTCAGTCATATACAAGGTACAAGCATATGGATATTGGTATTTATGGCCTTAGCCTGACAGGCGTAGTGACCGCTGTTAGTTTGGCTCATGTGGGTAACAATGTAGTGCTGATGCCTGCTCCTGGTGAGTCACTACAGATGGTGGAGTGGCAATCTCTACTCTCCGATGAGCCAGGGTTGCTTGCCGCCTTTAATAAGGAGCAACTGGAAGGGCGGTTGAAAGTTGAGGTAGGCCACCAAAAGTTGCTGCCAGGCAAGGATGCACACTTTTTAGCTCTGGGCCCTGATGCTTATGCTTCTCTCGATAAATGGTTGGGGTTAGATCAGCTGTTGGATGAGCGTGTACTGCTGATTATTCAGACTGCTGTGCCTGTAGGGACAGCAGAGCGATTGCAGGCATCAATAGCGCAGAGTTGGGCTAAGCGGGGGTTCTCTTCTCCTTATGCAGTAGTTTCCATGCCTGACTTTATTCGCCAGGGTACAGCACTGGATAATTTCCAGCGTCCAGGGCGAGTATTGGTTGGTTGTGATGTTGATTGGCCACGAGCACTAATACGTGACATTCTTCGACCTTTTAATCGTAACCGTGACTCATTGCTGTTTATGAGCGGCAGAGAGGCCGAGTTTAGTAAGTTTGTTGTGAATGGGATGCTGGCTACCAAGCTGAGCTTTATGAACGAGATGGCAAACCTCGCTGAACTTCTCGATGTTGACATTGAGAAGGTTCGGCATGGTGTTGGATCTGATAGCCGCATTGGATATGACTATATCTATCCCGGTTGTGGTTTCGGTGGTGCACATTTTTCTGCTGATATTATTCGTCTCGCTGCCCAGGTTGAACAAAGCGGTGGACATGGCAATTTATTGCAGTCGGTTCTTAAAATTAACGAGCAGCAGAAGGAGGTGCTTTTTCGAAAGCTATGGTGCCACTATCAGGGGCAGCTTAAAGGTCGGACAGTCGCAGTCTGGGGGGCATCCTTTAAACCTAATACCAGTAGTATACGTAATGCTCCGTCACTGGTGTTGATGGAAGCTCTTTGGGCGCAGGGTTGTTCGGTACGTCTGCATGATCCGAAAGCCCTGGACAATGTGAGAGAGCTACTTGGTGACCGTGAAGATTTGGTCTTATGCAGTGATCCTTATGAAGCAGTGTCAGGGGCAGATGCCTTGTTACTAATGACAGAGTGGAAAGACTACTGGAGTCCAGACTATCGACGCTTGATGCAGCTGCTGAAGACTCCTTTAGTGCTGGATGGACGTAATATTTATGATCCTTATCTGATGGCTGAGCGTGGTTTTATCTATCAGGGTGTCGGGCGTCGTACGGTTTAGTTCTAATTAGCTAGAGCGTGCTTTTTATTTGCACAGTTTGCATTATTGCTCTCACAGCCTGCCTCGGGGCGACTATAGTTAATGAAGGTGATGGAGGCGATGATGCTTTTTCGTAAGACATCATCGCTGATCAATTCGGTTCGCCAATGGTCGGCTTTTATCGGCTCATATCAATATTATGTATTCAACGAGCTAAATTTAAGACCTGATTGGCAGCCTGGTTTTGAACGGGAGTCATGCTATGTTGAGGTCCGTTAAAGTAAGCGACTACATGAATAGTGAGCCGGTCATATTTTATCCCGAAACCGCTCTGTTTGAAGCGATAGAGTACTTTCAACGTTTCAGAGTTTCAGGTGCACCTGTAGTAGATCACTCTGGCCAGTTAGTGGGCTTGCTATCAGAAGCAGACTGTCTTCGTGCCATCCTTGAGGATACCTACTATGAGGTGGAGCACGGAGGTAAAGTCGGTGATGTGATGACGACGGATGTGCAATCGGTGAGGCTGGATACGGATATTATTGAAGTGGCGAAAATATTCATCCATCAAGGGAGGCGGCGCCTTCCTGTAGTTGCAGATGGCTTGCTCGTTGGTCTTATCAGTCGTAACGATATACTACGGGCAATCTATGATTTTTCCGATACGAGAAAGGCATGAGCATATTTCCTGAGCTTCCCATTTTGTTGTACCCCTCCTTAGCAATAAGGGTAGGGCTTGAAGAAGCGGTGTTGTTGGGAATATATCATCAGTGTGCTGCTGCGTGGGGGGCTCGGCAGCAGGGTGAGCATTATTTCAAACTGACGCAGCAGCAGTGGCTCCAGCTTGTACCATTTTGGGACGAAGACACTCTGGCAAGAGTCACTCATAGTCTGGTTCAGCAAGGCTATATTGAAGCGCGTTGGGAGCAGCGAAGCGTATTGCGGCTGCGTATATTTGAGCAGCAAGTAAGTAAGAAAGAGTTTATTGAAGAAGAGCCGGTAAGTCCTGTGAGACCTATGCAGTCCCTGGCAAATGAGCTGAGACAGCAATCTTCTCTTTCTACACCTACGCCTACGCCTACGCCTACGCCTACGCCGATACTGCCAAATTTCGGTGGTAGCGTTGGGTGGCCTAAGCGTACTGAACAGCCAGTAGATGCCTTGGAAGCCATTTTTGCGCAGAAAGCTGCCCATAATCAGCAGTATCAGACGTTGAGTCTGGATTGGCGTCCCAGTGATACTGTGTTATCCATGCTTGAGCATCATCATCGTATTGGTGCTGATTTCTCCCTTGGTTGCCTGGATGAGTTTCTCGTTTTTTGGGCTGAGCAGGAAAAGCGCAAGGCTCCTGCAGGATGGGATCAGGCGTTCATGAAATGGGTAAAAAGGGAGTGGATAAGGCAACAATCAAAAGGGAATTATCAGACAGCAAGTCAGGGCAGTAGCGAGCATGTGGTAAATGGACAAGGTAGAAAACGTACTAGAGAAGATCGTGAACAAGTCAGACAAAACCTTCTCGACATCAACAACCTTGACTGGTGATCAGCTCATAGCGTCTGAATCACGGCAAGATCCGATTGATGATCGAACAAAGCAACTCATCAATCTTATATTCGCCCGTTTTGCAGCGATCTACGGCCACAAGTTCGAGAGCATGTTCTCCAGTGAGAGAGCAGTAGTGTTGGCAAAGCGCGAGTGGGCATTGAGTCTGCGTGGAGTGTCAGAACAATATTTGGTTCGAGCGGTTGATCATTGCAAGGAAACGTTGAGCTGGATGCCTACGATTGCGGAGTTTCTGACAGTAGTTCGCAGTCTGTGTAACAGCGCTTTCCCTGAAGCCTATGCGGCTTACGAAGAGGCTTGCATGCATGCAGACCATCCTCGTGAACACGTCTGGTCGCATCCGGTAGTATATCATGCAGGGCGACTATCCAACTGGTACCAGTTACGTCGTGGTGAAACACGTGTAATGTTTAAAGTCTTCGCTGAGCATTACCGTAACTTATGTCAAAGAGCTATGGACGGCGAGCCGTTTGTAGTTCCAACAAATACGGCGCTTCCAGACAAAACTCCAGACACGCTATTTGCCTTTATTGCACGATGGGGAGAAGAGCATCAGCTTACTCCTGAGCAAGCTCATACGTTGCTTTTTTACCTTACCAAACCAAAAGGCAGTGGACCTAGAGAGGTTCTGCTCAATAACGCTAAACGGCTGCTGGAGGTTTGGCACCGAGCGGATATTGCCCTACCTGATGCGGTTGTTTAGAGCGTCTTGTAGTAAGTGGTGTCTACCTGGTTATCTCATTCCCCTGGTTAATATGTGGTTGTTACTGATTGATACGCCTGCTAACCCACTTTTCCGAACACTTTTGTAACACTGACTATGAATATGATCTATCTTGTTTAGTAGAGCGTATGACTGCTGAAACTTAATCAAGGATGAAATATCTAATAGTCTGGGGATGGTGTGATTTAGCAATTATTGTCACAGATCCATCCACGCGATGTACTGGAAAAGTACTGACGCGTACAACGAGGAGGGGGATGTTATGGGAATGCCACATTTTTCACCAGGTCGGGATATTCACCACTTTATCCATAAAGCCAATGCCATCAAGTCTTTGTCAAAAGCAGAAGAGCTTGAGCTGAGCCGTAAAAGTAAGTTGAATGACAAGGAGAGTATAGAGAAATTGGTGTTGGCCAATCTCAAAAGCGTGATATGGATTGCTTATAGTTATCGCGGATACGGTCTTCCTATTGCCGATCTCATTCAAGAGGGTACTGCTGGCCTGATGAAAGCTCTCAAAGGCCATGATCCAGATAGAAACATCCGCCTTTCCACCTTTGCTGCCTATTGGATTCGGGCTGAAATCCACAAGTACGTTATCAAACACTCGCGCATAATGAATGTCGCAACCAACAAGGAACAGCATAAGCTGTTTTTCAAGTTGCGAGCTGAGTTCAAAAATGCGTCTCTGTCCGAGGCAGAGGTTGACGATATAGCAGAGCGCTTGGCTGTGTCTCGTGAGGCGGTCAAGGAAATGGAGCTTCGCCTCAAGGGCAAGGACATGACCTATGTCGAATATGATGAAGGTCGTGACGATGACGGCTATGAAATGGATGTTGTAAGAGGCTTGGAAAGTTTGGAGTTCAATCCTGAACGAATGTTTATTCGTGAGAGAAATGCAACCGAAAACTATCAAGCACTTAGTCACGCGTTAGCCATATTGGATCCGCGGAGTCGAGACATCATTTCATCCCGCTGGTTGACTGATAACAAGATGTCACTGCAGGAGCTGGCTGATCGCTACGAGATTTCTTCAGAGCGAGTTCGTCAGCTAGAAGCAAAAGCGTTGAAAGACATTCAGAAAACATTGCTGGGTACCTGACCCAGCAATTTCCTTCTTTTGCTATATCGTTTTCCTCGGCAAATTCGGTAATCCCCCCATTTTTATTACTTGCTAGAAGTAGAGGTCAGGCCGCGAGGGCCAACTTCTGCTTGGGGTGATGCGGCACATATCTTTTACTGTCGATGAAGTCATGCCCTCATGTGCATCGTAAACTAAAGATTGCCAGACAGTCAGAATGGTTGGTAGAGGCTTGCGGTACGACGTGGCTAGACGGCAGGTCAAGGTGTACAATATGCGCCCGCATGACAGTAGCGTTTCAGATTGGTTAAAGCGCGCTGTCATTGCCTCTCTCTAACGTGTACAGGAAACCACTACGTGGATCTAGCGACAAGTTCTGAACAAAAGCCTCAGCCGAATAGCCTCAGCAAGGAGATTATTCGTCTGGGACTGGCGGTATGTTTTGTCATTATTGGAATGTTTGTAGCCAAATCTCAAGGATTGCCTGTTGGTGACAACAGTATTCTTGTGGTGGCGGCAATGATCGGCTGCTACATGGCGCTCAATATAGGAGCCAATGATGTAGCCAATAATGTTGGGCCAGCTGTCGGATCAAAGGCACTGACGATGACTGGTGCCATCATAATTGCCGCAATATTTGAAGCGTCTGGTTCGTTGATTGCCGGTGGTGACGTAGTAGGCACTATCAAGAATGGCATCATACAGCCAGATATGATCAAGAGTGCGGACACCTTTATATGGCTGATGATGGCAGCATTACTCTCTGCCGCATTATGGTTGAATCTGGCAACCGCTATAGGTGCACCGGTTTCCACCACTCACTCGATTGTTGGTGGTGTTCTGGGGGCAGGTATCGCGGCTGGTGGCTGGGGAATTGCAAATTGGGATCAGTTAGGCGGGATCGTCGCCAGCTGGGTAATATCTCCAGTTATGGGCGGCATCATCGCTGCAGGATTTCTCTATCTCATCAAGTCTAGTATTACTTACAAGTCCGATATGTTAGGTGCTGCCAAGAAAGTGGTACCTGTTTTGGTCAGCTTGATGGCGTGGGCATTCTTGACATATATCCTTTTGAAGGGTGTAAAGAATCTGATCAAGCTTGACTTCTTTACTGCTCTGATCATCTCTGCTGTTGCTTCGATTGTTATCTATTTTGTAGTCAAACCAGCTGTTGCGCGCGCAGCTGCAGTGTTGGGCAACGATAAAGATAGCGTTAATAATCTATTTAACTTGCCACTGATTTGCTCTGCTGCCTTGCTCAGTTTTGCACATGGTGCAAATGATGTGGCAAACGCTGTGGGGCCTCTCGCAGCAATTAACGATGCGTTTCTGCATGGTGGTGTTGCCTCTAAAGCAAGTATCCCGTTGTGGATAATGGCTGTTGGTGGACTTGGTATTGCTGTTGGATTGGCATTGTATGGGCCGAAACTGATTCGTACGGTCGGAAGTGAAATCACTGAGCTGGATAAGACCAGAGCATTTTGTATTGCGATGTCTGCAGCTCTGACTGTAATTGTAGCAAGCCAGCTTGGTATGCCTGTCAGCTCAACGCACATTGCCGTCGGTGCGGTATTTGGTGTTGGATTTCTTCGTGAGTACCTTAAGTTATCCTACGAGCGGAAAATTCAGCAGATTCACGTGCACCATCAGGAAGCAGACCAGGCTGAGGTTGAGGCATTCCTGAGTCATTTCGAGCATGCAGATGTTGCCGAGAAAAAGCAGATGCTGCGAGAGCTTAAAGCGCGATCAGGTCACTCGTTACTGAACAAAAAGGAAATGAAGGGCCTGAAAAAGGCCACCAAGAAAGAGCTGGTAAAACGCTCTGCTATCTATAGGATTGCTGCGGCGTGGGTAATTACAGTACCTGCATCAGCATTGTTGGCTGCCTTTATATACTTTGCAATTGTGGGCTTTCAGTACAGTCATCTTCATTAACTATCTGAAAACACACTAGACTACGCATAGGGATGGCAACTGGCCATCCCTTTTTTATGGTGAAGATTGAAGAGCAGAGTTTTGATTCTGAGAGCGAGGTAGCTTCAACTTATCTTGTCTGATATGTGCTCTTTGCAATGCGTTAATCACTTCGCTCAGCTTGTTTGTCCTTCGCAGAGAGAGCGTCAAAAACTCTGCGTGCCATTGCTGATTCGTCTTCATGATGACACGCAACTCTAAAGGTAGTTGCTGACGCTTTTCACCAATATCTGGTTGGTGGTTTAGCAGTAACAGAGCCTTATATGTGTGCCCTATGACATATTCCTGCTCTGGCTGAGAGAATGCGCAGCCAGAGACACTAATATTGAGCAATTCGGTGTCATTGCCATCGAGCATCAGTTTGATGAGCAGTCTGTCGCTACGGCGGAGGTCCACTCGATAGTGAGCTCTCCGAGCTTCGCTGTCAGGGAATAAAAACTTAGGACTTGATTCTTTCAAGTACAAACTCCACACGTCGATTTTGTGCCCTGCCATCAGCAGTTGTATTACTGGTTATCGGCTTGGAGTCAGCGTAACCCGTTGCGCTGAAACGATTTCCAGGCAGGCCCTCAAGTAAAAAGTAGCGTAGTACAGTAGTTGCGCGTACCGCAGACAATTCCCAGTTAGATGGATATTGCTCAGTGTAAATTGGCTGATTATCTGTATGACCCTGAATATTCACTTCAAACTCGGGGTGGCCTTTGAAGAGCTTTGTCAATGCTTGCAAGATGGGTTCAGCTTCATATGAAAGGTCAGTAGAGGCCGGGTCAAATAGTGCCTGCCCATTCACACGAATATAAAGACGGTCATCTTTCTGAATAATCTGCACTTCCTTGGAAAGCATAGGTGTATCGATCATTTGCTCCAGTTCCTGGGCCATTACCGTTAGCTCAGACCGGGTTTTTGTCTCGGGGACTACAACGTCTTCTTTCTGAATAGGTTTGCGTTCTGTTGGCGCTTCGTGAGGGAGTTCAATAATAGCATTCGTTGTCCCCATGGTGTTCAGGCTGAAGCGAACCGAAGTGAAGATCTCTTTGAATTTCTCTATCTTGATGGTTGAAATGGAAAATAACAGTATAAAAAAGACCAGCAGTAAACTCATCAGGTCAGCATAGGTTGCAAGCCATCCCATTTCCTCTGGCTCTTCAAACAAATCATGCTTACTCATGAATTATCCGCCTTTGCCCAAATTCACGGGCTGTCTTTGCGCTTCCGGGATATAGGAGGACAATCTTTCATACACGTTCAGATAATTGTCGTTGGATAAAATACTGATGGCCCCTTCTCGAATAATTTCGAGATTCTGGACCTCCAATAGTGTGCGGGCACGCAGCTTTCCAGCGATCGGAAGAAAGAACATGGTGCTCATTAAAGAACCATAGAAGGTTGTCAGCAGAGCAACTGCCATCGCAGGGCCAATCGTATCGGGATTATCCAGCTGTGACAGCATTTGCACTAGGCCGATCAGGGTGCCGAGCATACCAAAGGCAGGGGCATAGGACGCCATCTTCTTAAATATATCTTGTACGGTGAAGTGTCTGGCTATGAGAGAGTCGATCTCTGTCTGCAGCGTCTGTCGGATAAAGTCTTCGCTAGCAGCATCAGCGAGCAGGTTGCAGGCGCGTTTGAGAAACTTGGATGTTGTTTCAACATTGGCCAGAGCCAGCAAGCCATTGCGGTGGCTCACTTTGCTTAGCTCTAACATGGTGTGAATCATTTGTTGTGGTTTGGTTCGATCTTGAGCGAATACAATAAAGGCGCTTTTAAATGCGGCGAGCACGTCTTTAAACTGAAAGGTGAGTAAGGTCGCTGCAATCGTTCCCCCGACAACAATCATCAAGCCGGGAACATTGATGAAGATATGAAAGTCGCCTCCCAAGTATATGGCAGAAACAATTAAAGCCAATCCGGAAAGGATGCCGAGGATGGAGGCAAAATCCATATAACACTTCGCTCTAAAACGGGGGAGATGGCCTCTAGGTTAGACAATGGAAACGAAAAAACAACTCTTCAGTAAATCTTTCTGGGGATAACCGTATTTGTAGTGCGACAGAGTTCCCTGCAGCGTATGCTTGGCTAAGCTATTGGATTGCGTTTTCTGGCATCTTAGGTTGATGCCTTGGCAGGTAATGCGGATTTGTATGTTGGCTACAGGGCGAATCATCGAACTGTAACAGTTGGCGCATTCAATGCATGGGTTGACTTCGAGCGCTAGAAAGAGCGAAGTAACATCAAAACAACATATTAGTTCAGATAAGGAAGCCGTTTGACTGAGGAGGCACTAGTACTGCCGGATTCATGATCGGGAAAATCCTGAATCACCTCAGCGGGCGTGCTCTCAAGGAAGAGGTCAGTGAGCCATGTGGAAGAAAACCTATAATTTTCAATACACACAACGCGCAAGGAGAAGCAAGGCATGACTAAGCGTATTGCACTTGTAACTGGGGGAACAGGGGGAATTGGTTCTGCTATTTGCCAGAGTCTGGCACAGCAGGGCTTTCAGGTTGTAGCGGGTTATAACAGTGGTGGCAATCACGAGAAGGCAAAGGCGTGGCAGGAGGAGATGCTGCAGAAAGGCCTGGAGATGGGAATAGCCTATGGTGATGTGACAAAGTATGAGTCCTGTGAGCGTTGCATCAGGGAAATAGAGGAAACGTATGGAGAGACTGTATCTGTATTGGTAAACAACGCGGGTATCACTCGCGATGGTCAGTTCAAGAAAATGTCCTGGGAGCAGTGGAACGAGGTTCTCACCGCGAACCTGGACTCCATGTTCCATATGACGCGTCTGGTTATCAATCCAATGATTGAAAAGGGCTGGGGGCGCATCATCAACATTTCTTCTGTCAATGCTCAAAAAGGGCAGTTCGGACAAACCAATTACTCTGCTGCTAAGGCTGGCATTCACGGCTTCACAAAGGCATTGGCGCAGGAAGTTGCTAGCAAAGGTGTGACTGTTAACACCGTATCACCAGGATATGTGTTAACACCTATGGTGGAGAAAATTGCACCTGAGGTACTGGATAAGATCAAGTCAGGTATACCTGTTGGTCGTCTGGGTACACCTGAAGAAATTGGTCACGTAGTGTCATTCCTGTGCGATGATTTCTCTGGCTACATTACCGGTTCAAACTTAGCCATTAATGGTGGTCAGCACATGTTCTGATCTGTCTCGGGGAGGTGCACTCCCCGATTAGATCAGCTTGCAGGAGCAAAGGTGCGATCAGTATCGCGCCTTTGCTTTTTCTAGTGCGCTATGGAAGCGATTTTGAAGTACCGTATTGACTACTGGGCCATTCTCATACCACTCCAGCTCGATCTCATGCATCTGTACGAATAACGGTACGGTGCCTTTGTCAGCCTGTGCCATGGAGGCTTGCAGCTTTCCGAGTTGATATTGCATACGTAAAGACTGGTCTTGTTCGGGTGAGTCCAGGCCAGCCAGTAGCTCCATACGGATACACAGCATACGTTGCGCTTCTGACACCTCATCAATACGCTGAAGTATGGCGCCCTTGCCCTGACGAACGGCTGCCAAGCGAGTTGCTAATGGTTCTGATGTATCACTGAGTTCGATGTCAGTTGCAGCAGCCTTGTCTGAAAGTATCGCTTGTTCAGCTTCAGCCAATACCGCTGCTGCAGATCTGGTTTGTTGGAGCAGTGTCATCAAAGGTTGATACTGTTGCTCTAACAAACGCTGTTCAAGCGTTTCAAGCTGCTCATCTACATGTTCCTGACGAGGTTCCTGCAATACTCTTGGCAGAGATTGAAACTGCTGGATAAGGGTTTTGATCTGTTCTTCGTTAACCCTGCTTTGAGTTATCACTTCACTGAGTGCCTGGTCAAAACGTTCCGCTTCCTGATTGGCAGCTTCAAATCGCTCTAGTCGTTCTACCTTTTGTGCCTGGAGCACGGAATCGCGGCGTTGAAATAACTCATCACAACACTCACGGAAACGTTGCCACAAGACTTGATCTTGGCGGCGGCGCCCTTGGCCAAGTGTTTTCCAGTCTTGTTGCAGTGTTTTGGCGCGTCGAGTGGCTGCGATGATGTCAGTCCAGCTCAGTAGGTCTACGGCTTCGTTAACAATGGCCTCTTTGGCATCTTCCTGCTGCTTGCGATAGCATACGATGGCATCGCTGAGTTGCTTCATGTGGAAGTCAAATCGGGCTTGCAGTGCTTCGCCTTCCTGGCGTTCGACAGGGCTGTAGGCTTGCCACTGTTGACGAGCAGTATGGCGTAACTGCTCAAGGAAATTCCCCTCTGCAGTTGAGAAGGCAGCAGACTGAATGAATTCTTCCAGCTGCGTGGTTAGTAGTTGTCGCTTCTGTAGATTGTCCGCGCGTAGTGCAGCTTGTTCTTCCAGATAGGATTGGCAGTGAGCGAAAGCTTGATCGCTGGCTTCGCGGAAGGCTTGCCACAGGTCTTGAGCTGTACTGGTAGGATCAGTGCCAAGCCCACGCCACTCCTGGTTATATTTGCGAATTCGCGCCAACTGCTCTGCACCTGCAAGGGGTGCGCTGGCCAGTGCTTGCATGGCAGCAATCAGCTGCTCCTTTTTCGGACGAATTGCAAAGCCTTGCCAGTCTACTAGTTCGTGCAGCTGTTCCTGTAACTGGGCAAAGCGCGGTTGCAGAGAGAGTAAATGGGCTTCCTGCATGCGCTCTTCGAGCTGGCTGGCAATCCGGCTGGCAGCTTTTGAGCGGCCCGCTTTCAGATGGCGAGCCATCTGATCCAGCTTGTTTTCGATAGGCTGACGACTTTCACGCTCAGCCACTTTTGCTTCACGTGCCGCTTTTTTAACGACACCGAGTCGGGTATAGCTTTCACTCAGAATATTTGGAGAGGGGAGGGCATCAGGCCATTCCAGCTGTTTAAGCAATCCACTCAGTCGTTCGCTATCTGTCTCATCACTCTGTAATACCAACTCGAGTTGAGGGGACAGCTCAGCATAGCGCTGCCACACAGACAGGATATCGCTGATTTCGTTGTGAGGCTTTCTAGTCTGGTCAGATATTCCCAACTCTGATGCGCGCTGAGCGATTCGACTCAGTGCCTGGCTGACATGCGACGCTTGTTCGGGATGAGCGCTACGAGCCTGCTCCAGCAACAGGGTATATTCTGAGATAAGTACAGAGCGTTGTTCAGCCTGTTGCTGTTGCAAGTGACGAGCAGACTCTTCTTGCTCCTGGCGTTGAAGCTCGGCTTTGACTACCTGTTGGCACTGCTCTACGGCGTGTTCGAAACGCTGTAACAATACCGGTTGCAGTACAGTCTGATTCAGGGCATACCACTGCTGGGAGATACCTTCCAGTTTGGCCTTGTAATGAGGGAACCAACCAGTACGTGCCAGCGCCTCAAGGCTTTCACATAAGTGCTCACCCTGCTGACGCTGTTGATCCGCATCTTTTTCCTGTTGTTTGTAGCTGTTCAGTTTGTCGCGTACCGTGCGCTGTAGCCGCTTGTGGTTTTGGCACAGCTTAAGCAGTTGCTCCAATACTTCTCGGTCACTGATTCGTTCTGCAGCTTGAATACGTAAGCTTTGATCAACTTGCCCAGAGGCGACCTTCAGTAGCGCATAGTCGTCTTCCAGTCGAGCCATGGCAGCTTGTTGCAATGGCAGCGCGTTTGCTCGCAGAGCAATGTGCAGCAGCACATCAGGCTGCGACACTTTCTCAAGGCATTGTAATGCGCCTTGCTGGTCACCATCGGTCACCCCTTTGCTGCTGAGCAGGTCTGCCAGCCGTCGGATCGCGATGTCGCGTAAAGTGCTGTCTGCATTGTCACTGGCAAAACGTGTGAGGGTATCCCAATCCTGAATTCGTGCCAGTGCGGCAGCACGTACGTCTGTTGCCGAATCCTGATGGAGCAGTTCAAGCAGAATTTTTGCCTGATCGGGATTGTTGCCCTGCAGCAGTGAGACAGCCTGCAGTCTTACTTCAACTTTCGGGTGTTGCCATTTGGGGCGGAAAAAGCGCGCGAACATATAAATCTTCTGTACGTCTGACTCTGTTCGGGCAAACCACTGTCAGGGTCAGCAACCTGACACCGGTTTGAGGGGGTCGACATTGTATCGTCCTTTAGAGAGCGCTTAAAGCTTCGTTCCGTAACCGAAATCCCGGCAAAATCAAAAAACGTATGTTGCTCCAGCGCAGTGCGGGAAGTGCGCCTCGTTACCTTCCCTGCTAGTCTGTGACAAAGATTCATAGTGGCTATCTTGTTTATGAGCAGTTCAACAACGTTCTTTTGGCACGATTATGAGAGTTTTGGCATAGATCCCGCGCGCGACCGACCTGCTCAGTTCGCCGGTATTCGTACGGACTGGCAGCTGAATCCCATTGGCGAGCCTTTGATGATTTATTGCCAGCCAAGCTTTGATTACCTGCCTCAGCCTGTGGCCTGCATGATCACCGGTATTGACCCAGCGCTGGCATGGCGGCAGGGGCTGCCTGAAGCTGAATTTATTGCACGCATCGAATACGAGCTGAAACAGCCGGGAACCTGCGGAGTCGGCTACAACAGTATTCGCTTTGATGATGAGGTTACCCGCCATACGCTTTATCGTAACCTGCGCGATCCTTATGCGCGTGAATGGCAAAACGGCTGTTCGCGCTGGGATATCCTCGATATGGTGCGGCTGGTGCGATTGATGCAGCCAGATGTGCTAGTTTGGCCTGAGGTAGATGGCCGGGTCAGTATGAAGCTGGAGCATCTGACCCAAGCCAACGGTGTAGGGCATGACAAGGCACATGATGCTTTAAGTGATGTGGAGGCTACTATCGCTCTGGCGCGGCTGATCAAGACACGTGCTCCGAAGCTGTTTGATTACTGTCTCAGCTTGCGTGACAAGCGTGAAGTGCAGGGCAAACTGGATATCTTTCGCCACAAGCCCGTTCTGCACATTTCTGGCATGTTTCCCACCGAGCGAATGAATGCAGCGGTTCTGGCGCCGTTAATGAGTCAGCCGGGTAATGCGAACGGGATCGTCTTGTTTGATCTTAGCCAGCCTGTACAGGTGTTGCTCGACACCTCTGCCGAAGAGCTGGAGCGCCTGCTCTATACTCCCACTGATCAGTTGCCGCCCGGGCAGGTCAGGCCAGCACTGAAGACGTTACATATTAACCGCAGCCCGGTGGTGATGGGAGTTAACAAGGATATCGCCGACAGGCTGGCATTGTCGCTGGAGTCACTGCAGGCCAACCTGACTCTGTTGCGTCAGCATACTGAGAACTGGAAGCCCAAGCTGGAACAAATCTACCAGCGTAAGCCCGCTACAGAGCTCCAGGTTTCTGATCCTGATCTGATGCTCTACAGCGGCGGTTTTTTCAGTGCTTCTGACAAGCGGCTGATGCAGTCGGTTATTGAGATGCCAGCAGAGCAGCTGCGTGGATATTGTCCTCCCTTTCAGGATGGCAGACTGGAGGAAATGCTCTTTCGCTATCGTGCGCGCAGCTTTCCGCAGCATCTGAGCGAGGCAGAAAAGGCTCAATGGATTGAGTTTTGCCATGAGCGTATCACTGATGGGCGCGCAGGCGCCCTGACGCTGGAGGCTTACCGCTCCGAGCTGGAGGCGTTACTGACTGATGAAAGCCTGACACAGGAAAAGCACTTGCTGTTGAGACAGTTGCAGGAGTATGGCAATGAAGTTGAGCGTTGCTTGGCCAAAGCTGAGCTGCAGCCTGCTGCTTTTAGTCGGCGCTGAAGTCGCTGCTGCTGGGTTGGAGCAAGGGGTGGATGGTCTGCCAGTGACCGTCATCCCTGCAGCCAGTACCCTCAAAAAAACGTCGGATCAGGAAAATGTCAGCGTTATTTCTGCATCGAAGGTGCAAGCGGTAAAGGAAGACAGTGCTGTAAAGGTGATTCCTGTTGCCAGCACGGCGCGTAAGGTGAGCGATGACAATGTGGTAGTCATTCCTGCTCAGGCGACCAGGGTTGCGGTGCCCGATGATGTTGACGTTATTCGTGCGCCACAGAAAAAAGCCCATACAACTGAAGAGGTCGTGGTGATACCCGCGCCGCCCAGACACCCGATCCAGACCGCCGAGCAGGTGACTATCATCCCGGCGACAAAGAAAAAGCTGCCAGTGCCGCAGACCACATGGCAGGTTCAGGTTATTCCCGGATCACAGATCAAACCAGGGCAGTGATGAAAAGGTCAGCGGTGGAGCGGCGGACCTTTCAGCTCCAGTGTGTTGCCTTCAGGATCTTTCAGATAGATCGATGGGCCCAGCCCATCGGCACCGTAACGTGACTCGATGCAGCCGGTGCTCAGGTTCATCGCGGTCAGCAGGGACTCTAACTCCGCCTTATCAAAGGGCTCTATTCTGAGGCAGAAGTGGTCAAGATTACGTCCTTCAGTTTCTGCCGGTGCGCCTCCTGTACGGCCAAGAGGGCCATCGATGGTGATCAGATCAATGAGTGCATTACCTGCTCGTAACTGGTAGAGCCCAAGTTCTGGGCGCTCTCTTTCAAGTGTGCAGCCAAGATGCAGATAAAAATCCAGCATCCTGCTCAAGTTGCTGATCCGTAGCACCAGATGGTCAATACCAAGGATGGTAAACATCGCTGTCTTCCCCATGCCTGGATGCCGCCCGGCAGCACGGTCAAAGCGGCCGGGCGGTATCGGTCATTTTGCTATTTCTGGGGTTCGGGAGAGGCGGTCACAATCAGTGCACGTCGTTGTTGTGGTGACAGCATGTGGTCGTAGATGGCTAGTAACGTGGCTCTGTCGATAGTGCCAATGGCTTTTAACAGCTCATTGCGGCTGTCGAAGTTGTAGGCGCCGCGATCAATCTCCCGCCAGTAATAGTTACTCCGCTCGTACAGGGTCTGATCAGGCTTGCTCAGATCGCTCATTAAGCCCTGTTTGAAGGTTTGTAGCTGATCGTTGCTCAGGTGCTGCAGCTGTGTACGGAAATCTTGCATGAATTGATCGACCCTGGTTGTGAGGGTGGCGGCATCTGCCGATGGCGACTGTAATACCAGGCCGATGCCGGGCCAGTCCATGATCGGCATCGGGGTAGCGAACACGATATAACCCAGTTGCTGACGAGTGCGCAGATCTGCGTAGAAAGGGGTGGAAATAATCTGGCTGAGTAAGGCGAAAGCGGCACGATGCTTCAGGTCATCCTGATCAGCCTGCCAGTACCAGGTGATCGCGGTGTCCTTGTGAGGTCCCTGTTCGCTGATGCTTTCTTGATAGCCAGCGGGTAGCGCATCAATTGTTGCACGCGGCACCTCTGCAGGTTGGGCGTTATCCAGCCAGGCATGCTTTACCTTCTCCGCCATGGAACGGGCCTGCTGCTGGTCCAGATTGCCATGTGCAAGTATTACTACCTGAATTTGCTGGCGCCATGCGGGAACAAACTGCTGCAGGTCATTCAGGCTGATGCCCTGCAGTGCACTGATTAGCTCGGCGCTGGTGTGAAACGACGGCATCAGGCGTTCAGACAGACGCCCCATGCTGACTTTGTAGGGCATGGATTCTTTGCGGTTACGGAGCTCATCCAGATAGTCTTCCTTGATCTGGTCAAAACGGACCTGATTCCATTGGGGTTGCAGCAAGGCATGTTGTAGTTCATCCAACAGTACACTTTGCTTGTCGTTGTAGCCGGTAATCTTGAAGCTGATGCCACGAATATGGCGATAGAGTTCAAACTCCAGTCCTGCAACAAAGGCGGGGTAGGTCAGGGTATTAAGCTGTTCCTCCACCATGCGGGTGTAAAGTTCACTCAGGGCGGTATCTCTGGCTGTGTCGTTGGTTTTCGCTGAGCGCAGGTTGACGAAGAAGTCGGCCTTTGGGGTGCCAAAGGAGGTATCTTGCTGATACCAGAAGCTGAAGCCGGGCTGCTGTTGCAGTAATTTGGGTTTAGCGGAATCGTTGCCTTTCAGAACATGTAACTGTTCAGCAATGAATGGGTTTGCGGCAGGCAGGGCCAGTTGTTGCAACCACTCAGGGTGCGACACCTGCCATTGCTCCTGTTTCAGTTGGGTGTAGCGGTACGGCACGTCATACCAGCGGCTGGTTTTGTCGGTCGACAGGCCGGGCGCCATCAACGTTACCAGCAAATGGCCTGGGGTGAGATAGTCAAGAAACTGGCGGATAACCTGTGCATCGTAGTTGTGATAATCGTAGCTGCTATAGAGCACTTGCTCCGCAGTGTGGTCCTGCAGGGCATTGGCGAGGCCGCTCACCCAGTTGATCGGCGGCACCTTCTCCTGGAAGCGGAAGTCGATCTCAGCCAGTCTGGCCATTTCCCTGAAGCGCCACTCGTCGATACCACCTTCTTCAATCTTGCGCAGATAGGCAAAAACCAGAGAGACGATGTCATTGATGTGCTCCTGACCTGCGGCCGTCAGACTGAGGCTGATTTGCATCGTGGATGCGTCGGGGCCGTTGTAGCCCACTCCCGCACCAAGACTGCTGGCCCAGCCGAGTGATTTGAGAAGAGCCAAAACACTGCCCTTGCCCTCGTCACCCAGCAAGGATGCCAGGTATTGCACGGGCTTGTTATCCTCATACTGGCGCAGCGGTGGCAGGGGGAACGTCAGGCTCAGAGTCCGTACTTCACGAATCGGCGTCAGCTGTAGCTCTGCAGGTAACTGGCTGGAGGTGAACAGCGGGGGCATCTGACGAGAGATGGTGGGGTGATCAGCAATGCTTGCAAAATACTGTGTGACCCAGCTTGCCAGCTGTGGCAGGGGCTCTTTGCCGAGTACCACCAGACGCATGCGGCTGGCACTGTAGCTGTGCTGATAAAAGTCGATCAGGGCGTCACGAATTTTCAGCTCTCCGTGATCCTGCAGGGTTTGTAAATTCCCCACACTGAAGCGGCTCATCGGATGGTCGGGGTTGTAGGTTTCACGCATAGTTTCGTACAGACGACGGCCATCTTCCCGAATCTTGGCCTTGTACTCCGAATCGACCGCATGCGCTTCACGGCTGACGTAGTCCTCACTGAACCGGGGGGCGATGAAGAACTGTGAGAAACGGTCAAGCGCAGGAGCTAGCTGGTCAGGATCGATATCAAAGAAAAAATTGGTGTGGTCAAAGGCGGTGTAGGCGTTCTGGCTGCCACCATGCTGATTGATGAAGTCCTGATAGGCATCGGCCTTGGGGTATTTGCTGGTGCCGAGAAATAGCATGTGCTCAAGGAAGTGAGCGAGTCCGGGCCACTGTTTGGGTTCATCCGCGCTGCCAGCATTGACGTCCATCGCCGCAGCACTCTTGTCAGTATCGGGATCGCTGATCAGCAGCACTTGCAAGTGGTTGGGCAGCACCAGGCTCTGGTAGCTACGAGTGTCATTGGGGCTCTTTTTGATCTCGGCTGCTGGCACTGTCATCGATACCAGCAAGGGGAGCATGGGCATCCACCACCACTTTGTTTTCATAACACTCCTAGTTGTCTTTCCGACCGGGCAAGGTCGATATATTCGAATATCACGGGCTTGCGTCGCGTGTGTTGGGGTAACCAACGCGCAACAGCGGCAAGTTGTTCAGCCTTTGAACACTCTGCCGACAGGCTTAATGCAATCAGAGCCCTGAAATTGCGGAGAGTTCATTTCTGCGGTTACCTGCCAGGTTTGCAATACCCCCGACCAGGGTTGTAACAGCTTGATGGCGTCGGTATCGGTTGTGTCTGTACTCAGCCACTGAGCCGTTTGTTGCTGATCCAGCAGGGCAGGCATGCGCGTCAGAAATGCACTAAGAAAGGGATTGCTGGGAACACTGATCAATGCACAGGTCAGAAAGCGCATATCGCCTAACTGGTAGACTTCCCACAGGGCGGCGATGTTCATCAGCGTTTGTTCCGGGCTGGAGATGTAGATGGGCCAGCGTCGCCCTGAGGCACTGATCCAGTCAAACACGCCATCAACAGGAAGCACGGCACGTTGTCTGGCCAGCGGGCGTTTGAACATGGCATTGGTGAGTAGTTGTTCAGCCCTGGCGGTGTAGGGCGCTTCATTGAGTCGCTTGATCCAGGAGGGGGCCAGCCCCCAGTGGGCAGGCTCAAGCAAATAGGGTTGGCGCTGAAGTGCCAGCCACTGATAGGGGGAGAGATTGTAGCTGGCTGTCAGTGGACGAGGGGCGGTACCTTGCAGATCCCACCCCTGTTGCAACGCTTCAACCTGAACAATGCGTCCAGTCATCAGCAGGTCAGTGTTTGTGAGGCAGGGCGGCCAGAGCGATATCCCGGGCGCGATGCTGTTCTTTTTCCGGCAGAGTGGCAATCTGCTCCAGCGCCACCAGTGCCTGGGTCAGCTGCAGGGCAAACTCACGGTTGGCTTCCTGGAAGGCAGCGTCAATGGCCTGATAGACCCGTTCGATCTGCTGTTCCTTCTGTTCCTGACTGTCGACTTGCTTCAGGGCTTGCAGGCAGGCCGTCGCAATCTTCATATAGCGTTGGTTGCGTGCTTGGCTCATGGGGGGATACTCCGGCTGGGTAATTCTGTATCGGATGCTGCTGCCATGAGGCGAAAGACATACACACGGAAAGATGCGTGTCAGCAATCTGGCGTTGTAAATCCCTTCGGTGCACTCATCTACATCAAGTAAATGCTGTGTCCTCAGTTATTTACGCTTTGCTGGCTCCGTCACACAACCTGTCGTGAATAGGTGCTTATTTTGCATCGGCAATTGGCGCCTATCTTATGCCAAGACTTCGCATCTGCACAACGCAGAAGCCCTACCACCAGTATTTTCCCCAGTTCTCCGGGTTGGCCCAGTTGTCAGGGTTGTTCCAGGTGCGCACGTGGTTATAGGTCAACAGGTCGAAGGCATAGAACACCAGCTTGCGCTGACCCTGGCTGAAACCCTGTTCGCGGGTGAGGCCCAGCGCATAGAAGTCTGCATCCTGCCAGCAGGTGTCACCATCCTGTTCGGTGGGGCTGTAGCTCAGCCAGACGCGCGGCGCACAGTAATTACGCAGCCAGCCAAGCAACGCTCTGCCCTCCAGTGGTGGCAGGTGTTCCAGCGCATCGGTGAGCAGGATCAGCTCGGAGGGGGCAGCACCTTGCAGTTGCTGGCGGGCATCGTGAGCCTCGAAGTGCTGCATCTGGCAATCGTGTTGCTCGCAATAGCTCTGCAGTGCCGGTGGAACGCAGGCGCCGATGCTGACCACGCGCTGAGGTGCCAACTGTTGCAGTCGATCAAGTAAAAACTCATTTGGCGAGCGAACCATGGCAACTTCCTGCTTAACTACGGGGACAGGCCGACTGCAATGCAGACGGCGCCCGAGTATGTCAGACGCAATATCGATGTATCAACCTGTGCAGGTGGGCATTCCACTATAGTTTTATCCGTCTGTCGCCCTGTCAGGTGAAGGCTTTTTTGCTGTGTGCGGTTGTCAGGTTTCGGGGGAGTGGTCAGGTACCCGCTTGATGGTGGGTGGTGTGACCCGTCGGCACAATTTGCACATTGGCAGCGGATAGCTATGCTAGCGCGGCATAAATCAGTCGCAGCCAGATGCCGAGCGGCGACCGTGGAGTTGAACCCGTTGGGAGTGGATGGAATGAATAGGGAAAAGGTGGTTTTTGCGTTCTTTATTGTGCTGGCACTGACTCTCAATTTTGGCTTTGTGCTGGGCGAGATTCATAACGCTAATCACCACAATGCCTTTGAGTTGTTTGCCGCTATCGTGGTCAGCCTGATTGCAACGGTACTCAAGTTTGGTGACAGAACACACATCGGCGCGGTGTTGCTGGCTACCAGTCTGGTGGCAGACTTGCAGCTGTTGCTGGCCGCTGGGGTATGGGCCTATGCGGACTATGTTTCGCTGGACGGATTGACCGAAAATGTTGTGGCCAGCGTGGTCTCGCTGTCAGCAGGTGCGCTGTTGGCCAATCTTACTTCCGTCATCCTGTTGATGGTGGAAACCGTGATGATTCGCCGCTAGGTGCGCGTGTGAATTCCGTCATTTACCTGTTGCTGCGCCGCCTGCGCTGGCCGCTGATTACTCTGATTGTGGTCTATGCCATCTCCATCACTGGATTTGTGCTGATTCCCGGTATGGACGACAAAGGCCAGCCCTGGCAGATGGGCTTCTTCCATGCCTTTTATTTTGTCAGTTTCATGGGGTCGACCATCGGCTTCGGCGAAATTCCCTATGCCTTTACCGACGCCCAGCGCTATTGGGCGATGTTGACCATCTACGTTACTGTCATTGCCTGGCTGTACGGCATTGGCACCATGCTGGCGATTCTGCAGGATCAGGCATTCAGCCGGATGCGCGCCCGTCAGCGTTTTCGCAATGCGGTCAAGGCCATTCAGGAGCCGTTCTACCTGATCTGCGGTTATGGCGTCACCGGCAGTCTGCTGGTAAACAAGCTGGCCTCCCGCGGTATTCAGGCGGTTGTGGTGGATATCAATCAGCAGCGTATAGACGATCTGTTGACTGATACGCTGCCCATGGCAGTCCCTGCGCTGTGTGCGGATGCCTGCGAACCAGACATTCTGACTGATGCCGGGCTGCTGAAGCAGCACTGCATTGGTGTTGTGGCCTTGACCAACAGCGATGAGGTCAATCTTGCGGTGGCGATTGCCAGTAAACTGCTGGCGACCCGTACCCCGGTGATCAGTCGTGCTGAGAGCCAGGCGATTAATGACAATCTGGCTTCCTTTGGCACCGAGCATATCGTCAACCCCTTTGAATCCTTTGCTGAATATCTGGCCATGGCGATCCACTCGCCCTACAAGCATCTGGTTTATGACTGGCTGGTCAACCCGAGACACCGTCCTGCCAAGATTGGTGCTCATCAGGTGCAGGGCACCTGGGTCATCTGTGGCTACGGGCGCATGGGGCAGGCACTGCACCGTTACCTGGGGGCACATCAGGTTGATATGGTGGTCATTGATGAGGACCCGGCCAAGTTCGGCATGATGGATGACATGGTGCTGGGGCTGGGCACTGAAGCTGTTACTTTGCAGGAGGCACGCATTGCGCAGGCCGTGGGAGTGGTGGCTGGAACGGCCAGTGATGCCAACAACCTGTCGATTCTGATGACAGCACGTATGCTCAACCCTGAGCTGATCACCGTGGCACGGCAGAATCAGCGCTACAACGAACGTGTCTTTCAGGCTGCATGTCCTGACTATGTCATGGAGCCAGCCTGGATTATCGCCAACAAGATCATGCTGCTGATCAAGACGCCGTTATTGCTGGATTTTCTGCGGCAGATGGGAGGGCAGAGTGACGCCTGGGCGCAGCAGTTGATTGAACGGATGCGCGAGGTGGTGGATGACCAGGAGCTGGATAGCTGGTCATTAACGATCGATCAGCAGGAGGCGCCTGCCATCATGACTGCACTGACAGATCGCCAGTCGGTGCCGCTGGGCGTATTGCAAGTAGACCCGCGGCAGAGGCTGGATGCACTCAAGGCTTTCCCGCTGATGATCAAGCGTTCAAACGGTCTGGTGTTACTCCCTACTACCGATACCTTGCTGCAGGAAGGTGACGTTATCCTGTTCTGTGGCCGTTATCGGGCATCAGCTCTGATGCAATGGACCGCGGGGAATTACAACGTGCTGCGCTATGTACGTGATGGTTTTGATGGGGCGTCAGGGTATGTGTGGCGCTGGCTGAGTAAGTCATACCGCGAAAGAAGGAAAATGTCCCATGAAATCAAGTGATTAGCTGATCCGGAAACTATCGGTAACTAGGATAGACGGGTAGGGTGCTTTAACTTGGACTGGCTGTGAATCTAAAATAAGGAAAATTTTGCACATTTTAGCCCTCTTTGTGTAAGGTGCGCGGGTGCAGAATGCATATAGCCAATACTGGAGAGACGTATGTTGTTAAGCAGTCGGTTGTTTAAAACAGTTTCGTATAGAAGTTTGATGACCTTTTTTACTGCCTTCCTGCTGATGTTCAGCCTCGGAATGCAAAGTGCCGAGGCTGCACGTCTGGGAAGCGGCAAAACCTTCGGTAAGACCTATTCCACGCCAGCCAAACCGGCGTACAGCCCCACGTACAACAAGTCCAGCACGACGACTAACCCGGCTACGGGCGCTGCTGCAGCTCAAACTGCCAAGAAGCCTGGATTCATGGGGGGCATGCTGGGCGGCTTACTGATGGGTGGCCTGCTGGGTGGCCTGCTGTTCGGTGGTGTAGGTGGTGGTTTGCTGGATATTCTGGTGTTGGCTGCACTGGCATTTCTGGCCTATCGCTTCTTTACTCGTCGTAAGCAGGCGCAATCATCACAGGCGGATAATCAGGGTTATGCCCATGCTGGCGCCAATAATCCCTGGCAGGCACGTAATGAACAGCCTGCCGAGGCGGTGGTTCAGCCCCAGACCACTTCCGCCATGCGTAGCGGCAGCTTTGGCTCAACTGAGCAAGGACTGATGGCTGAGCTGGCAGATGAGGTGAAAATCCCTGACTGGTTCAAAAAGGATGCTTTCCTCGAAGAAGCCAAAGATCATTTCCGTGCTCTGCAGAAGGCGTGGGATTCTGCAGACTACGCCACGCTGTCCAGCTATATGACGCCTGAGCTGTTTGCCCAGATCAAAGCTGAGCGTGAGCAAATGGGTGAGGCTCAGCACACTGAAGTAGTATCGGTGATGACTGATCTGGTCGATTTCCAGCAAGTGGGTGACAAGGTCGTGGCCAGCATCCAGTTCTCTGGATGGGTACGTGAGCAGCAGGCAGGCCAGGAAGGTGAGTTCAGTGAAATCTGGCACCTTGCCAAGGACGCCAGCCAGCCCAACAGTGCGTGGGCTATCGAAGGTATTCAGCAGCCTGGCTGAGGCATATCGTTCAAGTAGAAATAGCAACGGCGTCCATAATGGACGCCGTTGTTGTATCAGGAGGCATGACGGGCTGTTTAATAGCCCTTTTTATTCCGCCCCTTCCTCACGCAGAAACACCCAGGTATCCCCTTTGGATTGCTCCTCGCTGAAGTAATAGCCTTTATAGTCAAAGTCTTTCAGCGCTTCAGCAGTGGCGGGTTGCTGATCGATCATATAGCGCACCATCATGCCGCGCGCTTTTTTAGCGTAAAAACTGATGATCTTGTACTGACCATTCTTGGCATCCTTGAATACCGGCGTGATCAGGCGTCCATTCAGTTTCCTGGTGTTGACCGCCTTGAAATACTCGGTGGAGGCCAGATTCACCAGCGTCGAATCGCCTTGTTGTGCGAGCAGCTGATTGAGCTCCTGCGTCAGCTTATCTCCCCAGAAACTATACAGATCTTTGCCACGACGATTGGCAAACCGGGTACCCATCTCCAGACGGTAGGGCTGCATCAGGTCCAGCGGCCGCAACAAGCCATACAGGCCGGAAAGAATGCGCAGGTGTTCCTGTGCATAGTCAAGTTGTGGCTCATCCAGTGTCCCCGCATCCAGGCCGAGGTAAACGTCACCTTTGAATGCCAGCACAGCCTGTTTGGCGTTGTCAGGAGTGAAGTCGGGTTGCCATGCAGCAAAGCGCGATGCATTCAGGGAGGACAGGTTGTCACTCAGGCTCATCAGGGAGGCAACTTGTTGTGGAGAAAGCTCTCGCAGCTGTTCGATCAGCTCAGCTGAGTCATCCACAAAATCGGGCAGGGTGTAACGTGAAGTGCTGCTTGGTGTCTCGAAGTCCAGAGTCTTGGCAGGGGAAATCACAGCAAGCATGGGGATTCCTTATTCAGTCAGGTGTGCTGGCCAGTGCGGGCCGCTGTTATCGATAGCTAAACTGAGCGGGAGTCTACCCAAGGGATGGGTAAAAGACTAATTGGGTCTGCCTATGGTGGTAGTAGCTAACGTCAGCAGCCTGTTTTTAACCAACAGGCTGCTGATCGGTGGGCTGTGGTGTGTATTTATCAGCTGAAAAGCTTGCGCAAAGTGACCGTGAAGCGTTCAGCCGCCTGCTCCTCCAGCACATGGTGACCATCACGCACCTGCCATTTTCCGCCCACCATCACATCGCGAATCTGGCGGCTGTTCCCCGCAAATAGCCAGCGGTTGAGCACGTCATCCGGTTGGCTGCTGGCGATAAAAGGAGCCTGTCCATCGATTACTAGCCAGTCGGCACGGTAGCCAGCCTCCAGCCTGCCAATCGGCTGCCCGAGTGCTTGAGCACCGCCTTGCAGTGCGCCCTGGTAGAGGTAGTCAGCGACGTGTTTTTGTTGAGGGTGGGTAAGACGATTGCGCTTCTGATCCCGCAGACGCTGTCCGTATTCCAGCCAGCGCAATTCTTCCATCATGCTGACGCTGACATGGCTGTCACTGCCGATGCCGAATTGTCCGCCCGTAGCGAGATATTCAGTAGCCGGGAAAATACCGTCGCCGAGATTGGCTTCGGTGGTAATGCACAGGCCAGCAATCGCCTGCGAGGTGGCCAGGCGTCTGCACTCTTCATCATTCAGATGAGTCGCGTGTACCAGACACCAGCGCTGATCGACCGCCGTGTTATTGAGCAGCCATTCGACAGGGCGCTGACCACTCCAGCTCAGACAATCGTTGACCTCTTTCATCTGCTCGGCAATGTGAATATGTACCGGCAGACTTGTATCGGGGAAATGATTGAGTAGCGAATGCAACTGATCCGGTGTTACCGCCCGCAGTGAGTGGAAGCACAGGCCGGTACGCTGCAAAGGCTGTCTGGTCAGCTGATCACTCAACTGGTTCAGCAATGCGCTGTAGCTGTCGATACTGTTGATAAAGCGACGCTGGCCTTCCATCGGTGACTGGCCACCAAAGCCGGAATGGGCATACATCACGGGCAGGAGCGTCAGACCTATGCCGGTTTGCGCTGCAGCCTCACTGATACGCAAGCCCAGTTCGGCGGGGTTGGTGTATGGCTGGCCATGGATGTCGTGGTGCAGATAATGAAACTCGGCCACGCTGGTGTAGCCGGCCTTGAGCATTTCGATGTAAAGCTGGGTGGCAATAGCGGATACGTCTTCTGGTTGCATATTGCCCAGCATGCGGTACATCAGATCACGCCATGTCCAGAAGCTGTCCTGCGGATTGCCCGCTACTTCGGCAAGACCTGCCATGGCACGCTGAAAGGCGTGGGAGTGCAGGTTTGGCATGCCCGGAAGCAGTGGTCCACAGAGATGCTCTGCACCGTCAGCGCTGGTATTGACCTCGATGTGCTCGATCATACCCTGTGATGAAACGGTGATACGTACGTTGGAAGCCCAGCCTTCAGGCAACAGGGCAAGATCGGAAAAGTAGACAGCCATGGCCAATGCCTTCTAGATTGAATGCAGTTTTGTCAGGTGAAGACGGGCGGGGAGGCTGCGCAGGCCTTGAGGCAGGATAGCTGCACACAAGCCACACCGCGGAAATGTCCTGCTTCTCACTGCCACTACGTCTGTGCAGAGTGTGGTGTACAGAGCAGTATGGCCGACACCTGAGTAGGGTTGAGAAAGTGTGTTGTATATACATATATATACGTTATAGTGGGGCAAATCAATTTATCCCTGATGCCCGTGCTTTGCAGGAGAACAATGGGTGAGTAGAGATCTAGGTCAGGATGTTTCCGAGTCATCAACAGCAGCCGAGGGACTGGGGCAGAACGGCCCGGCACCTCTGTATATGCAGGTCAAACAGATGATTCTCGGCCAGATCCGCAATGGCAACTGGCCACCACATCACCGGGTGCCATCCGAAAGTGAGCTGGTCAAGGAGCTGGGTTTCAGCCGGATGACCATCAACCGTGCGCTGCGCGAGCTGACGGTGGATGGTCATCTGGTCAGAATGCAGGGTGTCGGAACCTTCGTCGCTGAAGCCAAAGGGCATTCTGCACTGTTCGAAGTGCATAACATTGCTGATGAAATCGCCGCACGCCGTCATCGCCACCATGCTGAAATCATCAAGATGGAGCGCGGTAGCGCAACGACTGAGCAAGCCATTGCTCTGGGGATTCGTGAGGGAGCACCGGTGTTTCATTCGGTAATCGTGCATTACGACAACGATGAAGCCATTCAGATTGAAGATCGCTACGTCAACCCTGAGCTGGTCCCGGACTACCTGCAGCAGGACTTCTCCCGGCAGACTCCGTTTACCTATCTCAGTCAGATCGCGCCTCTGACCGAAGGAGAGCATGTGGTTGAGGCTGTGCTGGCGGCGCCCTGGGAACAGCAGCTGTTGCATATCAGCGCCACCGAGCCCTGTTTGCTGATTCGTCGCCGCACCTGGTCGCAGCGAAGGGTGGTGACGTCTGCACGCCTGCTCTATCCCGGCACGCGCCATCGTCTGGAAGGTCACTTCAAGCAAGGGGATTCGTGATATTCCATCCACCCGCATCAGGTCGCTGCCGCCAGTGACGACCGGAGTGTGCTTCTCACAGAGATCATAATGAGCCAAGTCATCTACCTCCCTCTTGCCAGCTGTACCGTCATGCCCTGGAAAAACGGTGGCGGTACTACGACAGAAATCTTTCGTCGTGATGACCCTGCCGATAGCGGACGTTTCCTCTGGCGTATCTCGGTAGCTGATATCGGCGCTGCAGGCCCGTTTTCTGCCTTTGACGGTTATCGCCGGGTGATATCGGTGATTCAGGGAGAAGGCATGGTTCTGACCATCGATGGTGAAGACTCGCCGCCGCTGCATACAGGTCAGGCATGGCCGTTCTCTGGCGCCAGTGAAGTTGATTGCCGATTAATTGACGGGCCGGTTCGCGATCTCAATCTGATCTATGCGGAGGGGCAGGTGGTGGCGGATGTCTCCTGGCACCAGGGGGAGCGCTGGTATATGCAGGAGACCACTGAGGCCGATGTGTTGGTGGTGTTTGTGCAAAGTGGCAGTGTTGAACTGAGCCTGGCTGATACTGCCTGGTCATTGCAGCCTCTGGATACGCTGGTGGTGGAGCGGAGTGCCAGTCACGTTCCGTCTATGTTGAAACTGATAACGGCTGCAGCCAGTACGGTGTGCATAATGAAACTTGTTTTCCGTTCTGCGCCTGTCTGAGTTCTGTATTTTCTCTGCGCCATCGTGGTGCGTTTCTATCCTTTCAGTTCTACCTGTCGACTAGCCAGCCCGTTGTTGTGACGGGCTGCTTGCTCCTCGTTTTGCTCGTATCCAGCAGATTTCATTTTTACTGCCTTTTAATCAGGCAAAACGCATTTTTCAGGCACTGAAATCGAGCGTTTTTTCTGTTCGTTTTTGCTGATTGCCGTATTGCATCCGAACAAAAATCAACCTAGTATCGAGTCAATTGTATATACAGGTACTTATGTCTTGGACGCTAAGGTAAGCCTGCAGATACGAGATGCTGTCGCACGAAAACACGTCGGAGTACGTGACAACAAGATCTGGCTGATAAGGGACTGAGTCATCCGCAATAACTTCCCATTACTGTGAGGACGACGATGAAAGCATCACCGATTAACCGGAAAGTACTCAAGGCCAGCTGTCTGGCGGTGGCCATGACCGGTGCCATGACCATGACACAGGCTGCCAGTGCTGATACCTGGTGTGGTTCTGGTAAGACCGTAAAGTTTGCAGGTATCAACTGGGAAAGTGGCATGTTCCTGACGGATCTGATGCAGACCGTGCTGGAGAAGGGCTACGGTTGCAGCACCGATGCGCTGCCCGGTAACTCCATTACCATGGAACAGGCCCTGGCCAACAATGATATTCAGGTATTTGCGGAAGAGTGGATCGGTCGCAGTGATGCCTGGAACAAGGCCGCAGCAGCAGGCAAGGTGGTGGGTGTTGGCGCGCCAATCGTGGGTGCCACAGAAGGTTGGTATGTCCCCCGTTATCTGGTTGAGGGCGATGCCAAGCGCGGTATCAAAGCCAGCGCGCCTGACCTCAAGAGCATTGCCGACCTGTCACGTTATGTCAGTCTGTTTGCTGACCCCGAAGAACCCGGTAAAGGCCGCTTCTACAATTGCCCTGCAGGCTGGACCTGTGAGCTGGAAAACAGCGAGAAGCTCAAGGAATACAGTCTGGAAGACAAATTCGTGAACTTCCGCCCCGGTACCGGCCCGGCGCTGGATGCTGCCATTGCCTCCAGCTACAAGCGTGGCCAGCCCATCCTGTCTTACTACTGGTCACCTACTGCCATGCTCGGCAAGTACGATCTGGTGCAGTTGCAGGAAAAGCCTGAAGACGTGAAGGAAATCAAGATTCAGGTGGGTGTGTCCAAGGCCTTCGAAGGTGAAGCGCCTGAACTGATTGATGTGCTGTCCAAGGTCAATGTGCCCATCGACATGCTGAACAAAAGTCTGGCTCGCCAGACGGATGAAAAGCTCAGCAGTGCCGAACTTGCCAAGCTGTTCCTGAAGGAACATCCGGAAATCTGGAAGCAGTGGGTAAGTGCTGAAGCGGCGGACAAGATTACCGCTGCCGTGCAGTAAGCTTGACCATGTGAGGAGCCGGGTGGTGCTGATACCGCACCACCTGAGCTGCTGCGATTGCATATCGTTGCCAGAGCCGCCACCGTGATGGCGGCAGGCACGAGGGAGTACGCCGATGTTTCCAAAGAACCTTACCTTTTCGATGGCCGATGGCATCAACAATTTTGTTGACTGGCTGGTCATGCGTTATGGCGATTCCCTGCGCCATGTTTCGGATTCCATTCTGAGTTTGATTGTTGGCCTTGAGGGATTGCTGCGTGCCATCCCCTGGTGGGCTTTTCTGATACTGGCGGGGGCATTGGCCTGGCATGCCAGCAAACGCTGGACACAAGTGGTGGTCGTGGTGGCCTTGCTGTATTTCGTCGGCGCCGTCGGCCTGTGGGACAAGCTGATGCAGACCCTGGCCCTGATGATGGTTGCCACCCTGCTATCAGTGGCGGTGGGTATACCGCTGGGGATTCTTTCGGCGGGCAATGATCGCTTTCGGACTGTGCTGCTGCCGATGCTCGACATCATGCAGACCATGCCCAGCTTCGTCTATCTGATCCCGGTGCTGATGCTGTTTGGTCTGGGCAAGGTGCCAGCGATTCTCGCCACCGTGATCTATGCAGCCCCGCCGTTGATTCGCCTGACTGACCTTGGTATCCGCCAGGTAGACAAAGAGGTGATGGAAGCGGTGACGTCTTTCGGTGCCAACCGCTGGCAGAAGCTGTTTGGTGTGCAGATTCCGCTCGCTCTGCCCAGCATCATGGCTGGTCTGAACCAGACGACCATGATGGCACTGTCGATGGTGGTGATTGCCTCGATGATCGGCGCCCGTGGTCTGGGTGAGGACGTCCTGATCGGTATTCAGACCCTGGATGTCGGCAAAGGGCTGGAAGCGGGGCTGGCCATCGTTATTCTCGCTGTAGTGATTGACCGTATTACCCAGGCCTATGGCAAGCCACGTCATCACCTGTGAGGGAAGGATCATGAGCAAGATTGAAGTACGCAACGTCTATAAAGTATTCGGTCACCGTGCCAGCGAAGCCATGTCCATGATCCGCTCCGGTAGCAGCAAGGGTGATGTACTGGCTAAAACCGGCTGCACGATTGGCGTCAACAACCTGTCATTGCAGATCAACGCCGGAGAAATTTTCGTCATCATGGGCTTGTCCGGCTCGGGCAAGTCGACACTGGTACGTCATTTCAACCGGCTGATCGAACCCAGCAGTGGCGAAATACTGGTCGACGGGCAGGACGTGGTACAGCTGGACAAGAAGGCGCTGGAAAGCTTCCGGCGCAGCAAGATCAGCATGGTGTTTCAGAGTTTCGGTCTGCTACCGCATCGCACGGTATTGGATAACGTGGCCTATGGATTGCGCATCCGGGGTGAAGACAAGGACAAGTGCGACCAGCAGGCGCGTTACTGGATTGAAACGGTGGGGCTGAAGGGTTACGAGAGCCGCTATCCTGACCAGCTGTCGGGAGGGATGCGTCAGCGTGTGGGCCTGGCACGTGCACTGGCGGCGGATACCGAGATTATCCTGATGGATGAAGCCTTCAGCGCACTGGATCCGCTGATTCGAGCTGATATGCAGGATCAGCTGCTCGAATTGCAGAAGAACCTGCACAAAACCATCGTCTTTATTACCCATGATCTGGATGAGGCCATCCGTATCGGTAATCGTATCGCCATACTCAAGGATGGCGCCCTGATTCAGGTCGGCACGCCGGATGAAATCCTGCATCAGCCCGCTGACGACTACGTCAATCGCTTTGTACAGCGTCATGTCACTCGTCTGTCTGAAGCGGCACCTGCCAGTGCCGATAATCTGGCAGTGCCTGCCTGAAACTGTTTCAGGCAGGCATCGAAGCCTTTTCTGGTAGCCGCTGCTCACCGCTGAGCAGCGGCGTTTTCTTCGCTTTTTCAACGGAGCAGTCAGCGAAATGTCGTCAACGGCAGTGCAGACAATTGTAGTGGGAGATGCTCCCGTCAGCTGGCGGGATGTAGTGGCAGTGGCCCGAGACAACGCGTTGATGCAATTGTCAGAGCAAGCCTGGGGGCGCATCACTCAGGCACGTCAGGTGGTCGAGCATATCGTTGCCAGAAGGGAGCGTGCCTACGGTATCAATACCGGATTGGGGGCGCTGTGCAATGTGGTGCTGGAGCCTGATCAGCTGTCGGCATTATCACGCAATACCTTACTCAGTCATGCCTGCGGCGTGGGGCGTCCTCTCAAATCCG
The DNA here is from genome assembly GCF_003194385.1 of Pokkaliibacter plantistimulans. Classification (GTDB taxonomy): domain Bacteria; phylum Pseudomonadota; class Gammaproteobacteria; order Pseudomonadales; family Balneatricaceae; genus Pokkaliibacter; species Pokkaliibacter plantistimulans. The sequence continues at coordinate 62,523 of NZ_LAPT01000114.1, forward strand.
AGCAGGTGCGAGCCATTTTATGTGCCGCCATCATTAACTACAGCCATGGCCACTCCGGTATCAGCCGCGCTGTGGTTGAAGCCTTGCTGGCAATGCTGAATCAGCAGATCACGCCGGTGGTGCCTGCACAAGGTTCGGTGGGTTATCTGACCCATATGGCACACATCTCCCTGACACTGATTGGCGTCGGTCAGGTGGAATATGCAGGTCGGTTGATGCCAGCGGCGGAGGCATGGCAACGGGCTGAATTGCCTATCGTTGAGCTGGGGGCAAAAGAGGGCTTGAGTCTGGTCAATGGTACGCCCTGTATGACTGGCCTGAGCTGTCTGGCGCTGGCTGATATTCATACCCAGATGCATTGGGCTGATATTACCGGTGCCATGAGTTTTGAAGCGCTGCGTGGTCAGCTTGCTGCATTTGATCCGGAAGTGCTGGCATTGAAGCCTTACGCCGGCGTGGTGAAGGTCGGTGAACATCTGCGTGCCCTGCTGCAGGGCAGTGAGGTGCTGCAGGCCAGTCAGGGGATCCGTACTCAGGACGCCCTGAGCATCCGTTCGATGCCGCAGATTCATGGCGCCTGTCGCGAACAGGTGCGTCATGCAGCCGGGCAGGTCGATGTCGAACTGAACTCGGCAACCGATAATCCGTTGATCATAGGTACGGCGGATAACTATCGGGTGGTATCCCAGGCGAATCCGCACGGTGAGCCTGTCGCCATGGCGGCGGATGTGCTGGCGCTGGCGGTAGCAGAGCTGGGTGGAGTGGCTGAGCGCCGGATTGACCGCCTTATCAATCCTCTGGTCAGTGGCTTGCCGCCGTTTCTGGTAGCAGAAAGTGGTGTGAACTCCGGCATGATGATTGTCCAGTACGTCGCTGCTTCGCTGGTGGCAGACAACCGGCGACTGGCGCAGCCCGCCGTGACAGATAACTACATCACCTCTGCATTGCAGGAGGACCATCTGAGCATGGGGACCAGTGCTGCCTTGAAACTGGCGGAAGCCGTAGACAATCTTTATCAGATACTGGCCATTGAGTATCTGCTTGCCGCCCAGGCATTTGAATTTCTGCCCGAGGCGAAAGGCGTGGGCACGCAGCAGGCATGGCAGCAGTTGCGCCAGCATGTTGAGCCCTATCACCAGGATCGCTGGTTAGCGCCCGAGATAGACCGCGCCAGTCAGCTGCTGCGCAGACCGGACGTACTGGCGGCGATAGAAAAAGTGTTGTGACTGCCTGCACAAGACAGCAACAGCGATACCGATAAGAAAGGAATGTCGACATGTACCAAGCATTTGAGTTCAGGCAGGGCAAACTGCCTCTGCTGATCAGCATGCCTCACACCGGCACCTGGCTGACTGACGCCGTTGCCGCTGGACTCACCGAAGAAGCACTGAAACTGCAGGACACCGACTGGCATATGCCCCGGCTGTATGACTTTGCCGAGGCCATGGGCGCCAGCCTGCTAATGGCCAATTATTCGCGCTATGTGGTCGATCTGAACCGCCCGGCCGATGATCAGCCGTTGTATCAGACTGCCACCACGGGGTTGTTTCCCGATATCAACTTTGATGGCACTCCATTGTTCAGAGACGGTTTGGCGCCGAGCAAGGAGGAGCATGATCGCTATCTGGAAATGATCTGGAAACCTTACCACCAGCAGATCGAACGCGAGCTGAGCCGGCTGCGGGATGAATTCGGCTATGCCTTGCTGTTTGATGCCCACTCCATCCGCTCGGAGGTTCCCCGGTTGTTCGAAGGCCGTTTGCCGGATTTCAATCTGGGTACCAACAGTGGCGAAAGCTGTGCGCCGGACATGCAGTCAGCACTGGTAGCCGCGTGTGACGCGCAGCAACAATTTAGCCACGTGCTGAATGGTCGCTTCAAAGGGGGATATATCACCCGTTGCTTTGGCAGACCTGAGCAGCACTGGCATGCAGTACAGCTGGAATTGGCGCAGCTCAATTATATGAGTGAAGACTATCCTTTCGGTTTTGAAGCGGACACGGCCCAGCCGACTCAGGCACTCATCCAGCAACTGTTGCAGGCCATGTTGAACTGGGCTGTTGGTCACTACCGCAAGTAGCCGGAATGGTGACCCGTCAGTTGAAGTGCAACAGATGCTGGCGGGTATCCAGCCTGAACTGGGCATAGAGCATGTTATGGTCGGAAAAGCGGCTGCTCGACAGGCAGCTGGCATGATGCAGAGACAGACCACGGTAGAAGATATGATCAAGCGGGTGCCCCATAAAACGCTTGATCAGATGCGGGTGCTGAAAATGAATGGGGCGCAGTTCCAGAGCGTGGCAAAACTGCTGTAACGTCAGCTCCCTGCGGGTGCTCCAGCTATTGAAATCACCGGCGACAATCATTGGTCCACGATGATGGCAGAGCGCTTCGGCCAGCAGGCTGACCTCTGCCTGATACTCCTTTAATCCCTTGAAGTTAATGGCATGAATATTTGCCACGCACAGGCTGTGGCTATCCGTGCTGGCATCGTGGGTTGCGCCCGGCAGTGGGTAATAGGTGATCAACGCGCTCTTGTGCGTCTTGATAAACACTTCCTGTGTAAAGCTCAGCAGTGGCGAGGCATCCAGTACGCGGGTATCGCTGGCATTGAGCACGCCATAATAGCGCCCTTTGACTTGCAGATTGGGTGCCGCTTCATAGCAGAACTGGTCCAGAAAGAAGTCTTCACCACTGAACGCCGCTTCCTGAAACAGCACAATATCGAGTGGCAGATGATGGGTCTGGGCGCGGAAAAAACGCTGGAAGGCGGCCCGCTGATTGTTCTTATGGGTATTCAGACAAAGCAGCCCGAAATCCTGCTGAAGCATCTCACGCGGTGGCGTACGCCCACAGCGGTGATGGATGATGCTGGGCTTGAACATGAGGCCTCCAGCGCCAGTAGACGTTAGCTCGCTCTATAACTGCGGAGCGAAGATACGCATCAGATTTTCAAAGAAGCGACGAAACACCTTCACTTTCTGCATGTTGCGACTGGAGTGCTGTAACAACCCCAGCATCCAGCTTTCTACCTCATCAATGATGCCCGGAGAGTAGGCAAAGGTGGCGACCTCATAATTGAGGAACAGGCTGCGATTATCCATGTTGACCGAGCCGAGCATGACACCACTGCTGTCCAGCAGGATGGCTTTGGCGTGCAGCATACTCTCTTCATACAAGGCGACATGTACACCGACATCTTCCAGCTCTCGCATATAGCTGCTGCGCCCCAGATCAGCCAGCGCATGGTTGGAGTTGCGTGGTGTGATCAGCTTTACGTCGATGCCCTTGTGCTGGGCAATGATCAGGGCTCGGAGCAGGCTGTCATCGGGGACGAAGTAGGGGGTGACAATCCAGATGCGCTCTCTGGCGCTGTAGATGGCGCTGAGCAGCGACTCATAGAGTGCATCGGAGCGAATATCCGGCCCTGAAGGCACCACCTGCATATAGGTGTCGCCGCAGGTGGAGGGGACTTCCTCCGGAGAGGGTTTGCTCTTCTCTCCCGTAGCGTAATTCCAGTCCGCAAGAAAGATCTGGTAGTAGTGAAAAACAGCCGGTCCCTCGATCAGAAACAGCAGGTCCTGCCATTGTTTCGAGCAGCTCGGTCTGCCCTCCAAAAAATGTTCATCCGGGCCCATACCGTCAGGGCTCATATATTCAGCTGAAAGATTCATGCCGCCGCTGAGAACGATCTTGCGGTCAAAAAGATAAATCTTACGGTGATTGCGCAAGTTGATGTAACTGCGCAATGGAAAAGCCAGCAGGGGCATGAAGAACACTACGATGCCCCCTGCCGCTCGTAATTCATCAAACTGCTTCTGGAAAAAGTAACTGCGATAGGAACCCACGGAGTCCAGCAGCAACTTGACCTCGATGCCCTGCCGCGCCTTGTTGGTCAGCTCGCGCAGCAGAATACGGGTCGTCCGGTCGCGGCCGAAAACATAGGTACTGATCAGGATACTGTGCTGAGCCGCGCGAATGTGGTTCAGCATGCTGGTAAAGGCACGCTGGCCGCTGGTGTAGAACTCGTAGCGATTCCCTTTGGTCGGGGCGGGAATACCATTAGCCTGCAGGATGCCGGAGACCGCGTTGTTGCTCAGTGAGCTGCTGATCTCGATATCCTGCATTTCAAACATCGACTTGTGCTTCAGGCGTGCGCGTTTGCGCACGCCAATAATGAAATACAGCGGCACCGCAATATGCGGCAACAGCACAATGGCCAGTAACCAGGCCATCATGCTGGTTGGCGTGCGCTTCTGATAGATCATGCTGAACAGCGCGATCAGGTAAAGCAGGATGGACGAGCAGATGATCGCCAGATAGATCAGGTCGTAGTTCATGGCATCCCTAGATTGGATCGAGTCTGCGCCTGAGTGAGGCTCAGGTGCCGCTTCCTTACTCTTCTATATAGATTTGATTTGCATAATAAAAAAGGCTGGTCCACAAGGAAACCAGCCGTAAAGGGAGAGGTATGAGAGAGGAGGCTGAAGGCTAATGTGTAACTCGAAGATAGGTTTACCTGTGTCAGTAGAAAATTATTAACTCTTTAATCATCAAGTGCGGCGGATTAGCACGTTATCCGGCACTGACTGCAAACATGGCTAATGCGTTGGGGTGGCGCGCATCATCACGTTCAACTCGTCGACCACTTCAGCCCAGTCTGAGTCTTCTGCCAGTGCGTCACGTAGGAAGCGTGATTGTGCCAGGGTCCAGCATTGAGCCTGGTGGAGGAGAAGTTCATCTGGCAAGGGACTGTGATGACTGATGAAGTGGTCAATTTTTGCCGAATCATCCGGTAAACCCAGTTGTTGGAACAGGGTGTTCAGGGTATGTGGGGTGGTATCCATCAAGATGACCTCCTTCAGGTCGCTGTTTGCCTCACGTGATCCGGTATTTCTTGTTTTAAGGTTGGGGGCGGCAAACTCAAGATCAGCTGAGTTGAGGATTTTGCGTGTTGCTATCAGGACGATTGCTTGTTTTTCATACAGCTGTCATATCTGCAAAAAGAGGACACTCACAGTTTGCAAAACAGTTTGTGATCACAGGGGGGGGCAAGGGTGGGGCCGCAGGGAAGAAATTTTCACTATGGCTGGCAGCCGTTTTGTACATCAGATAACGGTGTTCAATGGCAATTTGCATTTCTTTGCCTGAACTGTAACGAATGCCGTGACACTGGGTGTAAAGGTTGATTAGTATGGGGTTTTCCTTTAATGGCGGCCTATTCGGAAGAGTAGATATAGCAATTCGCGCCGTCCTCCCCAGTGATCCTGTCCCTGAAAGTGTGCTTCATGCCAGTTCGGAGGGCAGGCTGGCTACAGCAACAGAGTCAAGGGATGAGTAAGAAAACCATCGTTCTGACCGGTATCACAACCACCGGTACTCCTCACCTGGGTAACTACGTAGGTGCCATTCGTCCAGCCATCGAGGCCAGCCGCAATCCTGATGTGAGCAGCTTCTACTTTCTGGCCGACTTCCACGCGCTGATCAAGTGTGACGAGCCCGCCCGGGTATATCGTTCACGTCAGGAAATCGCGGCTACCTGGCTGGCCATGGGGCTGGATCCACAGGTCGCGACGTTCTATCGCCAGTCAGATATTCCTGAAATCACCGAACTTACCTGGATTCTGACCTGTCTGACCGCCAAGGGCCTGATGAACCGTGCCCATGCCTACAAGGCATCGGTGGATGCCAACCAGGCTGCTGGCAATCCTGATCTGGATGACGGTATCACGATGGGGCTGTTCAGCTACCCCGTGCTGATGGCCGCAGACATCCTGATGTTCAACGCCAATCAGGTACCGGTTGGTAAGGATCAGGTCCAGCATATTGAAATGGCTCGTGACATTGCCGGGCGTTTCAATCACACCTATGCGCCGCTGTTCACCCTGCCTGAAGCTGTAGTGGGCGAAGAAGGAGCAGTCTTGTCGGGCCTTGATGGTCGCAAGATGAGCAAAAGCTACAACAACACCATCCCGCTGTTTGTCGAACCTGATGAACTGCGCAAACTGATCTATCAGATCAAGACGGACTCCCGCATGCCGGGTGAGCCGAAAGATACTGAAGGCAGCTCACTATTTGAAATCTACAGTGCGTTTGCTGATCGCCAGCAGCGCGATGCCATGGCCGCACGCTTCGCAGCGGGCGATGGCTGGGGTGAGCTGAAAGAGCAGTTGTTCGAGTTCCTTGATGCCCAGCTAACTGCGCCACGCGCAGAATATAAGCGCCTGATGGCGGATCAGGGCTACCTGGAGCAGATTTTGCGCCATGGTGCGGAAAAAGCGCGGGCCTACGCGACCCCTCTGATGGATGAAGTGCGTCGGGCAGTGGGTCTGAACAGCTTTACTGCTGGTCTGGTGCAAGATGACAGGCAGCAGGGTAAGAAGGCCGACAAAGAGCTGACTGCCGATGAGCAGGCAAAGCTGGATGCCGGTAAGGCACGTGCGCAGGAGATTGCCCGTCAGCGTGAGGCTGAAGCACGTCAGCAGGCGGAGGCCGAGCTGCAGCAACTGCTGGAGGCCAGGTCCGGTGATCTGGCGGCACTGGCGGCTGACCTGCTTGATCAGCATGAAATCGCATCGAAAAAAGACAAGAAGGCGCTGCGCCTGAAACTTGATATTGTCGAAGAGTGGCAGCAGGCCTGAGTGGCCTCACCCTGTTCAATGGCATTGCAGCGGAAGCATCGGAGAGAAATGCTATGGGATACGAAACACTGATTGATGCTGCTACCGTGCTGGACAATGTGCACCAGCCACAGTGGCGGATTGTTGACTGCCGCTTCAGTCTCGCTGATACCGAGGCTGGCCGCCGAGCTTATCAGGCTGGGCATCTCCCCGGTGCCAGCTACGCCCACCTTGATGAAGACCTGTCTTCGCCTGTCACCGCGACATCGGGCAGGCATCCTTTGCCGGATGAGCAGGCTTTCCTGCAGACGCTGGGCAAATGGGGGATCAGTACCGATACGCAGGTGGTGGTCTATGACGACACCGGTGGTGCAACGGCGGCACGGTTGTGGTGGTTACTCAAGCGAGTTGGCCATCGTGATGTCGCGGTGCTGGATGGCGGTCTGGCCGCCTGGGCCCAGGCAGGTGGTGAGCTGGTGACCGACTTGCCTGCGGTGGTGGACAGTGGTGCTTATCCTGCTTCTGTGGCGTTGGTACAGACTCGTAGTGCAGATGAACTGCTGGCACAAATGAGTGACCCTCGCTGGCAGCTGGTCGATGCCCGGGCTGCCGAACGTTTCCGTGGTGAAGTGGAGCCGCTGGACCCCGTTGCCGGGCATATTCCCGGCGCAATGAACCGGCCGCTGCAGCAGAATCTGCAGCCGGACGGGCGTTTCAAGTCTTTCAACCAGTTACGTGGCGAATGGCAAGCCTTGTTGGGCGAGGCGACGCCCAAAGAAGTGGTGCATTACTGCGGCTCGGGCGTGACTGCCTGCCACAACCTGCTAGCCATGGAACATGCGGGCCTGACTGGCAGCCGCCTGTACCCCGGCTCGTGGAGTGAGTGGTGTAAGGATGCTTCTCGTCCGATGGTGACCAAGTAACCTCGCAGCACAAGCAGCAACGCGCTCGCTTCAGCATACTCGCGGGCTTCATGACAAAGCCGCTGGCGTTTTCGCCAGCGGCTTTGTTGTTATGGGGGCAGCCTCAGAGAGATGTTCAGCAGCCTGTCAGGCTGGCGAGTTAACGTGGGCGAACGCCACGGATAGCTTCGGCAGAAAAGGGGTCTTCCGGCCAGTAGTGCTTGGGGTAGCGTCCTTTCAGGTCCTTACGTACCTCATGGTAGGTAGACTGCCAGAAGTTGCGCATGTCGCGGGTAATCTGGATAGGGCGACGGGCAGGTGACAGCAAGTGAATCAGCAGTGGCAATGTACCTTGCAGCACCGCCGGGGTGTCCAGCTGACCAAACATTTCCTGTAGCCGGACGGCCAGTACCGGTATTTCCGCGATGTAGTCGATACTGACTTGCGAACCACTGGGGACCGTCAGACTGGTGGGCAGCAAAGTGTCCAGCATTTGCCGCTGGGGCCAGTCCAGCTGATTCAGCAAAGCCTCGTACACATTGATCTTCCTGACTTCACTGAGACTGTTCATACCTTGCAGGTAGGGGGCCAGCCAGTTATCCAGATTGGCCAGCAGTGCTTCTTCACTCATATCGGGAATGACGTGTTGAGTCCCGGGCCAATGCGAATGTTTCGAGCGCAAATGGCCTAATCGAGCCAGTAGCTGGCTGGCGTTGTCATCCAGTTGCAAGCCAGATAATCCGCGCTGGCGGATGGCTTCCAGCAGCGCTGGCACTTTCAGTTCATCTGCCAGTGAGTTCGCGGGCTTGCGGGCCAGGATCAGGTTGCCCAGTCGTTGCTCCTGGAAGGCTTCCAGTCGCTCAGTCTCATCATTCCATTGGGCACGTTGTTGCCAGTCGAATGCTTCAGGGAAGCGCAGCTGTAATTCGCCCAGACTGATGGTGACAGCCTTGAATATGCGTGCCTGCCTGATCTTGCCGTCCAGATCTGCCACTACCAGCCAGTCCTGATGCGCGAGACTATCGTGCTCAGCTAGCCACGCCTGCTGGCCGCTGACCAGCTGGAACTGGCCTGTACCGCGTCGCTGGGCAACACGATCAGGATAGGCATAGGTCAGCAGCAGTCCTAAGCAATCCAGTCGGGGCGTTTGTTCAGTAGGTAGTCGCAATCCTCTGCACCAGCTGCGACTCTGGGCTTCAAGCCGACGATACAGAGGGCCGCGACGCTGACTGAGAAGCTGTTCAAGGCGCTCTCCCAGATCACTGCTGGCATCCAGAGAGTCGCGCTCCTGCAGCATGGCGGCCAGCCAGACTGCTGCCATCTGTTCGGCTTTGCCCAGCACTGCTGCCTTTAAAATCATCACCGCCAGTCGGGGGTGGCATCCCAGTGCAGCCAGCGATTTGCCAAGTGCGGTGGGCTGGCAGTCTGGCTTCAGGGCGCCCAGATCTGACAGAAGCTGCCGGGCCTGCGCTAAGGTTGCCGTGGGGGGAGGGGTGAGCCAGGGCAGCGCATTACTGTCCTGAATACCCCACAGCGCCAGCTCAAGTGCCAGGGGTGACAAGTCTGCCTGCAGCATTTCAGGCTCAGTGAAAGCCTGTAATGGCTGATGCTCAGCCCAGGCGCGCAAGCACAGACCGGGGCCTTGTCGGCCAGCTCGGCCGCGGCGCTGATCGGCACTGGCCTGTGAGACACGTTTGGTTTCCAGGCGAGTCATGCCCGTGCGTGGGTAGAATTGCGGTACGCGCATCAGGCCGCAATCGATAACGATCCTGACGCCGTCGATGGTCAAGCTGGACTCGGCAAGTGATGTGCTGAGTACCACTTTTCGATACCCTTCCGGATCGGGTCGAAGTGCACTCTGCTGCTGTTCCAGAGAGAGCTGGCCGTGCAGTGACAGAATCCGCAGAGGCAGTTGTCGTGAGGCCAGTTCATTCTCCAGACGGCGAATCTCGGCAATGCCTGGAAGGAAAACCAGAATGTCGCCGTCGTGCTGATGGCTGGCGCGGACGACAAGTGAGGCCAGGTGGCTTTCCAGCGACACCTGAGCGCTGGCTGGCGGATGATACTCAGTGGTGACCGGATACTGCCTGCCAGCACTATGTATCACAGGCGTTGATGTGCCGAGTAACTCCAGCAAGGGACCGCATTCCAGCGTGGCAGACATCAGTAAAATACGCAGATCTTCGCGCAGGTTGTTCTGGATATCGAGCGCCAGTGCCAGCCCAAGGTCAGCATCGAGCGCGCGTTCATGAAATTCATCAAAGATGATGGCGCTGATGCCTTCCAGTAGCGGGTCATCCTGAATCATCCGGGTCAGGATGCCCTGCGTAACCACTTCTATCCGCGTGTGTTGACTGATGCGACTGTCCAGTCGTACACGGTAGCCAACCTCTGCCCCGACGTCCTGACCAAGAGAGGCGGCCATAAAACCAGCAGCATGACGAGCGGCAACGCGGCGAGGCTCCAGTAGCAGAATTTTGCCGCCCTGTGTCCACTCCTGCTCCAGCAGGGCAAGAGGGACGCGTGTGGTCTTGCCAGCACCGGGAGGTGCCACCAGAAGGCATCGATTATGCATGGACAGGTTGAGAAGCAAGTCCTCCATCACCTCATCAATAGGTAGGAGTGCACTGTTATTCTGCATGGTCGGCGATATTAACTGAGAAGGTGGTTCCCGCTGTGACGGGATGGGAGCGGCAGTATAGCAGGTCTGGCTGGCTATTAAGGCCGCTGAATTGTCGGCATGCTGCAGCGGTGATCACAAGCAGCAGTGAAGCTGTCAGGCTCGGGAGTAAAGTTGGCAGTTTGCTGAGTGAATTGAGGAGGGATCAGTGCCGACAACAATACTACACTGGAAACAAGGTTCGAGCTGAAAGTCAGGTTCGGTAGTTCAGTCAAGTAGTCTGCAAGGTGGTAGTCGCAGGCGTTCACATCGAGTTCACCATAATGGCGTGTGTTGGTTCCCTAAGGAGGGAAGGTCATGGTCGCTCAAGTGATTAGTTACGAAGAGTTCAAAAAGCGCAAATTCGTGCAAGAGCGCGAGAAGCGTGTGCAACGCATCAGAGCGCAGTTTGCCCGAGCGATGGGGATGGATGTGAAACCTAAAAAGCGTCCATCACCTTGGCATTAATAAGGATATTGAATACGTCCTCTTGTTTCATTTCTGGCGGGCCGCTAGTTTCTGGACCATCTGGTTTCAAGGAAAAGAATACCGAGCATGTCCAGTTTTACGGCCCATCTGTTCTACCCTCTGGTGAACGGCTTGTTCCATGCAGCGTGGTGGTCCCATGCGGAGAAACGCCATCATTGGACTATGCGTGCGCTGCGTTGGTGCGCCGAGAGAGGGCATTTGCAGGCGCAAAGCCAGATTGGTCATCTATTGTACTTTCGCGGTGTGAATGTGCAGGCCAAGCTGGATGGGGTAGGTTTTATTGTGCGTGCCGCTGAAGCTGGTGACAGTAAAGCGCAGTACCAGCTGGGGCGTATCTGGGAGCAAGGGTTCCAGCATGTGGGCCCGGATCTTAGTCAGGCACGTGCCTGGTATGAGAAAGCTGCGGAACAACATCATCCGCTGGCTATCAGTCGACTGATCTCTGCTTACAGTGAGGGTGGTCTGGCGTCTTCAGTCGATGCCGCCAAGGTCAAGTACTGGCTGGGAGTGCAGAGTCAGCTTTAGGAACACGTCCTGAGCCGCTAGCATCTCCGCAGATTGACGTCCCTGTACTATCTAAGTTTTCGAGCCTTATGCTTTAACAGGTCGTTGAAAATCTATCTGCGTTGCCGAATACCGCGTCAAAAACAGGCTCAAAATGCTCATTTAGTTCACTAAACTCCGCTTTTTCGCCTGTTTTTTCCTTGTCTCGGCTGCCTCGATAACGTTTTTCAACAGCCTGTTAGGCCTGCAGCACATTCTTACCGAAACGCTGTCGCTGCATCTCATTC
>NZ_LAPT01000115.1 GCF_003194385.1 Pokkaliibacter plantistimulans
TCAGGCCATCCTGCCAGAGGGTTTATTGTTGCTGGAGTAGTCCGGTAGCGATGCGTTTTAACAGGTCGTTGAAAATCTATCTGCGTTGCCGAATACCGCGTCAAAAACAGGCTCACAGCCGAAGGCTGAACGTGCTTTAGCACGGCCCCAAAGGGGCGAGCAAAGCGAGTCAAATGCTCATTTAGTTCACTAAACTCCGCTTTTTCGCCTGTGTTTTCCTTGTCTCGGCTGCCTCGATAACGTTTTTCAACAGCCTGCTAAACGACGAAGAAAACGACCATAACAAAGCCACTGACAAGGGAGATAACCACCATGCAGCAACTATTATCAGGGAAGCCAACATCACGGCAGCGTCTGTCCCATATCCTGTTCTTCGTACTGGCCCTGCTGAGTGCCGGTGTGACGTCACCGGTGCTGGCGCACATGGCGATTCAGAGCACGGAGCCTGCTGACCAGCAGGTACTCGCGGCTGCACCCAGCCACATCACCCTGACGTTCCCGCTGGCGGTGACCCTTACCAAGGTCACCGTGCAGCCTGCGAGCGGTGAGGTGATCAACCTGCCGCTGGAGCGCGTTGCGAAAGCAGAGCACCAGATAGCTTCGCCAGCACTACCACAGGGCAGCTATACCGTACGCTGGATTTGTCTTGGCCATGATGGGCATAAGATGTCCGGTGAGTTCGGCTTCGTCGTCAAACCATGATGCTGGCTACGTTGTTAGGGTGGGAGGTGCTGACCCTGCTGAGCAAACTGGGCAGCTATGGCGCGATGGCCGCACTGGCAGGCGCGCTGTTTATGCGCACCTGTCTTTATTCTGCGGAGGTGGAGCCATGGCTGCTCCGCTATCTGTGGGTAGGTTGTGGCGGCACACTGGTGATGACCCTGCTGGCCTTTCTGATTCAGGTAGGGGCGCTGGCAGAGAACGGCGTAGCAGGGATGTTTGACTGGCCGCTCGCGGCCATGCTGTGGTCATCGGGCAACGGCACCACCACCGGGCTGCGCCTGCTGGCGGCGGTGCTGGCCTTGCTGAGCAGTGTTTTTCTGACCCGTCACAGCCTTTATCGCTGGCTGTCTGTTGCCGTGGGCGGGTTGATGGCCGCTTCATTCGCCAGCAGTGGTCATATGGCCACGCAGGGCAGTGCTGCGGCGTTCGCGGTGGCCCTGCATGCCCTGACGGCACTGATCTGGATGGGGAGCCTGCTGCCGCTCTGGCAGCACCTGCGGCTGACGCAGAGCAACCGCTCCGCGGCGGTACTGACACGCTTTGGTGAACTGGCAGGGTATGGGGTGGCCGTGTTGCTGCTGGCCGGAGTCTTCATGCTGTGGCGCATCAGTGGTGGCCACTGGCAGGGGCTGGTGGATTCTGTTTATGGCCAGAGCGTGCTGATCAAGCTGCTGCTGGTGAGCGGATTATTGCTGCTGGCCGCGCTCAATCGCTGGCAACTGGTGCCAGCGTTGCCCGCCAGCAGCCGCGCACTTGACCTGTCCCTGAAAGTGGAAAAGCTGCTCGGGCTGGCGGTGTTGCTGGTCACGGTATTGCTGACGACCCTGATGGGGCGGGAAGGCTGATCTGCTGCACACTGGTGCGCATTTACTGCAGCTGCACCTTGACCTGATTACGACCAGCGGTCTTGGCGGCGTACAGGGCGCGGTCAGCCACTTCCAGTACCTGTTTCGACTCGATCGGGCTGGAAGTATCTGTGACACCGGCGCTGAAGGTGACGGTGAAGGTTTCTTCGCCCGCCTGAAACTGCAGTTTGGCAAAGTCCTCGCGAATCTGGTCGATAACCCGGGCGGCATCCTCGCTGGTGCTCTGCGGCATCACCAGAGCGAACTCCTCACCCCCGTAACGGCCAATACTGTCAATCTTACGCAGACGTTGGCGCAGCATGTTGGCCAGAGTACAGATAACGTTATCCCCGGTCAGGTGGCCATAGGTGTCATTGACCCGTTTGAAATGGTCAATATCCAGCATGACCACACTGGTCACCTTGTTGAAACGCCGTGCGCGCTCTGTCTCAAGGACGACCTGCTCCTTGATGTTGGCGTGAGTGATCAGCCCGGTCAGGCTGTCTCGCGACAGAGAATTGGCCAGGGTGCGGGCGCGGCGTACCCGGGCGAAGACGGTAGTAATCAGCGTCTGATCACCCACCGGTTTGGTAATGAAGTCATCTCCGGCCCGCAGCAACGCATCCATCTGCCGGTGTGCATCCACCACACCGGACACATAGACGATGGCAATCTGCAGCAACTCATCATGGAAGCGGATAATCTGCGCCAGATAGGGGCCGGGGCACTCCGGCATATTGACGTCGAGCAGAATGATTTCCGGGTGAAAGCGCATCAGGGTAGGGTAAATCTCCGCCGGATTCTCCTGCACTTCCACCATCATCCCGGCGGCACGCAGTATTAATGCGTAGCGGGTCGACAGCTCACGGTCATCATCGATGATCAGCACCCGATAGGGTTCGTCTGTCTGACGGCGGAAGTAGCGTTCGAGACTGTTCTCCAGTGCCGAAAAGTTGACGGGTTTGCTGAGAAAACCACTGGCGCCAGCACTGGCAGCCTTGAGCTGGGTGGTGAAGTCATCCTGGCTGGCAAGTACAAACAGGGGCACGCTGGTACTGGCCTGTCCGTTACTCAGCATCGCCGCCTTGTTCAGCTGCGGATGGTGATCAAAGTCGACAATCAGGGCATGGGGACGCTGCAGGAGACAGGCTTGATGCAGCCGCTCCTCATCGGCGAACAGCTGCACCCGATAACCGAAATTGGTCAGGGTGTTCTGCAGGCTGTCGGCCATTTCCTGTTCGGATTCGAGAATATACAGCAGCGTGTCTTCCTGTTGCTCCGGGACCGGCTCAGGTGTCAGCAAGGAGGTCAGGGACTGCGGCGCTGTCGGTTGCGGTACGCTGAGGGCGTGCATAGCCTGCGCCAGTTGTTGCAAATAGCCTTGCTCAAGGCTGTCGAGGGTCAGCAGCTGATCGGTCTGCTGCTCCAGACTGCGGCAATCCTGCCCCAGCTGCTCAAAGCCGTAAGTCCCCGCGCTGCCGGCCAGCCGGTGCAGACGCTGGCGCAGATCGGCCAGTGCTTCGCGGGTGCTGGCGCCTGCGCCGGGCAGGCTGGCGGCAAGGTGTTGCAGAGCTGGGATTTCATTGCGCAGATGGGCGATAAACTGCTCGACCAGAAGTTGCAGTTGCTGCTGCAGCTCGGCGCCGCGTTCATCGATCATGGTGCTTGCTCCAGATATTCCTGACCTGACTGGCCAGTTGCATGGGGCTAAACGGCTTGATGATCACGTCACTGGCGCCCAGGCTATGGTAGTAGGCGACTTCTTCAGGCTGCACCTTGGCGGTCATAAAGGCCACCGGAATATCGGTCAGATCCACCAGTTTACGCAGGCGCTCAAGGGTTTCCGCGCCATCGATACCGGGCATCATGACATCGAGCAGGATAAAGTCAGGGGCGAAGGCCTGTACCTTGTCCAGCGCTTCCTGGCCGGAGGTACAGGTCAGCACCTCAAAACCGCCGACGACTTCCAGCGCCACCCGGGCTACCGCCTGAATGGAAGGATCATCTTCGACATGCATGATGCGTTTTAGCTCACCCATGGTTATGTGCCTTAGACATTAAACAGTTATCGCTCTCGCAGCGCGCTCTGGCCAGAGTCGTTTGCGGTATCAGTGCGGCAAACCATCTGGCCGGGCCTACGCCTGATCCAGATAAGTAAACCTCCCAAGAATAGGCGGCCCGGAGTTATGTTGCTACCGGTAATTTAGCGGTTGCTGACCTGACGGCACACTCCATCACTAAGCCGCTGCGCCCTGATGCTGTTGGGGCGTCTTAGGTTCATTTCTGGCCAGAATAGGCAGCTCGAACCAGAAGCAGGCGCCAAGCCCTTCAATGGAGTCAAAGCCGACTTCGCCGCCCATATGGCGGATCAGCTCCTTGCAGATGGCCAGCCCGAGGCCAGTGCCGCCCTGCTGACGGCGGCTGGATGAGTCGGCCTGACTGAACTGCTGGAAAATATGAGCGTGGAAACTGGCCGGTACGCCAGGACCAAAATCACGCACCTTGACTCTGACCCGGTGCGGGTAAGTCTCCGACTCGATCTCAATGACACCCTGTGCCGGCGAGAACTTGGCGGCGTTGGACAGGTAGTTGCTGATCACTTGCAGCAGGCGCTGGCTGTCCACTTCCACCTCAACGTCAGTGTGATTGAGCAGCTGGAACTGCACCGGAAACTCTTTCAGCAGCGACTGATTGAGGGTAATGGCATTTTCCAGCAGCGGTTGCAGGCGTTGCGGACGCAGCTCAAAACGCATCTGACCACGCCGCAGCTTGTCCATATCCAGCAGGTCATCAATCAGCAGGGTCAGGCGCTGGCTGTTGTCGTGGGCGATATCGAGCATGGCGGTCAGTTGCGCCGGGTTATCACCGACGACACCGGCACGTACCAGATCAAGGGCGCCGACGACCGCTGTCAGCGGGGTGCGCAGTTCGTGGCTGATGGTGGCGATAAAGTCACTTTTGATGCGCTCCATGCGCTTGAACTCCGTCAGGTCCTGAATCTGCAGGATCAGATAGTCAGCACCACTGGCACTGTTGACCAGTGCGGCACTTTCCCAGACATCAATCCAGTCGCCATCGGCACGCCGGTAGCGTTTTTCCTGCTGATAGTTCTGCTGCTGGCCTTTGCGCAGGGCATGCAGCATCTGTTTGCTGACGGGCTGATCCAGCGGATGAGTCAGCTCCAGCAGCGACTGGCCACCGAGGCTGCTGGCACTTTGTCCCAGCAACTGGCACAGGGTAGTGTTGCACTCCATCAGCAGGCCCTGAGGGCTGAGCAGGGCCATGCCCTGTGGCGCCGTCTCAAAGGCCCCGGCGAAGCGTTGCTGGCTCTCCGCCAGAGCCTGCAGAATCAGGGTCTGACGGCGATAGGCGCGACACAGGTTAAGCAGTAGCATGGCGGTCAGCAGCGAGACGGCAATGGCCAGGCCGTAGCCAAGGCGCTGATCCAGGATGGCCGTTCCACTGCGTGGCGCCACCAGCAGGCGCCAGCGCGTTCCGGCTGCGACGATGTCGTTGCTGACCGCTTCGCTGTCCAGCAGTTCTGTGCTGTTGCTCAGCTGCGGATGCTCATCTTCATCCAGATTGCGCAGGGCATAGCTGATGTGCAGCTGGGTCGCAGTCTGGCGCAGTGACTCCTGCACGGCATCGGCGTTGAGTACGGTACTGACGATGCCCCAGTAACTGCCGTCAGCAAGAAATACCGGGGCACGGAAGATCAGGCCCTGGCCGCCCTGGCGCAAGTTCACGGGGCCTGCCAGGATGGGACGCCGCTGGCGGATTGCCCGCGCCACACTCGGCCACTGGCTGGCGAGGTTGGGGTAGAACAGGCCAATAGCCTGCTCATTGCCCTTGAGCGGATAAACGTAGCTGATGCGGTTATCCGGGGCGATACCGATATTACGGATATATTTGCCCTGCTCCAGCAGACCCTTGATCCAGGGTTCCAGCGTATCGTGGTCGTACTGACCGTTCTGGGCGCGCAGATAAGACACCAGCCCGGAAGCCAGATAGAGGTTGCTGTTGAGTTCGGTATCAATCAGGGTGCGCAGTTGCCCCAGACTGACCAGTAATTCCTGCCGCTGTTCGTTGTCAAATTGCTGACGCTGCTGATGCAGGATGAATTCACTGACGGTCAGCATCAGGATCAGTACCAGCAGTGCCTGCCAGCCGCCACTGTACCAGGGGAGTCTGGCCCTTGGCGGGTTCAGTATCGGCTGAAACGCGGGAGAGGCCTGATGATTCATGATGCCACGCTCTCCCCGGTGCTGCTCAGTATCGGCAGTACAAACCAGAAGGTCGACCCCTGGCCTTCCTCCGAATCAAAGCCGATTTGTCCGCCCATCTGTTCCACCAGCTCACGGGAAATGGCCAGACCAAGCCCTGTGCCGCCTGCACGCCGTGTCGAAGACGCATCAACCTGACTGAACTTCTGGAACAGCCGTGTCTGGAATACAGCAGGAATTCCACAACCCTGATCCTGCACCCAGACTTTTACCTGCCCATCCTGCCACTCCGTGCCTATATCTACCCGCCCGCCCTGATGCGAAAACTTGGCGGCGTTGGACAGCAGGTTCAGCAGTACCTGATGCAGGCGCACTGAGTCCACCATGACCTCCACATCGGCCAGTGGCCCGATATGAAAGTGCACCTGATATTTGCTGGCATAACCGCTGCTGCTGCGGCAGGCTTCGGTAATGATCGGTGGCAGTGGCTGGCGACGGGGGTGAATGGAGAGCTTGCCAGCGACGATCTTGTCCATGTCCAGCAGGTCATCCACCAGCTGGCACAGGCGCTGGCTGTTGTCCCAGGCCACATCCAGCATGGAGCTCATGGCCGCGGGTGCCTGCCCGACGGCCTGACCATGAATCAGATCCAGCGCGCCATAGATGGAGGTTAGCGGGGTGCGCAGTTCGTGGCTGATGATGGAGACAAACTCACTCTTCATCAGTTCTACTTTTCTGCGTTCGCTGATGTCCTGCAGAAAACCATCCAGCCAGCGTAACTGGCCGTGCTCGTCATACTCAGCCCGGCCACGGTCCTGTACCCAGATCAGACGGCCATCGGCATGCAGCAGCTGATAGCTGATGTCGTAGGCCAGCTGGCGGGAAATCGCCTCTTCAATCTGTGCCTGCACGCGTTGCTGGTCGGCAGGGTGAATCAGGCTGGCAGGTGTTTGCGCGCTTAGCTGGGCCAGCGCATAGCCGGTCAGGTCACTGAAGGCATCGCTGCAATAGCTGAAAGGCTGCCAGGGGTCGGCATGGCGGCGATAGACCATGCCCGGCAGGTTCTGCAGCATGCCGCGATAGCGGTTTTCACTTTCCTGCAGGGCTTCACTGGTCTTGATCAGTTGGGTCATGTCGATGGCGACACCGAGGAAGCCCTGGATATTGCCTTCGCTGTCCTGAATGCGGGTGGTGGTCAGCCTGACCTGGCGTGCTTCACCGTTCTTGCAGATATAGGTCCATTGCCGGGTTTCGCTACCTTCGGTCTGGGCTTGGGTGACAAACACCTCAAAGCCGCTGATGGGGTAGCCATACAGCTTGCTCAGATAGCGGCCGTGTGCCTCCATTTCTGCCTGTACATGAAAGATGGCAGGGCTGGTCTTTCCCACCAGTTCTTCTGCGCTGTAACCGAGCAGGCGTTCGGCACCGGTATTGAAGAAACTGATGGTACCCAGCGGATCGGTAGCGATCATGGCCACTCCGGTGGAGGAGTCGAGAATGGCCTGCAGGTAGGCACGGGAGCGACTGATTTCTTCCTGCTGGTGACGGCGCTCAGTGATATCGGTAATAAAGCCGTGCCAGAGTATGGAGCCGTCCTCCAGCCGTTCAGGGGTGGCATTGCCATCGAGCCAGATCAGGCCTTTCTGGGGGTGATGGGCGCGATACTGATGATGCCAGGGCTGCAAGGTGTCGGCGGACTGCTGGATGCTGTTCATCGTCTCTTCGACATCATCCTCATGAATCAGCCCGAAGACCGCGCTGGCATCCTCATTCAGCTCCTTCGGTGACAAACCGTAGATATCCCTCACGCCCTCACTGATGTAGGGAAAGTGGCGACTGCCATCTGCCCGCCGACGATACTGGAACACCATGCCGGGCACATGGGCAGCAATCTTCTGCAGTCGCTGCAGTGCTGAGCGTTGTTGCTGATCATGCAGGTGCTGCTCCAGCATGGTGCCTACCCAGCGGGCAAACAGCCGCAGAAACTCCAGCTCAGCCTCATCGAACGGCTCCTGGCGCGGTTCGGGTGAGGAAAAGTTGAGGGTGCCGTAGATCCCGCCATCCACCATGATTGGCGTGCCGATATAGGTCTCCAGCTTGAAGTGGGTGTAGCACGGGTGTCTGGCATGGACCGAGTCGCGCATATGGTGGATGGCGATGGTGCCGCCGCGTTCGGTGACCAGCTGACAGTAGGTGATGCCCAGCGAGAAATGCTGATGATCCTGCAGGGTGTCGGGTGGTGAATATTGCAGCAGCACTTCGTAATCGTCTTCTACGATACGGCTGATGATGGCATAGGGCAGCTGGAAGTAATCGCTGCCCAGTGCCAGCGCATAACGCAGGCTGGCGAGGCGGTCGTTACCGGGCAGCCCGGCGATATCGTTCAGCGCACGCAACGCCCGCTGGTGGCGCAGGGCTGTGCTGGTCTGATGGCGGGCCATCGCTTCCAGTGCCTGCTCACGTTTGAGCTTTTGCAGCAGCTCCAGCTTGTTAATGACCTGCCGTGCGAGTCGCTTAAGGGCGCTGCACTGGGCAGGGTTGAGGTCCCGTGGGTGCTGGTCAATGACGCACAGGGTGCCAATACGCAAGCCACCGGGGGTGATCAGCGGGGCGCCGGCATAGAAGCGGATATGGGGAGGACCGATCACCAGCGGATTATCGGCGAAGCGGTCGTCATCCTTCGCATCGGGAATGATCAACAACTCGTCACTGAGAATGGCGTGGGCACAGAAGGCCATATCACGGGGCGTCTCTCTGGCTTCCAGCCCCAGACAGCTCTTGAACCATTGCCGGTCTTTGTCGACCAGCGAAATCAGGGAAATGGGCACGCCGCAAATCTGTGCCGCCAGCTCGGTGACGTCGTCAAAAGCCTGCTCGGCGGCGGTATCAAGAATGGCGTAGCTTTGCAGGGCGGCCAGCCGGGCAGCTTCGTTATCCGCAACGACAGCGGGTTGATAGCGCGGGAGCGGTTTGGTCACACCCAGAGACTCCATAGCAACACCGGCGAGGTTCCGACGGGCTGCATTCCCTGTCGGCAGGCCGGAAGATAAACACTGAGCAACTTAACCTTATATGCTTTAACCAACAGCTTAGCCCCTGACACCGGGATGTCACGACCCGGCAGGCGGCTGGCGGCAAAGAGGGATGAGTTGACACCGACAGCACGGCATCGGTTAGTCCGCCGGTTAAAGAAATGCGGCGGTTGAACGGTGCGGTGAGAGAGCATCAGAACAGTAGGGGAGGAGGGGATGCCGGTCTGCCCATGACCGTGCCGGTAAGGGCAGACCGCAGAACGGCTTGATCAGGGGATCAGCATGGGCTCCAGACCATGTTTTTCCGCCAGTTGTCTGAGCTTGCCACTGCTCTTCATGTCGCTGACGAACTGGTTGATGGCCGCCAGCCAGCTGGGCTGGTCTTTGGCGATGGCATAGGCGTATTGAAAGCGCGGGCTGTCATCGGGAGCGCGCAGCAGGCTGATCCAGTCATTCTCCCTGATCAGTCGTTTGCCATAGGGGAAGTCCGTCAGAAAGGCATCACCTCGTCCGGCCTTCAGCCAGGCCTCACGTTCCTGCGGCTGGGAGACGATGACCAGCTTTGCCTGCTGTAACTGCTGCTTCATCAGATTCTCAAAGAAGGTGCCCTGCTGCACGATCACCAGATTGCCGGGCTGGTCCATATCCTGCCAGACACTGATGCGTGAGTTACGGTTACGCACGGCGGCATACATGGCGCTGGCCAGATAGGGCTGGCTGAAGTCCACCTGCTGCTGACGGGCGGGGGTGATAGCGATGCCAAACATGGCGATGTCGCAGCGGTCTTCGCTGAGATCATGGGCGAATTCTGCATGGCTGCTGGGGACGAACTGTACTGTTACGCCAAGGCGGCTGGCGAATTCATGCGCCAGATCAATATCAATGCCTTCTAGCTCGCCAGTCTTGGGATTGCTATAGCTGATCGAATAATATTGCGGCCAGATGCACGTCCGCAGTTCGTGACGGTTGAGTATGTCGTTTTGGCGATTGTCCGCCATACTGAACGCTGGCAATGTGGCGGCCAGTCCCAGGGCTGAGCTTAAGAGCAGAGTGCAGAGTTGTTTGCTGTGAGCGAGTGCCATGTTCATGTCGCTTCCTTGTGTCCGTTGATGCTGTGGGACTGCCCACCGACGGCCATTATTCTAGGAATCAGAGTTTAGTCAGTATTGATATATGTCAGCGATTGAAGAACGTAGCACTACACCCATCTTGAAAGGCCCCGCCATGCTCAGGCAGTGGCTGGTACTGGGGGGCTTTGTCGCCTGTATGCTGATTGCCCTGGTGGTGGTCAGTGGCGCTGCCTTTCTGCAGGGGCGTCAGCAGACGCTGGAGTCTGCCAGGCAATATGCCTCGCAGTCGGCCTCGCTCACTACTGATGCGGTCACCCGTACGCTGGAGCAAGTGCGCTGGTATGCCACATTGCTTGCAGAAGAGGCCGATGAGCATCCTTCAGAGCAAGCCTTGCAGGAGCGTATGGCTGACGTGCTGCAGCAATTGCCGGCATTGCGCTCCCTGAGCCTGTTCGATGTTGACCTTCAGGTGTTGCACAGTGCGCCCGAACAGCTGGGCGTTGAGGTTTCACCGGCGCTGCTGGAGAGCTGTGCGCATACCATCAACGGCCACCCGATGATGGCGGGCAGCCTGCGCCTTGGATCACCGCAACGTGGGCGCTGGCCGGGAGACAAGACGACGTCAGCCTCGTGGTACATCCCTGTTTGTGCCTTGCTGAGAAGCAACCATGGCCACGACTACTATATTTATGGCGCACTGGCCACGGAGTTTTTTGAAGACGTTTTTGCCGGGGTACAGACCAGTCAGGGGGGCGATGTTTCGCTGTACTCCTACCGTGGCGAGCTGCTGATGACGGTGCCTTTTCATCCGGATAATTTTGCCGCGCAGCTGGAGCAGCGGGCCCGTTCACAGAACCTGCTGGAACGTAATGCTTACGGTGAGCTGGATCTGCCGGGGCAAGTGAGCACCGGCTGGCTGGATCACTGGCTGGGACGTACCGATATCGGCGTGCTTGCCTACCGCTCACCGACCCAGTATCCACTGGTGCTGGAAGTGAATCTGTCACCGGATCAGGTATGGAGCAACTGGCGACAGTCGCGCTCCCGCCTGCTGGGGCTGCTGGCTGTGGTGGTGGTGATTCTGGGCTTGCTGGCGCTGTATGCCGCCTTTCATATCACCTGGCTGATGCGCAGCGAGCAGCGTAACCGCCTGCTCAGTGCCGCCTTACGCTCGGCGGCCAATGCGGTATTCATCACCGATACCAGCGGCCGCATCATCTGGGTGAACAAAGCCTTTGAACAGCTGACCGGCTACCGGCGTGAAGATGCTCTACAGCAACAACCCTCGATTCTTAACTCCGGCAAGCAGAGTAGCGCGTTCTACGAGCGCTTCTGGCGCACCATCAACAGCGGGCAGGTCTGGCAGGGCGAGGTGATCAACCGCACCCGGGAAGGCAAGCTGATCACCGTTAATCAGACCGTCACGCCGCTGCTCGACAAGAGTCAGCAGCCGCAGTACTACGTGGCGATTCATGAGAACATCACCGAGCAAAAACGCGCCGAACAACGTGCGCTGTACCTGTCACGCCATGACACCCTGACCCGCCTGCCTAACCGCTTGTGGTTTATGGAGCTGCTGGAGCAACAGATTCATGAAGAGACCGCGCCGCTGTCACTGATCTATCTGGATCTGGACCGCTTCAAGGAGCTTAACGACACCCTCGGCCATCCCGCCGGTGATGCACTGCTGATCACCCTGGCCAACCGCTTCCGTGCCATCCTGCCCAGCGGTGATCTGCTGGCCCGTCTGGGGGGGGATGAGTTTGCATTTATCGTCCATTCCTGCCGCGATGAAAATGAACTGGCGGTGATGGCTACGCAAATTCTGCAGGTCATTCAGGAACCTTATTTCTGGGAGCGTCAGCGTATCAGCATCAGCGCCAGCCTGGGGCTGACCTTCCGTGAGCCGGGTATGCTCAGTGCGCCTCTGGTACAGGCAGCCGAGCTGGCCATGTATGCCGCCAAGGAAAACAAGAGTGGCTATGCCTTCTTTGATATCAGCCTCAGCCAGCGGGTCAGACGGCGGAACATGCTGGAGCTGGCGCTGCGCTCGGCGCTGGATCATGACAGCAAGGGGCTGTGGCTGACCTTACAGCCGCAGGTGGATCTGCAGACCGAGCAGATTGTCGGTGCTGAAGTGCTGGTGCGCTGGGATCAGGCCGGGCCGGATGAGTTTGTGCCGCTGGCTGAAGGTAGCGATCTGATTCTGCTGCTAGGCGACTGGATTCTGGAACAGAGCCTGCGGCATTTGCAGGAGTTGGATCAGGCCGGGATTCATCTGCCACGCCTGTCTATCAACCTGTCGGCGGCGCAGCTGGAACGTCAGGCCGTGGCCGAGCGGGTCCACGAGCTGGTGGTGCACTATGGTATTGATCCCAGGCGGCTGGAAATGGAAATCACCGAAACGGCGCTGATGTCGGCTACCGAGCAGGTGCGCGAGAATATTCGCCAGTTCCGTATGCTGGGCATCGGTCTGGCGCTGGATGACTTCGGCACTGGCTACTCGTCACTGTCCCTGCTGAAGGACTGGCCGGTGCAGGTGGTGAAGATCGATACCTCCTTCGTGCGGGCCATCGGCGAGTCGGAAGCGGCTGAAAGTATCATTCGCGGCATTCTGGCCATGGGCCGCAGCATGGGGCTGCAGGTGGTGGCAGAGGGTATTGAAACCGATGAGCAGGCGGCGTTTCTGGTGGCGGAGCAGTGCCCGCTGGGACAAGGCTATCGTTATGCCAAGCCTCTTGTGCTGACGCTGTTTATGGAGCGCTGGCAGCAACAGAACGGTATTACGCAGGACTCTAAGTGAGACAGGCTGACTGACCCTTTTCAGGGCGCTCTGGCTGCACTCTTGCGGGTGCCGTGCTTCATCGTGGCCCACGCTGATCCGGGCTGAGTGCCGATATTTCCCTTAACCACATGAAATAGTTCTGTTTTTCTGATCTGGCCTGGGTCTTGCTTAGGTGCTCTTCTACAGGCAGATACAGGCTGTCAGCAGCGGCGGTAACGGCAAGGTCCGCTTACCTGTGCTGCTGGCAGGACAACAAAGGCGTTCTCTCCTACCGGAATTTCCGGCCGGGAGTGAACGCCTTTTTTGTTGGGCGCTATCTGCTGGCGACATTGATATAGCTGATTTGCGATGAGGACAGCAGCATGGACAAGATTGAACGTTTCAATCTGACCTCCTTCAGCGGCAAGATGAAAATCCTGCACCTGAGTTGGATCGCCTTCTTTCTGACTTTTGTGGTGTGGTTCAACCATGCGCCGTTACTGGAAGCCATTGCCTCCAGCCTGGGCCTGAGCAAGGCCGAGGTGAAAACCCTGCTGATTCTCAACGTGGCACTGACCATTCCCGCCCGGGTCATTATCGGCATGCTGACTGACAAGTATGGCCCGCGTCTGAGTTATGCCCTGCTGCTGGCGGCCTCCAGTATTCCCTGTTTCATGTTTGCCCTGGCCGATAACTTTGCTCAGGCGGCCCTCGGTCGTTTCCTGCTGGGCTTTATCGGGGCGGGTTTCGTTATTGGTATCCGTATGGTCAGTGAGTGGTTTCCTGCCCATGAGCTGGGCACCGCCGAAGGCATTTACGGTGGCTGGGGCAACTTTGGTTCTGCCGCGGCGGCCATGGTGCTGCCGACGCTGGCGCTGCTGTTCGGTGGTGCCGATGGCTGGCGTTATGCGATTGGTATCAGCGGCGCCCTGTGTCTGCTGTTCAGCGTGGTTTGGTATCTGCATGTCACCGATACGCCCAAGGGCTCAACCTATTTCCGTCCGAAACAAATCGCCGCCATGGAAGTGACCAGTGTGGGCGATCTCTATCTGCTGCTGATCATGAAACTGCCGATGTATGCCGCTCTGGCCCTGCTGACCTGGAAGCTGTCACCGCAGGGGGTCAACCTGCTGAGTGAACGGGCGGCGCTGATCATCTATGTGCTGCTGGCCGCGATCTATCTGTTCGATGCCTGGAAGGTCTGGCAGGTCAACGGACATCTGTTCAAGGCCCCGGTGCCAGCGCTGCATCGCTATAAATTCAGGCAGGTGGCGGTGCTCAACGTGCTGTACTTTGCCACCTTTGGTTCCGAGCTGGCGGTGGTGTCGATGTTGCCGCTGTTCTTCTCGGAGACTTTCGGCCTTGATCCGGTCAAGGCCGGGCTGGTGGCCTCTGCCTACGCCTTCATGAATCTGATGTCGCGCCCCGGCGGCGGCTGGCTGAGTGACCGTTTTGGCCGCAAGATTATCCTGCTGGTGCTCACGCTGGGTCTGGCGCTGGGGTATTTCCTGATGGCCATGATCAACAGCAGCTGGCCGCTGGTGGTGGCGGTGATTGCCGCCATGGCCTGTTCATTCTTTGTGCAGGCGGGCGAGGGGGCGGTGTTTGCCGTGGTGCCGCTGATCAAACGTCGCCTGACCGGGCAGATTGCCGGGATGACTGGCGCCTACGGCAATGTGGGTTCGGTGTTCTATCTGACCATTCTGTCGGTCACCAGCTATCAGGTGTTCTTCTCCGTGATTGCTGCCACGGCCTTGCTGGGCTTTGCCGTGCTGCTGCTGATGGAAGAACCCCGTGGCGAGATTGCCGAAGTGGGTGAAGACGGTGCCGTGCAGCTGATTCGCGTCAGCTGAGTGCGCTGCGAAAGGAGTGCCGTGATGAGTGTTGCCA
Source organism: Pokkaliibacter plantistimulans (assembly GCF_003194385.1). GTDB lineage: Bacteria > Pseudomonadota > Gammaproteobacteria > Pseudomonadales > Balneatricaceae > Pokkaliibacter > Pokkaliibacter plantistimulans. Next base: position 14,548 of record NZ_LAPT01000115.1, read on the forward strand.
GCGTCCTGCCTGCTGCCGCGATGTTGCCCTTGCAGGTCCGTTGCGGAGGCTATTCCAGCGCCGGGCTCAAAGCCGAGAATCAGGATGCCTTTGCCCTGCGTATGCCGCAGACCCGTGCCGAGCTGGGTAAAGGCATGGCCGCGCTGATCTGTGACGGTGTCAGCAGCAGTGCCCGCGCCGCGCAGGCCAGTCAGACCTGCGTGACCAGCTTTCTCAATGATTATTTCAGTACCCCCGAAGCCTGGGGCGTGAAGAAGTCGGTGGTGCGGGTGCTGGAAGGGCTCAACAGCTGGCTGTACCAGCAAGGGCTGCAGGGGCAGAGCATGCTCACCACCTTGTCACTGCTGGTGATCAGGTCGCAGACGGCCCATGTATTCCACATCGGCGACAGTCGCATCTACCTCTGGCGAGGCGGTCAGCTGGAGTGTCTGACCCGCGATCATCTGCAGCGCCAGCAGGAGCGCGATGTGCTCAACCGGGCCATGGGCGGTGATCCTCACCTGCAGGTGGATTACCACCGTCTGACGGTGGAGGAGGGCGATGGCTTCGTACTGACGACTGATGGCGTCCATGCTTTTCTGCCTGCATCGGACTGGCCGCTTACCCTGAATGAAGCGGGTAGCCGTGATCTTGAACCACTGGCTCAACGACTGGCAGAGCGCGCGCTGCAGGCCGGCAGCGATGATAACCTCAGCTGCCTGTTACTGCAGGTCGAGCAGCTGCCACACGCCGACAGCGAGGAAGCCGAGCGTCAGCTGGCCAGTCTGCCGGTGCCACCGGCGTTACAGGCCGGGCATAAACTGGATGGCTATCGGGTGCTGGAAGTGCTGCACGCCAGTCAGCGCTCCCATCTCTACCGGGTGGAAGATGAGCGTGACGGGCAACAATGGGCAATGAAGGTGCCGTCCCGCCACTTCGCCGATGACTTTGCCTATCTGCAGGGCTTTGCCCGCGAAGAGTGGATCGGCCGCCAGTTCCGGCATGAACAGGTGCTGGCCATGGCTGCCAACCCCCAGCCGCGTACCGGGATGTATTATCTGGCCGAGCTGATCATTGGCCAGACGCTGCGGCAGTGGATTGATGATCATCCGCAGCCGTCACTGGCGACCGTGCGTGCGTTGCTGAGGCAGATGGTGACGGCGTTACGCGCATTCCAGCGACTGGACATGGTGCACTGTGATCTGAAGCCGGAGAACCTGATGCTGACCAGCAGCGGCGTCCTCAAGGTGATTGATCTGGGCACCGTGGTTGTCACCGGCCTGCAGGAAGTGGCACCCCCGCAGGCGGAGGCTGTGCCGCAGGGATCGGTGGACTACGTGGCGCCGGAGTATCTGTTTGGTCAGCCAGCCAGCTTTCGTGCCGATCTGTTTTCACTGGCGGTGGTGGTCTATGAAATGCTCACCGGCCAGTTGCCCTATCCCTCACGCAGTCGCGAACAGTTGCTGAAAAGCCGCAGCTACGCCGACTGGCACTATATTCCGCTGGGGCGCTATCGGGCTGATCTGCCAACCTGGGTGGATGCCTGTCTGCGCAAGGCGCTGCAGCCCAACCCGGCCAGCCGTTATGCGGCCTTGTCTGAATTTCTGCAGGATTTCAGCGTCCCTAACCGCGCACTGGAAGCCAGTACATTCCGCGCGCCGCTGATTGAGCGTCATCCGCTGCGCTTCTGGCAGGTGACCAGTGCCATTTTATTGGTCCTGCTGCTGGTGAGTCTGTTGTACCGTACCTGAAGTAACCTTTCCGCTGTCATCCTGTTCCGCAATGCGCAAAGCGGTTGAGCGTTTTGTCCTGCCGCGTCTATTCTTGTCACATTGTTTTGCCGGTGAGGTCCAGATGGCCCCGGCAGATGCTTCTTTTCCCTGCCCGACGGAATCCCTGCTGTGAAGAATTGGACTCTGCGTAAACGTATTCTGGCCAGCTTCCTTGTTGTCGCGGCCATCATGGTGCTGATGGTGGTCATTTCTTATAGCCGCATGCTGGCGATCAATGATCGGGTCGAGACGGTCAGCAGCAACTCTGTGCCGGGCATGTATTACAGCACCATGATTCGTGGTGCCTGGACCGAAAGCTTCTTGCTGGTGCGGGAAATTCGGCCTGAGCTGCAGATGGACCGAGCTGCGTTTCTCGATAACGCTCAGAACCTGAAATCGCTGGTGCAGGAGTATCAGAAAACCATTGATGAGCAGGATGACCGGAGCCAGTTTGATGAGTTCCTGTCTGTTCTGGATGACTACAGCAAGGTACAGAGCCAGGTACTGGCGTTGTTTGACCAGCATCAGCCCGATCAGGCCATTCAGCTGATTGCACAGCAACTGCGGCCGCTGTGGCAGAAAGGCCGGGATAACCTGAACAAGATCATTGCCTACAACCGCGAAGTGTCACAAAGCTCGGTCAGTGGTATCGAGGATGCTGTGCTGATCGCCAATGCCACCATGTTCACGCTAATGGTAGTCATAATCGCTGCGGCATTGCTGTCAGGCTGGAGCCTGATGCTGGCCATCATGAGCCCCATCAATCATGTCCTTGCTGCTTTCCAGCAGATGAAGGAAGGCAATCTCACCACCCGTCTGCAGCTTAACCGTGAGGATGAGTTCGGCACCATTGAAAAAGGTTTCAATGGCATGGCTGAAGAGCTGATGGTGCTGGTGTCGCAAGCGCAGCGTTCGGCGGTGCAGGTGGCCACGGCCGTCAATGAGATAGCCGCCACCTCCAAGCAGCAGCAGGCCACCGCGACTGAAACAGCGGGTACCACTACCGAAATCGGCGCCACCTCGCGGGAAATCGCTGCCACCTCCAAGGAGCTGGTGCAGACCATGAACGAGGTGTCGACCTCGGCAGAGCAGGCGGCGCAACTGGCGGATTCTGGCCAGCAGGGGCTGGTCCGGATGGAAGACACCATGCATCAGGTGATGAGCGCGTCCGAGCTGGTCAATGCCAAACTGGCCGTACTCAACGAAAAGGCGGGCAGTATCACCCAGGTGGTGACTACCATCGTCAAGGTCGCCGATCAGACCAACCTGTTGTCCCTCAATGCCGCTATCGAGGCCGAAAAGGCTGGGGAATACGGCAAAGGTTTCGCCGTGGTGGCCACCCAGGTCCGCCGACTGGCCGATCAGACGGCGGTCGCCACCTACGATATCGAGCAGATGGTGCGTGAAATCCAGTCAGCGGTGTCGGCCGGGGTGATGGGCATGGACAAGTTCTCGGAAGAGGTGCGCCGTGGCATGTATGAAGTGCAGCGCATTGGTGACCAGCTGTCGCAGGTTATCCAGCAGATTCAGGCATTGGCACCGCGCATCCTGATGGTCAACGAAGGCATGCAGGCACAGGCCACCGGTGCAGGGCAGATCAACGAAGCACTGGTGCAGCTGAGCGAAGCCTCCAACCAGACGGTGGACTCCCTGCGTCAGGCCAGCTTCACCATTGATGAAATGAATCAGGTGGCCAGTGGTCTGCGTAACAGCGTGTCGCGCTTCAAGGTATAAGCGCGTGTGTGTGACTCGTAGCGGGGTGGCGCAGCGCGCTGCCATACAGGGTGGCAAGTCGGGAAGCCATGGCCGCCCTATCCGGAAATGCCGTAAAGAAGAGGCCTGCCATGAGTGAAGTGCAACAGGCTGCCAGCGGCAGTAACGCGCAGCAACGTGGGCTTTTTCTGTTGTTTCAGCTGGGTGATGAGCGCTATGCCTGCGATGTCGCCGATGTCGTCGAGGTGTTGTCGGTACCTGCGTTGCGCCCGCTGGCGGGCATGCCCGACTGGGTCGCCGGTATCTTTGTCCATGATGATCAGGTGGTGCCGGTGCTGGATCTTTGTGCGCTGACGCTGGGGCGACCGGCCCGTCGCCAGACCAGCACGCGCCTGCTGCTCAGCCGCTATGGCCGTGACGGGCAACAGGGCAGCGCCGCGATGGCACAGAGCAGTGCGCCATTGTTTGGTGTGCTGGTGGAGCGGGCGACCGCCACCCTGCGCTGCGGCGTGCACGAATTCAGTCAGCATGGTCTTGAACAGCGTGAAAAGGACTATCTGGGGCCGGTGCGTCGTGACGAACGTGGCTTGCTGCAACGGGTCAGTATCCAGCGGCTACTGACGGAGGAGGCTCATCGTCTGCTGTTCCCGGCTGACAAACTGCTGGCACTGACGCCATCGGCAGCAGGAGAAACGTTGTCGTGATTGCTGATCTGCGCTTTGCTCGCTTTATCAAGGAGCTGATCGGTCTTGATATCGACTCCATTGGCGCCTCGGTGGTCGAAGGCATTCTGCGGTATCGCCAGCAACAGGCTGGGCAGGCCGATCCGGAAGCGTACTGGCAACTGCTGCAACGCTCGGCTGAAGAGGTGAAGGCGTTGGTGGACGCCCTGCTGGTGCCGGAGACCTGGTTCTTCCGCTATGGCGAGTCGTTCACGGCCCTGACCCGTCTGGTCTGGCAGCGGCTGGGGAAGCAGCCCAGGCGGCCGCTGCGTATCCTCAGCCTGCCCTGTTCCTCCGGTGAGGAGCCGTACTCCATTGTCATGGCGCTGCTCGATGCCGGTATCGCTGCTGAGTGCTTTCAGGTGGAAGCGATGGATATCAGCGAGATTCAGCTACAGCGGGCTAAACTGGGGCTTTATAGCCGCAACTCCTTTCGTGGTCAGCACCTGAGTTTTCGTCAGCGCTATTTCAGTGAAACGGCGGCGGGCTATCAGTTGCAACCGCAGGTGCTGGCACAGGTCAGCTTCCGTCAGGGCAATATCATCGACAGCGCTGCGACGATGAGCAGCGACCGCTATGACATTATTTTTTGCCGTAACTTGCTGATTTACTTCGACAGAGCCACTCAGGAACAGGTGTTGTCCCGCCTGATGGCGACGCTCAGTGAAGACGGGTTGCTGTTTTCCGGGCCGGCAGAAACCACTGTGGTGATGGCGATGGGGCTGAAACCGCTGGGCATGCCACTGGCCTTTGTGTTTGCTCGCAACCAGGCTGAGCTACAGGCCGTGAAATGCCATGCTCGCTCAGGTAGCGTGCTGACGGGGGGAGCGGCCAACGTCGCGGTTCCGGATGACGATAAAGCCCCGGCCGCTGATGGGCTAAAACGCCTGCGCAGCTGGCTGGGAAGGCATGGCGGGAGCCACGGCGACAGTACACCTGCAGACACTGCACGGCAGGGCAAGGAGCGGAGTATTACCAGACGCCCTCTAGCAGCGGTGCCGGGTCAGCCTGTTCAGCACCCGCCTCACGACGCCTCGCTGGCAAATGACGCCAACAGCGAACTGGAACTGCAGCTACAACAGGTGCGTCAGCTGGCGGATCAGGGACAAACCGGCCGGGCGCTGGTGCTGTGCCGGCAGTTGCATCAGCAGCATGCCGAACAGCCTCAGGTGCTGTACTGGCTGGGATTACTGGCAGAAAGTGGCGGTGATCGTCTGGCGGCGCAGTCCTGGTATCGGAAAGTGCTGTATCTGCAACCTCGTCATACTGAGGCGCTAGGGCAACTGGCCGCTCTGCTGGAGGCCGAGGGCGAACACGTGGCGGCCAGCCGTTTGCGGGCAAGGATGATGGAGACTCATCATGGTTGAGCGTCTGGAGCATTTGCTCTCCAGCGAAGTACAGATTGACGACTGCTGGAATCGTATTGGTGTGCGTGGTGACCGCACCTGCGCCCGGCTGGCGGAACATATCCACTGCCATAACTGCCCGGTCTATGCTGACGCGGCGGTGCAGTTGCTGGATCGTTACGATCTGCAGGGGCTGACGGAGGGCAGTGATCTGCTCACCGCTGCCCAAGCGGATGCCGATGACGACAGCAGCGGTACGTCGGTGCTGGTGTTCCGTCTGGGAGATGAGTGGCTGGCGCTACCTACCGTGACGCTGGTGACGGTATTGCTTCCGTTACCCAGGCACAGCCTGCCGCACCGACGCTCGCAGGCGCTTGAAGGTATCGTCAACGTCGATGGTTCATTACTCGTCAGCATGTCATTGCCGCTGTTGCTGGAGCTGCCGCGTCGCAGTGGTGCCAGGGCCGCTTTGCGACCACGCCTGCTGGTAGTCGGTAACGAAGAGGGCAAGGTGGTGTTCGCGGTCGATGAAGTGCTGGGCGTACAGCGACTGACCCTGAATGATGATCGTGCCGACAAGGTCGTCAGCCCCTGCACCCGGGCCATCGTCCGCTGGCGTCAGTACAGTCTGCGTTTGCTCGACAGTGAGGCGTTGCTGCGGGTTGTGGCGCGTAATATGACGTAGACGCTGTTCGCTATCTGCTGCGAGTGGGGCTCTCCGCGTTGTTGAGGCAAAGCCAACGCAGATAACGTGACCTACGACGCTGAATGATTTCACCTTTGCCTTGTCATGATGGCCGGGCTGTTCATCCCGGACCCTTTGAAGGAAGAGCGCATAACCGATGCTTGATCCGATCATGCTGGAGCTGTTTCGCCAGGAAGCTGAAACACAGACGGCGGTTTTGACCGATGGTTTGCTGGCATTGGAGCGCAATCCGCAGCAGGCCGACCTGCTGGAGTCCTGCATGCGTGCAGCACACTCGCTCAAGGGGGCTGCGCGTATTGTTGACCTGCCTCTGGGGGGGGAGGTGGCCCATGTCATGGAGGACTGTCTGGTCGCGGCACAGGAAAACAGGCTGCTACTGGGGGCTGAACACATTGATCAGCTGCTGCAGGGCACCGATGTACTGCTGCGTCTGGCGCAACCCGACACCGATCCGCACGCCCTGAGCAAGCAGGCTGAAAAGGTGCAGCAGGGGCTGCAGCGCTTGCTAGAGAGTGGCTCAGTTGCTGGCGCCGCGGTGCCGATTCTGCCTGAGTCTGTGCTGGCCGAGCCAAACCTTGATGACATCAACCAGAGCCTGCTGCTGTCTGCCGCTGATGGGCCCGCTACGGTAAGTGCTATCGCAGCAGAGATATCCGCAGTATCGCCCGAGCCGCCGGACGTGTCGGCGCGTGCTGCCAGCAAGTCCGCTGCAGCAGACCGCGCTCTGCGCGTGTCTGCCGAGCAGCTCAATATCGTGCTGGATCTGGCCAGCCGAACCCTGGTGCGTTCCCATACCCTGATCCCCCGCATTGATGGCATGCAGCGGCTGAAACGTCAGTTCGGGGCGCTGGAGCGCAGCCTTGCCAGCCTGCTCAATGAAACTCAGGAGGCGGGCAACGTGGCCTCACTGGCTACCCAGCTGGAGGACACACTGGCGCAGCTGCGTGACAGCCAGACTCGTCTGCACGAGGGGCTGGGCTGGCTGGATGATTTTGCCTGGGATAACGAGCTGTGCGTGCAGCGCCTGTACGATACCGTGCTGGCGTGCCGCATGCGGCCATTCAGTGATGTGCTGGCAGGTCAGGCGCGCATGGTGCGTGATCTGGCCCGCTCGCTGGGCAAACAGGCTGAGCTGCAGCTGGTGGGCGGTCAGACACAGGTTGATCGCGATATTCTCGAATTGCTGGAGGCGCCGCTGACCCATCTGCTGCGTAATGCGGTGGATCATGGTGTTGAAGCAGTGGAAGTGCGGCGTCAGCGCGGCAAGGAAGAGTGTGGCGTGATTCGCCTGCATGCACGCCATCATGCCGGTATGCTGGTGGTCGAGGTCAGCGATGACGGTCAGGGCGTTGATCTGGACGTCTTGCGTCGACAAGTGGTCGAGCGGGGCTTCACTAAGGCGGAAACGGCAGCAAGGCTGACCGAGGCGGAATTGCTGGAGTTTCTGTTCCTGCCCGGTTTCAGCATGAAGCGTCAGGTCAGTGAGGTGTCCGGCCGCGGCGTGGGGCTGGATGCCGTTCAGCATCAGGTGCGACAGCTGCGCGGGATGGTGCGGGTCCGGCAGCAACCGGGAAAGGGGACTACCTTTCATCTTGAAGTGCCATTGACGCTCTCGGTAGTGCGCTGTCTGCTGGTAGACATCGGCGATGAGCGCTATGCCCTGCCGCTGGCACACATTGACCGGATGCTGCAGGTGGGGGCCGAACAGATTGTACAGCTGGAGGGCCATCAGCACTGTCTGGTGGAGGGGCTGCATATCAGTCTTATCTCCGCCCGCCAGATACTTGGCTATGCTGAGAACAATGAACACGCCGCCGAGCTGCCTGTCGTACTGATTGGCGACAGCAGCAACCCCTACGGTGTGGTGGTCGACAGATTTATCGGCGAGTCGACGCTGGTGACGGTGCCGCTCGACGCGCGACTGGGTAAATTACCGCATATCTATGCGGGAGCCGTATCCGAAGAGGGAGCGCCACTGCTGATTCTGGATGTGGAGGACATGCTGCGTGCCGCCACCAAGCTGATCAGCAGCGGGCGACTGGAATTTATCGGCCAGAGCGAAGGTGAACGCCAGCAACGCAAACGGGTACTGGTCGTCGATGATTCCCTCACAGTACGCGAGCTCGAACGCAAGCTGCTGCTCAATCAGGGCTATGACGTAGCGGTGGCAGTGGACGGTATGGATGGCTGGAACGCCTTGCGCTCCGAGCACTTTGATCTGTTGCTGACGGATATCGACATGCCGCGCATGGACGGCATTGAGCTGGTGACCCTGGTAAGAGGCGACCGTCGGCTGCAGCGTTTGCCGGTGATGGTGGTGTCATACAAGGATCGAGAGGAGGATCGTCGTCGGGGGCTGGACGCAGGGGCAGACTACTATCTGGCCAAAGCCAATTTCCACGATGATGCCTTGCTGGATGCGGTGAAGATGCTGATTGGCTCGCCCTGAATAAGAGCCTGTTCATTTGGGGAACTGCCACCGTCCGGTCGATGGAGCGTAAACGCGTTGCTGGCGGCAAGGGTGCGGCCTTTCCTGCCGTTATCAGGTGGCTACAGGCCCTTGATGGTGCAGTGGCAGTGTGGCGGCATGCTGTCAGCATAGTCCCTTACAGGAGAGCACAAAGGTGAGAGTTGCCATCGTCAATGATTCGCCTCTGGCGCAGGAGGTTTTGCGCCGAGTGCTACTGACTGCTCCTGGGTATCAACTTGCCTGGCAGGCCGCCAATGGTGCCGAGGCGGTAAAGCGCTGCGCTGATGATGTGCCGGATGTCATTCTGATGGATCTATTGATGCCGGTCATGGACGGTGTCGAGGCCACCCGGCAGATAATGGCCCATAGCCCCTGTGCGATCCTGATCGTTACTTCCGATGTGGAGCGACATATGAGTCGGGTGTTCAGTGCCATGGGCTATGGAGCGCTGGACGCAGTCAATACCCCCATGTTGAATGGCAGTGGGCTTTCTACGGCAGATCAGCTGGAAAGTACCGCGTTACTGCGCAAAATTCATAACATCCGCTGGCTGACGGCGGTCAATGGCAGCAAAGACAGTAAACCAGCAAGTGGTCAGAGTGAGCCGACTCAGGTCACCCAGTTGGTCGCTTTAGGCGCCTCTGCAGGCGGGCCGGCGGCATTGGCCGAGTTGTTGCAGCGGTTGCCGGGCGATTTCCCTGCGGCACTGGTATTGGTTCAGCATGTTGACGAAGTATTTGCTGCCGGCATGGCCGAGTGGCTGACATCGCAGTCGAATATTCCTGTCCGGCTGGCCAGAGAGGGTGACTGCCCGGTGGCAGGCCAGTTGTTGATGGCCGGGACCTCTGATCATTTGCGCTTGTCTACCGAAGGGCGGCTGTACTACACCGCCGAGCCGATGAGCCATGTTTACCGGCCATCGATTGATGTGTTTTTTACCAGCGTGGCACAATACTGGTCCGGCAATGCGGTCGGTGTACTGCTGACGGGTATGGGGCGTGATGGTGCGCAGGGTTTGAAGGCCATGCGTAACCGGGGGTTCATCACTCTGGCGCAGGATGAAGCCAGTTCGGCGGTGTATGGCATGCCCAAGGCTGCGGCAGCCATTGATGCTGCGAGTGAGATTCTGCCGCTACAGCACATGGTGGAACGCTTGAGCGCTGTGTTTTCCTGATGGACGCAGGCAGGGAGTGCGGTAAGAATTTTTGTCCGGACTGTTCGGTTCGGACTTATCGGGTAAAACGCTAATGACTGACGTATTTGAACACGAAGATGAGTGGATGTTGGCGGATCAGCCGGTAATGGTACTGCTGGTGGATGATCAGGCCATCATCGCCGAGGCGGTGCGGCGTGCATTAGCTACAGAACCTAATATTGATCTGCATTTCTGCTCCAGTGCTGAACATGCCATCGATCAGGCGGTCGAGATCAAGCCGACCGTCATCCTGCAGGATCTGGTGATGCCATCACTGGATGGTTTGTCGCTGGTCAGGGCTTACCGGGCTCACCCAGCGACCCGGGATATTCCCATCATCGTCCTGTCCACCAAGGAAGAGCCGAAAATCAAGAGTGCTGCCTTTGCTGCCGGTGCCAATGATTATCTGGTCAAGCTGCCTGATGCCATCGAGCTGATTGCCCGCATTCGCTACCATTCACGCTCCTATCAGGCATTACAGCAGCGTGACGAGGCATACCGTGCCTTGCGTCAGAGTCAGCAGCAGTTGCTGGAAGCCAATCTGGTGCTGCAGCGCCTGACCCATTCTGATGGGCTGACCGCATTGTCCAATCGTCGTCACTTTGATGATCATCTCGAAGGTGAATGGCGTCGCGCCCATCGCGATCAGACCTCGCTGTCGTTGCTGATGATCGATATCGATTACTTCAAGCGCTTCAATGACCAGTTCGGGCATATTGCAGGGGACGACGCGCTACAGCAGGTGGCCAACTGTATCGGTGAGAGCTGCAGTCGTCCCCATGATCTGGCCGCACGCTATGGCGGTGAAGAGTTTGCGCTGATTCTGCCTTCCACTTCGGTGGCTGGGGTGAAACTGATTGCCGAAAAAGTCAGGCGGCAGGTGGAAAAGATGGCGATTCCCCATGTGGCGCCGAATGAGCACTCCGTTGTGACCGTCAGTATTGGTGCTTCTTCGATTGTTCCCAAAGAGGCGCGCCCGGCACGCCTGCTGGTGGCGCTGGCGGACAGAGCCTTGTATGAAGCCAAGACCAGCGGCAAGAACCGGGTGGTGTTCCGTAGTCAGGGTGATCTTGAAGAGGGAGCTCTGGACCCAGGTAGTGTCATCTGATCAGGCAGGCTCACGCTCTACCTGATAATTCAGGGAGGAGTGTATATGCGTCTGTTTCGTTGCCATGGCTGCCAACAGCCAGTTTATTTCGAAAATACTCACTGTGAGCATTGTCACGCATCGCTTGGCTTTGTCGCTGAGTACATGGAGGTGACCGCCGTCAGTGCGGAAACTGATGCCGAGGGGGCTGAGTTCTGGCGAGATAACATCCCTTCCGGCGGTCGTCTATGGCGTTACTGCAGCAACAGTGCCCATCAGGTCTGTAACTGGCTGATTCCTGCTGAGGGCGACTCCGCCCTGTGTGAGGCCTGTCGTCTCAATCGTACTATCCCTGACCTTGGTGATGCCGCGCGATTAAGCTGCTGGCGGGCGATAGAAGTGGCCAAACACCGGCTGGTGTACGCGCTGCTGCGCTTAAGACTGCCTTTGCTGAGTAAGCTCGAAGACAGTGAGCGTGGTCTGGCCTTTGATTTTCTGGCAGATTCGGAACCTGCTTTTCGCGAAGGGCCCGGCATACTGACAGGCCATGCACAGGGGGTGATCACTCTCAACATAGCCGAGGCTGACCCCGTCACAAGGGAGGCTATGCGACAGGATATGGCAGAGCCCTATCGAACCCTGCTGGGGCATGTGCGCCATGAAAGTGGTCACTATTACTGGGATCAGCTGATTGCCAACAGCCAGTGGTTACAGCCGTTTCGCGAGTTGTTCGGGGATGAGCAGCAGGACTACGCTCAGGCATTACAGCAACATTATCAGCAAGGTGCCCCACAGGACTGGCAGCAGCGTCATATCAGTGCCTATGCCAGCATGCACCCCTGGGAGGACTGGGCCGAAACCTGGGCGCACTATCTGCACATAGTTGACACCCTGGAAACGGCCTGTGCCTTTGGGTTGTCGATCCGTCCGAGGGCAAAAATTGAGACTGAGCTGGATACGGAGCTGGATTTTGACCCCTATCGTCAGACAGATTTCGGTATCCTGTTTGAAGCATGGCTGCCACTGACATTCGCAGTTAACAGCCTTAATCGCAGTATGGGCCAGCCTGATCTCTATCCCTTCGTCATTTCCCCTCTGGTCGCCTCGAAAATGGACTTTGTCCACCGCGTTATCACCGCTGCGGCTGAGCTTACAAATGCGGCCTGACTTCCGAGTGATCGATGCCATAGACAAAAACGGACTCCATGGGAGTCCGTCTTGAAACGCTCATAGCAGGTGCTTAGTCCTGCACGATAAAGCTCGGCATCAGCAGGTTGGTGATGTAGGCCTCGCCTTCCTCGTTGTTCAGCACATCCTGAGCCGTCTTCAACGCTTCCTGACGCAGTTTCTCCCGTCCTTCAACGGTCTTCATGTCTTCATCGGTCTGACGACTGAACAGCAGCACCAGATCATTGCGGATCTGCGCTGCGTGATATTTGACTAAAAAGGCGCCCTGATCGGAACTTACCCGGAAACTGATGGTCGCTTTAATGTACTTCAGATGCGGCCCGGGTTTGCCGAAGTTGACCACCAGTGGGTCATCGAACTCGACGTAGAAGGCCTGAGGAGCGGCAGGCTTCTCTTCTTCAGCGGACCAGGCCTGAGGCAGTGCCAGCAAACAGCAGAGCAACAGCAGCAGGCGAGAGAGAGGGTGGTGTAGGGTCGTCATGGTATGGGTGTCCTGACCAGTGTCGCAGGAAGTACAAAGCATCTGGCGATTACTATAAACACACCGCTCTGGCTTCTCCAGTTTCAACCGGGCTTACGCCAGCTTGTCAGCAGGTGGGTGAATGGCTAGTGTGAGCGACAGTTTGCAGTAACGGCATGGGGCACAGTGTAAACAGCTGATGTTCAGGATATAAGCGCTTTTATACGAAAAGAGGTTAGCAAGGAATGGTAGTGGGTGATCGTGTCGTCAATGGTGTAGTCGCTGCAGGATGTGCTGCGATGCTGGCAACAGCCTTCTATATTGAAAACTTCATGGGGCTGGAGCCCTGCCCGTTATGCCTGATGCAACGTCTGGTATTTGCCGCTATTGGCTTGGTGTGTTTGCTCGGTTGTTTGCATAATCCAGGCCGGGGAGGGCAGCGTGGCTATGCTGGTATGATGCTGCTGATTGCTCTGGCTGGAATCGGTCTGGCCTGGCGTCAGCTCTGGCTGCAGAGCCTGCCTCCAGAGGAGGTACCTGCGTGCGGCCCAGGTATCTACTACATGCTGGATCGTTTCCCCCTTGGCGATGTGCTGACCAGCATGATCAAAGGTACGGGTGATTGCGCCGAGGTACAGCTGTTTCTTGGGGTCAGTATTCCGGTATGGTCGCTGCTGGCCTTTGTTGGCTGTGCTGCCATCGCACTTTTCCAGATGTTCAAGCGTCGTGCCTGAACTGCAGCGGCTCTTTGTACCCCCATCGGCGCGTCTTCATTGAAGTGATTTATGACAGGATTGCCCCAGCTGATACGTTGGCAGTTGCAGTACAACTTGGTAGAGTGCTGTAAGCGTAAGTACAAGGGGCCTTGCTATGTTGGAAAAATGTGAGTCAGCCAAGGAGCGTTGGGGAGGAGTCAGTGACCTGATCGACGCCTGGTTGCAGGATCGTCAGGAAGTGCTGGTAGCCTACTTCAACTGTTCGCGGCGCGACCACGACAAGAGCCTGCATGCTCGTGTGCAGAAGTTGTGCTCATGGCTGGTCGATTATGCGTCCAAAGGCCATTTCGAGATCTATGAATTGCTGCTGCAAGAGGCAGAGCAGTTTAATGATGGCGGACTTGAGCTGGCTGCCACGCTGATGCCCAAGGTGGAGTCCACCACCCAGATTTTGCTCGACTTCAATGATGACTTCAGCAGTGAAGATGACATGACTCTGGCACAGGAAGAGGGTCTGCCTGATCGCCTGTCGGAGTTGGGTGAAGTGCTGGAAGAGCGCTTTGGTCTGGAAGATCAGCTGATCGAACTGCTGCACTTTATTCATCGCGATCACATCGCCGACGAAGTGGTGTAAAGTCAGTCCTTCCTTACCCTGCCGTCGCGGACAGGTATGGGTAAGGAGGTTCTAATGGCGTCGATGATGTACGCCACCTCTATGTGTATAAATATCCCTCTGCGTCTCTCGTCTATTTTCTCCGAACTTCATATCTTCTCCATGGCTGGCTGGCTGGCTGACGACGTTTGCTGTTTGTGCCATCACATCGCATCACAGAGCATCATGTCGCAGGAGAGTGCGCTGCGCCCGGCGGAGACCGATACGCAGCGTAGGTGTCAGCTGAGGAAAGCGGGAGGGTTGTCGGTGATGATCGCATCCATGCCCCAGGCCCAGTGTTTGGCCACTAATTCCGGTTCATTAGCGGTATAGCAATAGAGCTGATAGCCTGCGCTCTTGATCGCCCTGGCCTGCTTGTAGCTCAACTGGCTGTAGTCACAGTGCAGACTGTAAGCGTTGATAGCCCGCAGTTCGCTCTCCCAGTTGGCAGGAATACCTTCATACAGCTGACCAAGAGGGTAACGACATTGCAGCGCTCTGCAGCGCAGCAACGCGCCGTGATTGAAACTAGAAATGACCAGCATATCGGGCTCTTGCCAGTATTTGTTCAGCAGTGCCAGTGTAGGGTCGACAATCCGGGGATAATCACTGCCCTCGTATTTGATCTCCAGATTCAGGCCCATGCCCAGGCTCTGGATCAGCTGTACCGCATCCAGCAGGGAAGGGATACGCTCCTGGCTGAAGATTGGGTCGAACCAGCTGCCTGCATCCAGGCTTTTCAGATAGTCCCAGCTGGCTTCTTCGAGCAGCCCTTTGCCGTTGCTGCAGCGTTCCAGAGTATCATCGTGGAAAATTACCAGTGAGCCATCATGGGTGACAGAGACATCAATCTCTACCCAGGTGGCGCCGGTTTCAAAGGCCTTGCGAATAGAGGCCAGGGTATTCTCCGGGGCCAGGCTGGCTGCACCGCGGTGGCCGATGACACGCACATCTTGCATTCTTTCATTCCTTCGGCTGCGACCGCAGCGCTCAATATTTGGCTTCCAGGAACGTGTTTACTTTCCGTCGTGGCCAGCCAGGCCATATGAAAAGTGGTCTGGCAGCCAGGGGCTGATCGTAACCCGTCCTAAATTCGCTGTTGGGTGTTGATATCAAACAGATGCCACTGTTGTTGTGGCGCACGCAGATAAAGCATCTGGTCAATGGCAGGTGTGAACGGTCCGGGTGCCCGTACTACAAGCAGTTCGCTGCGCCCTGCGGTATGGCCATAGATCAGGCTTTCTGCGCCCAGCGCCTCAACGGCTTTCACTTGCAGCGCAAAGTCGGCTTCGCTCTCGCTACAGGGCTGCAGATGTTCGGGGCGAATCCCCCAAATCACAGCGCCTCGTTCCTTCGTGTCAGCCTGCAGGCTGACCTGTTCCGTCAGCTGCAGACCCTGATCGGTGATGGAGACAGGCAGCAGGTTCATGGAAGGGGAACCGATAAACTCGGCAACGAAAGTGGTCGCTGGGCGCTCGTACAATTCCAGCGGGCTGCCAATCTGCTCGGCATGTCCCTTGTTCAATACGACGAGCCGGTCCGCCAGGGTCATGGCTTCCACCTGATCGTGGGTCACGTACAGGGTGGTTGTACCAAGCTGGCGTTGCAACTGGCGTATTTCAACCCGCATCTGTACGCGCAACTTGGCATCCAGGTTAGACAGTGGCTCATCGAACAGAAATGCCTGAGGATGGCGAACCATGGCGCGGCCCATGGCCACACGTTGACGCTGCCCCCCTGATAGCTGCTTGGGCTTGCGTTCAAGCAGGTCGGTCAGCCCAAGCAGGCGGGCGCTGTCCGATACCTTGCGCTGGATCTCGTCTTTACTGGCACCGCGATTGCGCAGTCCGTAGGCCATGTTATCGAACACGGTCATGTGGGGGTACAGCGCATAGTTCTGGAACACCATGGCAATATCGCGCTCTGCGGGTTCCTTTTCATTCATGCGCTGGTTGTTGATCAGGAGTTCACCACTGCTGATGCTTTCCAGCCCCGCCACCATGCGTAGCAACGTAGACTTGCCACAGCCCGACGGGCCTACCAGTACAATAAACTCACCATCGGCAATATGCAGATCAATGGCAGGGATGGCCTGGTAGCCGTTGGGGTAGGTCTTGCCGACCTGATTCAGTATTACTTCAGCCATGAGGACTTATTTCTCCGTATCAACCAGGCCTTTGACAAACAGCTTCTGCATACCGACGACCACCAGTACCGGTGGCAACATGGCCAGAATGGTGGTTGCCATAATGCTATTCCAGGCAATATCTCCTTCCGCCACGGACACCATGCGTTTGATGCTCATCACCAGGGTGTAGTAATGATCATCCGTCGTGATCAGTAGCGGCCAGAGATACTGGTTCCAACCGTAGATAAACAGGATGACAAACAAGGCCGCGATATTGGTGCGTGACAGCGGCAGCAGGATGTCTTTAAAGAAACGCCAGGGGCCAGCACCGTCGATGCGGGCGGCTTCCACCAGCTCACCGGGAATGGTGAGAAAGCACTGCCGAAACAGGAAAGTCGCAGTGGCACTGGCAATCAGCGGCAGGGCGAGGCCAGTATAGCTGTTGAGCAGACTGAGATCGGCAACCACCTTATAGGTGGGGACGATACGTACTTCCACCGGCAGCATCAGGGTCATGAAGATGATCCAGAAACACAGCATGCGTAGTGGAAAGCGGAAGAACACGATGGCATAGGCTGACAGGATGGAGATCGCTATCTTGCCCAGTGCGATGGCCAGGGCCATGACCAGCGAGTTGATCATCATCAGCCATACCGGCACATCCACACCGTTACCGGCGGCACTGAAAAGCACTTTCTTCCAGGTAATCCAGCCCTGGTCGCCAAACCACAACGGGATAACCCCCTGCTTGAATGCTTCTGCAGGGTGGGTTGAGGCGACCAGCGCGACCCAGATGGGGAGCGCGACAGCAATAATGCCGAGAATCAGGATGCAGTGACTGAACAGAGTCAGCCAGGGGCGACGTTCTATCATCAGTACTGGACCTTACGTTCGATATAGCGGAATTGAATGACCGTCATCACCCCGACAATCATCATCAGAATGACCGATTGCGCCGATGAGCTGCCAAGATCGAGGCCGATAAAGCCATCGTCGTACACCTTGTACACCAGTATCTTGGTGCTCTGGCCGGGGCCGCCGCTGGTCGTCGCATCGATGATGCCGAAGGTGTCGAAGAAGGCGTAGACCAGATTGACTACCAGCAGGAAGAAGGTGGTAGGGGAGAGCAGTGGGAACACCACGGTCCAGAAACGTTTGAACGGGCTGGCACCGTCAATGGCCGCTGCTTCAATCAGCGAACGTGGAATGGCCTGTAACCCAGCCAGGAAAAACAGGAAGTTATAGCTGATCTGCTTCCAGGTGGCGGCAATGACAACCAGTGTCATGGCCTGATTACCATTGAGGAAATGGTTCCAGTTGATGCCCATGGACTTCAGCCAGACGGCAATCGGTCCGGTGGAGGGATCAAACATGACCCACCACAGCACCCCGGCCAGAGCAGGGGCGACGGCATAAGGCCAGATCAGCAGCGTTTTGTAGATGATTTGCCCCCGCATAACCCGATCAGCCATAACGGCCAGCAGCAACGCCAGCGCAATGCCGACAAACGCCACGGCAAAGCTGAAAAACAGGGTAGTGCCGATCGAGGCGTAATAAAGAGGATCGTGCAGCAGGTGGCTGAAGTTTTCCAGACCAACAAATTCGCTGCTCAAGCCAAAGGCATCTTCCTGATAGAAAGCCTGCTTGACTGCCTGCCCGGCAGGCCAGAGGAAGAATATGGCGGTTACCAGTAGCTGCGGTAGCAACAGCAGCCAGGGTAGGGGTCGTTGCGGGAAAGTTACGGTCATGGGGACTGACTCACTTCCGTAAGGCACGGTATCAGAACACTGGCACGCCCCGAAGACAGGGCGGCCAGTATTCTCACTACACCTTACTTATTGGCTTTTTCGAACTTGCGCAGCAGTTCGTTACCACGTTTGACGGCTGTATCCAGCGCGGTCTTGGCATCTTGCTTGCCGCTCCACACGCTTTCCAGTTCTTCGTCGATGATGTCGCGGATCTGGGCAAAGTTACCCAGACGCAGGCCTTTGGAGTTGACCGTGGGGGTACCTGAAGTCATCTGGATGACGGCGGTCTCAGTACCAGGGTTCTTGTCATAGAAGCCCTGAGATTTGGTCAGGTCATAGGCGGCCTGGGTAATAGGCAGATAACCACTGAACTGGTGCCAGTCAGCCTGGACTTCAGGTTGTGACAGGTAGCTGAAGAATTTGGCCACCCCTTTGTAATGGTCGCTGGGCTTGCCCTGCATTGCCCACAGTGAGGCACCACCGATGATGGTATTCAGCGGCTTGTCGATCTGGCTCTGCCAGTAGGGCAGCTGGCTTACGCCAAAGGGGAAGCTGGCATTTTTTCTGATGCCTGAATATCCCGCAGAAGACTCGGTATACATGGCGCATTCGCCGCTGTAGAACTTCGCGGCGGCATCATTGGTGCGGCCACCGTACTGGAATACGCCTTCTTTCTGCCATTCAGCCATCTTGCTGATGTGCATGACCTGCAGCGGGCCGTTGAAAGCCAGCTCAGCCTTGGTGCTCTTGAAGCCATCGTCTTCGGTGGCGAAGGCAACGTTATGACGGGCGCTGAGGTTCTCCAGCTGAATCCAGGATTGCCATGCTGTAGTGAAACCGCACTGTACGCCAGCGGCGCGCAGTTTTTTGCCTGCTTCGTCCATTTCTTCCCAGGTTTTGGGCGGCTCGACGTTGGCTTTGGCCAGCAGATCCTTGTTGTAGTACAGCACAGGGGTGGAACTGTTGAACGGCATGGACAGCATGTTGCCGTTACTGTCGGTGTAATAACCGGTCACCGCGCTCAGGTAGTTCTTGCTGTCGAATTTCTCACCTGCGTCTTTCATCAGCTGGTATACGGGGTAGATTGCACCTTTTGCCGACATCATGGTGGCGGTGCCTACTTCGAAGACCTGCACGATGTCAGGCTGCTGATGGGCGCGGAAAGCAGCAATTGCAGCTGTCATCGTCTCGGAATAGTTGCCTTTGTACACTGGCTTGACGATGTAGTCGCTCTGGCTCTTGTTGAAGTTGGCAGCGATCTCGTTAACCTTCTCGCCGTTGGCGCCGCCCATGGCGTGCCACCATTCAATTTCCGTAGCGGCCTGACTGGCCAGGGGAAGTAATGCCGCAGACAGTGTCAGGGCTGACAGAGTCATCTTGTTCATCTTGCGTCCTCGTCGGGTTCATTGTTGGAGTTGTCAGTCGAGAGGGATACTACTGCCGGAATATTGCATATTAGTGACTCGATATTTTCGAGTGAAAGAAAATATAACTCACTTGCTTTCAAATGAAAGTTGTTTTTGACATTTTTTTGTCACAAAAAAACGACCTCCATTCGCTTAGACCTTTAGCTCTAATGATGGCTGTCGTGCCTGACCGGGCTGCGCTATGCTCAGGGCAGAGCGGTGCTTGGCAGCAGGGGAAAATGGATTCCATGGTGGTGAAGGTTCGACAACGAAGATGCCGGTGGCAGGTATTGCTGCTGAGTGTGATGCTGGTGCTGAGCGGTTGTTCGGATCGCGAGCCACAGCAGGCCAATGAACTGGCGCTGCGCGGGCTATACAGTGGTGTAGTCTCTGCGGATGCCAGGTTTTCCCTGATTGGTTCGGTTACTCATGGCGGCAGCCTGTGGCAGGTCGATGACAACAAGCGGTTGTATGACTGGAATCACCGGCAGGGTGAGTTCTCCAATCTGGTGGCGATGGATATTGATGACAATGACAAATATGCCGTCACAGCCGCCAGTTTCGACTTTGTGCTGTGGGACATGGCTACCGGCAAAGCCCTGGATTTTCGTCGTGCCCCCAGTGAGATCATGGATCTGTCACTGTCAGCCAATGGCCAGTTGCTGGCATTGGGGCTGACGGATCAGACCGCGGTGCTGTTTGATTTGAAGGCCGGCAAGATCATACAGACCCTGCTGCATGATTCCCGTGTCCGCAAGGTGGATCTCAATGCCCAGAAAGGATTTCTGCTCACCGGAGATGATTCTTTCGTCACTACGCTATGGGACATCAACAGCGGCAAGATGCTGCATCAGCTGAATCTTGGCAATCAGCCCAGTGTGGTCACCCTGTCGGATGACGGCAAGCTGGCATTTTCCGCCGCTCAGCTGAGTAAGGCGATTGTCTGGGATACCCTGACCGGTCAGGTGAAATATACCCTGGCGTCAATGGACTCAATTCTGGATCGTAAGGCCACGTTTACCGCCGCACGCTTTATTGATAAGGGCCAGCGTCTGCTGACCGGTACCAGCAGTGGCAAGGTGATGCTGTGGGATATGCGCACCGGTAGTCTTGATGCAACCTGGCAGCTACATCGTCGTAATGAGCTGAAGCCTGTCAGTGTGTCGGTTGTGTCGGTGGCGAGCAAAGGTGGGGTGCATCATTACGCGCTGGGGTCCAATGGCTTTCTGAATATCCTGCAAGGGCCGTGAGGATACGGCGATGAGCCCTCTGTCGCACTGATCACAGGGTCCCAAAAACACAAAACCCGGCAGATGCCGGGTTTTGTGTTTAACCAACCGATACGCTTATGAGCCGGTCTTGCTGGGCTCAGCAGGCTTCTCTTCTGCCTTGGCATCTGGCTTGAGGATATCCAGCAGTTCCACCTCGAACACCAGCGTCGCGTTGGGAGGAATGCTGCCCGCACCACCGGGACCGTAACCCAGCTCTGGCGGAATATACAGCTCGAACTTGGAGCCAACAGGCATCAGCTGCAGACCCTCGGTCCAGCCGGGGATAACGGCATCCAGCGGGAATTCAGCAGGTTCTTTACGTGCGTAAGAGGAGTCAAACTCGGTACCGTCGATCAGGGTGCCGCGGTAGTTTACCCGAACCTGATCGGTTGACTTGGGCTTGGGACCTTTGCCTTCGCTGATGATCTTGTACTGCAGACCGCTCTTGGTGCTTTTCACACCCTCTTTTTTGGCATTGGCTGCCAGGAAGTCATCAGATTTCTTTTTCGCATCAGCCAGCATTTCGTCCATTTTCTTCTGCTGGAACGACTTGATGGTCTCGGCAACCTGTTCCTGGTTCATGGCAGGTTCAGTTTTGTCATAGATCGCTTTCACGCCTGCAATAAAAGCGTCGTAGTCCAGGGTGTCGACCCGGCTGGACAGCTGCTCACCCAGTACCAGACCGAAGGAGTAGCTGAGCTTGGCATTATCGTTGTCCAGCTTGACCGCATCCGCGGCCAGAACTGGCGCTGCCACTACCATGCTGAGGGCGATCGCCAACAGACGTTTCTTCATGATGCATCCTTAAAGATGTTTAATGTAGTTGTGGGCCGGGCCCGTCGGCGGCGATATGCATAGGGCCGAGTCATGACCCTACGCCTGTTGCATATCACCCTGACGCCGGTGCCTGGCACCAGCTGAGACCTGCCTGCGACGCTTGGAGAGTTCCAAACGTGTTGCCCAGAGGGTACTGAAATCACGGAAGCTAGTCGTTAAGCGCTTCGCTTAATTGTATTTCCAATTGTTCCAGCTCTTCGCTGAGGGCAAGCCAGGCTTCCTCCGCAGTTGCCAAGCGAGTTTGCACTTGCGCTTGCTCACTTAGCAAGATCTTTAACTGATTCTTGCTGCTTTCCTCATAGTTTGCAGGATCTGCCAGTGAGGCATTGAGTTCGTCCAGTTTTTGCTGGGCGTCATGCATTGCTTTCTCGTGCTTTTCCAGCTTCTGCTTGAGAGGGCGCAGCTGTTGACGAATAGCGGCTTCCTGGCGTTTGCGTTCCTTGCGTGCGGCGGCATTGTTGCTACTGCCTTCACTTCTGGATTCGGCTTCTAACTCTACGCGCTGACTGGCTTGACGGTCTGCCAGCCAGCGCTGGTAATCTTCCAGATCGCCAGCAAATTCTTCGACCTTACCGCCTTCGACCAGCAGGAATGTATCGACGCAGGAACGCAGCAGGGCGCGATCATGCGATACCAGAATCAGGGCGCCTTCAAACTCTTGTAGTGCCAGAGTGAGGGCGTGACGCACTTCCAGATCCAGGTGGTTGGTCGGTTCGTCCATCAGCAGGACGTTTGGCTTCTGGCAGGCAATCAGGGCCAGGGCAAGGCGTGCTTTTTCACCGCCGGAGAAAACGCCCACCAGTTCAAATACCCGGTCGCCCTGAAAGCCAAAGCTGCCGAGGAAATTCCGTACATCCTGGTCGCTCAGTTCGGGCTTCAGGCGCTGCAGATGCAATGCCGGGTTGGCTTCCATATCCAGTGCTTCCAGCGTGTGCTGAGCGAAGTAGCCAATGCGTAAATGTTCACCGCTTTGATACTCGCCACCCTGCAGAGGCAGCTCGCCCACCAGGGTTTTGATCAGGGTGGATTTACCTGCACCGTTGGGGCCGAGCAGGCCGATACGCTGGCCGGGCTGCAGGCTGAGCTTCATATTGCGGATGATGCTTTTGTCGCTGTAGCCAAGATCTGCCTGTGTCAGTGCCAGCAGCGGATGAGACAGTTTGTCACTGGCTTCAAAGCGGAATGTAAAAGGAGTATCGACGTGAGCTGCCGCAATACGCTCCATGCGTTCCAGCGCCTTGATCCGGCTCTGGGCTTGCGTCGCCTTGGTCGCTTTGGCCTTGAAGCGACGGATAAAGTCTTCCATATGGGCGATCTGTGCCTGCTGCCGCTCAAACATGGCTTGCTGTTGCGCCAGACGCTCCGCGCGTGCCTGTTCAAAGAAGGTGTAGTTACCTTTGTACAGAACGGTTTTGCACTGATCGAAGTGCACTACGTAGTCGACCACGTTGTCGATAAAGTCACGGTCGTGAGAGATAAGCAGCAGGGTGCCTTGATACTGGCGCAGCCACTGCTCCAGCCATAAGGTGGCATCCAGATCCAGGTGGTTGGTCGGCTCATCCAGCAATAGCAGGTCAGAAGGGCACATCAGTGCCTGGGCGAGGTTGAGACGGATGCGCCAGCCGCCGGAGAACGACTGCACGGCACGCAGATGATCTGCCGCACCGAAGCCAAGGCCGTCAAGCAGTTGCCCCGCACGACTGCGGGCACGGTAACCATCAATGGCATCAAAGCGTGCATGCAGCTCGCCCAGCTCAACGTGGCGCTCCTCCGCTTCGGCAGCGACCATTTCTCGCTCCAGTCGGCGGAACTCGCTGTCACCGTCGAGCACGTAGTCGAGGGCAGTGCGCTCCGAGGCATGTACTTCCTGTGCCATATGCGAAATGCGCCAGCTGGGGGTGATATTCAGCTCACCACTGTCTGGATGCAGCTCACCCATGAGCAATTTGAACAGGCTTGACTTGCCTGCGCCGTTGGCGCCGATAATGCCCACTTTGTATCCGGGGTTGAGAGTCAGGTCTGCCTTGTCCAGCAGAAGCTGCTTTCCTCTCTGTAAACTGAGTGCACTGAGTTTGATCATGACCTATCCGACATATACGCAGGCCGAGGCGGCCTCGTTGTGGTCCTTCGCCTGTTGCCTGTACCGGCAGCCCGGCGTGATGCAGGCTTGCCTGAGTGTTCAGGATCAGCACGGGCTGGCCGTGAACTGGCTGCTGGCCTGTTGCTGGCTGGGCTGGCGCGGACAAAGGCTGGATTATAGCGTGATTCAACAGGCGACGGCATGGCAGCAATGGCATCTGCAGGTGACGTTGCCACTGCGTCAGGCGCGATGTGCCGTGGGGCAGGAAAACAAGAGTCATTCGCTGTATGCGCGTTTGAAGGATGATGAGCTGGCAGCGGAGCGTGAAGAGTTGCAACGGCTGCAGCTTTTGTTACTGGGTAGTGAGCGTGAACCTTCTGCGGAGCCAGATGCGCGGGCGCTGGCTGGCATTAATCTGCGCTGCTATCTGCAGTCTCAGGGGCTGAGTGAAGTACATGTCGATCTGTCGGCCCTCAGTCAAGGGATACCGTCGCTGGGCGTAGTAGCACTGTTTGGGTGAGGGGCGGAACTTACGGCGATTACTGCTGGAGTTCCGCTGCCTGTTCTGAAAATTGGTGCATGAATGCACGTATACGGGCGGCATTGACACCCAGATCGCTCCGCCCCAGTCGCGATGATGAACGCATGTCCAGCAGGCTGCCTGCTGGCTGAGGCCGGATGCGAATCACTACATCGTCACGGAAACGTAGTATCGGCGTGATGGCAGTTGCTTCGAGCATGCCTTCCTCGGGTGTACTGCTAACCAGTATCCAGCCTGACTGTTCAATCAGGTGTTGTGCCAGTGCGAAGCTTTTCTTGGCTGAGAGCGTGCTCTGCAAAGGGCGAATATCCGCATAAGCTTGCTTTTGTATGGCGGCGAATTCAGGAGGATAGAGAGGAGAGTTCTGCCAGCTGCTGCGCAGGCTGATTACCTTGTGATAAGTGGGTGGATCTTGCAGGTCGGTAGAAATATCGTTGATAGGAATAAGCCGGTCTCTTATGGCGAACAGATATATCAGCAGGGAGAGCAACAATCCCAGCATAGACATTATCGGTATGGCTACTCTACGCGTGATCTTCATTATTCAGTGTCCGTCATGAATTTCTCGTCGACTGCGCAGTTGCTTACTGCACCTTGCTTTCGTCGCTATTTGCTGATCCCCAATGGCTCCCTTACAATAAACGACCTCTGAACAGACTGCATTGCTGCAGTATGGTGACTGGATGCTGTACTGGCATGATTAAGCCTAAAAGAAAAACATTGTCGGAAAAGTGGCGCTTGGCAGCGGTCAGGCAGGGAGTTGATGTTAGTGTCGCCCGGCTTGGGCAGTTGGTGTTTCAGGCACACTATGAAGGTCGCCTCCCTTACGCAGAGAATGTGGGTATTAATGCCTGGGGGAACATGATCAGTTTCGCCTTGAATGAACCCGACGCTGCGAAGGAACACTGGAAGTGGTTGCTTGCCACGGAGTTGCCGGAAGAGCAGACACCTCAGGAGGAGCCGGGAGATCACGGCCAGATGCCGCTGTTCTGATTCAGGCGGAGTTTTGCAGCTTCATTGCTCTGAATAATTTTGACGTGTACCGCTTACTTGTTACTGCTCTGGTGTCTGCAAACACGTTGATGCCGTGGCTGTTTTCTGGAGGAGGTTTTATGTCACATGATGCAAAAGACGCAACGGGCATATTCACCTGGCTATTGGTGCTGGTTGCCTTTGTACTGATTTGTGCCCCTGCATTGATTGCCTTGAGCCGGGTTCAGTATTAGTTTGACGGGTTATACTGCCACGGAGCAAGGGAGTGCGGTGGTTGGATATATCTCTGTGTGCCGCTGCCCTCTGATGACGGAGAGGTAGCGATTAAACTTTCAACTCGATCGGAATGGAAACCGTGATGCCTCTGTACTCGTTCACTAAAACCAAAGTGTTTTTTTTGTTTGTCTTCTTAACTCTGGGGTGCTGGCGTTCTGGCTGGGCTGACGAGGCCTCGATTATCGTCAAGCTGGATCAGCGTGACCTGACTACCGTGACGCTGAGTGAATTACGCACCAAGTTGCCTGTTACTGACGTGCATATTGATCATCCCTTTCTGCGTAAAGAAAAGAACTACCGGGCTGTCGCTTTAAAAGCGTTGCTTGAAATGGTCTATGGTGAGCGACTTAAGGGCGTTCACCAGCAGGTGATCTTCAAGGCAATTGATGGTTATGAAGCGAGCGGTGATATAGGGCATCTACTACAAGAGGGGGGCTACATTGCTTTTGCTGATCTTGATCGTCAGGGGGAATGGGAGCCTGTTACCAAAATGCAGGCCGATCCGTCTCCCTATTTCCTGGTCTGGACTGCTCACGATCAGACTATAGGCAAGGGGTATCCCTGGCCGTGGGCTATTTCTAGCATCGACTTACGTACAAAACCCTGAAATCGAGCTGATCATTAACAGGTCGGACTACTTCCATAGATATCTCAAGAGCCAGAGTGGCTAAAACGTCGATAGCCACTCTGCAGCAGCGACATCATGCATACCCCCAGCATTCCTCCCACGCTGTCAATAATCACGTCATGGATCTCCAGGTAGTGATGGTGCCCCACTATTTCACAGGTCTCATGGGCAATCGCCAGTAAGACTGCGAAGCCGAGATTGAAATGCATGGGCGTGCGGGGTAATGCCCACTGGCCGAGCATACCTATTGCTGCAAACACTCCTATGTGAATGAGCTTGTGCCATTTTCCTCCTGCAAGTTGTCCTGCCAGAGGTATGAAAGCTGCTGCAAATACGACTGCCAGTAGTAGCAGTACAATGACGTGACGTACAAGCAGACGGCGATGCCATGGGGAGTATGAGGAAGAGGTCATGGTCGATAAGGTAACTTTTTCATTCCAGAATTGCGATTCCATCATCGCGCTCAAAATTAAGCCGATGGTAGCTGAGTCGCAATTAGGCTCTTATAACTGACAGGGAGATTTATGCTCTTTAGCTTAGATGTATGAGGGATGTATACGGTTGCTGGTTGGTATCGCCAGAAACAAGAAACCCAGCAAAGCTGGGTTTCTATGCACAGCGAGATAAGGATTAAGCTGCAAAATTGGCAGCAACGAAATCCCAGTTCACCAGTGCCCAGAAGTTTTCTACATACTTGGGACGGGCATTGCGAGTGTCTACATAGTAGGCATGCTCCCAAACGTCACAGGTCAGCAGTGGAGTCACTCCATCTTCAGTCAGAGGCGTTCCGGCATTGCTGGTAGAACGTAGTTCCAGTTCACCTGCGGCCGTTTTCACCAGCCAGGCCCAGCCAGAACCGAATGTGCCAATGGCAGTTTTGGTGAATTCTTCTTTGAACGCGGCAAACGAGCCAAATTTAGCGTTGATGGCATCAGCCAGCGCTCCGGTGGGTTCGCCACCTGCGTTGGGTGCCAGGCAGTTCCAGTAGAAGGTGTGGTTCCATACCTGGGCGGCGTTATTGAACAGGCCACCGCTGGAGCTGCGGACGATCTCTTCCAGTGATTTGTTTTCGTTGTCGGTGCCTGCAACCAGATTGTTCAGGTTGGTTACATAAGTCTGATGATGCTTGCCGTAATGGTATTCCAGGGTTTCCTTGGAGATATGGGGCTCCAGTGCATCCATCGCATATGGCAGAGCGGGAAGTTCAAAGCTCATGGTTGTCTCCTATCATCGGTGCTAAGCAAACGGTTGTGGTTTTTTCGATCTATGATGCGGTGCCATCATATCACTGCCCTGAGCCCTTTGCATGGCCAGAGATAGTGATCGCGGATTTAAGCTTTTCTCGGAAGATGGGCCATAAATCCACGATTTTATTATGGTTAATCGCCGGGTTCGATTATTTGTTACTCTGGTGGTCCAGATAGCGTTCTGCATCCAGCGCGGCCATGCAGCCTGCCCCGGCAGAGGTTATGGCTTGACGGTAGATCTGGTCTGCAACATCACCTGCGGCGAAAACACCGGCAATACTGGTCGCAGTGGCATTGCCTTCGCTTCCGCTTTTTACTTTCAGATAGCCATTGTTCATGTCCAGCTGACCTTCAAACAGGCTGGTGTTCGGCGTGTGGCCAATGGCAATAAAAATGCCATCTACTGCCAGATCTTTCGTAGCGCCAGTATCGGCATCCTTGATACGCATACCGGTTACGCCCATGTCGTCGCCCAGAACTTCATCCAGGGTGTGATTCCATTCAATCTTGACGTTGCCATCTTTCGCTTTGGCCAGCAGCTTATCCGCCAGGATTTTTTCTGAGCGGAAGCTATCACGGCGATGTACCACGGTGACTTCGGCAGCAATGTTTGAGAGGTAAAGCGCCTCTTCTACTGCAGTATTGCCGCCACCAATCACTGCAACTTTCTTGTTGCGATAGAAAAATCCATCGCAAGTAGCACAAGCCGATACGCCTTTGCCTTTAAAGGCTTCTTCGCTGTCCAGACCAAGATATTTGGCACTGGCGCCGGTACAGATGATCAGAGAGTCACAGGTGTAGATGCCACTGTCGCCTTCCAGACGGAAAGGGCGCTGCTGCAGGTCGGCGGTATGGATGTGATCAAAGATAACTTCTGTATTGAAGCGTTCTGCGTGCTGGCGCATACGTTCCATGAGGTCCGGGCCTTGCAAGCCTTCTACGTCGCCTGGCCAGTTGTCCACCTCAGTAGTGGTGGTCAATTGACCTCCCATCTGCATGCCAGTGATCAAGACTGGATTCAGGTTTGCTCGTGCTGCATATACTGCCGCAGTGTAACCGGCTGGGCCCGAACCCAGAATCAACAGACGAACGTGTTTGGCTTCGCTCATAATGCACCTTTACTCAATAAATGCGTTGGCCTTGCAATGGTGGCGCAAGGTACAGATTTCAATAGCAGGACAGAAAGCGAGACATTCTAGAGGGGCGCGGAGACATCTTATAGTAGTGACCGCTTATGAGCTTGATAGGACGTGACTATTAAAATATCCCCCCACAAGTCGTCTCAGACTTGTGGGGGCGACTATGTCGTTTTCCGGTGACGCAATGGTTATTTCGACGCGCTATCTACCATATATTGGACAGCATTCTTTATCTCATCATCGGAACATGTTGCACAGGTCCCTTTGGCGGGCATTGCGTTGAAGCCGTTTAACGCATGGTTCATTAATGTTTCCATCCCTTTGGCGGCTCGCTCTTGCCAATCAGTGGTGCCAAATTTTGGTGCATTGAGCAATCCGCTGGCATGGCATGTATGGCAGGATGCGTTATACACATCTTCACCTGTTCGAGCCCCGCTTGCAGACGCGGGCCCTGCAGCAACGGTATTGGCACATTCTTGCCCTTCCAGGCATACAGTAGCAAATGGCTTGATCCGGTTAGCGATAGCTTCTTCAGAGTTTACTGCCGCTATACTCTGCATGTTCAGCAACGTACACATTCCTAGTACTGCAAGGATGGATGTGGGCTTGATGAGAGTATGCATCTTGTTAGGGTTGGTCACGGTAGCCTCTCTATCGGGTCGCGGTAAGCACGATCTTGAGCAATCGCCTCACATGAGGCGTGCGGTACTGCTGATTTTGCTAAAACGTGCATGAATTATAGTCGGAGATACCCATAGCGGAAATAAGGTCTCTTGTGAGGGGGATCAACAAAAAATCCTTTAATTTCTTGATTTTGTGATTGTAAGCTCTGGACGTCAGTTTGATCGCTGAGTAATATACTGCGTCGTTCTTACCTGTCTGGTAAGAACATTGCGCCTGTAGCTCAGTTGGATAGAGTAGCAGATTCCGATTCTGTTGGTCGGGGGTTCGAATCCCTCCAGGCGCGCCATCAAACACTTCATTCTATACATACTCCTCCTCTTATATATCTAAGTCGCTTCTATCTCCTCCTCTTTAATAGTCATGACATTTATAGCGCTGTTCGGTCAGTTGAGTGGTGATGGCTTGTTAACGACATCGTCTTTCGCATTGATGCTGGTTGTGAGTTGAAGTTGGCCTATTGGTGAAGGCCCTACGGGGCCTTTTGCGCTTGTGGTGGTCAGTTTTAGGGTGTTTTGCATTTTGTTGAGAAGAGTGTTGACAGACTCCCGGAAGTGCCTATAATGCGCCCCCACTGAACACGCAGCGACACGCTGAGTGCTCCGGAAGAAAAAGAAGATGTTCAAATTCAGTACCTTAGCCGGCAACGGCGAATACTGAAGAAAAGCCAAGCGAAAACGCGGCTTGACATCTTCCGGTGATTCGATAGAATGCGCACCTCTTCTTTACTGGTGGTTGCGATCGCCAGCTGCTCTTTAAAAATCA
>NZ_LAPT01000116.1 GCF_003194385.1 Pokkaliibacter plantistimulans
GATGCCGGTGACAGCCTGACCTACACCGCCACCCTGGCCGATGGTTCGGCGCTGCCGAGCTGGCTCAGCTTTAACGCCACCACCCGTACCTTCTCCGGCACACCGACCAATGACGATGTCGGTAGTCTCAGCATCAAAGTCACCGCCACCGACGGCAGCAACGCCGCCGTCAGCAGTACCTTTAGCCTGACCGTCACCAATGTGAACGATGCACCGACTACTGGAGTAATCAGTGCACAGCGTGCCACCGAAGACAGCGCCTTTACCTTTACCGTCCCGGCAGGCACCTTCAGTGATGTGGATGCCGGCGACAGCCTGACCCTGACAGCCACGCTGGCGAATGGAGCGGCCCTGCCGAGCTGGCTCAGCTTCAATGCCGCTACCGGCACCTTCTCCGGCACGCCCACCAATGGCGATGTCGGTAGTCTCAGTATCAAAGTCACCGCCACCGACGGCAGCAATGCCTCGGTCAGCAGCAGCTTTAGCCTGACCGTCACCAATGTGAACGACGCCCCGACCGCCGGGGTGATCAGTGCCCAGAGTGCGACCGAAGACCGTAGTTTCACCTTTACCATCCCGGCAGGCACTTTCAGTGACGTGGATGCCGGTGACAGCCTGACCTACACCGCGACGCTGGCGGATGGTTCCACCCTGCCCAGCTGGCTGAGCTTTGATGCCAGCACCGGTACCTTCTCCGGTACCCCGGATAACGGCGATGTGGGCAGCCTGAGCATCAGGGTCACCGCGACCGACACCAGTGGCGCTTCGGTCAGCAGCAGCTTTAGCCTGACCGTTACCAATACCAACGATGCCCCCACGGCGGCCGCGCTGGCTGATCAGCAGAGTGAGGAAGGCAACGTCCTTACCTTTACCC
>NZ_LAPT01000117.1 GCF_003194385.1 Pokkaliibacter plantistimulans
CCGGCTGAGCCTTGATGCCAGCACAGGTACCGCCTGCGGTACGCCCACCACTGATGATGTAGGCCGGCTGACCATCAAGGTCACGGCCACCGATACCAGCGACGCCTCGGCCCGTACTCAGATCACCCGCAACGGCGTCAGCCCTAATGACGTGTGCTCGTGGGCAGCCATAGAGGCGCAGAGCGCCACCGAAGACAGCGCCTTCCGCTTTACCGTCCCGGCGGGCACCTTCAGTGACGTGGATGCCGGTGACAGCCTGACTTATACCGCGACCCTGGCCGACGGTTCCGTCCTGCCCAGCTGGCTGAGCTTCAATGCCGCTACCGGCACCTTCTCCGGCACGCCCACCAATGGCGACGTGGGTGCGATCAGCATCAAAGTCACCGCCACCGACGGCAGCAACGCCTCGGTCAGCAGTAGCTTTACCCTGACCGTCACCAATGTGAACGATGCGCCGACGGCAGGCACCATCAGTGCCCAGAGCACCACCGAAGACAGCGCCTTCAGCTTTACCCTGCCACAGGGCCTGTTTGGGGATGCCGACAGCAGCGACAGCCTGACCCTGAGCGCCACCCTGGCCGACGGTTCGGTCCTGCCCAGCTGGCTCAGCTTCAATGCCGCTACCGGCACCTTCTCCGGTACGCCGGGTAACGGCGATGTGGGTGTCCTCAGTATCAAAGTCACCGCCACCGATGGCAGCAATGCTTCGGTCAGCAGCAGCTTTAGTCTGACCGTTGCCAATACCAACGATGCGCCCACTGCGGGAGTGATCAGTGCCCAGAGTGCGACCGAAGACAGCGCCTTCCGCTTTACCATCCCGGCGGGCACCTTCAGTGACGTGGATGCCGGTGACAGCCTGACCTACACCGCGACGCTGGCGGATGGTTCCACCCTGCCCAGCTGGCTGAGCTTTGATGCCAGCACCGGCACCTTCTCCGGTACCCCGGATAACGGCGATGTCGGTGCGATCAGCATCAGGGTCACCGCGACCGACACCAGTGGCGCTTCGGTCAGCAGCAGCTTTAGCCTGACCGTTACCAATACCAACGATGCCCCCACGGCGGCCGCGCTGGCTGATCAGCAGAGTGAGGAAGGCAACGTCTTTACCTTTACCCTGCCTGCCGGCACCTTCAGCGATGTGGATGCCGGTGACCGTCTGACCCTGAGTGCTACCCTGTCTGACGGTTCGGCATTGCCGGGCTGG
>NZ_LAPT01000118.1 GCF_003194385.1 Pokkaliibacter plantistimulans
TTCGGTGGCGCTCTGCGCACTGATGGTACCTGCCGTTGGGGCATCGTTCACATTGGCGACGATCAGGCTAAAGGTACTGCTCACCGAGGCACCGCTGGTATCGGTTGCCGTGACCTTGATGGTCAGACTGCCTACATCGTCATTGGTGGGCGTGCCGGAGAAGGTGCCGGTGCTGGCATCAAAGCTCAGCCAGCTGGGCAGCGCCGAACCGTCCGCCAGGGTGGCGCTCAGGGTCAGACGGTCACCGGCATCGGCATCGATGAAGGTGTCCGCCGCCAGGGTAAAGCGGAAGGTGCTGTCTTCGGTCGCAACCTGATTGGGGATGACGCCAGAGCTGGCCGCGTCATTGGTGTTGATCACGGTCAGGCTAAAGTCGCTGCTGACAGCGGCCCCCTGGGTATCGGTCGCCGTGACTTTGATACGGATGACGCCGACATCACCGTTATCCGGCGTACCGGAGAAGGTGCCGGTGCTGGCATCAAAGCTCAGCCAGCTGGGCAAGGCCGAACCATCTGCCAGGGTGGCACTCAGGGTCAGGGTGTCACCGGCATCCACATCAGTGAAGGTGTTCGCGGGAACCGTAAAGGTAAAGCCCGCATCTTCGGTGGCACGCTGATCACTGATCGCCCCTGCCTCAGGCGCATTGTTCACATTGGCCACGGTCAGACTAAAGGTACTGCTCACCGAGGCACCGCTGGTGTCGGTGGCGGTGACCCGGATGCTGATCGCACCGACATCACCGTTATCCGGCGTACCGGAGAAGGTACCGGTACTGGCATCAAAGCTCAGCCAGCTGGGCAAGGCCGAGCCGTCGGCCAGGGTGGCGGTGTAGGTCAGGCTGTCAGCGGCATCCACATCACTGAAGG
>NZ_LAPT01000119.1 GCF_003194385.1 Pokkaliibacter plantistimulans
CTCCGCTTTTTCGCCTGTGTTTTCCTTGTCTCGGCTGCCTCGATAACGTTTTTCAACAGCCTGTTAAGACAATCTTTTTAAAACTGGACTGTACAGTCTATTGACACACCATAGGCGGAAAGAAGTAGACTGTACAGCACAGTTTAGTTTTGAGCAGACGCCATGCCCTCTCTTACTCCCCTCCATCGCGTTATCTCTGCCGACAGGCCGCTCCTGCGTCTGGGCATGGCCTCCCTGCTATGCCTGAGCCTGGCTGCCTGTGCGCCGATGTCGACCATCAGCCAGCAACACACCAAAGCGGCAGATCTCTATGCTGCTGAACAAAGCTTTGCCGCCGCTACCAGCCAGTGGCCCACTGACACCTGGTGGCAGCCATATCAGGACAGCCAGCTCAACACCCTGATTACCGAAGCGCTGGCTAACAGCCCCAGTCTGGCCATCGCTCAGGCCCGTCTGCTGCGGGCAGAAGCCCAGGGCGCTATTGCCGGTTCGGCATTGCAGCCACAGCTGAGCGGCAACGGCTCCATCACCGAACAGAAGCAGAGCTACAACTACCTGACCCCGGCCAACATGACCCCTGAAGGCTGGAAGGACTACGGTCGCGCTACACTGGACTTCAGCTGGGAGTTTGATTTCTGGGGCAAGAACCGCGCAGCGCTGGCAGCTGCCACCTCGGAAACCGCTGCGGCTCAGGCTGACGCGGCCCAGGCGCGGCTGACACTGGCCACCTCGGTGGCATCGGCCTATGCCGAGCTGGCTCGTCTGTACAGTGCCTGCGATACCGCCAGCGCTGCACTGAAGGTGCGACAGGAGACGGTGTCGCTGGTACGCCAGCGCTATGATCACGGGCTGGAAACCCTCGGTACCGTGCATCAGGTGGAAGCCCGCCGGGCCAGTGCGGAGGCCGATCTGCTGTCACTGGATGAACAGCTGGCGCTGCAGAAAAATCGTCTGGCCGCCCTGCTGGGTCAGGGGCCGGATCGCGGCCTCAGCATCCAGCGTCCCACGCTCAAGCTGGACCAGCCCTTCGGTTTACCGCAACAACTCAAGGCCAATCTGCTCGGTCGCCGCCCGGATATTGTTGCCGCCCGACTGCGCACTGAAGCCGCGGCCAGCCGCATCAAGCAGTCACAGGCTGCGTTCTACCCCGACATCAACCTCAGTGCCTTTATCGGGGTGCAGTCGCTGGGTCTTGATCAGCTGCTGAAAAGCGGTTCGGATCTGGGCAGTGTCGGCCCGGCCATTTCACTGCCGATCTTCAACGGCGGACGCCTCAAGGGGCAGCTGAAAAGCAGTGAGGCAGACTATGCCGAAGCGGTCGCCAACTACGACCAGACCCTGACTCAGGCCCTGCAGGATGTCGCCGATGCGGTCACCAGTCGCCGTGCACTGGATGGCCAGCTGAGCAAGGTGCAGGAAGCCGTCGACTCGGCGGCCGAGGCTTACCGCATCGCCAACAACCGCTACAAAGGCGGTCTGTCCAACTATCTCGATGTACTCAGTGCCGAAGACACCCTGCTCAGTAACCGGCGCTCACTGAGTGATCTGCAATCCCGTCTGTTCACTCTGGATGTTGCTCTGGTGCAGGCCCTCGGCGGGGGCTATCAGGCCAGTGATATCCATGTCAGCCAAGGAAATTAAGATGTCGCAACACGATCAGTCTCAATCTCACACCTCTGAGCCCGCCGCCGCAGCGCCGCGTCAGACGGCACGCAAACGCATGTTCAGCCTGCTCCTGCTGGTAGTGATCGCTTCCGCTGCAGGCTATGGCGTCTGGTGGTATCTGCAGGCCTCCCGTTATGTCAGCACTGATAACGCCTATGCCGCAGTGGAAATCAGTGAGATTACCCCTGCGGTAGGTGGCACTGTGCAGGAAGTGAAAGTCGTCGATACCCAGACCGTGCATCAGGGTGATGTACTGGTAGTGATTGACGATCGCGATGCCCGTCTGGCGCTGCAACAGGCAGAAGCCGAGCTGGCCAGTGCCGTACGTCGGGTGCGTGGCTACTACGCCAATGACCTGGGGCTGAAAGCGCAGATTGCTGCCCGCGACGCCGATGAGCAACGTGCAGTAGCCCAGCTGGCAGCCGCCGAAGCTGACTTCAAACGTGCCGATGTCGACCTTAAACGTCGTGAGGCCTTGAAAGGATCGGGCTCTGTCTCCGGCGACGAACTGACCAGCGCCCAGAACTCCTACGCCACCGCCAAGGCTAATCTGGCTGTCGCCAGAGCCAGTGCCGAGCAGGCCAAGGCCAACCAGCTGGCCGCACAGGGCTCACGGGAAGCCAATACGGTGCTGATCGATAACACCACCGTCGATGCCCATCCTGAAGTGGCACTGGCAAGGGCTCGCCGCGATCAGGCCAGACTCGATCTGGAGCGCACCGTGGTACGTGCTCCGGTGGATGGCATTGTTGCCAAGCGCCAGGTTCAGGTCGGCCAGCGCATTCAGGCGGGCGCCCAGCTGCTGTCCATCGTGCCACTGCAGAAAATGCACGTAGACGCTAACTTCAAGGAAGATGAGTTACCCGAGGTGAAAGTCGGCCAGAGCGCGGAAGTGATCGCGGATCTGTACGGCGACAAGGTGGTCTATCACGGCACCGTGGCAGGCTTCTCCGGTGGTACCGGTGCCGCTTTCGCCGCCATCCCGGCGCAGAATGCCACCGGGAACTGGATCAAGGTGGTGCAGCGTCTGCCGGTACGTATCGAGCTGGATGCTGCCGATCTGACAGCCCACCCGCTGCGTGTCGGCCTGTCGATGGATGTCACCATCGATACCCACTCCACGCCCCGATAAGCTGAGCGCGAGGCGCAGATCATGTCGACCAGCACTGCCAGCCGCGCTCCCATGGAGGAGCTGCTGGATCAACCTCTGAGCGGTGGAGCCCTGTGGCTGGCCGCTATTGTCCTCGCAACCGCCAACTTTATCGCGGTGCTGGACGTCACCATTGCCAACGTTTCCGTGCCTCATATTGCCGGCGGTCTCAGCGCCACCACCAGTCAGGGCACCTATGTCATTACCTCTTACGCGGTGGCTGAAGCCATCACCGTTCCGCTGACCGGCTGGCTGGCCGGTCGCTTTGGCACCGTGCGAGTATTCGCCGTATCAATGCTCCTGTTTGGTCTGTTTTCTGCCCTGTGCGGGCTGGCCGATTCACTGGGCATGCTGGTCGCTGCGCGTGTACTGCAGGGCTTTGCCGGCGGCCCGCTGATGCCGTTGTCACAAACGCTGCTACTGCGCATTTTCCCGCCACAGATGGCCGCTGCAGCCATGGGCCTGTGGGCCATGACCACCCTGATCGCCCCTATTCTCGGCCCCATTCTGGGTGGAGTGCTGTGCGATGGTATTTCCTGGCCTGCGATCTTCCTGATCAACGTCCCCATTGCCCTGCCCTGTGCCTGGGCGGCCTGGACCATGCTGAAGCGCTACGAAACCGCGCTGATCAAGCTGCCGATCGACAAGGTCGGTCTGGCACTGCTGATCCTGTGGGTCGGGTCACTGCAGATACTGATTGATGAAGGCAAGAATCTGGACTGGTTCTCGTCGCTGGAAATCCGTGTGCTGGCGGTGCTGGCGGTGGTGGGCTTTGCTGCCTTCCTGATCTGGGAACTGACAGAAGAGCACCCCATTGTCGATCTGCGTGTATTCCGCCATCGCGGCTTTACCGCGGCCGTCATCGCTATCAGTCTGGGTTTCGGTGCTTTCTTCGCTGCTAACGTGCTAACCCCGCTATGGCTGCAAAGCTATATGAACTACACCGCCACCTGGTCGGGCATGACGACTGCCTGGATGGGCGTGCTGGCGGTACTGATCGCGCCCATGGTGGCCAATCTGGTCAACAAGTTTGATCCGCGCAAGCTGGCCTTCTTCGGCATGATGTGGCTGGGGCTGTTCACCCTGATTCGCGCTTTCGGCACCACCGACATGACTTACTGGGATGTGGCGCTGCCGATCCTGCTGATGGGTCTGGGTATGCCGTTCTTCTTCCTGCCTCTGACCAACCTGGCGCTGGCCAGTGTCGATGAGCCGGAAACAGCCTCCTCAGCAGGTCTGATGAACTTCATGCGAACACTGTCGGGTGCGGTGGCAACGTCGCTGGTCAATACCGCCTGGGAAGACAAGGCGACCTATGCCCATGCCGAACTGGTGGGGCTGACCGACACCAGCGGCGCCGTCAACCAGCAGCTGCTGGCCAGCGGCATGAGCCCGGATGCGGCCATGGGGACACTGAATAATATGCTCAACAGCCAGAGCATCATGCTGTCCACCAATGAGATCATGCTGCTGACCTCCGTGGCCTTCGTGGTCGCGGCCATGTCGGTGTGGCTGGCACCGAAGCCGACCCGCGTTGTCGATCCGTCTGCCTCCGGCCACTGATGCCATCACACACCGGCTTTCAGGAAGCCGTTGCCCTGACCGGGCAACGGTCCGGCGGATCAAGCTGGTCGACAAACTGCTCAATATCTTCATAGGCAGGATTAAGAAAGCGCAGCGTCGAGGCCAGACTGCCAAGCAGACGGGTGTGATTGGTACCGGCATACTCCCTGAGCGTGACCGGTACTGCCAGTTGCTGCAGGCGTGCCGCCAGTCGCTCGCTGTGATAGGGGTAGACCGTGTCATCAGCTGTGCCATGCAGCAACAGCGCGGGTGGCACTGCCGCTGTTGCCAGCCGTAACGGATTGGCTTCATCACCCTGCACCGCCCTGAACTTGTCCACCACCAGCGGATCATTCAGCGGCAAATCATACGGCCCCGCCATACCCACCCAGCCCAGCACCTGAGCCTTCCCCCCTGCCCGCTGCAGGTACTGCGGATCCGTCACCAGCATGGCCACCGTATGTGCTCCGGCCGAGTGACCGACCAGAATCAGCCGCAGTGGATCAGCACAAGGCTCCTCCTGCGTGTTCAGCAGCGCGGGCAGGCGCGCAACAGCCTGTGCCACATCATTGATGAAGTCAGGAAATACCGCGTCGGGGTAGAGCCGGTAATTGGGAATCACCGTGGTGAAGCCCATGGAGGCAAAGGCCTGACCGACAAACAGATAATCATCCTTGCTGCCGGATGCCCAGGAGCCGCCATGCACAAACACCACCACGGCGTTATGTCGTGGCGCGGCGGGCTGATAGATATCCAGCTGCTGGCGCGGCAGGGAGCCGTAGGCCACATCCTTATGTACGAGCAGATCACGGGTAGGTGTCAGGGCGTTGATGACCCTGACCGGCCCGCAGGCCACCAATGTAGTGCTGGCCGCCAGCAGACCCGTGCAACCGAGCAGAAAGCCAAGACGTGTCATAGAAAGGTGATCTGAATGAGGTGCTTTGTGTACGCAGCAGACCGCCTTTCAGAGCAGCCGCTGCGTACATTCCACCCCGTCAGGGCGCTCTCAGGCACAGCCTGCTAAAGCCACTTGTACATAACATAGGCATCCACCAGCCCCAGACTGGCACTGCGATAGGCTTTGGGCAGGGTGCCGACGATCTCAAACCCGAGCTTCTGCCACAGTTGCACGGCCACCTTGTTGCTCGATACCACCGAGTTGAACTGCATCGCCTGAAAACCCAGCGCGCGGGCGACCTGTTGTGAATGCTCACACATCTGCCGCGCCAGCCCCATGCCCTGTGCTGCACTGCTGACCATATAGCCGCAGTTGCAGACATGGCTGCCCGGACCTGCCGCATTGGCCTTGATGTAGTAACTGGCGAGAATACGACTGCCATGCTGGGCCAGACCGTCCTGCTCCACCACATAGGTTTTCACTGGCAGCTGCAGCCACAGATGGCGTGCCTGCTCCTCACTCATGGCCGGATCAAACGCATAGGTCTCTTCAGCCTGAATGATGCTGCGGAAGAAAGGCCAGATCTGAGCAAAGTCCTCTTCGGTGCACAAGCGGATGCGCAGGCCGGGAGCGATCTGAATCGGGTTATCTGGATTCATCAGGGTTCCTTACTTCCAGTAGACGTCTGCCGGTGTCACACCATAGACTGCCCAAGTGATGATGCATGCCATGTAAAAGCAGGCGGTTAGCCCGTCAGCTGCGGCACATAGAGCCGAATCAGCCATAGCCACAGGGTGATACTGAAGAACGACAGCACAATGGCCGCCACCAGTGCACCACTGGTGAACTTACCATGACCGAACTGGCCGGTGATAATCGGATACACCGAAAACATCGGCATCGCTGCCAGCACCACGGCAGCCACTTGCATTTCCAGGGCCATCGCCGGCAGCAACAGCATCATCAGCAGGATGCACAGCGGATGCAGGATCAGTTTGCACAGTGCCACCACCAGCATGTTGGGGTGCACTTCTGCTACCCGCATACCACCCAGTGACCCGCCAATGGCAAACAGCGCCACCGCCGCTGAAGACTTGAGCAGGATGGCCATAGTGTCATCAATGACCTTGGGCACCGGCCACTGGAAGTGTGAAAACAGGCCACCGAGAATGATGGCCAGCATGATGGGCGAGCGCACCACCCGCAGAAAGATAGCGCCGAGCTGGCGTAGCAGAGCCTTTCGCCCACGCTCTGCCCCCTGTTGTTGCTGGCTGAAGAATTCCAGACAGAACAGGCCAAGAGGAAACATGATCAGGTTCTCGGTAATCAGGGTCATGGTGAAGCCCTGAGCCGGTACCTGATGGAGCAGAAACGACAGGACCGGATAACCAAAGAAAGCACTGTTGGACATGGCCATGCCCATGGCCTGCACGCTGCTGAACAGCTTGTCGCTGCTAAACACATAGCGCACCAGCGCGAACCCCAGGGCAAAGGACAACAACGAGCCACCGGTATACACCAGCAGAAAGACCAAGCCATCTCCCGCTCCCAGATTCGCTCCTGACAAGGCATGGAAAATCAGCGCAGGCAGAGCAAAGGTGAGCACATAACGACCCATACCATTGATGGCATCCGCATTAATGATGGCGCGTTTTACCGCGATAAAGCCAAGGGTGATGATCAGAAAGATCGGCAGGGTAATAGAGAGAATGTCGAGCACGGCAGTCATCCAAGGGCAGGCAGCAGGGGGAGAGCGACTGCCCTTCAAGATACTGTTGAATCGCCCGATTAAAAAGGACGATTTCCAAAGTCTCCTATATTTCCCCCTGTTCAGCCGTAAAATCTGCCGGTTACAGGTAGCCCATCTGCAGTGTCGTGACATTTTCGTCACTGTCGAGCGCCACCCAATGGTCGTACACCTCGCGGCACTCCACTGACGGATGCCGCCCCTGAGCATGGACAGCAGCCACCAGCTGATGCCAGCCCTCACCAATACCGCTCATTGGCCCCACATACTCCAGCGTGGCGCATTTGAACGCGCTGGCGTGGTAGTACTCGCACCGTTCCAGCGCGCCGCCTGCAGCAACGACGGGCTGCACGACGACCAGCTCAAACTCGGTGTCGGCACTGCCATCGGCGCCGTAGTAGATAAACACCGCAGGCCCGGCACAATGCAGATCAAGCCGTTTCATGTCGTCATGGATAACAGGCAACGCCTCACCGGCAAAATCAGCGATCTGTTTCAGGGTCATGGTCTTGCGCAGGGCAACACCGGTAAACGCGGGGATCTCTTGCAGTTCAACCTGAGAGGTAGGCATGGCAGCACTCCTGTAGCCGGAGATAAGTCTTTTTTTGCTTTGTCACAGCAGGTGTTTATTGCCTGCGGTGAGCAGTGCAAGTGTAGTCAAAATTGACGGAAACGCCGCCGTGCCCAATCTGCTGACCGGCTTGGAACAACGGCTTCTTGCAATGCAAAATTCATCGAACCGTCACCGGAATATAACAAACTGTTACTTGTCATCCTCAGAGCGGAAGAGTATCAAATTCTGACTGTGTTCACTCAGGCAAGGTAAATGAAAAGTAAGTCGTGGCTCATGCCACTGGTGATCCTCCTCGCTATCATTGGCATTGGCTTCGCGCTGACGTCACACACCACGGTCATCGTCAATGGCCAGCCGCTGGACGGCATGGAGAAAGCCCTTGCAGGCTTTGCCGGTCCTCTCCTCGCCGTACTTTTCATTGTTGTCGGCCTCGCGCTGGGTGCGCTGGCCTTTATTGGCGCCTCGCTGGTTTTCCTTGGTATCTTCGCTTTCTTCTTCGTCAGTCTGGCCTTTATGGTCGCCCCCTCGCTGCTGCCCTGGGTGCTGGGCATTCTGGCGCTGGTGTGGGTACTGCGTAAAAAGGACAAGCCTCGCTCCCGTCACTGACGTCGGTATTGCCATAACGATCCCTGTGGCCAAGAGGCCAGCCTGAGTGCTGGCCTTTTTTGCATTCAGCACAGCGGATCGTGACCCTCTTCCTGCCGGCTCAGCACTCCCTCGCCATGCCCTGATACGGTTCATCGTGCGCTGCATTCAGTCGCTTTTGGTGCAGACCGGACCGAGACTTTACCCCCGGAAAAATCTTCCCTGCTCCCCGATGCCATCTGCAGTGAGTTGATCTCATTCAGCTTTTTTCCTTTTGTGCAGTGCAGGTGAGAAATGGCACAGGCCTTGCTGAATACCATCTTGAATACAAGATTGGATACCAAGGACTCTCACCATGCACATCGACCTGGGCTGGACCATCCAAGAGTGGCAGGACGCTTACCGCAGCGCCGCCCTTACCCCACGCGACGCCTTGCCTGCACTACTGGCGCAGTATCCCGCCGATGACCCCGCCTGGATCAGTGTGGTGACCCCGGCCCAGCTACAAAAGCAGCTGGATGAACTGGATGCGCTGCTGGCCAGCGTGGCTGGCGATCTCAGCCAGCTGCCGCTGTACGGTGTGCCTTTCGCCGCCAAGGACAATATCGACTTTGCTGGTATTGCCACCACGGCCGCCTGCCCCGAATTCGCCTTTCTGCCCGCACAGGACGCCTTTGTCATCACCCAGCTGCGCAAGGCCGGGGCGGTGCTGATGGGCAAAACCAATCTTGATCAGTTCGCCACCGGCCTGGTGGGCACCCGCTCACCCTACGGTGAAGTCCCCAACAGCTTCAAACCGGAATATGTCAGTGGGGGCTCCAGCTCCGGCTCCGCCTCTGTTGTCGCCCGCGGTCTGGTGACCTTCTCACTGGGGACCGACACCGCAGGCTCCGGCCGGGTACCGGCCGGTTTCAATAATCTGGTCGGGCTGAAACCCACCCGCGGTGCGCTGAGCAACAGCGG
Organism: Pokkaliibacter plantistimulans; assembly: GCF_003194385.1. Taxonomy (GTDB): domain Bacteria; phylum Pseudomonadota; class Gammaproteobacteria; order Pseudomonadales; family Balneatricaceae; genus Pokkaliibacter; species Pokkaliibacter plantistimulans. The sequence goes on from NZ_LAPT01000119.1 coordinate 9,146, forward strand.
ACTGGTGCCCGCCTGCAAAAGCATTGATTGCATCACCGTGTTCGCCTACAGCGTCGATGATGCCGCCAGCGTGCTGCAGGTCGCCGAGGCTTTTGACCGTCGCGACCCTTACTCCCGCCAAGCGGATGTGTCAGCACCGCGCAGCCTGCCAGCGCAGCCGGTGTTCGGCATCCCTGCCAGTATTCCCTGGTTTGATGATCAGCAGGCCGCAGCAGCCTTCGCCTCTGCCCGTCAGCAGCTGACGGCCATGGGTGTCACACTCAAAGAGATCGACTTCACCCCGCTGTTCGAGATGGCAGCCCTGTTGTACGAAGGCCCCTGGGTCGCCGAACGCATGGCCGCCGTGGAGGCATTCCACCGCCAGCATGCAGACGCCATCAATCCGGTGGTACGCGCCATCATCGAAAAGGCCGCTAACTTCACGGCGGTGGATACCTTCAAGGCCGAATACCGGCGCATGGCGCTGCTGCGCATCGCCAATGACATCATCGGCAGTGTCGATGCCCTCTGTGTGCCTACCTCACCGACCATCTATACCCGTGAACAGATGAAGCAGGAGCCGATCCTGTTCAACAGCCACTACGGCACCTTCACCAACTTCGTCAACTTCGCTGACTGGTGTGCGCTGGCGCTGCCCGGTCCGCTACGTGCCGATGGCCTGCCTGCGGGCATCACCCTGATTGCGCCAACCTGGCAGGACTTCGCTCTGGTGGAGTTTGGCCGCCGCTGGCAGGCCTTCGCGCCCTGGACCCGGGGCGCCACGGGCAAGGCGCTGCCTGCGCCCGCCGCCCTGAGCCATGACACCCCCGCAGGCTGGATCCGGGTGGCCGTGGTGGGTGCTCATCTCAGTGGCATGCCGCTCAACACCCAGCTGATCGAGCGCCATGCCCTGCTCGCCGAACAGACCACCACCAGCGCCGATTACCGCCTGTTTGCCCTGCCCGACAGCACCCCGCCCAAACCCGGCCTGCTCAAGGTCGCCGCTGGTGAAGGTGCGCCGATCAGGGTCGAGCTGTGGGATATGCCGCTGACCGCCTTTGGCTCCTTTGTCGGCCTGATTCCGCCGCCTCTGGGCATCGGCAATCTGACCCTGGCCGATGGCCGCACGGTGAAAGGCTTCATCTGCGAACCCTGGGCATTGCAGGGCGCCCGCGACATTACCGAATTCGGCGGCTGGCGTGCCTACATCGCCAGCCTGAAGTCCTGAGCGGCGGAGGGGAGAAAGGCCATGTTCAACAAGATACTGATCGCCAACCGCGGGGAAATTGCCGTACGCATCATCCGTACCCTGCGCGCCATGGGTATTCACAGTGTGGCGGTGTACTCCGAAGCCGACAGCAACAGCCCCCACGTCAGCCTGGCCGATGAAGCTATTTGCATCGGTGCCGCCGCGCCCTCAGAGAGCTATCTGCGCGGTGATGTGATTCTCGACGTGGCGCTGGACACCGGCGCTCAGGCCATCATCCCCGGTTACGGCTTCCTGTCCGAGAACGCCGAGTTTGCCGAGCAGTGCGAGGCCGCCGGTATCACCTTTATCGGCCCGACTGCGGATCAGATCCGTCGTTTTGGTCTCAAACACACTTCACGCGAGCTGGCCGCTGCCGCTGGTGTGCCGCTGACACCCGGCACCGGCCTGCTGAACAGCCTCGACGAAGCCCGTCAGAGTGCAGCAGCGCTGGGCTATCCGGTGATGCTGAAAAGCACCGCAGGCGGTGGTGGCATCGGCCTGACCCGCTGCGCCAGTGAAGCAGAGCTGGTCGATGCCTATGAATCAGTGCAGCGCCTGGGTAAGAGCTTCTTCAGCAACAGCGGCGTGTTTCTCGAGCGCTATGTGGACAATGCCCGCCATATCGAAGTGCAGATTTTCGGCGACGGTCAGGGCCAGGTCATCGCACTGGGTGAACGCGACTGCTCATTGCAGCGCCGCAACCAGAAGGTGGTGGAAGAAACCCCTGCCCCCGGCATCAGTGCCGAGACCCGTACAGCGCTGCTGGATGCGGCGGTAAGTCTGGGCAAGAGCGTCCATTACCAGTCGGCCGGCACCGTGGAATTCATCTACGACACCGCCCGCGAAGCGTTCTACTTTCTGGAGGTCAACACCCGCCTGCAGGTGGAGCATCCGATCACCGAGATGGTGACGGGCTTTGATCTGGTGCGCTGGATGGTGGAAATCGCCGCCGGACAGGCGCCCGACTTTGCCACCCTCACCGTGCAGCCTCAGGGTGCCGCCATTGAAGTGCGCATCTATGCCGAAGACCCGGCGAAGAACTTTCAGCCGTCACCCGGCGTGCTCACCGAAGTCAGCTTCCCTGACGCTATCCGACTGGACGGCTGGATCAGCACCGGGGCTGAGGTATCGCCACACTACGACCCGATGCTGGCCAAGCTGATCGTCCACGGTGCCACCCGCAATGAAGCGCTGATTCGCCTGAATGAAGCGCTGGCGGCGACCCGCCTGTGCGGTATCGCCACCAATCTGGATTACCTGCGACAGGTGATTGCCGACGAGGTCTTCGTCTCTGGCAAGGTCTCCACTCGCGCACTGGAAAGCTTTGTCTATCAGCCACAGGTGCTGGAAGTGGTCAGCCCCGGCACCTATACCACGGTGCAGGACTACCCCGGCCGTAAAGGCTACTGGGATATCGGCGTACCCCCTTCCGGGCCGATGGATGACTATGCCTTCCGTCTGGCCAACCGCATCGTCGGCAATGCCGAATCGGCTGCCGGGCTGGAATGCACCCTTATCGGCCCGACCCTGAAATTCCATCAGGACAGCGTTATCGCCCTCTGCGGTGCGGTCAGTGAGGCCATGCTGGACGAGCAGCAGGTGCCGTTCTGGCAACCGGTCAGCGTCCGTGCCGGACAGGTGCTCAAGGTCGGCAAGGCCAGTCAGGGCTGCCGCAGCTATCTGGCCATTCGCGGTGGCTTCGATGTGCCGGTCTACCTCGGCAGTCGTGCCACCTTCGCCCTCGGCCAGTTTGGCGGCCATGCCGGGCGCCCATTGCGAACCGGTGACATGCTGCCCCTCGGTCGCCCTGAGCTGCCCGGTAATGTCGATGCGCCCGTCAGTGAACCCTGCGCCGCCGCAGCCGGGCTGATCCCCGACTATGCCCTGCCCCAGCCTGCCGACACGGGTGTGCGGGAATGGCAGATCGGCGTGCTGTACGGCCCCCACGGTGCGCCGGACTTCTTCACCGAAGAGGCCATTACCACCTTCTTTGCTACCGCCTGGGAAGTGCATTACAACTCCAACCGGCTGGGGATCCGCCTCAATGGCCCGAAACCTGAGTGGACCCGCAGTGACGGTGGCGAGGCGGGCCTGCATCCCTCCAATGTCCATGACTGCGAATATGCTATCGGCAGTATCAACTTCACCGGCGACATGCCCGTCATTCTTACCCATGACGGCCCCAGCCTCGGCGGCTTCGTCTGCCCGGTCACCATCGTCAAGGCCGAGCTGTGGAAGGTCGGACAAGTCAAACCGGGAGATCGCATCCGCTTCAGGGCAATGAATTTCGATCAGGCTCTGGCACTGGAAAACGCGCAGGACGAAGCCATCGCCAGCCTGCATCCGGTCACGCCGGTCGCTGTCGTCGCCACGCCCACCCCGCTGGGTACGGTGTCGCCCACCGTACTGGCAGAACTGCCGGAAAAAGGTCATCGCCCGCAGGTGGCCTACCGTCAGGCCGGCGACAAATACCTCCTGCTCGAATACGGCCCGATGGTGCTGGATCTGCGTTTCCGCTTCCGCGTGCATGCGCTGATGGAAGCGCTGAAACGTACGCCCATCAAAGGCGTGGAGGAGCTGTCACCCGGCGTGCGCTCGCTGCAGATTCGCTACGACAGCCGGCTGATCCACCAGCGCGAGCTGTTGCAGGAGCTGCTGGTACTGGAAGACACCCTGCCTGCGGTGGACTCCATGCGCATCCCCACCCGGGTGGTACACCTGCCCATGGCGTTTGAAGATTCCGCCACCCTGGATGCCGTCGCCCGCTATCGCCAGTCCGTGAAAGACAAGGCGCCCTGGCTGCCCAACAACGTTGACTTCATCCAGCGCATCAACGGCCTCGACAGCCGTGACGATGTCCGTGATGTGGTCTTCAGTGCCAGTTACATGGTGCTGGGTCTGGGTGACGTCTACCTCGGTGCGCCCTGTGCCGTGCCGGTCGATCCACGGCACCGGCTGCTGACCTCGAAGTACAACCCGGCGCGCACCTATACCGCAGAGGGAACGGTCGGTATCGGCGGGGTCTACATGTGCATCTACGGCATGGACTCACCCGGCGGCTATCAGCTGGTGGGCCGCACCCTGCCCATCTGGAACAAATTCCTCAAGAACACCCAGTTCAGCGCCGGTGAACCCTGGCTGCTGCGCTTCTTCGATCAGGTGCGCTTCTACCCGGTCAGTGAAGAGGAGCTGACCCGCCTGCGTGAAGACTTCCGTCAGGGCCGGGCCAGCATCCGCATCGAGGAAGAAGTGTTTGATCTGGCGCTGTATGAGCAGTTCCTCACCGCCAACGAAGCCTCCATCAGTGCCTTCAAGGCGCGCCAGCAGCAGGCCTTTACCACCGAAGTGGCGCTGTGGCAGCAGGAATACGGCGACGAGGCCAGCCATGAACAGGAAGAGGAAGCACCGGCACTCGACCATGACGGCCATGTGGTGCAGGCCGACATCAGCGGCAACATCTGGAAGCTGCTGGTCGAGCACGGTGTCAGCGTGGAGGAAGGCGAACCGCTGGTCATTGTCGAAGCAATGAAGATGGAGTTTGCCATTCATGCCCCGGTATCCGGTACGATCAAGGCTCTGCACTGCCGCCCCGGCAAGCCCGTCAATGCGGGTGATGCTCTGGTGGTGATCGAGCCTGCGTAACCGCGTATACCGAAGGACAAGTCTGATGAGTGAATCCCTGGACAGCACCCCCCGCAGCAGCGGCACCCCGGAGGGGAAAAAGCCGCTCAAGCGTCGCCCGGAAAACCTCGCCGAGCGTATCTACGCCCAGCTCAAGGACGACATTTTCGAGTTTCGTCTGCTGCCGGGGGACCGTTTTACCGAGCAGGATATTGCTGCCCAGACCGACGCCAGCCGCACGCCGGTGCGCGAGGCCCTGTACCGGCTGCAGCGTGAAGGCTATGTGGACGTGCATTTTCGCAGTGGCTGGCAGGTCAGGCCGTTCGACTTCCGCTACTTCGAGGATCTGTATGACGTGCGCATCATCCTCGAAACCGCCGCAGTCAGGCGCCTGTGCGAGCGGGAGAGTACCGCTCCGCAGCTGGAAGACCTGAAACGCATCTGGATGGTGCCTGCCGAAGAGCGCCTGCAGGATGGCCCCACTGTCTCCGGGCTGGATGAGCGCTTCCACATGATGCTGGTGGAAGCCACCGGCAACAAGGAAATGGCTGCCATCCACAAGAGCGTGACGGAGAAGATTCGCATCATTCGCCGGCTGGACTTCACCAAGCCCTTCCGGGTGGAAGCCACCTACAACGAACACGCCAAGATTCTGGGGCTGATCATCCAGCGTCGTGCCGATCAGGCGCAGTCGCTGCTGAAGTCCCACATCGAGGAGAGCAAAGCCGAAGTGCGCAAGATCACCCTGCACATGCTGCACACGGCCAGAGGGGAATAACCAACGCGACAGCGTTCTGATAGCACTCGATATAGGACTGCCGCCCCGCAGAGAGCCAGCAGCCTGAAGTGCACACCATGCCCGCAGTACCCGAAGTAGTACGAACGATCACCGCCACAAACGACAAGCAAGTTGACAAGATAGGGAGCAGTTCGAATGAAACGTAGAAGCTTAATCAAGAGCATGTGTGCCACCGGCGTTGCCATGGGCATGGGCATCAGCCTGCGTAACAGCTGGGCGGCGGGTGACACCATCAAGGTCGGGGTACTTCACTCCCTGTCCGGCACCATGGCCATCAGCGAGACCACGCTGAAAGACACCATGCTGATGCTGATCGAGGAGCAGAACAAGAAAGGCGGCCTGCTGGGCAAGCAACTGGAGGCCGTGGTGGTCGATCCTGCCTCCAACTGGCCGCTGTTTGCAGAAAAAACCCGTGAACTGCTGGAAAAGGACAAGGTATCGGCCATTTTCGGCTGCTGGACCTCGGTCTCGCGTAAATCCGTGCTGCCGGTCGTGGAAGAGCTGAACGGCCTGCTGTTCTATCCGGTGCAGTTTGAGGGTGAAGAATCGTCCCGCAACGTGTTCTACACCGGTGCGGCACCCAACCAGCAGGCCATTCCTGCGGTCGATTACCTGATGAATGAAGGGGGCGTGAAGCGCTGGGTACTGGCCGGTACCGACTACGTCTATCCGCGCACCACCAACAAGATCCTCGAAGCCTACCTGAAAGCCAAGGGCGTGGCCGAGAGCGACATCATGATCAACTACACTCCCTTCGGCCATTCCGACTGGCAGTCCATCGTTGCCGACATCAAGCGCTTCGGCTCTGAAGGCAAGAAAACCGCGGTGGTATCAACCATCAACGGCGATGCCAACGTGCCGTTCTACCGTGAGCTGGGCAACCAGAGCATTTCTGCCGAAGACATCCCGGTGGTGGCCTTCTCGGTCGGTGAGGAAGAGTTGTCCGGTATTGATACCAAGCCGCTGGTCGGCCACCTCGCCGCCTGGAACTACTTCATGAGTGAAGACTCCGCCGAGAACAGCGAGTTCATCAAGAAATGGCATGCCTTTATCAAGAGCGATAAGCGTGTCACCAACGACCCGATGGAAGCCCACTATATCGGCTTCAACATGTGGGTGAAGGCGGTAGAGAAAGCCGGCAGTGTCGAGTCCGACAAGGTGATCGACGCCATCGTCGGTATCGAAACCCCCAACCTGACCGGCGGCACCTCGGTCATGCTGCCTAACCACTACATCACCAAGCCGGTGCTGATTGGCGAGATTCAGGAAGACGGCCAGTTCGCCACGGTGTGGAAAACCGATGATCTGGTCAAGGGTGATGCCTGGTCTGACTACCTGCCGGAAGACAAGAACGTCATCGCCGACTGGACCGATCCGATCAAGTGCGGTCACTACAACACCGAAACCAAGGTCTGCAGCGGTGGCCAGAACAACGGCTAACCGCTGACCCGGTTCTTTAACAGGCTGTTGAAAAACGTTATCGAGGCAGCCGAGACAAGGAAATACCCCGAGGGCACAAGAAACAGGCGAAAAAGCGGAGTTTAGTGGACTAAATGAGCATTTGACTCGCTCCGCTCGCCCCTTCGGGGCCGTGCTAAAGCACGTTCAGCCTTTGGCTGTGAGCCTGTTTTTGACGCGGTATTCGGCAACACAGATAGATTTTCAACGACCTGTTAAGAGG
>NZ_LAPT01000012.1 GCF_003194385.1 Pokkaliibacter plantistimulans
AATCACACAGAATCAATCATAAAATGCGGTTTTATCCGATAGCGTCAGAATAGTAAATCAATCACAGAATACGGATACCCGAAAAATCGAGAAGGAGTTCACTATGCCATCTGCTACCGCCCAACCCCTGTCCGTGTCTTTCGACACCGACGACCTGACGACCGATGCCGTAGCGCCCAATCCCACCGATGTTATCACGGACCTGTACCGTGAGTGTGAGGGGGCGCTGTCGGTACTGCGAGACCGTGCACTGATGCTCCAGTCTATCTACGACGGTGAAATGCTGTTGAGTGATGAGGTCGTGCAGCAAGCGCGGGAGGCCTGCATGGTCATCCGGCAGATGGAAGCCAAAGCCCGACGCAAGGCCGTGGCCATCGCCCGTCAGGTGCAGGAAGGGGCCTGTGACGATCACAAACACTGGATGGCATACCAGATGGCTGTGTTGAAGGAAGCCAACCAGCTGGCCACCGAGACACACAAGCAGATGAAAGAGATTCTGTACTGGGCCGAGCCGGTACCCATTGATCCCCAGCCGTGATCCTGGATCACCCGTCACAAGGATGTCACCCTCGATGCAATCTGATATGAAACGCGCCAGTCTGTTGGTGGCGGTACCGATGCTCTTACTGGCCTGGATCAGCGCCGACAGTTATGTCGACTACCGCCGGGGTCAGGAGGTGGCCGAGTTCTACGGCGAAGGCCATTACAGCCTGCTGATCGCACCGATTCCGGTAGGTAATATGATGGGCGTGAAGGTCGTACCGGATCTGGAGGGGCGCTGTGAACCCCATCCGCTGGTGGATATGATCCCCTTCAAGCAGGAAGGGGATTCAGTGACCGTGCTCTGTGGACAGTGGCCACACTCACACCAGCTGCATCTGGGGTACGTCCCGAAGGCATTGATCCAGCGTGGTCTGTAGAGGGGACTGCCTTTTGCGGTAAGCTGTCCTCTGGACGAACCCTGGATGGACCTCATGATGACTACCCCGCCTTCCCGCCCGAAGTTGAGTCTGAAGCGTAAAGTGGCTGCAGACACGGTGGAGGCTCCCTCCACACCGAGTACCAATGAACAGCCCCCTGTCAGTAAGCCTGTAGCCAGTCCACCCGCAGCGGCGCCGGTGCCCCCTCCTCCTGCCAGTCAGCCCAAAAAACCGAAAACCTATGCCCAGGCCAGCCTGGAGATCGTGCGTGCGCATTTCCCCACCTGCCTGCCGGAGCCAGCTCAGCCGTTAGCTATCGGGGTGGGTGAGCAGATCCGGGACATTGTGGTGGCTGAGGCAATGGGGGTGTCACTGAAACGTGTGCGGGCCGCGCTCAAGGCCTACACCAGCCGCCGGCACTATCTGATCGCAGTCTGGAAAGGAACCCGTCGTATCGGGCTGGACGGTCAGCCATTAGAAGGCACTGCCGGCGACGTCTCCGAGGAAGCACGACAGCTGGCTGCTGCCAGGCTGGTGATCCATTTCAGCTACGATGTGACCACGAGCAGTACCATAGAATCTGATCAGCTGCCCGGGCGCGTGGCCGCCGCAGAGGCCGTACTGAAACGGATTAAGACCGGTGAGGACAGCGGGGAGTCGGATGGCGGTGAGCAGGCCATGGCGCCTGTTGCGGTCACGGAAACCGAATAACGCTTTTGCACACTTAATAGCCGTTATCGGCGGCGGAGTGTGCACACCATGATACGGATGATCAGAATGAAAGCAGGACGCATGATCAGGCAGGCCTACTGGGCAGGTCTGCGCGGTATTGGCTGGATGGGGCTGGGTATCGTGCTGGCCACGACCCTGGGGCTCAATGTTCAGGTCGGCGGCTATCTGCTGTTGTTTGGCCTGCTTAACCTGGTCGCGATTCTGGCTGGCATCGTGCTGAAAGACCGCTGGCAGGACTATCAGGCAGCGCGCCATGCTCCCCGTTCGGTGTATCCCTCCTCTGATGCCGGCTATGGGCATCCTCAGCAACTCCATATCAATATGGCCAGCAGCGATGGCCTGCGTGTATGGCAGGTCTACCCTTCCGTACCACTGATGAAACCCCACCTGAACACCTTACGTGATGCCGGATGCCTGCTAACGGACAGTGAGGGACGCATGGTAGACCACTGTATTGAACTGCAGAATACGGCCAGTCAGCGCCGGCAGCAGTTTCGTGTGGTGAGCTGAGCCCTAACCCTCTGGCTCCGAGCAAGAGTTAACTGCGGATTTTTCCCCCTTTCTTCTTGAAGCTGTCGGCTGAGTTTCAGTCACCGTCTTTAAGGGGTCAGGTATGTTTCCCATCCATCTTCGCAAAACGGCAGCATGGGCCGGTGGTGTGCTGGCCATCGTCAGTGCAGCGGTCTGGGCCGCTGCGCCCTCTCCGTCTGCTACGCCCTCCATTGAGGTCTTCACTGTCCATGCACAGCCCGTCACGGTGCCGCCGGCACTGATGGCGCAAACGCGCGTGGCCTACCTGGATGAGCCAGCGCGGCTGGAGCAGTCGTTTTCCGCGAACCTGCCGCAGTCCCCTGAGCAGGCCGCAGTAGTGGTGCAACAACGTCTGGCCGGGCCAGCTGGCCAACAATTCCAGCAACAGCTGCAGGCGGCGTATGCCGGCGTGGTGCGCGCCCATGAACTGAAGGTGCTGAAAGTGCCTGCCGTCGTGGTCGGTGGGCGGTATGTTGTTTATGGCCAGACCGATGTCGCGTTGGCCGTTGCCCAGATCCAGCAGCGGTCAGGAGGTGGGCAATGACGGTGCCCGATGCCTTGCCCGTGGTGGCCTCTTCTGCCTCTGCCCCCCGCGACCTCCCGGTACCGCTGTCGTGGAAAAAACGACTGCGCGGCTGGGCCATGTCGTTCTGTCTGGTGACCACACCTACCTTTGCCATTACCACCGCGACCATCACCCAGTCGGCCATGGCGCCTGACTGCGTTGAGTATAAAGTCGTGGGTGTCTGCTACTGGCTGTTCTGCACCTGGTGGGGCTGCACGGTGCGGACCTCGGTTAAAGTCCGGCACTACGTGCCGGATCTGGTGGTCTCGGCGTACAACAATCCAGGGGACAACCCCTGGTCTGAGATGTCGTTTGTTGGCGCCCCGCTCCCGGGAGCGGAAGGCGGTGGCGATACTCATGGCCGTCATGCAAATGAACACAGCAAGGTGCGTTTCAAATCAGCGGATGCCATCGGGCATCCCGGTGGCTATATCGCTTCTAATCTGGCCTCGCAGTCAGGCTATGCCTGCGCCACGTCCGCGACCCCTGTCTATCCCTACTTTGTCTCTACCCTGGATACCCTGGCCTGGCGCTGGGGTGTGCCCGAGTCTGCCTACCCTGAAGCACTGATCCCAGGACGACGTGAAGTCGGCCAGACGGGGGATATGTGGGGTAGCGTATACCCCCGTGCCGGGGCGCTGATCCAGACCCACGACTACAAAGCGGCCGCTGTCGTGGCACAGCGCGTGGGCGACCTGGTCACCCGCTCCGGGCAGATGCACGTCTATACCCCGCTGACAGCCTCCAGTCGCGATGGCTACTGGCCACCCGGCCCTATCACCGAAGGTGATAAGAAAACCCACAAGTGGCAGCAGCTGTCGCCCAAGCTGGAGTACACCTGCGCGATCTTCCCCAACGGCGGTGCCTCGGAGACCTACTCCGACCGCCTGAGTGAGAACGGTGGCTATGTCTGGTCACTGTGGCGCCCCTATAGCTGCTGTCAGCGGCGAGGGCAGACCTTCCTGGGTTACACGGATTTCATGTGAGGGAGCAGCAATGAACGTAAGGATAAAGAGGGCTGGTGCAGTGACGACAGTAAAAACCGTGACCCTGGCCGTTGGCCTGGCTGGTGCAGTGATAGGCAGTGGTTTGGCTGTAGCAGACACCGACTACGGGTTTGATGTGCATGACAAAGTGCTCAATGACTCGGTGTATTACGCCATTGGTGGCGGCAATGTCATTGCGGGTCCAGCCAGCCGGAAAACGCCCAACTCCATTGGCTTGGGGGTGGGCTGGAATGCCAACCTGATGTGCGGCAACTTCGACCTCGGCGCTACCGTTCAGAACCAGTTAAATGGCGTGACGAATGGCTTCAAGTCGCTGATGAGTGATGTCGTGAATGCGGCCACCGGAGCGGTGGCGTCATTGCCGGCCATGATCATTCAGCGTACCAACCCGCAGCTGTACGACCTTCTGCAGAACGGGGTGCTGCAGGGCAAATTATCGTTCGATTCGGCAAAACTCACCTGTGAAAACATGGCCTCGGATATGACCGATATGGTCATGGGTTCACGTCTGGCCCAACAGGCCAAAGCCGATGCCTACCAGCAAGCGGCTGCATCTACGACCGATGCCGTACAAGCTAAAGAACAGGCTGAGAGCACAGGGGGCGATAACGGCATTCAGTGGGTAGGCGGTGCTCGTAAAGGCGGCAAGGGTCAGGATCCGATTGAAGTCATCCACGATACCGCCGTGGCCGGTGCCAACGTGCTGACTAACCGCACCGTGACCAATACGGGCACCTTCTCCCAAGCGACCGGGAGTGAGTCCTGTGCCGGCGGCTCGATGTGTCAGGTCTGGAGCTCCCCTGCCGAACTGGCCAACGACATGGTGAAGGTGTTGGGTGAGAAAACCCTGACCACCTGCACCACCTGTGAGCAAGTGGCCGGCAAAGCCGGTACCGGGCTCATCCCGATGGTGGCCGAGGCCCAGGACTCCATTGCCACCACCCTGGCAGGCCTCGCCAGTGGCTCGCTCAAAGTCACCAATGACAACCTGGCCAAAGTGTCCGGGGGCGAACTGCTGCATGTCTCCCGCTCGATTATCGACAGCCTGCGGGATGACCCTGAGCGCGCCCTGCTGGTACAGAGGTTGTCGGGGGAGCTGGCCCTGTCCCGCGTGCTGGATAAGGCCATCCTGATGCGCCGTGCGCTCGTCGCCGGTGCCAGCATTCCCGAAGTGCAGAACTCCGATGAGTTGCAGACCGCTGTAGACAGCGGCCTGACTCAGCTGGACCGGGAAATCGACTCCCTCAAACAGGAGATGGAAATACGAAAAATGCTGGCCGAGAACACCGCGCTCACCTCACTGACCCGTACTGCTGACCGCCGTACCAGCAACGAAGGGACCAATGCGCGCCCCTTACCCAATACCGCCCCCGGGCTGTATCCGAAGGATGAGGAATAATGGAAATGAAACTCTGGCATCACCCCCGCGTCGTGCACGTGGCTCAGCGTAGCCTGACGCTGACCCGAAAAGCCCTGATCGTGGTGGCCATCCTGGTAGGGTGCATGGCCGCCATGCTGGTCCTGGCCCGTTTCAGCATGAACCACACCGCACAACTGGAGCACTTTAGCCAGTGGTGGAGTCGGCTCAGCCCCTGGTTATATCTGTGGCGTATACCGCTCTACGGCATTAGCTACTGGATGTGGCGTACCAGTCATTACTACATGGTAGAACGTCATGGCGCGGCCAAGGTGCGCCGCTTTGGCTGGCGTGCCATCACCATCATTGCGATTGTGGAAGTCACTCGCGTTATTCAGATCACGGGAATCACAGGAGGTGCCGCATGATCATGGCCGTAGACTCGCACCTGGAATACTCCATGGTGCTGCTGGGCTGGTATATCAGCGAGAAGATATGGACCGTGCTATCTGACACAGGGGTGTTTGCCATTCCGCTGATGTTTATGGTCTACAGCAACTTTGCGGAAATGCGTCGCCAGGGCGCTGACGAAGGAAATAAAGGTGAGCTGGGGCTGAACAACCTGGAGATCGATCTGTATCAGGCGCTGTTCCTGATCCTGATCGCGCTGCAACCCTTTATCAACGTCAACCTCAAGGTCGTCTATCCCCCCAATGCGGACAACCTGCATTCGGCACAATGTTCCATGAGTGATCAGGGCAAGCCTGCAGGCGGTGAAAATGCCTGGACGACGGGCTTTGCCAGCGTCAATGGCATGACGCCACAGCTGCCGTTCTGGTGGTGGAGCTGGCATGTCGTGGCCAAGATGATTACCTATCCGGCCATTGCAGCCATTCCCTGTGAGGTCAACCTTCGGCAGGTGAAGTACGAACTGAATCAGGAGTACATATCCGGGGGGCTGGCTGCTGAACTGGGTGACTTTGCACGGGACTGCTTTGCCGTGTCCAAGTCGCGCCTGACCAACCTGAAACGAGCAGATTATTACCAGTTCACCGAGGCGCAGCTGCGTGACGTGGACTGGATCGGCTCCAACTACTTCCTGACAACGCCCGGTTACTACGACACCCACCATGCCAGTCTGCCTAACCCCAACTTCCCCTATGACGCTGCGCGGGATGTGGCCCTGCCCAATACCGGAGCAGGCGGCTACCCCACCTGCAAACAGTGGTGGAATGACGGCACAGTCGGTCTGGCTGCACGCGCCAAAGCCGAGTTGACAGACGATCTGCTCAAACAGCTCTATGCGATTGGTGTCTCCGATGAGGATTTGCTGCGTACCCTGATGTCCTCCACCACCATGGAGCGGCCAGGACGTGCTTTCAGAAGTTATGGTTACTCCGAGTCAGAGGGGGGAAGCATCGTAGGTGCCCCAGCCTCTGCCCTGAAGACCGCCACGGCTGCCGTGGGTATGGGCGTGGCCACCGCCACGGTGATGCCCGCTATGTACCTGGTGCAGACCTCACTGCCCATGGTACAGAGCATGCTGATCATGGCCCTGATTATCTCGATGCCGATCATTATGGTCATGGGCAGCTACAGCTTCGCGACGCTGATGTCGATCACCCTGGCCTACTGCGCCCTGGTGTTTATGACCTTCTGGTGGGAGCTGGCCCGGTTCGTGGACAACAAACTGGTAGAGATCCTGTACAGCAGCCCCAGTGACGGCTCCCTGTTGGGCTACCTGGCTGATGACTTTGATAACTGGGTCAGTGACTTTGTGACGGTGACCATGTTCCTGGTATGGCCTGCGTTCTTCCTGGCTGCTATGGGGTGGGCTGGGTATAAGGTGACGATGATTGGAAGTGGAATGGAGTCTGGAACCAAGACTCCAGGAGAAGCAGGTGCAACTGGCGGTAAAACTGCTATTGGAGGGGGAAAACAGTTTGCTGCGATGATAAAAGAAGGAAGCGACAAGTCTTAACGAAGTAACAGGGATGGTGCTCGATAGTACCATCCCATCTAGTCGTGCAACTTTTGGCCTCCAGTATAGTAACCATGGCCTTCCGGGCCATTTTGATAGCCTGATTCAGACCAGCCATAGTAAGTGCTTTCACTATTATCACAATCAGCAATTGCATCTGGCGAAACAGGCAACCCTTCCTGAATACTCTTACCTACGCCTTTGGCGAAGCTCTTAAACATACCGGCAATAGCACCGAGCAGGATCACGCCTACCTTGCCCAGCAACAGCATGACTTGTTTGGACAGCAGTATCTGGAAACGTCGATCCTTTAGACGTTGCAGAAAACCGGCCTTGGTGGCTGATGTATGGGCGGGCATGGGACTCTCCTTGTACGCCTGTTGTGGGTGTAAGTTGAATACAAAATGTACGGGATGTAAAGTTTCGGCCTTTGCCGATTCCTTTCTTGGGTTGCCGGGGGCTGTATTGAACAACTTTGCAACATTAGTTGATGCTCTGATCACGTCAGAGATGCACGAAGCTCCGCAGCATGAGAAGTTATTGCTTGTATGTGATACCCCTGAATACCTGCGCACTCACGCAAGCTTTCCGGCCTTACCTGTGGCAGTCAAAAGCAGCATTATAAGCAAGATATGCTTTGATCATGGTATCCCCACACGTATGATCCAGCAGCTTCCAACCATTATACAAAACGCTCCAATGGCCCTATTCAAACCTGCCAAGCAGACATTGACTGATAGCGTTGTCGTTGTGACTTTTGAGATAAAAAACGGTGCTCCTGTCATCATCCCTATCAGGAAAAACCAGCAGGTTGGTCGTAATCAGTATTACAACTTAGTCACGTCAATGTATGGCAAAGAGGGTCCTGATCCAGTCCAGAAATGGGAAGCGGATGGTCTTCTGATTTGGAAGAGCCAACCATAGGAACACAGGGCAGCCCTATCTTTAAGTGCTTTGACCAAATTTGACCACAAAACAAAACAACGCTATATTGTTTGCGTGAAGGTCACTCACACCACGCAATTAGAGCGGAAATGTCATACCTTCCAAGTTTTGAAAAAGCCCACATAATAGTGGGCTTTTTCATTATTAGGCTACAGAGTGTGCTTGAGCCTCCCCACTCTTTAAATCCAGATGAGGCCCGCGTAGCACCCCCCATGGTCAGCCTGTAAAGGGCAAATAGTGGGAAGGTTAGGCAGCGGCTAACCCTTCAACATTTGATGTTGTCGTAGTTTACGTTGTACGGCGAGACCAGTCCGAGCCGGGGCGTATGTCCAGACAGGGGCGAAAAGGCATTCAGTTGTCGCAGTCTTTGTTTACCGAGGCTGTATGTTCTTACAATGCGGTACCGCTCCACCTCGTTACGAAAAAGCCAAGCGTTTAGCTTGGCTTTTTCATTTCTGGATGCTGCGCACCATGGTGCTCAAGCTCCGACTGATAGACCTTGTCCCATGTTGCGATACTCCAACTGCTTTGCTCTGATCCGCATGATCGACTGCCGGGTGGTCCCAAAATCCCGTGCCACCTGAGCGACAGACACCCCAGCCGCTAAGCGATCAATGACTTTGACCCGATCCTCTTCACTCAATGCCGGCGGGCGCCCTAGCCTCTTTCCTTCTGCACGCGCTCTGGCCAGACCGGCCTGAGTACGTTCAATCAGCAGATCCCGCTCAAACTCCGCGACCGCATTCATCACCATCATCGTCATCCGGCCTGCTGGGCTGGTCAGATCCGCCCCTCCCAATGCCAGGCAATGAACGTGGATGCCATCCTCAGCCAGCCGTTCTATGGTGGCCCGGACATCCATGGCATTGCGACCCAACCTATCCAGTTTGGTCACGATCAATATGTCTCCGGGCTCCATGCGATCCAGCAGCCTGACAAACTGCGGACGCTCCAGCGCCGCCACACTGCCACTGATGTGCTCTTTCATGATCCGCTTGGGATGAACGTTGTAGCCTGCCGCAATAACTTCCTGAACCTGGTTGTCAGTATTCTGATCAGCAGTGCTAACACGGGCATAGACGAAAATTCGGGACATGGGGTGCCTATGTGTACGGAATCACTGTCCGTATATTAAAGCATGTACAAAATAGGGAAAGGCTAATTTTAGGACAGGGTGTTTGAGGGGCGTCCGAAAACGATCGTTTACGTACATACTGAGGAGTTCCGCACAAAAAATATGCTATACCATTGACCAATATTTCTTACATTGTTTTCTTTCATTGACCGATTTAAGCCTTAAAACCACATCTCATTTACCAAAATAGAAATCACAATTACTGTTTTAAAAATTGAAAAATATTTTTAAAATCAATGTCTTACATTAAATTTTTAACTAATTACAAATATCGTTCTATCTAGATAGAGATGTAGAATTAAGTCATCCTTAAGCCATGTTGCCAGATACGAGGCTTGCTCATGGATACGCTCATTACTCTATTAGACCGGCTCACTAATGCCGACCCTGCTGTATTGGTTACTGTTGTTAGCGTTGTGGCTCTACTAGTCATAGCTGAATGCGTAAAGGCTCTCGGAAACAAGGAGGACAAATAATGGCCGGCTGGAGCGCAGTACCAACCTGGTGGGTTCGTGCCCATGGAGCAAGCGTCTTTGCAGGGGGTAAGCAGACGGGAACCTCTATCGCAGCACTAAAGGTCCTTATGGCCATATCTCTAATGGCAAACTTCCACACCCGAAAGGCCCGTAACAGCCTTTCCGACTTGGAGATACTGACTGGGTTATCAAGGCCAATGGTTCTTGCAGGCATCAAGGACCTTGAGCAAAAGGAGATCGTGCTGGTTGACCGTAATAACCACGTAAGCGAGTACGAGATGACCATAGAGGAGGATGACCATAACTGGGGAAAGCTCCCGCATGACCTCCTGCGTAAGCACCTTCCCGAGATAACAAACCGGGGAGCCATCACGCTTGCGGCACTGAAGATCTACTTCCTACTGGTCGCTATTCGCCCAAACCAAAGCCTATCGGTATCGATCAGTCACGAGAACATTCGATTCGAGACCGGGATACAAACCAAGCACGTTCGGCCAGCACTAGACGTTCTCATCAACCACTCACTGATACGGCTTTCAGTCAGTGAGGGAGCCGAGCCTGGGGAGCTGAAAGGCCGGCACAACGTCTACACATTGCTTGGGTTGAGACTATAGACGCTGCACCGAAGGCGTCAGGTAATGCCAAATTCTGCTCTACTCTGACGTTATTTCGCGCTTCGCCTGACGCCTAGTTGAGCTATACCCCATTCAGACACCGCCCACGCCAAGCAAAGGATAGCAGCCATCGGTGATGGCTTAACGTACGACTTTTTACGTTTTCTCTATCCACCCCATCCTGAGCCACCAACATCCCCTTGACGCCCATCCCTCCCCTCCCTGATCATTACTCCTGCGTATCAGTCTGTTGACTGAACCCCAGCCACTGCCGATCAGGTGGCACTGATCGCTGATCAGCTCGGCAAAAAATGCGCGATGTGCCTCAGCTCCTGGCGAAGACACGCACTCAGTTACTGAGACTGGCACCGACTTCACTACATTTTTCACACCCCTGCGGGAGACATCCCCATGGGTGGTCTCCCGCTTTCAACTGGAGACCTTTTATGCACCTGGATATTGCACTGTATACGGCTCTTGTATCGATCAACGTCCCAGAGGCTAACGCCCGGGCGGTTGTTGATGCATTGGGAGAAGCGATGAGCGACCAACTGGCCACCAAAGCTGATCTGGCACTGCTTGAGCAAAAACTTGAGCGGCGCATTGATCAGCTGGATAGCAAAGTCGATAAGCTGAGCCTGCAACTGACATTCCGCCTCGGCAGTCTGTTAGTCGTCGGTATTGGAATTATCCTGGCAGCCATGCGTTACGTGCCGATGCAGTAACTTCTCACCCCAAAGCGGATAACCCCGCTGGGTGGTCACCTGTCTGACGATGATGACATCTCATATCAGGAGGCCTTGCTGTTCTTCATTTCGGTGACGGTAGCACTCGCTACAGATCGCCCTTTTCACTCTTCTACCCAAGCGGGACACATTCCCGCTGGGGCGATGTGTCTCCCGCTGTCTGGAGACCCATCATGTACTCAACCTGCATCACCCTGGCTGGCCAGCAGTTTGCGAGGAAGTATTTCCCTGCAGAAGCGGTGAGGCCTTTTCGTGTACTCATATCTTCATACGCTATCGATCATGTCAGCCATTGCCATGATCAGAGCAGTCAGGCGCTCGCCGCTGTGCCACGGTTACTTCACAGTCTGTTCATGGCCATGAAGTCTAACCCCTCAGCCAGGCAGCTGACCTTTACTGTCTTCGATCGACAACAGCCCCCAGTCCAACTGGTGGCCACCTGTCATGACCTGGCTCAACCCAGTGTCATGATCAACGTGGCCAATGAGAATCTGTCATCAATGCTCGACATATAACCCGCCTGAACTATCAGGCCATTTCACCTCACCCACTCGGGGATACTGTCCCCAGTGGGTGGTATCTCCGTGCAGCCCTTTCTCGGAGATCAACCATGAACGCAACGGACATCCTGGCCGCTAACAAGCGATTCAGTGACGAAGTTAAACGACTCAGCCAGGCGACTGAATACCGGCACCTGCAACGAACAGGCGCAGGTGATGTCTACAGCACCAAGCTCGCGTCACGGAATATCCGTGCCTCACTGAAACACCGTTTTCCTGGCCATACGTTCTCTGTTCGGATGAATGGTTTCACCGAGATCATTGTGCGATGGGAAGGAGGTCCTACTCGGGATGAAGTGCATGAAACTATCGGTGCCTTTAGGGCGGGTAGCTATGACACTCACCAGGATATGTATATCGAACACCGCACGCCCTGGCATCAGGTCTTCGGCTCGGTGAAACATATACACCTGTCACACTCACGCCCAGCTCGTACTGAGCCCGGCGCGTAACTCACGTTTGTAGCCTGACACCAGGCACGTTTCTCAACCAGCCCGCATGGGGATACCTCCCCAGCGGGCGGTATCTCCGTGCTCATTTTATGGAGATCACCATGTCTACACTGACCTCAGATAACCGCATCACCCGTAGACCCATTCCGTCTGAGAAGGCTGTAAAAATGCTCTCTCGGCATCTTGGTGTCCACCCGGTGTATGTTGTTCTGTTTGAGAACCACACATACCAAATGCTCGATAAGTACGCTGAATCTTACAACGGTGGGCAGTGGCAATTTTTCACGCTGTCGAACG
The DNA here is from genome assembly GCF_003194385.1 of Pokkaliibacter plantistimulans. Lineage (GTDB taxonomy): Bacteria > Pseudomonadota > Gammaproteobacteria > Pseudomonadales > Balneatricaceae > Pokkaliibacter > Pokkaliibacter plantistimulans. The sequence continues at coordinate 12,319 of NZ_LAPT01000012.1, forward strand.
GCGGGATCTACATGGCCCCGATCGGAGAGGGTCAACTGACGCTTGAAGTACCCAGCAACGGTTTTTCTGGAAGCATGAGCGTTGATGCCGCCGGCATCGTCGCCTCGCTGTTTGCACTCAACTTTTTGAGCTGGAAAACAGAGGTCGACGCGATTACCGATTGCTATCACAAGCTGCATCACTTTGCCGGTGAGCATGCCGAGTTTCCCCAGATCTACCGCGCTATCGACTGATCCCTTGTTTGGTTCCACTGGAACCACGCCCTCCTCACTCAGGCCCTTCGGGGCCTTTTTCTTTTTCCTCACCACAGAGACTCAATCATGACCTCATCCGAAAAAATGACGGCGACAGCCCAGTCAGCCAGCACCCGTGAGTTCATCTCCCTCTTTAACCAAACCGCGCGCTACCATCACCGCTATAAGGTCTTTGCGGACTTTGTCACCGTGTCAGGTATCGCACTACACAATGCCGCTGCCTTTGATCAGGAGCTAGAGCAGCAATACCTCGACATCGTAAAGCAGTATGAGAAAGACGATGTGATGCGCTTCACCCAACTGTTCGCTGTACTCACTATTGAACTGGAGAATCCACGTGATGTGCTGGGAGAGCTTTACATGAGCCTGGACATCTCATCAGGTCACCTGGGGCAGTTTTTCACCCCATTTACGATATCGAGAATGCTTGCCCGGCTTAACATCGGTAATAACGATGTGCTCGCCGATAATCCGTATGGCTTTGTCACTGTCAGTGATCCTGCCTGCGGTGCAGGGGGCATGATCATCGCTGTAGCAGAAGAGCTGCGGAATGGAGGGCATGCACCCCAGCAACAGATGTGGGCACAGTGCATAGACATTGATCCGGTCGCTGCATGGATGTGCTACATCCAGCTGAGCCTCCTGCATATTCCAGCAGAGGTTATCATCGGCAACACGTTGTCGATGAAGTTCAGCCGGCGTATGTACACCCTCGCCCACTACCTCGGAAATTGGAGCACCAAACTCCGGCGTAGAACTCAGGCAGAGGCCATGCGGAAACTGCTACAGCCCGGGACAGATCAGGATCAGACGGTGGATCACATCATCACTGAACCAGCCACATCGCCAGTCGGTGAGCTCAATACAGCCGATCAGGTCAGCACGGAAACGGAAGCAGTACGCTATACAGACCGTATCGCACCCCTGACCCAGCTCTCTCTGATCGAAAGCCCACGGGCGACCTACACCGTCACTACCAAACCAACACCTGTCGCAGCATAAGGACATGCACTCATGAACACTGACGCAGAGCACTCTCTGAGCCAATTGATTGAGCAACTGGCTACCCAGGCAGTACAAAACATGGGAGACATCTTCTATGACCCTCATCCTGCCTACGGCGAAGCCAAGGATCCGGCGGGCGCTGCAAAGGCATCTATCCTGGATGCATTGCAGAAACTAGCCACCCACCTCAACCCGGATAAACCCGGTTGGGTCGTGGTACGGTTCTCTCCCGATGAGATCCAGGGCATTGATGCAGACCGCCTGCAGCAGCGGCTGATAGCTGATGGCTACGAGCACATACAGGATCTGCAAGACCATAAGCACGTGTGGAGCACGGATACACTGACAGACTAAACCTGCCCGTTTCACTTCACCCTAATGCAGTAAGGCCCCAGTGGGCCTTACTCATTTAAGACAAACACAAACCAGCAGGATTAATCAAAGCTACATCAGCCTGCTTCATCACTCTAGCCCGTTCTGAGGTTTAACCCTTGTTCCCAAAAGGAAAAATGGCGAAAAAGGACTGGAAGGGAAAACAAGGGAATGGATTGACGGGAATGGCCGGAAGGGAACGGAATCAAGGGAAGGGGGTTAAAGGTAACGGGCTTACCCGGAAAAGGCTCAAAAGACCCCTTTCAACTGGATGGAAAAGGCCAAACGGCCAAAAGGCGGAGGTGCACGTCTGATGTTACGCGGTTTGTTGAAGCGCTCAGGATCTTTGATCGGCCTGAGTCACAAAGGGGCCACTGCCCCAGTCATTTCAAAGACCCCCTCCCGTCCCGCATCCACAGCACCCACTGAGATTGATCCCAGCGACTATCTGACAGACAGTGGCCTGATACGTCCCCTGTCGGCAAAGCAGCTTCTGGCTACCCCTGTCAGACAACAACTGCTGCAGCTGATCTGGCAAATGACCAGTCTGCCCCAATCGCATTTCCACAAGCTCTATCTGGAGCCTATTGAGCGCTACGCTGAACTGGTCCAGTTACTTCCTGCATCGGAAAACCATCATCACGCTCATCTCGGTGGCATGCTGGATCACGGCCTGGAGATCATTGCCTACGCCCTCAAGCTACGTCGATTCTACCTATTGCCCCAAGGCGCATCTCCTGAAGAACAAAGCGCACAAGCCGAGGCCTGGACCGCCGGCGCGGCTTACGGAGCACTCTGCCATGACATCGGCAAGATCGCCGTCGACATGGAGGTAACACTGACATCTGGTAAGGCCTGGCATCCGTGGCATGGAGCGATCCGGGAGCCCTACCGTGTTCGCTATATCAAAGGACGTGACTACCACTTGCATGCGCCTGCAGGCGCCCTGCTCGTCTCGCAGATCCTGACGCCCTACGTACTGGACTGGCTCAGTCATTTCCCGGCATTGTTCGGCGCCCTGCTGTCGGTCCTAGCTGGCCACAATGATCGTGCCGGCATTCTGGGCGAGATCGTTATCAAAGCGGACCAAGCCAGCGTGGCCGCGAACCTGGGCGGCAATCCTGGTAAAGCGATCACCGCTCCCAAGAGCTCCCTGCAGTCCAAACTGCTTGGCGGTCTACGTTTCCTACTGCAGCAAGGCGGCATCCGCTTCAATCAGCCTGGTGCAGCTGCCTATCTGACCGACGACACCCTCTGGCTGGTCAGCAAAGCCGTCGTGGATCAACTCAAAGCCCATCTGCTCCAGCAAGGCATTGAAGGCATTCCATCCTCAAACAGTCGCCTGTTCGATGAAATGCAGGCCCATGGACTGGTTCAGCCTACGTCAGATGGCCGCAGCATCTGGAAATGCCAAATCACCGTTGAGGGCAAAGACCTTTGGAGCCAAAGCCTGACACTGCTCAAAGTCGCCCCTTCACTGATCTGGGAGAACAGCAGTGATCGCCCAGCGGTACTCAAAGGTACTGTCGTACCGGAACATACAGAAGCGGGTACAGAGGCCCCAGAGAACATCACTGCTCCAGCTGCGTCCTACCAGGTAACAACTGCTCCAGATGCCACTACAGCACAGCCTGCTGCGACAGCCTTCACACTCGATGACCTGCTCCAGTCCACTACATCATCAGCGCTGCCCGGAGAGATAACACCAACAACTACAGCAACGACCCAACAGGTAGAGACTGCGGCAGTTACGACGAAACAGGAAATGACTGGGGCAGTGCCCTCAGCTCCCCAGCCCCCTTCTGCAGATGCCACCGATGTCATGCTGTCATTGTTCGACCAACTCATGCCGGCAACGGCTCAGTCAGCGACACCCGCTCCTGCCCCTTCGGTCCCCCAGACCCCAAAGGCTCCCGCAACCCCTCTGGAACCTGTCGTGGCCACGCCCGAGGTACCACGTGCAGACAATCCAAAAACTTTTACAGACAGCAGGAACTTGACGCCAGAAACCAACACTAACGCGCCAGAGAAAATTAAAGATACAATATCCACACACTTCGTTACATGGATTAAGCAAGGAGTCGCGGATCGCTCCATGATTACCAATGACTCCAGGGCGCTGGTTCATGGGGTCGATAACACGGTACTGCTGGTGACCCCGACCATCTTCACCAAATACCTGGCAGAGCACCCGAACGTAGACATGGAGTGGAGAGAGTTGCAGGTGAGCTTTCAGCAACTGGGAATCCACCGTAAGACCAGTGGCAATGGGGAAAATATCTGGACCTGCTACGTCAACGGACCGAGAAAGACAGGGAAGTCATTGAAGGGCTACCTATTGCTCAATCCGGCAGATGTGGCGCCGAACATCAGAAACAACCCGTTTCTCACCCTGGCCCCTGAGCGGGTGGCTGAGGAAGAGGCCTGAGCAGTACCAGGTAGACGCCTGGATGAAGAAAGTGAAAGACGTTGTACAAAGGGAAGCAGTACATCATGGAACAGCACACACAGGAATCAACCAAGTCCATTACCTGGGAAGAGTTGTTGGAGGAATATCGACTTCAAAAACGGGTCAAGCCGGTCACACTCAGAAACTACGGTATTGCCATCCGATGTTTTCAGAAGTTCCAGCCAGATGTTCTGCCAGAACAAGTCACACATAAACAGTTGCTGTATTGGCGTGAGGCCGCATTAGACAGTGAGCCTGGCCTGAAGCCTATAAGCTGGAACACCTATATCGACACGCTGCGCCATCTATTCCGTTTTGGCTTGGAGTCAGCGCTTCTGCAGTGTGATCAGAATCCCTTCTACAAACTCAAAGTACGCGAGACTGATGTTGAGTTTATCGTATTGGGTACAGAGGATATGGATGCCTATCGGCAACACCTTGACCGTTTAGCAGAGAAAGAGAAGGTGGCCAAGCAGGTCTCCTTTCGGCCCGTGTGGTTTCATCGTTGCTTGCTTGAAACGCTTTACAATACGGGCATGCGGTTACATCAGCTGCTACATCTGCACCAGACAGACATCAACCTGCAGAAGAATACGATTCATCTTCGGGCAGCCATCAGTAAGAATGGAAAGTCGTATTCCATACCGATTGCAGAGCCACTTCGCCCCTACCTTGAGCAATTGCTAGAAAATGCCAAGCGTGAAGGCATTCGCGGGAATGAGCAGCTTTTCAATCTGAATCGTTTTAGGAAACGGTATCAGCAGGAGGATACGCCGATGAAGAAGAGTCAGGTGCACTACTTCTTTGGCCAGCTATCAAGGCAGGTGAATTGTAAGGTGACGTCTCATGCTTTCAGACATACGATTGCAACCACGTTGATGCGGCATCCTGATCGTAATTTGATGATTGCCCAGGCTTTGTTGGGGCACAGAAGCCTGCGCTCAACACTGCGTTATGTCACGGTAGACATGGATCAGATCCGGGAAGCGTTAAACAATCGATAATCAAGTATTGACAAAGAAACAAAAAGGTATATTGTGTGTGGTGTGGTAGGAGAGAGAGTTGCTGACTGACGCGGCAAACGCAGTCAGCATGGTTAAAGCGGTAAGGGTATAAACCGATAGCAAATCAGTTTAAGGGGCGAATCGTGAGGGTTAGCTCAACGATTCTGGGCGAATCGGTCTGAGGGTTAACTCAGCGATTCTGGGTGAATCGGTCTGAGGGTTAGCTCAACGATTCTTGGCAAAACAGAAAATATTTTGTTGCTCGACACTCATAATGTCAAGTTTCTGAGCCGCCAGAATCTCTCCCTCATACCTCCGAAATCATACGAATACAAGGACATTTTCTGGAGGCTCTATGAAGAAGATTATCGCAGTAACCAACTCCAAAGGCGGAGTTGGAAAGAGCACAACAGTGGTAAATCTGGCGGCGCTGCTCGCCGACGCTGGCTTAAGGACACTGATTGTGGATCTGGACATCCAGCCCACAGCGAGCAGTTATTTCCACCTGTCGTATGAAGCTCCTTTTGGCATCAGCGAACTGCTGAGCCAGAACCTGTCTCCGTCCGATCAAGTCGTTTCCAGGACCAGTATCGACGGACTGGACCTCGTAAAGTCCAACGATCCATCAGGCTCGCTCAGTACGTCACTTTTGCATGCCCCAGACGGGAGAATCCGTCTGAGACGTCTGCTGGCCCGGTTCAACTACGACATCATTCTATTGGATACCCAAGGTGCACGAAGCGTTGTACTGGATATGGCTTTGCTAGCTGCAGACATGGTGGTATCTCCCGTTACACCAGCAACGCTCAGCGCCCGGGAATTTATCCGGGGTATGGGCACGCTCTATAACGACCTGTCTCCCATGGCCGAAGCTATGGGGATCACCATTCCAACAATGCGGGTTCTTCTGAACCAGATAGACAACACGAATAACAGTTCAATGGTTATTGAACTCGTAAAGGATATGGCGGCAGAAGAAGACTGGTTCACGGTACTACAGACAGAAGTCCCCGATCTTGTGGCCTACAAAAACGCGAGTGCGCTAGGCGTGGCAGCTCACCGCTATGAGCCCAAACGCCCTGCGGGGCGCCAGGCAGCGTCATGTATGGAGACGATGGTAGATCTTGCTCTAGAACTGTTACCAGAGCATGAGGAAACGATTACAGCCTACTGCAAGACCCTGAAGTAAGGACGCCATCATGAAATACATCATGTTAGGCGTCCCGATGGGACAGGGGCTACGCCATTTCCCCATCATTTTCCCGGATGTGTTCAGCCATGACCAAATGGCTGAAGCTGCCCAATTATTGCCAGGGCTGGCCAACAGCGAGGTTGTCTCTGCAGGATTATGCAATATCGATGTGACCTGCTACGGCGACAGCCCGTCCTTGCAGCGGGCCAGCCGCTCTGTCGATACCCGCATCATCAACACCTATTCCCTGCTTCACGGGTTTGCCGATCTGGCTGACCTGCCCCCCAGCCTGCAATCCCTGTGCGAGCCGCACGGTCACCTTGTCCCTCACCAGGAGCCACATCATGACTAGGCCGTTCTCTTCACACTTCTTCCACTTCCCGTTGTCTTTGGAGCATGAAGAGGTGCTGGATCAGGACTACCCCGCCGCGGTGGAGCAGTTGCTGGCCAGCACAGAGGGGCAGCACGGCGAGGCCACCACACGCTGCCTGCTGGCGTTCTACATGGGTGATCTGCCCTGCCTGAGGCAACTGAGCGCTCACGACCAGTCCGCGTTCTTTAACGTGCTCTATGGCTACGTGGCCACAGGCCGCCTGCCTCATCAGGTCGTCCCCACCGGGGATGACCGCTTTCAGGCGTTGTGGGCACGTCATGTCCAGACGCCCCGAGCCACCGCATGCTCCAACATCGATGCCCTGCCCCACACCGTCTGTGACGGGCACCCTGACACCCCACTGTCCCACGACATCGCCCTGGCCTTCCGTGCACGCCAGCATCATGCCGTGGCTCCGTTTCACTCGCACTAGAAGGCGTTTGGCATGACTCACCACGACCCTGATTTCACTTCGTCCACACAGAGCACCGCCTGGCTTGCCCAGGCGTTATTGGCACACGGGCACAGCCCCTCAGCGCAGGAGCGTGATCGAGCCCTGGAATACTGGTGCCAGAGTGTGGAATACCTGATCCATCAGCACGATAACGCCCTGGCAGCGCAGGTACTGCGCCAGTTCGGGAGCATTCTCTCCTGGATGGACATCACCGCTGATCAGATCGGGGAAGCGGCGGTCGTGCCCGAACATGCCTTTGCTGAGGCCCCGCTGGCACAGGGTGATGCCATCAGCCTGTTACTGCGACTACTGGATGACGCCGGTGATGATCAGGCCCTGGTCGCGGCCTGGGCACAACACTATCAGCAGGCCCCTGCCTCCCTGACCGCCCCATGGCCAGCGCATTTGCAGCGCCAGTACGGGCTGTCACGGATGTTTCATGACTTCTGTCAGGTGCTGACACTCGTGGCGGCCCCGTCTGCCTGGCCACACTCGCTCAGCGCATACGTGCAGGACGCCGCACCGCTGCCCCATCAGCCTCACACCCTGACCCATTACCTGAGCCATCGAACCGCACAGGAGCCTGCTTATGAGTAAAAAAGTCACCGCCGAGGCCATGCGGGCCAACCTGCTGCGCCCCGTTCCCAGTGCCAGTCATTCGGGGGCTATCGCGTTTTCTGATCCTATCGGGGATCAGCCCATGATCCTGACGCTGGATCAGTTACGCCCGTTCGACAACAACCCGAGGCTGTCGAAAAACCCGCTGTATGAGGACATCAAGGCCTCGATTCTGAAGCGCGGTCTGGATAATCCCCCCCCTGTCACCCGTAGGCCGGGGGAAACCTATTACATCATCCGCAATGGCGGCAATACCCGCCTCGCCATCCTCAACGAACTGTGGACAGAGACCAAAGAAGAGCGCTTTTTCAGGATTCCCGTCCTGTTCAAACCCTGGAAACTGCTGGATGCCAACGGTCGCGAGAACGTGGCCATTGGCGAACTGGACACTCTGGTCGGCCATCTGGCAGAAAACGCGCTGCGCTCGGACCTGACCTTTATCGAAAAAGCCCTCGGTGTTGCCAAGGCCAGAGCCCTGTACGAACAGCAGGAAGGCGCAGCGATCTCGCAGCGAGAGCTGGCCAGGCGTTTGGAAGCCGATGGTTTTCCAATTGATCGTTCAAATATTTCCCGCATGGAAGCGGCGATCCAGTACCTCTACCCCTGTATCCCGAATTTATTAACGCTGGGCATGGGCCGCCCACAGATTGAACAGCTGCTGAAAATGCGCTCCGGCGCCTGGGAATACTGGAGAACGTTTATACCCCAGCCAGAAGAGCGGGAAGGCCTGTTCCAGCTAGGCTGGAATGAAACGCTTCAGCGTCATGACAATGACGAGGAGGCCGCGCTGATCGCGTTAGCGAACAGTCCTGAGATCATTCGGTTTTTCACTGAGGACCTCGCCGGCTGGCTGTCGCGGGTCACCCGTGAGCTGAACCCGGATAACCCGGAGATGCAGAAACCCGGGACGCGCCACAACAACAACGCGCTCCTGTTTCTGCAGGACCGGACCACCAAAGAAAAGTGGCTGGAGATCGATGCCGAACTGGCGTCCGAGTCGGCGGCGGCGGCCATTCGGGACGCGGAGCGCGAAGAGCGGCGGCTTAAAATGGAGGAAGGCCGGGAACGTGCTAATGAGCGCAGAGCAGCAGAAGCCGCTGCGGCTCAGGCGGGTCACACCGTGCCGGACGACAACCGCCTCAATGACGACTACACGGAGGAGCAGCTGGATCTGATCGACGATCAGGCCCCACTGCCCCTGTCCCCCTCCGTCCAGACAGTAACCCATCCGGGTGCCAGTCACACCCCGCCGGTAAATACCGTCGTTGCCACCGCGCCCGTGTCTCCTGCTGCCCCTAACCCATTGGGTCCTACTCCCACGTCGGCCTCGGTGTTCCCGGCCAGTAGTCCAGCCCCTGCGACAACAGTGGCTGATCCTGGCCTCGGCTTTGACGATCTGTGGCTCGTTGATGCCAACACAGCGGTCGCTGAGCTGCAGTATCAGGCAGCTGACGTTGCGATGGTCATGGCCATGATGGCCGGCGCACCGGAGCTTGTAGATATGGACGGGGAGGCGCTGCTGGGCTTTGTCATCCAGCCCGAAGCGCTGGATGACCTGGCCCCCCCCGCGGCACGGCAGCTGGCTCAGTGGCTGAGTCTGCTGACCCGCACTGACGCTGCCCGCGTCGACTTTGAATTTCCCGCGCATGCACTGCTGCTGGGCGATCTGCCCGATGCAGACGTGTTGCGCATGTTCCGTTTGATCCGGCTCGGACGCGAGATCCGCCGTCGGACGCAAAGCTAACCCGTACCATAAAGGATGTAAGGAAATGTCCCTTTCCCCACGCTTAGTTCATGTATTAAACCAGGCGCTCATCACTGAGATCATGAGCACCATTGAACGGGGCGATCTGGCCCGCCTGCAGGACCTGGGCATCGAGGCCGACGATGCCGCCATGCTGCAGCTGTTGTCTTCAACCGCCTTCGCCCGACTGTGCAACTGCACCGTGCCCATGGCCGAGGTATCGGTCAACCGCACCGTACTGAGAAACGTTGTGCGTCAGTTGCTGAATGACAGCAACCGGGATGAGCGCATGGTGAGAGCCATGAACCTGGGCGCCTCATACTCACTGCTGGAGGAGTTCTTTGGGCTGAACTCCACCGAGGCGGCGTCGGTTCGCCGACTGCAGGGAATCCAAATTTCGTCAGGACGGCAGCAAATGCCGTCAGAGGAGCAGGAAAAAGCCCTGTGGGAGCGGTGGCATGAAGTCGTGCAGCCAGAAGCCGCGGAAAGCACGGATGCCTTCCTGGAGGCTATGTGCCGGCTGACGGAAGAGGCCCGCGCTGGCCTCTTTGGGCCTGAGCAGGCGCTGCTCTCACTGGCCAGCTGCTGGCATCTCGTCAGTGGCTGGATCGAGGATGAACGTCTGTTCGGCAAAGGCGTGAAAGCCTTCCGTGCCCGTCATCTGCGTGAACAAAGCAATACTGACGGGCTTATCCGGCACGTCAGACTGCTGAAAAAGCCAGCCTAAGCGCCGCCTGTGACTGTGACGATTGTCATCAAAGCGCGCCCGCATAAAAGCTGGGGGATGATCATGAGGATCAACCCCGGCTTAATGCCGTATCTTATGCAGCGCTACTGCCATGACGAGCAGGTGTTACGGCACCTGCTCGATGGCGATCTCCTTGTACGCGAGGGGGATGAGCCCTATCGTCACCCCCTGCGTCTTGCCATCCAGGCAGCCCTGGATGCGCGTGAGCAGAAGCAAGAACAGAAAAAAGCCAACACCACCCGGCCCGGCAAAGTCCTGCATGGCCGTCAGCCCTACCTGTACCCCGGACTGTATATCGGTACAGGCAACCGCTGTGGCCATCGTCCCCAGCGCCCGGTTAATGAACGGATCGCTAACCCCCTGGTGGATTTTGATGATCTGCCCCAGGCCATCCAGCGTATCCGAAATGTCTTTTTGAACAGCGGCACCCATGGCCACGAGTACAAAGGTACCGTGTCGCCGGTCTACGATAACCCACGTCTCTACCCGCTGTTCACCAATTCCGGCAAGGCCAACCTGGACGGAACACCCCGCTGTGACCGTTCAGAGCTGCGCTTGATTGAGGTGCGGACCCTTGCCGCCATGGTAGAGATGGCTAATTTTGCCAGTACCGGCGATGACATCCACATTGGCACCCCGCGTGATGATGGATCCTTCAGTCACCGATCAATGCTGGAGATTGCTCTGTCAGCCAGTACGCCGGATGGTGACTGTCTTGTTGAGCCGGAAAACCCCCAACTTCCGCCCAATCTCTGGACCTTCAGGCCCACACAGCGCTATCGCCGCGCCACCAAAGCCCTGAAGAACAAAGGCCACCTGACGGTTGTGCAACGCTATGAAGAGCGCGATGGCCACAAGTACGCCCTCACGGCAGTGAAATCCATCAGCGCTACGTCCTTGATTTCCCTCGGTGTTGTCAGCGAACGACAGCTGCGCGAGTTCCGTGATAACCGCCGCCGTGAACTGGCCAAACGGCGCAATGTCTGGCGCGCCACGCGCCCTGACTTTGTAGCCAAACGCCAGGCCGAGCGCGAAGCCCGCGCCAAGGTCCGCAGCCGGCTACACCCCAGCAACCTGGCGGGGCGTTGCCGGCCCGGCTATACCCCGCTTGAAAAAACACCGGAGCAACAGCTGGCTGCCAGCCTCTGGCAGCGTTACCGGGGCTACCAGCACCTGCTGATGGCCAGTCTCTGCCGAGAGCAGGAGCAGCACGGCCATCCTCCCTACTGGGTGAGAGAACGGGTCAGGCAGCAGCTGCAACCGTTCGAGACCTGGAAAGAGCAGCAACCTGAACAACACGAACACCCCGAGGCGGCCCATTGAACGCCTCGCGGCCTCCCCTTGCCTGAATTCCCCCCCCCTCATTGCACCACTGGCCTTTGCGGCTCCCAGATTGATCACTATTTAACCTAAAACACCGATCCCACCTACGCCGACCGGCACGGCGCGTCCTGAACGACCGCGCTCACGGCGTTATTAACCAGAGAGTTAAAAATTAAGTGTCAGTAGTTTTGATTTAACTGTCAGTAATATTCTTTTAAGTGTCCTTTGCCTTTTTATCTGCTTAAAAAATCTGCTTGTTCTTCTGGCAGCTGCGCTGCTGAAAATGCAACGGCCTCTCGATGCCCTACGGGCATGCGGCCTTCCGCGGGCCAGCCCGCACCCGGACGGGGCTGCGCCCCATCTCCCGCAGGGTCGGTGCTCCACTGAATGCACCGCACTATGCCCACTCCATCGGTTAAACAGGGCGCGGGAGGGCGCAGAATCGGCCTATTGTTCCGTGCCCGCGACAATGGCCACGGGGAACTCAGAGGGGCAAACCGCCGTGGTGACGGGACAGATGGGCGGGTACCGGCGCTGCACGGCCTGGCATCCCTCTGCCAGGCCGTGCAGCGCCTATTCTGGGGCTGCGCCCCAGCCCCCCGGTGTCCAGGAGGAGTACGGTGGTAAAGTGGACATGACGGATGAGTGGGCTACAATGTGGCTCATTGAATAGGAGGAGCGCACCATGTCCGCAAATGCTGTTGTCCGTGCCCGCATCGACGCACACATTAAAGAAGAAGCATCGACTGTACTGGCGACGATGGGCCTCACTGTGTCCGATGCCTTCCGCATCCTGCTGACGCGCGTAGCCCACGATAAGGCGTTGCCGTTCGAGCCGCTGGTACCGAACGAAACCACCATTGCGGCCATGCGTGAGGCCCGTGCTGGCAACCTCAAGGGCTTCGACAGTGTTGAGGCGCTGATGGCAGACCTGCATGCGGAGGATTGAGAACACCGGGCAATTCAAGCGTGACTACAAGCGGGAAGCCAAGGGGTTACATCGCGCGACGCTCGATGCGGAGTTGATGCCCATCATTAAAGCCCTGGCCTGCGATCAACCGCTGGAACCCCGTCACCGTGATCACGCGCTGACGGGTAACTGGAGCGATCACCGGGACTGCCATGTTAAGCCTGACCTGGTGCTGATCTACCGGAAGCCAGATGACGAGGTATTGCAACTGGTGCGTATCGGCTCGCACAGTGAGCTTGGGCTATGATCAGAGGCTGACTCCCCGCCACAGAAGGACATACCGATGGCCAGCCCCGAAAAGCGACGTCAACGCGCCAAGCAAAAAGCAAAAGAAGGCCGCATCATCAGGCAGTTTGACAAACGTCTTGCCGCTATTGATCGGGAGATTGCCGTACTCGATGCCCGTGACGCTCAGATCAAAAACGAGATCTCGTCCGCCATGATGGCGCAGCTGGTGAATGCGCCTTACACCTATGACGACTGGGCGGAAGATTACCTCGCCGGCATTGATGAAGCGCATCCGCTCTATACCCATCTCAACTGGGGGGATGAGATGCCGGATCCGGTAGACATCATTGCCCTGGCCAGGCAGCTGAATCTGCCCGATTTTTACGAGCAGGCCGAACTGCTGTACCAGCAGGATCAGGCACGCCGACAACCCTAAGCCACTTTTACAGCATCAGACGCATCAGTAAGGACCATTTATGAGTTTACTCGTTCTGCCGACAGGGATGTCGGTTCGCCCTACCGACCCTGAGCTGGACCGTGAGGGACAGTCTCACGGTTATCTGTTCCGGGATACCGTGCTCGGCGACGTCGGTATGCTGCTGGTCCGTATCTGGATGGACGTCAAAAATCCGGCGGCCACTACCGGCTTTTTTCATGTCGAAGCCCTGGGGGAACCGGACGATCCCATGACGGCCAAGCGAAAGGCCTGCTTTGACAGCGTGGCGGATGAGATCACCGCCGTGCTGAACGCCCTGCCCGCCCTCAACACCATTGAGGATGTCTCCGCGATCCTCCCCCTCGACACCAGTACCACGGTCCGGCCCCTGCACTATCGCCGGCAGCAGAGCAAAGACCTGCTGTGCGCGAAATGCCACCAGGATGCGGTCATGCTCTATTACTCCGATGCCCGCAGCACGGCTGAACTTTACGATGTGGCACGACATAGCTACGCCGCGGTGGCACTGGCCAGCGAGATGGGAGCAGGACTGGTCGCCTGGGTGGTGGGAGAGGAAACCACCTCACTCAGTGATGATGAGCGGTATTTTCCGGTAATGCAGTTCTACCCCGAGTACGCGCCGGTGCGCATGTACTCCAAACAGGAAATCGCCCAGCTGACCAGCGCCGCCGTGCGCAGGCACTGCCCGCCGACCATCGTGTCGCATTAATCCCGCCCCAACCCTCTGCCCCGCCGTCAGGCTTGATGCAGGACGGCACCACTGCTTTGTTCCGATACTCCCGTGCGATATTCATTCAGGCACGGGAGGTGTCATGCAACTGCCCTTTGAGCTCGATCCACAGATCATCCATCACATCATCTACAGCCAGGCTGGTTCTATCGGCAAGGCGATTATTGAGCTGTTGATGAACTCGGTGGATGCCAAGGCCACCACGGTCACGCTGACACTGGACAAGACCGGTTTCCGCTGCCGGGATGACGGTGCCGGCTTCGCCAGTCGTGAAGATGTCATTCAATACTTTGGTCGCTTCGGGACACCCCACGTGGAGGGGGATGCCACCTTTGGCCGCTTCCGCCTGGGGCGGGGTCAGATCATGGCTCATGCCAGTACGGTCTGGCGTTCCAACGGCTGGCAGATGCACGTTGATACCCGCACCATGGGTTACCACTATGATCTTGAGCAGTGCGCCGCTGAACGGGGCTGCGCCATTGAAGGAGAGTGGTATGACACCCTGAGTGATGAGGAGCTGATGTCCACGATACAGGAGATCCGCGACCTGGTGCGCTACACGCCGATTCAGATCAAGCTCAACGAGCGCGTGATCTCTCGTGATCCTCGCCATGAGCAGTGGGATCACGAAGATGACATGGCCTATTACCGGGTCAGGGACGACGGGGCGGTCGGCATCTATAACCTGGGGGTGCTGGTCCGTCACGATCCGGGGCATGTGTTTGGCGCCGGTGGCCTGATCGTTTCCAAACAGGCCATCGGCCTGAACGTCTCCCGCACCGAGATCCTGCGTAAAAGCTGTCCGGTGTGGAAAAAGATCGCGGCGCAGTTTGGCAAACTGACCGCCGAACTGACACAGCGCAGCGCCCATCGCAAAACTGAATCACGCCGGGAGCAGACGGCCCGGCAGCTGATGTCCGGGCATGCTGAGCTGGTGCGGCTGTACCACCATGAGGAGGTGATCACGCTCCTGCCAGGCAAACGTCATGTCAGCCTGGCTCACTTTCTGCGCCATAGCCGGAGTGCGCATCGGCACGGGGAACGTGTGTACAGTGTGGCCAGCCCTTCGGGGGTGCCCCGGGGAGAGGCCATTGCCAGTGCAGGCATCTGTACCATTCTGCATCCCCAGACCCTGACCCGCTTTGGTTGCTACAACGCCACGGAGTTTCAGGAGGTACTAGTAGATATCCTGTGTCAGGTGGCCGAACGTGAGCACGAGTACCGCATCGATACCGAGGCCCCCACCCTGCTGGATTTTGAGGTGCTGCATCAGGCGTTTGTTGAACGCACTCAGCTGATTTCAGAGAACACCCTGGATAAGGAAACCCGCCGTGCCTGGATAGCACTGCGCTGGTGTCTGGTGCAGTACGCTCTGCTGTGTACGGGCGGCGTCCGGTGCGCTGGTGATCGCGTCGTCAGAGGTAACAGCTTTCATATCGTGCTCGGCGAATCGTCCTCAGCCGAGGCCTGGACCGACGGTGAAAGCTACATCGCCATTGATCGCAAGGTCGTGCAGCGGTTGAAGGGGCATCCATTACAAACCGCAGCCTACATCTTCAACCTGGTCGAGCACGAAGTGGCCCACGAGGGTGACAGCATGGACTGTGGCCACGATGAAGCGTTTTATCAGCGCTTTCATGACCTCACGATTACCCATAGCCAGGACCGGCAGCGCTACCTGCATCGCTTCCTGCGCAAGTACACCGACAGCATGACCCGTGCGGATACCTACAAACCCCGTAGTGACGCCTGGCGTGAGCGGCACCTGGTCGATCTGGCCAGCCAGCGCCGGCAAAAGCGGGATCTGTCGCCGGCCATTGAGAGCATCAGCGAAGGCGAGGCGATGATGCTGGCTGCACCGCTTGACGAAAACCTGGCCCTGATCACCCGGGTTAATGCCCGACTGCAGCAGGTGCAAGCCCCACCGCCCGACTGGCATGCCGTGCTTCTGCAGGCGCAGGAGGCGCACGCTCAGCGGGCCGTCATCCAGCAGCAACAGCGTCAACAACAGCAACAACAGTGGGAGGAGGAAGATACCGCCTGGCTTGCCGAGCTTGATGCCATGGAACAGGCAGAGCGTGCCCGTCTGGACCACTTGCGGACTCAGCTGGCTGGCGTCCCGGAGCTGGATCAGGACACCCTCAAGGAGGCCTTTGCGCATTGGGAATGGCTGAGCGACATCCCCGACACCCTGGAAGAAGCCTTGCGGCAACTGGCCAGCCAGCCCTGGGCCACCTCCTGCCCTGAGCAGGAACACGAACCGACACCGAAGAGCCGTATCCCGGATGAGGTGCGGCACTTACTGCTGCCTGGAGAAACCTGGTGGTCGATACAGCGTAATGCCGCCGCTGCCGGCTTCTATCGCGAGGCCGATTATCTGCGCTGGCGTGAGCAGCAGGATTAAGTCCCCTGGCCCAGCCGTCCCGCTGGGCCATTCTTTTCCCTCTCCAGCCCTAACTCTCCCACTGCCAGTCAGGTTTTCCCGGCTACTCCCGAATAGGGCAGGACTACACTGCCCGGCAAGTTTCATCCCATCATCTGACAAATGTACTGAGAGAGGCACGACGATGAGCGTGATCAGGACGATCAGCACCCAATTGATTAAGGCATTAGGGGGAGTAACGGCGCACGACCATCACCTCCTGCATGACAGGATACGTCTGGCTTCCGCGCCTGCTATCGAGCTTGGTTGCTATCAACACGCTGTGGAATCGGCCTTTGGTGTCCCGTATTCCGCAGGGGAAGCGCGGATGAGGTATCGCCAGTGCTTTGGCAGGCTAGGCCTTTATGGTCAAAACGAAGGCGACACGTTCACACCGGCTGAGCAGTTGGATGTGTACTTAGAGCACATCAGGACGGAATGGGATACGTTGCACAGTGCGCTTACGGATAGAGGAACCGGGCGAGATCCTGACGAGCTGGTCGACAGGGAGGCGATCACAGAAGCCGCTCATAACAGGCTCATGTCTGTCAGAAACCGATTGATCCGCCTCCTTGGGGGAGTCAGTGCGCATGACCATAACGTGCTACTCAGCAAAGTACGTGTCAGTGAGCGTCTGGCCACAGCGCACATCGCACAGCTGGGGAGCTATCAACGCTTTCTAGCGTCCATCTATCACTACGAGGGTCATTATCCCGTGTGGAAAGCGCAGTACGAGTACAGGCAATGCCTGACCGCATGGGTTGATACCTTGTTTGAACAACGGGCCTGGTTCTCTATCGAGCAACTGGAGCAGATAGACCTGTATTTAGGCCGCATCGTGGATGCGTTCGCCACCCTGTACAAGCATCATCGGCCTGCGTTTATGCACCTGCAGACCTCATTGTGGCACGACGACCACCTGCCATACGCGCGCGGAGCGCATCTGTTCAGGTCGTGGGAGGTGGTGGCCCAGGAGAGAGAGGCTGACCTGATCGAGGCACGACTCATCAAGAAGGCGCCAGGTAAAGGTGTCGCTGTGCTGATCCCCTGTCTGACGGCAGCGCATGAACAGCCCAAAGACCTGAAAGCCCCCTATCTCTTCGACAACGAGCTCAGTCAGGAGGAACAGGCTCAGGTGAAATTCCGGCTTTATCTGAATGGCGTAGAGATCAACCGGCTGCTGGGGTACGACGACTTCATGATCTGGCTGGATACATATCAGATAAGTCCATACAGCAAACGGGCTGCTCAGATCGAGTGCGGGGTTCCGGTGGACACCAGCGACGGTACGGTGCGCTGGGATCGTATTGCCCCCTTGTGAGCATGTATTCCGCCGGTTTATCTCTCTCCACTCCTCCCGCTGCCAGTCAGGTTTTTCCGGCTACACCTGAATAGGCCAGGACTACACTGCCCACCTGGTTTCATCCCATCATTTAACGAGGGTGCCAAGCCATAGCCTGCACATTGTTAAAGTGCTACTTTTACTTACGGAAACATTCTGTGACTGTGTTAGAATCACGCGCTTTTTTTTGGAACAGGATGGATGCCATGGACTATAGTGAATATGAAGGCGAACGCTGTAAGGATGTCGATCTCTTTCACTTTGAGGAAGATTTCATGAACTTCAACGATCTGGCCAGAGCGAATGGGTTTACTTATTGGTATGCCCGCGACTTCATGTTTATGCTCGGCTACAGCTCGTACGAGACCTTTCGCAAAGTCCTCAACAAGGCCATGACCACCTGCCTGACGCTGGACATCGACACGTCCGATAATTTTCAGCAGACCCACCGCACGCTGGATGGTAAAGAGGTCAAAGACTTCAAACTGTCGCGCTTTGCGTGTTATCTGGTCGCCATGAATGGTGACAACAAGAAAGAAAAAGTGGCTCAGGCACAAGCCTTCTTTGCGGTCACTGCCGAAGCGATCCAGCGCTATGTAGACAATCCTGAAGAGGTTGAGCGCGTCCTGATCCGTGAAGAGATTACCGCCCATGAGAAAACCCTGGCATCCACAGCCAAGGCTGCGGGCATTGAAACAGCCCAGGACTATGCCTTTTTTCAGAATGCGGGGTATAGAGGCATGTACAACATGAGCCTCACTCAGCTCAAGGAATACAAGGGGCTGGCCCAGAAAAACCGCTCTTTGCTCGACTTTATGGGTAAAGAAGAGCTGGCTGCCAATCTCTTTCGTATCACCCAGACCGACCTGAAGATGAAGAATGAAGCTATTCAGGGTCAGCGCCTGGCAGAAAATACAGCCAGGGAAGTGGGCTCTAAAATCCGCAAAACCATGTTAGACATCAGTGGTATTGCCCCTGAAGATATGGCTCTGGCAGATGACATTAAGAAAGTGAAAACATCATTGAAACAGACTCATCGTGGTCTTAAAAAACTGGATAGTTAACCCTTTCTCTTGCGATTCCCCGCACAAGGCCCAGTGACTCTGCTGGGCTTATTCATCCTCAATAACCCTTCTTCCTCCAATCAGGTTTTCCCCGCTACACGCTGATGAGCCAGAACTACACTGCCTGCTTCGTTAACCATGAAACAGTGCAGGATAACCGTATGAAAGACAACGGGATGAACCCTCTCATCAAACAGGCAATGAAGGATCACCATATCGTGGTGATTCATATAGCGTCGTGGAAAACACGGGCAGCGATGTCACACGATCAGGCTAAACGCATGCTGGATAACTGCACCACCACCCTATTCCCACAGCCGTAACATTGCATCACATCAGGAGTCGCACCATGGCCATACCCATGTCGATCAGTGAACGGTTAAACAGTGCGGACAACGCAGCGCTGACAGCGCCACACCTCCATCCCGGTGTTAAAAAAGTGCTGCTGGGGACCTATACCGTACCACCTCTGGTAGAACATGAGACGTACTGCTGTGACAGGGGCTGCGGGGAGTGCGAAAAAGCATTACTGGAAGAGCATCGGGCCATCATCACTTCCCGAGCTGGCATCGTGCAGGAGCGCCATTTCAGCTACATGGAAGTGTCGGCCTGCTGCTATGCCAGACTGGGGATCTGGAACGAGGCCACTGCCACCGGAGAGGAATGTGACTACCACTTCACTGCGGCCACGGAGCAGGAGGTCATCCCCCATGCCACCCTCAACGTTAAGGAAAACCGACTATGAAGATGAAGAAGGCACTGCTGATGTTATGGTCCTCCGTCGTGCCGCTGTTTGCTGTTGCCGATAGTGATGTATCGGTGGAGCAGGGGCATGAGATATACATGACGTATTCCATCAGTCCCGCGTTGGGTCAGCAACGCTATCCCGATGCTGAGTTTGTCGGTATGGGGAGCCTGGCTGGCTATCTGGCCGTGACCATGGGTGAGACGCCATACCGTCTTGTGGCACTGCCCTCCCATACCCTCACCTATCAGGACCACTACTTCACGGCAATTAACATCAGCAATCTGGAGGACGCTGCCGTCACCCCCGAGGTGGCCGAAGTCTGGGTCAGAGCAGGATTGCTCGGGGACTATCGTTATCAGGTCAGTACCAATGATGCCGGCCAGGTGTCGGTGTTCGTGATGTCGGATGTCCCCTGGATAACGCTGCTCAACCCCCATGCTGAACAAGGCCAGCACGTCCCTATGCCTGTGCCGGGCACGTAAACCCTCTGAGCCTCAGTGAGCCTTTCTTGCTGTCGGCTCACCCCTTTCTCCCAATACTACGGCCATCGTTCGGTGAGGTACTGCGATGGCCATCTACCATTTGATCCATCCCCGCTCCCATCTGTCCGGCCAGTACGGCATTGATACGCCCTGGCAGGTCGATCAGATTCGTCAGCTGCTGGCTTTTATCCAGCGCGTCCGGGATACGTTTCCGGTGCTGCCTGGTATTGATGACGGGCTGTCTGAAGCCACCGCCATGTTGGTGTTAGAGCAGGTGCTACCCGGCTGTCGGGCGCTGACCTGTAGCCTGTCCTGTTCAACGGCAGCAGCCCGCAGGCTGGCCGCTGTCCCTGTCAATCTGGTGCAGGTGTGGTATGAGGTGGCCGCGGTCACGTCCATCACGACGCTGTATCAACTGAGCATGGCCATGGGGGTGGGTCTGTCCGATGTCAGTCATGCCCTGGCTCAGGTCTTGTTGCGACAGGCAGAGTCGGTCTACCAAGCCGATTGGGAACAGGTGATGAAGCTACGCTGGATGGCTGCCGGGTATCCGGTACAGCACGCATGGCGCTGGCACACGGTCTATTCGCAGCCGTTATCAGGTCGTCTGTTGCAGCGTACCTTGAGTGATCTGCAGCGTCTGGAGTCAGGGGTGGTCGCGACACTGGAGCCAGAGCAGGCAGGATCCGCCCCGAGAGCTCAGACCGGCACATCCGATCCCAGTGCTCTGCAGCTGGCTCTCTTTCCGACGATTCATCCATCACCTCTTTCATCAACTAATATGGAGGCCCACCGTGGCACGAGGCGTTAACAAGGTTACCCTGATTGGCAATCTGGGCGCGGACCCCGAAGTCCGCTACATGCCCAATGGAAACGCGGTTGCCAACATTACCCTGGCAACCAGCGAAAGCTGGAAAGACAAACAGACCGGCCAAGTACAAGAACGAACGGAGTGGCACCGTGTGGTGTTCTTCGCCCGTCTGGCTGAAGTGGTCGGTCAGTATGCGCGCAAAGGCTCCAAGCTGTACGTGGAAGGCAAACTGCAGACCCGTAAGTGGCAGGACCAAAGTGGTCAGGATCGCTACACCACCGAGATCGTCGTGGATATGCGCGGCTCAATGCAGCTGCTGGACAACCGTCCCGACAACGGTCAGGGAGCAGGCCAGGGTGTAAGTGCGCCGAATGGTCGCCAGGGAGGAGCGCCACAACAGCCCTACCAGCAACCCACCCCTACGCCCGATTACTCTGGCTACCCACAGAACTTTGACGACTTTGATGATGACATTCCGTTCTGAAAAACACCTGAAGCGAGGGTGGGGCGCGGTGGTGCTCAGTGCTGTGTGCTGGGCCGTCGCCCTGCCTGCATTCGCCACGCCGGCAGCAGACAGTGCGGCTGTTGGGTGCCTGGCACCCGACGGCACGCGCTATCCACCGGGCAAACTCTATACCTTGAACCAGCACGAACTGGATCAGCGCAAAGCGGCGGGTGAATGGGTCTCGGATGGCGATGCCATCCTGGCCCAGTGTCAGTTTTTAGTGGATGTGGCGATAAGCCGGCATCCGGTACCGGAGCAACGGCGGTATGTCTGGGTATCGTTTGAATGGGGACAGTGAGTAATGACCAACGATCAGCGGAAACAGCTAAAAGAGCTTGATGAGATGGAGCGGGCAGGCAGGAAGCGTAATGATCAGGCACGTGAAACGTTTAAGGCACAGCTGCTCCTGGGAGGCAGTGTCGGGTGTGTTGTGACAGCGATCTATGTAGGCGTCACCGGAGGGGGATGGGTGCAATGGGCTGGGACGATGGTGATCCAGCTGGTGATCCTGGCTCTTATGTTGAGACTGAAAAAGCCCGCCCCCCTGAGTGTCATCCTGACGTGGAATAAGGCAGAACGTTATGCTGTCTGGAGGCCGTTTGCCCAGTTTGGTGAGCGCTCACTGGACGCCCTGCCTATGGATCGTCCTGATCTATCACCTGAACAACGGCGGCTGTTACTCAGTGAAGTGCATGTACCCCGCCTGTTTGCATGGTCACGATACCCTGCCACCCTGTGCGCCGCGCTTGAACGAATCGATCCGGTATTAGCGGCGTATACCCCGACCGAACAGAGAATGGCTGCCTTTGTGGCATTGCAGCGGAATATTCAGGCAGCTGGCACGGATGTCAGACAACTGGCGCAGCATATCAATCGCTGGGTGAAGGCGGAGCGGCAATCTATCAAGACTGCAGCAGCCACTGAGAAAGCTGGCTGATAGGTTGGGAAAAGCAGAGAGACTGGGGCAGGTTTTGAAATTTAACAACCACATCTATAGAAATAAGTCAATGTACCATGAAGCAATAAGTGGGTTACTGCCTCAGTTTTCTGCTGAGTGGTGACAGTGTCACCAC
>NZ_LAPT01000120.1 GCF_003194385.1 Pokkaliibacter plantistimulans
AAGAAACAGGCGAAAAAGCGGAGTTTAGTAAACTAAATGAGCATTTTTAGCCTGTTTTTGACGCGGTATTCGGCAACGCAGATAGATTTTCAACTACCTGCTAGGAGCGTGTTCAGTTCTCAGGTAACCACAACGGGCATCTCAGGATGCCCGTTGTCGTTTTCGGGCCGCGCTTCAACACGTCCCTTTATTGCCCGTTGCCATCCTGCCTGCCACGTTGCAGACTGCCCTTCATTCCACGGCACAAAGGGTATGGGCATGTCTGCATTTACCGGCTTTTCACCTGCACTGTTCCAGTTTCTGCAGGAACTGCGCAGCAATAACAACAAGGACTGGTTTGCCGACAACAAGGAGCGCTACCAGCAGCAGGTACAGCAACCGATGGTCGCGATGATGACCGCCCTGCAGCCGGGTCTGCAGGCCATCTCACCACACTTCCGGGTGATAGCCAAAGCCCATAATGGCTCATTGTTCCGTATCTATCGGGATACCCGTTTCGGTCATGACAAGACACCCTATAAAACCCACGCCGCCTGCCAGTTCCGCCACGCCGTTGGCAAGGATGTGCACGCCCCCGGCTACTATATTGAGCTGGCACCGGAACACGTTATCATCGCTGCAGGGATCTGGCTGCCACCCACGCCGGTGCTCAATCAGGTTCGTCAGCATATCGTCGAGCGGGCTGAGCAGTGGCAGAGCATCAAGACGGATGCAACGCTGACGGCGCTGCTTGGCGGGATCGAAGGTGAACAGCTGCGCGGCATGCCACGCGGTTTCAGTCAGGAGCTACCGCATCCGGAGGATGTGCGTCGCAAGAGCTTTATTGTCTCGACCACCTGGCTGCCGGAAGAGGCGCAACAGTCGTACTTCTTCGATGAACTGTTGCGTACCTATGCCGCGGCCAGCCCGTTCATGAGCTTTCTGTGCCGGGCGCTGGAGCTGCCGTTTTAAGCAGCCCGCCGTTTGGCGTAGACAGATTACTTATAGCTGGATCTGTCCCTCACTCCCCTGTAACAACTGGCCGATAGTCTGCTTGAGGACCGTACGCAGGGGCTCACGACGTGTGGCAGGATTAGTAACACCACGAATCATCATGCCCTCAAACAGCATGCATATGACGTCAACCCTGGCCTCCTGTTGCAGACGCTCCTGCTCATCCGTAGATGGCGGACCAAAAAACAGCAGCAGCAGACGTTGCCGCAATAGCTGATCCACTTGCCGTAACTTGGCGGCGATACGCTCGTTGCGTGATGCCTCGGCCGTCATTTCCAGCATCATCAGCGGATTACAGGAGGTGACACGCAAGGCATCTTCGACATCCAGCTGCGCCATCATGCAGTCGAGCATGTAATCGACATTCTGCAGACCGTTGGCCAAGGTATAGAACTGCTGCAGGTCGCGGTCGACGATGGCTTCGATGATGGCTTCCTTGCTATCAAAGTAGTGATAGACATGTCCGGGGCTCATTCTGGCCATTTTGGAAATCGCTGACATACTTGCTCCATGGAAGCCATGGGCGCAGAAACAATCTGTTGCGGCGTGGAGAATCTGACTACGGCGGGCTTCACTGCGACTTTCCTTATCGCTGAGAGCGGCGTGCTGACTGGCAGTGACAGTATTTTCACCCTGCGTGGGCGGGAGATTTTCGGTCATAAGCCCCTCTCTCATTGCTGTTGATATGTGTTGTTCCGGGATTGATCAGCCGGTTAGGGAAAAATAGAATGAACGAACGTTCATTCTAGTCTATTCGGTGCTTTGTTTCTCGTGCCGATGACGCCATAAGCAGACACCTTCATCCGGAGCAGGGATGCAACCCTCCCACCCGGTCGTGGCGGTCCACTGGCCCTGATCAGCTGGATATGTGTTCGCCGGGCCGTCCACTCATTCATTGCCAGGTTCAGACCGATCCGGCGGTGCTCATGACTGGACGATCAGGTCAGCGTGACAGCGCCAGTAAGAGTGTGAACCTCAGAACAATAAGACCCGTAGAGAAGAGTTAATCGCCAAGTTAGGAGCCAGCAGGCTCCTGCCTGCATTGCAGGGACGTGCTGACAGTGGCGGTCGGCACCGGCGCACAGAATCCGTTTTGACGACGCATTTAGAGGTGGCTTTATGCATGTAAATAGACGTACCCGACTGGCAGTGGCTGTTCTGGTCAGTGCCATGAGCGTGGTATTGAGCGGCTGTAACCAGCAGGAAGCAGCGGAGTCTGATCATCAGGCTCAGCAGGGAGGCGCACAGCAGCCGGTAGAAGTAGGGACCTATACCGTGCAGCCGCAGGCGGTCACGCTGACCACCGAGTTGCCAGGCCGTACCTCTGCCTATCTGGTCTCCGAAGTTCGTCCACAAGTGGGCGGGATCATCCAGAAACGTCTGTTTACCGAAGGTTCAGACGTCAAGGCCGGTGATGTACTGTATCTGATTGATCCAGCGACCTATGAAGCGGAGCTGGAGAGTGCCAAGGCGAATCTGGCCCGTGCCGACGCTAATGTCGAATCTGCGCGCCTGAAGGCCAAGCGCTACAAGGAGCTGGTGCAGATCAACGCCGTCAGTAAGCAGGATTACGATGATGCCGACGCCTCGCTGAAGCAGTCGTTGGCAGATGTAGCCGCTTACAAGGCCGCCATCCGCTCTGCCCAGATCAACCTCAACTACACCAAGGTCACCTCTCCCATTTCCGGTCGTATCGGCAAGTCATCCGTCACTCCCGGTGCGCTGGTGACTGCCAACCAGACCACTGCTTTGGCGACAGTCCAGCAGCTGGATCCGGTCTATGTAGACGTGACCCAGTCCAGCGTTGACCTGCTGCGCCTCAAGCGTGAACTGGCCAGTGGCCAGCTGAGCAAAGCCTCTGCCAGCGACGAAGCCAAGGTCAAACTGATACTGGAAGATGGCAGCCTCTATCCCAACGAAGGCAAACTGGCGTTCTCTGACGTGTCCGTCAATGAGAGCACAGGCGCGGTCACACTGCGTGCGGTATTCCCTAACCCCAACATGATCCTGCTGCCCGGCATGTACGTGCGCGCCGAGATCGAAGAAGGCGTGCGTGAGCAGGGTATTCTGGTGCCTCAGCAGGGCGTTACCCGTGACATCAAGGGCAATGCCGTAGCGATGGTCATCAACAGTCAGGGCATCGTGGAAGTACACACCCTCAAGACCAATCGCGCCATCGGCGACAAATGGCTGATCGATGACGGCCTCAAAGCCGGTGATCAGGTGATTGTCGAGGGGCTGCAGAAAGTCCGCCCAGGTGCACCCGCCAAAGGGATAGCGGCAGACCAGGCGCAAGCTGCTGCGGCTAAGCAAGGCTAAGGGAGAAACACATGGCTCGCTTTTTCATAGACCGGCCTATTTTTGCCTGGGTTATTGCCATCATCATTATGATGGCGGGCCTGCTGGCAATTAATACGCTGCCTATTGCCCAGTACCCCAGTATTGCGCCACCGGCAGTGACCATATCCGCCTCCTACACCGGGGCATCGGCGCAAACCGTGCAGGACTCCGTCACCCAGATCATCGAGCAACAGATGAAAGGGATCGACAACCTGCAGTACATGTCGTCGACCAGTGACTCGTTCGGTAACGTCTCCATCACCCTGACCTTCACCAACGGCACTGACCCTGACATTGCTCAGGTACAGGTGCAGAACAAGCTGCAGCAGGCCACCTCGCTGTTGCCACAGAAGGTTCAGCAGGCCGGTGTCTCCGTATCGAAGTCCTCAGCCAGCTTCCTGCTGGTAGCGGGCTTCTATTCCGAAGACGGCTCCATGAGCCAGACCGATATTGCTGACTATGTGTCCTCCAGTGTGCAGGACATTATCAGCCGGGTGCCGGGAGTCGGTGACGTTCAGCTGTTCGGCGCGCCCTATGCCATGCGCATCTGGCTCGACCCCAGCAAACTTAACAACTACAAGCTCACCCCTGCCGATGTCAGCTCGGCCATTGAAGCACAGAATGCTCAGGTCTCATCTGGCCAGTTAGGTGGCGCCCCCGCCGTACCCGGTCAGCAACTGAACGCCACCATTACCGCCCAGTCTTATCTGCAGACACCGGAACAGTTCCGTAAAATCCAGCTGAAAGTGGAATCCGACGGTTCCATCGTCCGTCTGGGTGATGTTGCCCGGGTGGAACTGGGTGCCCAGAGCTACGACGTGGTTGCCCGTTACAACGGCAGTGCGGCGGCAGGTCTGGGTATCAAGCTGGCAACCAATGCCAACGCGCTGGATACCGCCGCCGGTGTGAAGAAAACCATCGACGAACTGGCTCCTTACTTCCCGCAAGGTCTGAAGGCGGTGTTCCCCTATGACACCACCCCCTTCGTCAAGATCTCCATCGAAGAAGTGGTAAAGACCCTGGGTGAAGCCATCGTTCTGGTGTTCCTGGTCATGTACCTGTTCATGCAGAACTTCCGCGCCACCCTGATCCCCACTATCGCCGTACCGGTGGTGTTGCTGGGAACCTTCGGCGTACTGTCCGCCTGCGGATTCTCCATCAATACCCTGACCATGTTCGCCATGGTGCTGGCCATCGGTCTGCTGGTGGATGACGCTATCGTCGTGGTGGAAAACGTCGAACGTATCATGAGCGAGGAAGGCCTGCCGCCAAAGGAGGCCACCAAAAAATCCATGGGGCAGATCACCGGTGCACTGGTGGGTATCGCACTGGTGCTGTCGGCAGTATTTGTGCCCAT
The DNA here is from genome assembly GCF_003194385.1 of Pokkaliibacter plantistimulans. Classification (GTDB taxonomy): domain Bacteria; phylum Pseudomonadota; class Gammaproteobacteria; order Pseudomonadales; family Balneatricaceae; genus Pokkaliibacter; species Pokkaliibacter plantistimulans. Next base: position 4,691 of record NZ_LAPT01000120.1, read on the forward strand.
GGCGTTTATGAGTGGCTCCACCGGGGTTATCTATCGCCAGTTCTCCATCACCATCGTTTCGGCCATGACCCTGTCGGTGCTGGTCGCCATGATTCTGACCCCGGCCTTGTGCGCTACCCTGCTCAAGCCAGTGGAAAAAGGTCACGGCCCCGGCCATGAGTACAAGGGCCTGTTCGGTCTGTTCAACCGCGGCTTTGACGGCTTCAACAAAGGTACCCAGAGTCTGGTGGGCGGCATGGTCAAGCGCGGCTTCCGCATGCTGCTGATCTACGCCCTGATCGTTGTGGGCGTGGGCTATATCTTTGTGCGTATACCCACGTCCTTCCTGCCGGATGAAGATCAGGGCATTCTGCTGGTGCAGGCCATCCTGCCCACTGGTGCCACGCAGGAACGTACGCTTGAGGTGATGAAGAAGGTCGAGCACCACTTCCTTGTGGATGAGAAGCGCAACGTCAACTCGCTGTTCACCGTCACTGGCTTCAGTTTTGCCGGCAGCGGTCAGAACATGGGGATTGCCTTCATCATGCTGAAGGACTGGTCACAGCGTAAGGCCGAAGCCGACAAGGTGCCTGCCGTTGCTGGCCGGGCCATGGGCGCCTTCTCCCAAATAAAGGACGCGCTGGTATTTGCCTTCGCCCCACCTGCGGTCATCGAGCTGGGCAATGCCACCGGCTTCGATTTCTACATTCAGGACCGTGGCAACCTTGGCCACGAGACGCTGATGCAGGCCCGCAATATGTTCCTCGGTATGGCCTCTCAGGACCCCCGCCTGATGGCGGTACGTCCCAATGGTCAGGAAGACTCGCCACAGTACAAGGTCAATATCGATCAGGAGAAGGCCGGTGCACTGGGGGTATCCATCGCCGACATCAACAATCTGCTGAGCGTGGCCTGGGGTGGTTCCTACATCAACGACTTTATCGACAAGGGCCGTATCAAGAAGGTCTATATGCAGGGCGATGCGCCTTATCGCATGCTGCCCAACGATATCAACCAGTGGTACGTGCGTAACAGCGATGGCGACATGGTGCCTTTCTCCGCCTTTGCCACCGCTGACTGGAGCTACGGCTCGCCGCAGCTGCAGCGCTACAATGGCCTTTCGGCCTACGAGATCATGGGACAGCCCGCTCCGGGCGTGAGCTCGGGGGATGCGATGAAGGCTGTGGAAGAGATCATGAGCAAGCTGCCAACTGGTATCGGCTATGAGTGGACCGGTCTGTCGCTGCAGGAGCAGATCTCCGGCAACCAGGCACCGATGCTCTATGCCATCTCCGTTCTGGTGGTCTTCCTCTGTCTGGCAGCCTTGTATGAAAGCTGGTCGATTCCGTTCTCCGTCATTCTGGTGGTACCACTGGGTGTTCTGGGTGCACTGTTGTTCACCGAACTGCGCGGGCTGTCCAACGACGTCTACTTCCAGGTGGGTCTGCTGACCACCGTCGGTCTGGCGGCGAAGAACGCCATCCTGATCGTCGAGTTCGCCAAGGAACTGCACGAGCATGGTATGAGCCTGATCGACGCCAGTATCGAAGCCATCCGTATGCGTCTGCGCCCGATCATCATGACCTCACTGGCCTTCGGCCTCGGCGTGGTGCCACTGGTTATTGCCAACGGCGCAGGCTCCGGCAGCCAGAATGCCATCGGTACCGGCGTTCTTGGTGGTATGGTGTCGTCTACACTTCTGGGTGTGATCTTTGTTCCGGTCTTCTTCGTCGTCATCAGCAAGGTGTTCGGCCGCAAGAAAGCCAAAGAGCAGGCCCCTACTCCCCGCATTGAGGAGAGCCATTAATATGATGCGAACTCTGCTCCCCCTGACCCTGGCGGTCAGCCTGGCGGGCTGCGCTAATCTGGCACCGGACTTCATGCGTCCGACCATGCCAGTGTCTGACAGCTGGCCGCAGGGTGCTGCGTACAAACCGCAGGACAGCAATCAGACCGACGTCTCCGAACTGGGATGGCGGGACTTTTTTACCGATACCAAGTTGCAGCAGCTGATTCAGCTGGCACTGGACAACAACCGTGATCTGCGTGTGGCCGTGCTCAATATCGAGCAGGCCCGTGCCACCTTCCGGGTACAGCGCGCTGCGCAGTTCCCGGCGGTGGACGGCAATGCCAGCAGCAGCCGGGCGCTGACGCCGGCAGACGTTGCCGGTACGGCGGATGCAATCCACAGCAGCACCTATGCGGTCAATCTGGGTATCAGCTCCTACGAGCTGGACTTCTTCGGGCGGGTACGCAACCTCAAGGATCAGGCACTGGAACAGTATCTGGCCACCGAAGAGGCCAAGCGTAACACCCAGATCAGTCTGGTATCGGAAGTGGCGACGGACTATCTGACACTGGCCGCCGACAAGGAGCACCTGCGTCTGGCCCAGGAAACCCTGAAAAGCCAGCAGGCCTCCTATGACCTGACCAAGCGCAGTTTCGATCTCGGTGTTTCCACCGAGCTGGATCTGCAACAGGCCCGTACCAGCGTGGAAACAGCGCGCTATGACGTGGCGGTCTACACCAGCAGTGTCGCCAAGGATATCAATGCCCTGCGTCTGCTGCTGGGCACCGAGATCCCGGCGGATCTGCTGCCTGATACCCATCAGGACACCACCACGCCGGTGACCGCGCTGCAGGATATTCCGGCCAGCCTGCCTTCGGCGGTGCTGCTCAAACGACCTGACATCCTGCAGGCCGAGCATCTACTCAAGGGCGCCAATGCCAATATCGGCGCGGCGCGAGCGGCGTTCTTCCCGAGCATCAGCCTGACCACCAGCTACGGTACTTCCAGTACCGAGCTGTCCGGGCTGTTCTCAGGTGGCAGCACCGCATGGAGCTTTGCACCGACAATCAACCTGCCGATTTTCAATGCCGGGAAAAATCAGGCCAATCTGGACTCAGCCAAGGCGCAACGGGATATCTACGTTGCCCAGTATGAGCAGTCCATTCAGACCGCCTTCAAGGAAGTGGCGGATGCTCTGGCCGATCAGGGCACACTGGATGAACAGGTGGCCGCCCAGCAGGCGCTGCTGAATGCGACCCAGCGCAGTTACGACCTGTCCGATGCCCGCTTCCGCAGCGGTGTCGACAGCTATCTGACCGTACTGGATTCGCAGCGCTCGCTATACACCGCGCAGCAGAACATCATCACAACCCGCCTGTCGCGTCTGACCAACATGATCACCCTTTACAAGGTACTGGGTGGCGGCTGGAAGGAGCAGAGCAACAACGAACCTCGTTGATACTCTGTTCAGCGTCACGCCAAGAACGTGATCACGATCTTAGAACGCCCCGCCATATCACTGCCGGGGCGTTTTTTTTGAATCTCAACACTCAGTCCGACTGCAATAATTCTGTTACCTGATCTTCGTAACCTCTTCGCATCATCCTGTGCGGCCGCATCTGCACATCCACAGCACAACCACGAAACATCTACAGAACAACAAGCACGTAGCTCGCACAGCCAGCCTAGGTTGCCTGCAACCTCATCGTGGCTGCGGCGGGCATCAACGGGTTCAGAAAAGGACGAAGCACATGAAGTACAGCCTGCTGGCACTGGCCATTACCCTGACCTCCGGCGCCGCTCTGGCCGACGTAGCCAAAGTGGAACAGTTCAATATCGAAGTGGCCAAAGCCGACTACGTGCCTTATCAGGGCGCCTTTGCCGAGCGTTTCCCCGGAGGCTTCACCACCGGCCTCGGTTCCGGGTTGCTGTTCAATGGCAAGCAGGCCGATGGCTCGCTGTCGTTTATTGCCATCACTGATCGTGGCCCCAACGGTGATTCACCGGTGCTGGTGCAGACCGGTAGTGACGGCAATGTCAGCAAAACCGCCAGCAAGATGTTCCCTGCCCCCGCCTTCGTACCTGCCTTCATGGACGTCACCCTTCGGGACGGTAAGGCCGTTGCCAGCAACAAGGTGGAACTGAGCGATGATCAGGGCAAGATCACTGGCCTGCCGCTGCCTGCCAATCTGATCGGCTCCACCAGTGAAGTGGCGCTCAGCGACACCCTCAGCGTGATAACCAGCGACAAGGCGAACGGTCTGGACAGCGAAGGCATCGTCAAGGATGGCAAGGGAGGTTACTGGATCTGCGATGAATACGGCCCGTTCCTGGTCCATCTGGATGGCAATGGCAAGATCACCCAGAAATTTGGCCCCGAGGCTGGTGCTGGCGAGAAAGCAGTCGCAGGCGGTCTGCCCAATATTCTCAAATGGCGCCAGCCCAATCGCGGTTTTGAAGGCGTGGCCTTTACCCCGGCTGGCAAGGTATATGGTGCTGTACAGAGCACCCTCGACATCAACGGTGAAACCCGCAAGGTCGCGCAGTTTACCCGTCTGGTGGAACTGGACCCGGCCACCGGCAAGACCCGCATGTTTGCCTATCCCATTGATGTCAGTAGCTACAAGCATCCGGGCGATGCCAAGATCGGCGATCTGGCCGCGCTGGATGACCATCGCTTCCTGATCATCGAACAGGGCAAGGGCAAAGATAAGAAGATGCACAATCTGGTCTATCAGATTGATCTGAGCCAGGCCTCAGACCTCAGCGAACTGAAAATCAACGGCAAGGAGCCTGAGTTCGCCAGCGCTGAGGAACTGCAAGCCGCAGGCGTGGTGATGGCCAACAAGACGCTGGTTGCCGATCTGCGTGCCAACGGCTGGCAGGTGGAAAAGGCCGAAGGTCTGGCTATCGTCGATGATCACACCTTTGCCGTGGCCAGCGACAATGACTTTGGTCTGTCCACGGAAGTCGTCAATGCCGTGGAAGGCGCCAAGGGTGCTGATGACTATCAGACCGATGGCAAGGGTGAGCTGATGCTGGACGGCAAGGCCGTCGCCAGCAAGGTAGAGCTGGAGCCGCTGAAAGGGGCTGAAGCCCATTCCGCACTGTGGATCTTCACCATGGACAAGGCGCTGTAAGCCATTGCCCTGACGCTGTCACTCATCGCCTCCAGAAGCGGGCTGAGTGACAGCAACCCCTCATTTATCCCACTGCTACATCCGCCGGTCGCAACCCCGACTGCGGTTACGGCAGAGTGGCCAGAATGGCCCCGACTCTGGCTTCCAGCTCATCAATCAACACCTCATCCATGTACTGATACTCATCGGGAATATCGAGCACATACAGCGGCTTATGCTCCAGCAAGCGGGCAAACTCCGCACGCAGGCGCTGCCTGTGCTTGCTTTCCATCACCAGAATCACGTCCGCCCAGATTACGTCACTGGCCGACACCGTTCGCCGCGCCTTCGGGCTGGTGCCTGCCGAGCGTACTTCATACCCTGAACGCCGTCGCCATAACTGTTCAGCCGTCGGGCTGCGCCATTGATTGCGACTGCAGATAAACAGCAGCTTCATCCTGAAGTCCCTTCATGAAGTTAACGCCGCTCAGTGTAGCCAAGCTGCGCCGCATTCCACATGGCTTGCCAATAAAACAGTTCACCAACACAAATAAAAAAGCGCAACCCGGCATAGCCAGATTGCGCTCAAAGCGAGTACTACCGTTGCAGGCCACCCGAGGGCTGGGTGGCCGGAACAGGTTGAGACTCGTACCGGTTTACCTCAGCCGATGGTCATCAGGCTGGCGTTACCACCCGCAGCGGCCGTGTTCACACTCAGGGCACGCTCGATATACAGGCGCTCCAGACTGAGGGAGGTTTCACCGCGGGCCAGACCATGGACACCGACGATGGGTCCGCTGCGCTTGGCAACCTGCTGGCAGACAGCACGCAGCTGGTCGGCATCACCGTGATGCAACACCGCATCAAACACCACGTCGTCTTTCTTCCAGTCAGCCACCAGGCTGATACGCGCCTGCACAGCGGCAGGCAGACGATCACGCAGACGCAGGGTCAGCTCAGACTGCGTCCACACTGCGCTGCTACCCACGGCCAGCACCGCCGCCAGCTGAGTCAGCAGATCACGCTCGTCCTCCGCCAGACACAGCACATGGTCACGCGGCAGGATCACATAGCTGTTACGCTCACCGGTCGGGCCGTCGAGCAGACGACTGATACCGGTCTGCGCTTCGGCAGCAAAGCCTTCACAGACGCTGACCAGCTCGGCAAAGTCCTTGCCCAGCCAGCTTTGCAGCGCCACCAGCGGATTGCCCTGCTTGTCCAGCATGGCTTTACGCAGACGGCTGTCGGCTTCAATGCGGGCATCGGCCGCCTTGAAGGTGGCACTGACTGCACCCGCAGGACGGGTCGCCAGCAGGCGATACAGATACAGCGGGCCACCGGCTTTCGGACCTGTACCTGACAGGCCTTCACCGCCGAAGGGCTGTACTCCCACCACGGCACCCACCATGTTGCGGTTGACGTAGAGGTTACCGGCCTGTGCGCGCTCAGTGACATGGGCAATGGTTTCATCAATACGGGTATGCACACCCAGGGTCAGACCATAGCCAGTGCCATTGATCTGATCCATCAGCTTGTCCAGATCCTTGCGCTTGTAACGCAGGACGTGCAGTACCGGGCCGAAGATTTCACGTTTCAGATCGCTCAGGTTGTCCAGTTCGATCAGTGTCGGCATCACGTAGGTGCCGTTCTTCAGCTCGTCAGTGTTGCTGATGGCAACCTGATAGACGCTGCGGCCCTTGTCACCCATCGCCTTGATGTGTGCTTCGATACCGGTTTTGGCTTCGCTGTCGATCACCGGACCGATATCCACATTCAGACGCTCGGGGTTACCCAGACGGCATTGCGCCATGGCCCCTTTAAGCATTTCGATCACACGATCTGCCACATCTTCCTGCACGCACAGGACACGCAGTGCCGAGCAGCGCTGACCGGCGCTGTCGAAGGCAGAAGCCACGACATCCGCAACCACCTGCTCTGCCAGAGCAGAAGAATCCACGATCATGGCATTCTGACCACCGGTTTCGGCGATCAGCGGCACCGGGCGGCCCTGGCTGTCGAGACGACCGGCCACGGAGCGCGACAGGATACCCGCCACTTCGGTAGAACCGGTGAACATCACGCCCTTGACGCGCTCATCACCGACCAGACGGGCACCCACGGTTTCACCGCGACCTGGCAGCAACTGCACAGCACCTTCAGGGATACCGGCTTCCAGCAGGATACGTACCGCCTGCGCCGCCACCAGCGGGGTCTGCTCAGCAGGCTTGGCCAGCACGGTATTACCCGCAGCCAGTGCCGCTGCTACCTGACCGGTGAAGATCGCCAGCGGGAAGTTCCAGGGGCTGATACATACCACCGGACCCAGCGGACGGTGAGTACCGTTATCAAAATGATCACGCGCCTGAGCCGCGTAATAGCGCAGGAAGTCCACTGCTTCACGCACTTCGGCAATGGCGTTCAGGTAAGTCTTACCGGCTTCACGCACCAGCAGACCCATCAGCTGCTGAATCTGGTTTTCCATCAGTTCAGCGGCGCGCTCCAGCAGGGCTGCACGTTCGGCGGGCTGAGTGGCCTGCCAGATCGGGCCGGCACTGATAGCGCAGTTCAGGGCGTTGTCCACATCTTCAATGGAGGCTTCCTGCACCTGACCAACCACGTCGCGACGATCAGAAGGATTCAGTACATTTTCACGAGCACCTTCGCTTGCCGTACAGCCCAGAATCGGGCCTGCCTGCCAGGCTTCGTTGGCACTGCTCAGCAGGGCGCTGGACAGCGAGGCCAGACGATGTTCGTTGGACATATCAATGCCGCTGGAGTTGGTGCGGGCAGCACCGTACAGCTCAACCGGGCTGGGAATACGTGGATGAGGCATACCTACGCCGCCTTCACGGGCAGCCATGGCGTCAACCGAGGTGACCGGATCGGCCACCAGATCATCAATAGAGACCGACTGATCGGCGATGCGGTTAACGAAGGAGGTATTGGCACCGTTTTCCAGCAGACGACGCACCAGATAGGCCAGCAGTGTTTCATGGGTACCGACAGGGGCGTAGATACGGCATGGACGGTTCAGCTTGCCATCCGATACCTTGCCGACCACCTGCTCGTACAGCGGCTCGCCCATGCCATGCAGACACTGGAACTCGTACTGACCGGGGTAGTAGTTCTGACCGGCGATCTGATAGATGGTCGCCAGAGAATGAGCGTTGTGGGTCGCGAACTGCGGGTAGATCGCCTCGGGCACGGCCAGCAGCTTGCGCGCGCAGGCGATATAGGACACGTCGGTGTAGACCTTGCGGGTATAGACCGGGAAGCCTTCCAGACCGTCGATCTGAGCACGCTTGATCTCGCTGTCCCAGTAGGCGCCTTTGACCAGACGGATCATCAGACGATGACGGCTGCGACGAGCCAGATCGATAACGTAGTCGATCACGAAGGGGCAACGCTTCTGGTAAGCCTGAATAACGAAACCGATACCGTTCCAGCCTGCCAGCTGTGGCTCGAAGCACAGACGCTCCAGCAGATCGAGGGAGATTTCCAGACGATCAGCCTCTTCGGCGTCAATGTTGATGCCGATGTCATACTGCTTGGCCAGCAGGGTCAGCGACAGCAGACGGGGGTACAGCTCGTCCATCACGCGGTCATACTGCGCACGGCTATACCGCGGGTGCAGTGCCGACAGCTTGATGGAGATACCGGGGCCTTCATAGATACCGCGGCCGTGAGAGGCCTTGCCGATGGAGTGAATGGCCTGCTCGTAGGACGCCAGATACTTCTGCGCATCGGCTTCGGTCAGTGCCGCTTCACCCAGCATGTCATAGGAGTAGCGGAAGCCGCGGGACTCCAGACGGCTGGCGTTGGCCAGTGCTTCACCGATGGTTTCACCGGTCACGAACTGCTCGCCCATCAGGCGCATGGCCATGTCCACACCTTTGCGGATCAGTGGCTCACCACTGCGGCCGATGATGCGGTTCAGTGAGGATGACAGACCGGACTCGTTGTGAGTCGATACCAGCTTGCCGGTGATCAGCAGACCCCAGGAGGCGGCGTTGACGAACATGGATGAGCTCTGGCCCAGATGCTGGCTCCAGTTGCCATTGCTGATCTTGTCACGGATCAGGGCATCACGGGTGGGCTTGTCGGGGATACGCAGCAGGGCTTCGGCCAGACACATCAGTGCCACGCCTTCCTGCGATGACAGGGAGAACTCCTGCAGCAGGCCCTGCACAATACCGGAGCGGCCACCCACATTTTTCTGATTGCGCAGCTTTTCTGCTACGTCATAAGCCAGCTTGTAGGCTGCTTTGGCCGTCGGCTCAGGCAGACGCGCCTGTTCCAGCAGCATGGCCACCATTTCATTTTCCGGACGACGGTAGGCCGCAGTGATGGCGGCGCGCAGCACGGACTGGGGCAGGATGCTTTCGGCAAAATCCAGGAACGGCTGACGACTGGTTTCCACCACGCCTTCCAGCACTTCCGCGCTATCGCTGCGCTCGGCAGCACTCAGCTCAGGCAGGGCTGCGCCGTTCTCCAGCTTCTCCAGATAACTGAAGATTGCCTGCTTGATCACCCAGTGTGGTGTACGGTCAATGGAACGCGCCGCTTCTTTGAGACGTTCGCGCGTGGCATCGTCAAGTTTAACCCCGAGGGTTGTGGTGGCCATGTGTATTCCTCTCGCTCTCCGGGCACATCATCAGGCCCTGGCATCACAGGTATAGGTGGCAAAGAATAGCGTGCAATCCGGCAAAAGAGCAACCAGGTGCAACCTTATTTTTCATCCTCCAACCGGTCGTTTAATAAAACGGAAACAAATCATATTTATCAATAAGTTAAGGATAAGATACTGATCAATAAGCCATTTTCATTAGACTAAAGTCGCAACGAAAAGCGCGTTTTTCCCTTGTACCTGCGACAGAATCTTGTTTAGCATCCGTGCCCTACAAAAATAACAGGTTGCACTAAATCCATCCGAGTGTTGCTACCAGCCCAAATCAGGTCAAACCCCTTACGTTCCGTATGGGCATACCCGCTGCGGCCTCATCGACACTCTTTGTATATAGCACAGCCTGGCGAAACCAATGCCCTGCCATCCCTGATGACATCCCGCCATGCCGCCAGAGATCACCTTGCTACTGGCGATCTTCCGTCATGGACCGTCTTCTACAGATTAAAGGGCACGACGCAGGACGCTGAAATACAGCCTTGCCGCCTCGCTCTGCGCCGCCATGCGTGCAGTGCAGAGCTGAAGTATCAGGGCAATAACAAAGGCAGCCTTCCAACACCCCTTAACAGGGGGTGATTGCAACGAGTTGTCGCTGTCTGACAGCTGGTTGATGACCACTGGCCCACGCCAGTATCACCGGGTCAACCATCTGACGAGTCATCCCGCGGCTTGCGCGGCAGAGTGTGTGGTAGCACCTGAGCACCGTGGCAAGACCGTAATATCGCAACAGGGGAATTTGTGCATGACTGCCAATACACCAACCCTGATCACGTTCGTGGTCTACATTGCACTGATGATCTTTATTGGTCTGGCTGCATACCGCTCTACTAACAACCTTTCCGATTACATTCTGGGTGGCCGCAGTCTCGGCAGCTTCGTCACCGCACTGTCTGCCGGTGCCTCCGACATGAGTGGCTGGCTGCTGATGGGCCTGCCCGGCGCCATTTATCTGTCTGGCGTGTCTGAATCCTGGATTGCTATCGGCCTGATCGCCGGTGCCTGGCTGAACTGGCTGTTCGTCGCGGGCCGTCTGCGGGTGCATACCGAACACAATGGCAATGCCCTGACCCTGCCTGATTACTTCTCCAGCCGCTTTGAAGACAACAGCCGCGTGCTGCGTCTGCTGTCGGCCGTGATCATTCTGGTGTTCTTCACCATCTACTGCGCCTCCGGCATCGTCGCCGGTGCCCGTCTGTTCGAGAGCACATTCGGTCTGTCTTATGAAACCGCTCTGTGGGCAGGCGCCGCGGCGACCATCGCCTATACCCTGATCGGCGGCTTCCTGGCGGTCAGCTGGACCGACACCGTACAGGCCAGCCTGATGATTTTTGCCCTGATCCTGACCCCGGTGCTGGTGCTGGTTTCTACCGGTGGTTTTGACCAGACCGTCGCCGTGATCGAAGCCCAGAACGTCGAATATCTGGACATGTTCAAGGGCGCTTCTTTTGTTGGCGTTATCTCGCTGATGGCGTGGGGCCTGGGCTACTTCGGCCAGCCTCATATTCTGGCGCGCTTTATGGCCATCGATTCGGTCAAGTCCATCCCTGCCGCCCGCCGTATCGGTATGGCATGGATGATCCTGTGTCTGGCAGGCGCGGTGGCTGTTGGTTTCTTCGGCATCGCCTACTTCCAGGCGCACCCTGAGCAGGTTGGCCCGGTCAGCGAGAACCCCGAGCGTATCTTTATTGAACTGACCAAGTGGCTGTTCAACCCCTGGGTCACCGGCGTACTGCTGTCTGCCATTCTGGCCGCCGTCATGAGCACCCTGAGCTGTCAGCTGCTGGTATGTTCCAGCGCCCTGACCGAAGACTTCTACAAAGCCTTCCTGCGCCCCCATGCCGGTGAACGTGAGCTGGTGTGGTTTGGCCGCGTGATGGTGCTGGTCGTGGCGCTGGTCGCCATCCTCATGGCCACTAACCCCGACAACCGCGTACTGGGTCTGGTGTCTTACGCCTGGGCAGGTTTCGGTGCTGCCTTCGGCCCCGTGGTACTGATTTCCGTACTGTGGAAAGGCATGACCCGCAATGGCGCTCTGGCAGGCATGCTGGTCGGTGCGGTCACCGTCATCGTCTGGAAGCAGAACGGCTGGCTGGGGTTGTACGAGATCATCCCCGGCTTTATCTTCGCCAGCATTGCCATTCTGCTCTTCAGCAAGCTGGGCAAAGCACCTTCCAGCACCATGCTGCAGCGCTTTGACGCCGCGGATAAGGAGTATCAGGCCGCTCATCGCCTGTAAGCCTGTTCACGGTTTAATAGCTTCAACGCAATAAAAAACGGGCCGCAGTCTGCACTGCGGCCCGTTTTTCGTTCTGCTCACCCCTGCTTATGGCCAGCGCTGGCTAAGCCACCAGGGCGATCCATTTCAGCCTTTCTTACTGACCACTTTGCAGCATCTTCTGCAAGGTTTCCGGGTCGACGTTTTCCATCATCTTCTGCAGGGTTTCACTGTCCATATTCTGCATCATGCTACCACCGCTCTGACCGCCTGAGCCGCCCAGCAGCCCTTGCAGGCCACCCAGCAACGACCCCATGTCCACTGTGCGATAGCCCACTGGCGGCATAAAGAGTTTGGCATCCTGCGGGCCACGGCTGATCTGTCTGACCAGATAGTTGTCACGCCTGGCATTCAGCTCCCGGGCAGACAGCACCACGCCATCCTGCGTAATACAGGCCACGCCCTGCTTGTTGGGCTGCTGAGGCGAGGCCAGTTGCCATTCATCGCAGCCTTCGCCTGCGACGGTGCGGTGACCGATCTTCTGCCCCTGCAGATGGCTGACGTCGAAGCTGGCACCACCGAGCATGGAGCTGACCCGCTGCATATCCAGCTTCATCACGATCTGCTCACCGGCAGCCACCCGCCCGGTGGGATAAACAAAGGCTTCGCCGGTGACCGGATCAAACACGGCGACAGCCGCATCACCCGGCATGTCCTGCATTTCCTGGGTTTTCTGCATGCGGATACGCATCTTGCTGGCATAGGCGTTGACCACTGCCGGATAGACCCGGTTATTGCGGGCATCCCAGATATCCACCTGCGCCTGATAGGCGGCTTTGGGCTGAGGCGGCTGCGCAGCCTGAGCGTTAATCGCCAGCAGACCGGCAAGCATCACTAATGTGGGCCTGAATCCCATGGCATGACTCCTTCCTGTACAGGCACTGTCGTTCGACTTTCTGGGCAACAAATTACGGCGGCACATCCTACCAGTCACAGCAGCGACTGGGCAGAGCCGTACTTCCGCCGATTATCCGCTGCCCCCCAGCATCTGCAAGGGCGCAGCGGTTTCCGATTGGAACAGTGGCGGTAACATCACAAAAAAGTGATCTCATTTTTTCACTACTCCCGTGCCGCCAGTGCAGAAAAATGCAGGAATTACCGGACAATCAGAAGCGAATAGGAGTCACCATCGCAAAAAAATGTGCTCACATTTTGGATTTTGCTACACTTCCCTGCACGACCGCAGCGCGTCACCCTGTTCAGCCTGCCTGCGGTGTGATGGCAGCCATGTCTGGCAATCTGGAATGTGGAGCGAAAATATTGGCCAAAGCCCCCATTGTTATCCAACCGCCCCAGCGGGATGACAACGAAACCCTGCAGGAATGGGTCTATCGCGCCCTGCGGCAGGCAATCATGACCGGCCACTTTGTCCCCGGTCACAGTGTCACCATTCGTGGTGTCGCAGAAATGCTCAATGTCAGCCTGATGCCAGTGCGTGAAGCCCTGCGTCGGCTGGTGGCGGAGCGGGCACTGGAACTGCTCAGCAACCGCCGGGTGACAGTACCCAAGATGACCCCTTCCAAGCTGGAAGAGCTGGCCTCTGCCCGTATTGCACTGGAAAGTCTGGCCGCCGTGCGTGCCCTGCCTGCCATCAATGATGAGCTGCTGCAAACCCTGCGGGCGCTGGATGAGGAAGTGGATCATGCTCTGCATGACGGTGATGTCACTACTTATCTGCAGAAAAATCAGGCCTTCCATCTGACGCTGTACCGCGCCGGAGATTCTCAGGTACTGATTCCGCTGATTGAAAGCCTGTGGCTGCAGTTCGGCCCGTTTATGCGCATGGTACTGGGCCGCATCGGCGTGTCCTATGTACTTGACCGCCATGCCGAAGCCCTCAAGGCCATTGAACGCAAGGACCCACTGGCGCTGCGTCTGGCTATCGAAGGGGATATCCGCGATGGTATGGGCTCACTGAGCCAGGAAGAATTGCTGGCGAACGCCCGCGATAACTGATACCTCACTGCCTGTCAAACAGTCAGGGCGCCACGCGGCGCCCTGTTGTTTTCTACCCTTCAGACACGCCCTGCCGGACACCTGACTCCGGGTTACACCGGGCTATGACATACGGCTTCGACGTTATTGCCGTCCGGGTCGAGCAAGAAAGCACCGTAGTAATCCGCATGATAGTGCGGGCGCAGCCCTGGCTTGCCGTTATCCTCGCCACCGGCCGCCAGCCCCGCAGCATGGAACGCCTCTACCTGCGCGCGACTACCGGCACTGAAGGCCACATGCCGCGGCGTGCTCGGCTCACGACTCTCAATCACCCAGAACACCGGCTTGCCGGTCGGGCCATAGGCGCACATGCGCCGGGTGGGAAACGCCGCATCCCACTCTGTGACCAGCTCCATCTGTACTGACAGCCCGAGTGCCGCAAAGGCTGCATCATAAAAGGCCTTGGTCAGGGGATAATTACTGGCGTAAGTACTGAGGTGATCAATCATCGTTGTCTTCCTTTACAGAGCAATGGATGAAATAGGGAACGTCTGAAGTACAGGTTATCCTGCTGCCACTTCCCGCAGATAGACCGGCAGGTCGGTCGTGGGTGACGGCACAGGAATCTGGTACAGCAGGCCACTGACGTGACCGCGATGGTAAGTACCATGGTTGACGACATGCAGCAGGATATCCTGACGACTCATCTGCCCTTCCCCACCACCGATGTAGGTGAAGGCCACCACTTCCTCCGCCTGCGGCGATGACAGCTGTGCGGCGTAGTCACCATACCAGGCGTCCAGCTGCTGCTGATCAGCCCATAGCTGTGACAGCGTCGGACAAAATTCGGGGTTGCGACTGGTATAGCCGTGGGGCTGGCCAAGCAGATGTGCTTGCCAGACCTTATCCATGGCATAGACATGGTGCAGCGTGCGCACAATACTGCCCCACAGAACAGGCCGCGGCGCCTCGACCTCACTGGCTGGTAACGCCAGCACCGTGTCAAATATCAGCTGATTGGCCCACGCCTTGTAACGGATCAGCGAGTTTAGCAGTGCAGGCATCATGCCCTCCCTGGCTGGTGATTATTCCTGCTGCAACCAGCTCAGCGCCTGCTGCAGATTTTCAAAGTAGCGCACCTCGCCACCGACAAACCAGGAGCCAATCTTCGCCGCCACTTCCTGCCAGTGGCGGTTACCGTAGATGGCGACTTTCTCGAACTCACTGCCGTGCCGCAGCCCCAGACGCAGATCGTCCCAGGCAGCACGTAGCTCCCAGCCAAGCAGCTCAGTGGCATCAAACAGGACTTTGACCCGTGGCGATGGCACCTGTGCCAGGGCCGAGTCCACCATGGGCGATATCACTTCATAATCGGCATGAGTGAGTTTGCCTACTGCTTTCAGCGACAGGAAAAACTCTTCACCAAAACGCTCAATACCGATGGAAAGACCATGCCGGGCGATTGTCATGCTGTGTCTCCCTTGTCAGTTTCCGACTTCAACAGGAAAAACTAGCACAGGAAACCCCAACCTGCCCGGTCAGCGGGCACAGAAAAGCTGCCGGCTTGTCAGGCCGCACCACTCAGATGTTCGTACAGAATGACGCTACCGATGATAATCAGCACGATGCCGCCCACCGCTTCGGCACGCTGGCCAATGACACAGCCCAGCTTTTTGCCCAGCAGCATACCTATGGTAACCATGATGGTGGTGGCGCAGCCGATGGCCACGGCGGCAACGGCGATGTTCACCTGCACAAAGGCCAGACTGACGCCCACGGCCAGCGCGTCGATACTGGTTGCCACCGCACTGAGGCACAGCATCCAGACGGGCTGCACCACGGCAGGCGTATCGCTTTCCACCTCACACACTTCCTCATTGAAACCCGCCCAGCACATCCGCAGGCCGAGCAGACTCAGCACGGTAAAGGCAATCCAGTGATCCCATTCAGAGATAAAGCGTGAGGTGCCAAGGCCCAGCAGCCAACCTATGACAGGGGTAATGCCTTCGATCACACCAAACAGCAGTCCGGTCTTGAGGGCATGAGAGAAACGATGATCTTGTGCAGAGATGCCTTTACCCACAGCAACGGCAAAGGCGTCAGTCGACATCGCAAAAGCGATCAGCAGGATGGAAATAAAGCTCACGGTTCGTATCCAGGCCGGGCAAATAACCATGACAGATCGCGCGCCCGGCCTTTATGGCGCTGATCTGTCAATGGTCTCGCTAACCTGTCGGTCGCCTGAGCCACGGTCTGCGGACCGAGAATGTTGACTCAGACACTTTCACCCGCCACACCCACTCCTGACAGAGCGATGCAACTAGACTTCCGCCACTCTGTGATGGCTTGAAGCGCGGAGGAAAGTCAGCTACTCCCCAAAGACGCCGCCACCCTACCAAGTTGAAATGCCTTAGGCAATCAAAAAATGCACTTCAACCGTGGTTAACTTTTTTAGCCGAAGTCCACAAACGGCGCGGCCTGCAGCGTGATCGCCGGCAGCGCAACGAGCACAGTATGCTCGTCATGCCCAATAAAAAAAGAGCCATGGCAACAACCTCTCGTTGCCATGGCTCCTTCGTGTCGGCGTAGTACCTGTCAGGCACTACTTTTTGTCAGTAGCGGTTATTCTTCATCCGGCAGCATCTGCGCATCGCGCTCGGCCTTGCGGGCAAACCACCAGGCAATGCACACCGCAATGCTCACCACCAGCACAATCAGGGTCGCCAGTGCATTAATCTTGGGGCTGACCCCCAGACGCACACTGGAGAACACCACCATCGGCAGTGTGGTGGAACCGGGGCCGGAGACGAAGCTGGCAATCACCAGATCGTCCATCGACAGCGTGAATGACAGCAACCAGCCCGCGACCAGTGAAGGCGCAATGATGGGCAGCGTCACCAGCCAGAACACCTTGAACGGATGCGCACCCAGATCCATCGCTGCTTCTTCCAGCGACAGGTCCATCTCCTTCAGGCGCGAGCTGATCACTATGGCGGCATAGGCCGTACAGAAGGTGATATGCGCCAGCAGGATGGTCAGCGAGCCGCGTTCTGACGGCCAGCCGAACAGCTGCCCCATGGCAACGAACAGCAGCAGCAGTGACAGACCGGTGATCACATCAGGCATGACCAGCGGCGCGTTGATCATGGAGCCAAACAGCGTATGCCCCCAGAAACGGCCGAAACGTACCAGCGCAAAGGCAGCCAGCGTGCCAAGAATGATGGCACCGGTCGAGGCGCCCATGGCGATCTTCAGACTGAGCCAGACCGCGCTCATCATCTGATCGTCAGCAAACAGCTCGCCGTACCACTTGGTGGAAAAGCCAGCCCAGACGGTCACCAGTCGCGACTCGTTGAAGGAGTAACCGATCAGCAGCACGATGGGCAGATAGAGGAAGGCAAAGCCCAGCGTCAGTACCGTCAGTGACAGTTTATTTAGCTTCATTGGCTGCCTCCTTGGCCTGATAGCGGTTGAACAGGGCAATCGGGACCAACAGCAGCAACAGCATGACAATGGCCACCGCTGACGCCACCGGCCAGTCACGGTTGTTGAAGAACTCCTGCCACAGCACCTTACCGATCATCAGGGTATTGGCACCGCCCAGCAGCGACGGAATGACGAACTCACCCACGGCCGGAATAAACACCAGCATGGAGCCAGCAATGATGCCCGCCTTGGACAGTGGCAGCGTCACCTTGAGGAAGGTCTTCCAGGGGCGGCAGCCCAGATCAGAGGCAGCCTCCAGCAGCGACAGATCCATCTTCAGCAGGTTGGCATACAGCGGCAGGATCATGAACGGCAGGTAGGCGTAAACGATACCGATATACACCGCCACGTTGGTATTGAGGATTTCCAGCGGCTCGTGGATCAGGCCGATGGACATCAGGAAGTTGTTGAGCAGGCCGTTGCTCTTGAGAATGCCGATCCAGGCATAGATACGGATCAGAAAGGAAGTCCAGCTCGGCAGAATCACCAGCATCAGCAGCACGTTGCGCACACTGGCTTCGGCGCGGGCCATAAAGTAGGCCATCGGATAGCCCACCAGCAGACACAGCACGGTGGCAAAGAAGGCCGTTTTCAGCGAGTTCAGATACGCCAGAAAGTACAGGTCATCCTGTAGCAGGAAATGGAAGTTGCCAAGATTGAGCTTGATATTGAGCACATCGTCGGCGTAAGAGATCAGATCCTCATAAGGAGGAATGGCAATGGCCGATTCCGACAGGCTGATCTTCAGAACGATGGCGAACGGAATGAAGAAGAACAGCAGCAGCCAGATATAGGGGACGGAGATAATCCATGTCCGCCCCTGGGAGAAGCAGTTCAGCAATTTCTTCATGATGTGAGCACCACCCCGCTGGCCGTATCCCAGCTCAGATAGACCTCATCACCCCAGGTCGCGCGGTCCTGAGTCGAGCGGGCAACGTTGGCCACGGTGCACTGGATGCGGCGGCCACCGGTGATTTCCACGTGATAGGTAGAAATGCCGCCCAGATAGGCAATATCCGACACGGTGCCCTTGACCCAGTTTGCCGCCTGTTCGGGACGCTCAAACGACACCGAAATCTTCTCCGGGCGCACCGCTACCGCAACGGGCATCCCGGCGCTGACCGAGGCGTTCAGGCTCAGTTCCAGCGGGCATTCCAGTTCACTGCTGGTGATCAGCAGCTCTTCGGCATCCTCGGCCTGCTCGTTGACCACACCCTCGAAGATATTGACCGAGCCGATAAACTCAGCGGTTAGACGGCTGTTGGGGTATTCGTAAACTTCGGTGGGGCTGCCGACCTGACAGATTTCACCGGAATCCATGATGCCGAGGCGACCGGCCATGGTCATGGCTTCTTCCTGATCGTGGGTCACCATCACACAGGTTACGCCCACGCTTTCGATAATGTTCACCACTTCCAGCTGCATCTGAGTACGCAGCTTTTTATCCAGCGCGCCCATCGGTTCATCCAGCAGCAGCAGCTTGGGGTGTTTGGCCAGACTGCGCGCCAGAGCCACGCGCTGACGCTGACCACCGGACAGCTGATGGGGTTTGCGACGGGCATACTTGCTCATGTGCACCAGCTTCAGCATGTGTGCGACACGGTCACCGATCTGGTTACGGGTCATGCCATCCTGCTTCAGGCCAAAGGCAATATTCTGCTCCACACTCATGTGCGGGAACAGCGCATAGGACTGAAACATCATATTGATGGGGCGCTCGTAGGGAGGCAGCGCGGTAATGTCCTGACCGTCAAGAATGATGCGACCCGCGGTGGGGCGCTCAAATCCGGCCAGCATACGCAGCAGCGTGGTCTTGCCACATCCGGAACCGCCGAGCAGGGCAAAGATCTCGCCTTTGCGAATCTCCAGGCTGACATCATTGACGGCCTTGGTATCACCAAACATCTTGGTTACCTGCTGAATCTGCAGGATCGTCTGCTCAGGCCTCTTGGCCGAGTCCGCCATGGTAGCGGTGCTGGTAGCTACATTCATTATCGACATAACCTCCTGACTTATACTTGTTGGCGACCCCACCGCCGGGGGAGCTACCGAAACCTGTAATACTTCGACGGCCTGATGCTTGGCACTGAGCGCCGGCTGACCGGCACCTGACGTATCTCTGCGACGAATCGTAAACCTGTGACGCGTGGAGCCTGTGCAGGCAGCCTGGCTGCCGCTTGCCACGCTACTGAACCGCCAAGAGTAACAGAGTCTGCCTGACGGAACATGTGCAACCAAATCGCGCTTTATATCAGAAAGCACAGCAGACGCCAGTGCTAGAACAAGGTTTTGCGTTCATCTGTGCAGCGAACCGCTGCACAACAGATCAACCGGCCCACTGCAGCGCAGATTCACCGGTAAACGTTCCACCGGCGATATGGGTTGCGGGGCAGCCTGCAACAGTCAGGAACGTGTTCACGCTCCAGGGCCCATGTATTTGATAATCCTGTTATCTATACCTAAACCACTATGCACAAGCTATGCCGAAGAATATAAAGGACGAATTATTTTTATTAGTCCAATTCAGTGTGCACGAGCTAAATAATCAGATAAATACTTTCCCATCCATCTTCAGTTTTAGCTCAATAAAACTTTACCACTAGCAACCGATAACAATTTATAAAAATACCCCCAAGGGAATATTGAAGAATATCTAACCGATAAAATTATGCTTAATATTCGTCATATATCCGACACCCAAACCGCGCTACCGCATCGCAACAAAAAACCAGTACGTTCAATATGTTACATAAGCTCAACAAAGGTGATACCTGAGCTGATACGTAATCAGCAGCAGACAACGCTTATTCAGCCACAAATAAAAAGGGCGATCTGTTCAAGGCACCAAAACAGGTATCCACAAACCAGATCGCCCCAAAATAGCGCATGCTATTTTTTTAATTACACGGTGCGCAAATAGGAGTCATATTCCAATTGCGTCACCTGACTTCCGAAAGTCGCCAATTCCTGCCATTTACAGGCGCTATATAGGCGCTGATATGGCTCACCAAAATACTCTTTAATAAACTCCGACTCTTCAAAGGCCAGTAACGCATCGGCCAGATTGTCCGGCAGTGACGCCTCATGCTGTGCATAGGCGTTACCCACAGTAGCGGGTGGCGGTTCCATCTTGTTGACGATGCCGTGATAGGCGCCCGCCAGCACCGCGGCCATCGACAGGAAGGGGTTGGCATCGGCACCACCCACGCGGTGTTCAATACGAATCGCCGAACGCTCACCGGAAGGAATACGGATTGCCGTGCTACGGTTGTCGTAGCCCCAGCACGGATGCACCGGCGCATGGCTGCCCGCCTGGAAACGACGATAAGAGTTAATGTTCGGCGCCAGCAGCGCCATGCTGTCCGCCATGGAGTGAGTCAGACCGGCGATGGCCTGACGCAGCAGATCACTGCCGGTGGGCGTGCCATTATCGAACACGTTATGGCCTTCCTGATCAATCAGGCTGAAGTGGATGTGCATACCGTTACCGGCCAGATCGCCGTAGGGTTTGGCCATAAAGGTCGCGTTCATCTGATGGGCCTGAGCGACGCCCTTGATCACCCGTTTCAGCAGAATGGCGTGTTCCGCGGCCTGCACCGCATTGGCGACGTGATGCAGGTTGATTTCATACTGGTTCGGCGCCTGCTCGGCTACCGTGGTATCCACCGGCAGATCCTGAGTGGACGCCGCGCGGGAGATACCGTCGAAGAAGTCCTCGAACTCATGCAGCTCCTCGATACCATACACCTGATTGGTGAACTGACGACGGCCCGTGGTAGGCGACATGGGTGGCTGCGGACGGCCATCAGCGGCAGGGTCACGGTCCAGCAGATAGAACTCCAGCTCAATGGCTACTACCGGCGTCAGCCCCAGCTGTTTGAACAGATCACAGATATGCTGCAGACGGTGACGCGGATCACCGAAGAACGGTGCGCCGTCAGACTCATACATGGACATGACAATCTGCGCGGTGCGGCGTTTCAGCCAGGGCACTTCCTTGAGGGAACGACTGACCGGCAGACAGAGGGCGTCGCGGTCGCCGGTTTCAAACACCAGCCCGCTTTCCGAGACGTCGTTACCCCAGATATCCAGCGCGAACATGGAGCTGGGCAAGCGGATACCGCTGGACAGCACCTTCGGCACCGCACTGCGCGGCACCCATTTCCCCCTGACCACACCGTTGGTATCGGGGATCAGCAATTCAAACACCTCGATATCGGGGTGCTGATTGAGGAAAGCATGGGCATCGTCCAGGTTCGTCTGCAGACTACCGGCAACCATAGTGCTCTCACTCGACATTTTCTCTCTCCTTATGAAGCCAGATGTCTTCACCCAGGAGAGACATCCGGCTCAGGCGTTGAGCCTGACTATCGTGCTGTGCGGGCCGCTATCAACATAGCTGTAATAAGTTATTGGGTGACCCGCTTGTGTACCTTGTTGGTAATGCTGTTTGCCGGCTCGGGACCGGCGCCGTGTCGACGCGGGGGGTGGTTCCTCCACCGCCTCACCGGCAGAAACCGGGGGATCCATGGTGGTCATTGGCGCAAGCCAAACCTCTCTGCATGTACTTCTCTGTATCGTTACCGACAGAACGCTAACTGTGGCCGCTGGTGGCCAGACGCTGCGCCCGGCGCAGGCGCGCTGCCTCACCGAAGGCATGGAACAGCGCAGCAGACAGCGCATCATCGGCAAACTGCCATTCCGGGTGCCACTGCACCGCGACGACCAGCGCCGCTGCCGAAGGCAGGCTGACCGCTTCAATCAAACCATCATCGGCACGGGCTTCAACCCGTAACACCGGCGCAAGCTGCTTCACGCCCTGACCGTGCAGGGAGTTTACCTTCCAGCGTGTGCAGCTCAGCCAGCTGGCCAGCAGCCCATTGGCCACCAGTGTTACCTCGTGAGCGGGCGCATACTGTTCCGCACGACTGGCCTGCTTGTCTTCACGATGATCCAGCAGTTCGGGCTGGTCATGTACAGCCTGATACAGGCTGCCGCCCAGCGCCACGTTCAGCTCCTGAAAGCCACGGCAAACGGCAAACAGCGGCACGCCCTGCTCAATGGCTAGACGGATAAGACGAAGGCTGGTGGCATCGCGCTGAGGATCAGCGGGAGAATCAGGATGGAGCAGGGGTTCTTGGTAATGCTGGGGATTGAGGTTGGAAGGGCTACCGGGAAGAAAAAGGCCATCAAGGCGAGAGATCAGATCGCGCAGGTAATCATCATCCACCTGCTGCAGTTCGCGTCCGTCCTGCTCAAAGCTCAGTCCGGGAATCAGCATGGCCTGCGCCTGGCTGCCATGGATCACCGCGTTGATGTATTTCTCCCCCACCCCGTGAAAGGGGGCCTGGCCGTTTAAAAACACATCGGCCTGAATTCCGATTAACGGGCGCTGCTCGCCCATAAACACCTCCAACCGCGCTACCGAACACAGATATAGTGATCACTTTTTTAGAAATCTTGTCAAGCACTCGATTTTCATCCCCTGCTAACCCCATGAATTAGCAAGGCTAAGCGCGGATTTTACGGCCCCCTCAGGGCAGCAGAATGGCTCACCTTGGCTTTTTGTCGGCACCACGATATTGTGATCACATTATCTCGGTGCTAACCTGTGATCACAAATTTGACACCCCTCTGCAGTGACACTAAGAACAGCATGGCAGTCAACACCGCCCGTCAGGTCACTCGCAGATCCGTCCCAGCCACCCCATGGGCACGTCGAGCAGCACGCTACGCCGCTCCGGCCAGAGAGGATAACCATGAGCAACAGTAAAACCCTTGCCGACTGGCAGGCTCTCGCCCACAGCATCCGTATTCCCGGTCAGGCCATTATCGACGGCAAAGCCTGCGATGCCCTGTCCGGCAAACGCTTTACCCCCATTAACCCGGCTAACGGCCAGCCGCTGGGTGACGTCGCCGAGTGCGATGCCGCTGATGTGGATGTCGCCGTCGCAGCCGCCCGTCGCGCCTTTGCAGACCGCCGCTGGGCAGGCATGGCACCGGGCCAGCGCAAGCGCATCATGCAACGCTGGGCGGCACTGATTGATGAGCACACTGACGAACTGGCTCTGCTGGAAACCCTCAATATGGGTAAACCCATCAGCGACAGCCTGAGTGTGGATGTGCCCGCTACCTCCCGCTGCATCGCCTGGTACGGTGAAGCTATCGACAAGATCTATGACGAAATCGCTCCCACCGCCAGTAACGCGCTGGCCACCATTACTCGTGAGCCGGTCGGCGTCGTGGCCGTGGTGGTGCCCTGGAACTTCCCCATGATCATGGCCGCATGGAAACTCGGCCCGGCGCTGGCCGCAGGCAACTCGGTGGTACTGAAGCCTGCCGAGCAGTCGCCACTGACGGCTATTCGTCTGGCGGAACTGGCGCTGGAAGCCGGTATTCCTGCGGGTGTGCTCAATGTGCTGCCAGGCTTTGGCCCGACCGCGGGCAAGGCCCTTGGCCTGCATATGGATGTGGATGCGCTGGCGTTCACCGGCTCCACCGATGTGGGCAAGCTGTTCATGCAGTATGCCGGTCAGTCCAACCTGAAGAAGGTCGGACTGGAATGCGGCGGCAAATCACCGCACATCATTCTCGATGACTGCGAAGACCTCGACGCCGCCGCCACCGCAGCGGCCTGGGGCATCTTCTTCAATCAGGGGGAGATGTGCACCGCAGGCTCACGTCTGATCGTGCATGAAAAGGTCTATGACCGGGTGCTGGCCAAAATTGCTGAGGTCGCCGCCACCCTGCAGCCCGGCGATCCACTGGACCCGGCCACTTCGCTCGGAGCGCTGGTGGAACACAAACATATGGAACGGGTGCTGGACTATATCCGCATCGGTCAGGAAGAAGGTGCAACCCTTTATCTGGGTGGCCAGCAGGTACGGCAGGACACCGGCGGCGCCTTTGTGCAACCCACGGTCTTCAGCGATGTGAACAACAGCATGCGCATCGCTCAGGAAGAAATCTTCGGCCCGGTGCTGGCGGCCATCCGCGTCAAAGATGCTGATGAAGCCCTGCAGGTGGCCAATGATGTCTGCTACGGTCTGGGCGCTGCCGTCTGGACCAGCAATATCAATACCGCCCACCGCATCAGCCGTGGCCTGCGCGCCGGTGTGGTGTACGTCAACTGTTACGATGCCGACGACATCACCGTGCCCTTCGGTGGCTACAAACAGTCGGGCATCGGCCGCGACAAATCGCTGCATGCCTTTGACAAGTACACCGAACTCAAGACCACCTGGATTCGCTTAACCGGCTGTTAAGACAGCTATTTGCTGCGCCCCGGCCAGCTCGCTGGCCGACCGTATCACTGCACCCCGAACAGCGTTGTACTGCCGATGGCCCCGCCACCGGCAGTCGGAGCAGTGCGCCCCGGCAATTTCGTCCGATAAGGCTTCGCGCAGCTAACCCCAATGGAGCGTTGCAATGAACAACCCGATGAACACTGCCGCACACCCCGAGCGCACTCGTGAAGAGTGGCAACATCTCGATCGCCAGCATCACCTGCATCCCTTTACCGACTTCAAGGAGCTGGCAGGCAAAGGTTCACGCATTATCAGTCGCGCTGAAGGCGCCTATGTCTGGGATGTCGATGGCCACCAGATTCTCGACGGCATGGCCGGGCTGTGGTGCGTCAATGTCGGCTATGGCCGCAAGGAAATTGCCGACGCGGTCTATACCCAGATGCAGCAACTGCCGTACTACAACAACTTCTTCCAGACCGCCCATCCGCCCGCTATCGAACTGGCCAGACAGCTGACCGAGCTGGCGCCACGCTTCAAGCAGGTGTTTTTCACCGGCTCCGGTTCCGAAGCCAACGACACCGTGCTGCGTATGATCTGGCGCTACTGGCAGCTGCAGGACCAGCCGCAGCGGCGGGTGGTAATTTCCCGCAAGAACGCCTATCACGGCAGCACCCTTGGCGGTGCCAGCCTCGGCGGCTTTGGCGTGGTGCATGAGCAGATGGGCACCCTGATTCCCGATATCGTCCATATCAACCAGCCCTACTGGTACGGTGAAGGTCAGGACATGTCGCCGGAAGAGTTCGGCCTGCTGCGCGCCCGCGAACTGCGCGACACCATCGAAGAGATCGGTGCCGACAAGGTGGCAGCCTTTATCGGCGAGCCGATTCAGGGCGCAGGCGGTGTGATCATTCCCCCTGCGACTTACTGGCCGGAAATCCAGAAGATCTGTGATGAATACGGCATCCTGCTGGTGACCGATGAAGTGATCTGCGGCTTTGGCCGCACCGGCGAATGGTTCGGTGCTGACTATTTCGGCGTCAAACCCGACCTGATGCCGGTCGCCAAGGGCATTACCTCCGGCTATATCCCGCTGGGCGGGGTGATGGTCAGCGAGCGGGTCAGTGACGTGCTGATGGGCGATGCCGGTGAGTTCTACCACGGCTTCACCTATTCCGGCCATCCGGTGGCCTGCGCGGCGGCACTGGCCAATCTGGCCATACTGCGGCAGGAGCATCTGGTCACCCGCATCCGGGATGACATCGGCCCCTATCTGCAGCAGCAGCTGCGTACCCTGCAGGCACATCCGCTGGTCGGTGAAGTACGTGGTCTGGGCCTGTTTGGCGCCATCGAACTGGTGGCCGACAAGGCCAGCCACCGCCGCTTTGACAGCAAACAGGGCGTTGGTATGCGTTGCCGCGAGCACTGCTTCCAGAACGGTCTGATCATGCGCGCCGTAAGTGACACCATGATCATCGCCCCACCCTTTATTCTCAGCCACGCTCAGGTCGATGAGCTGGTCAGCAAGGCATGGAAATGTCTGGACCTGACCGCCCGCTCCATCGCGGGCTGATCACGGCTGTTAGCAGCCACCGAATACCTGTTTAAACCACTGCGTTCTGTTTACCCCGCCCGGCCAGAGTGATCTGTCCGGGCTTTTTTGTTTTAGAGATTAGTTCACAAGCTAACCCTCGGAGTCTGAGCAACAGGCTCAAATTTCAATACAAATGAGGATTAAAACCTACTAACATTAAGCTTTCCTTCTAAACCCTGTCGAAATAAACAGTCCCGCAACTATTACACCAAAAAACAGCCAGCCATAATCCACTACAAAATAATAAATGGCATCACCCGGAAAACCATTCTCGTCCCGAACAATAATGGCACTCTCGGGTAAAGTTATATCGACAAACTCGGTAGAAAAAGAGGGATTATCCTTCCAAAACAAGGTAGTGGATGGTTCATCGCTGTACGTTAGCACCCCTGTAAACAGTCTCAGTGCAATGCTGCCCAGCAAAAAAGATAAGGCAAGCAGTGTTTTAAGGTTTAACAAAGCCATACTTCCCCCTTAAACCATCAATTTTCGCCATAATTTCGCTCCCCGGACAGCTATAGCCCTGATTAGGCAAATACTCTTTATGCCCACCCAAATAACGAATTGGAAAAAATGTCTGTAGTGTCGTGATCAACTTATTCAGCGCATTAAGGTTGGTATTTGAGAGGTCATCATCAATATCCCACCATTGATGATCAAAGTCCCCCATCATCAGAATGCCTATTTTCCCTGAGTTAGCATTCTGTACATGCGAGCCTTTATAAACGATTTCCCGGCCTTCATAGATCGTTCCTGTCGGGTGAATCAGAAAATGACACCCCACATCGTCATAACGATTTTTGACCATATGGTGATATTCAATTTCTTTAAGGTCTTTCATGCCATCATTGCCTGAATGATGGATAGCGATACTATCAAAAGCTCAGTCTGCAACAAGATTGTTGTATAACGGCTTTCGAGTTCCCCACCGGGAGCGGCTGATAACATTACAGCGGGTAAGAATGACGTTCTAAATAGAACGACGAGATACAGGTATTGTCATATACATCCCTTTATTTAGACGCTACTACAACCTTGAGTAGCTAAAGGAAAGCCTCACTCGAAGGCTTCCCGAACCACACAATAAATGCTTCTGCAGAAGCACTCATTGCCTATCTATTACAGTGCCTATCAATCCAGCAATTCAGCCGCCAGCAATTCCTCAAACGTCTGACGGCGGCGAATCACCCGTGATGCATCACCGTCCACCAGATATTCCGTGGCATAGCGACGGCTGTTGTAGTTAGAGGACATGGTGGCGCCGTAAGCACCGGCATCGTGGAACACCACCAGATCACCCACCGCCGCGACGGGCAGATCCTGGCTTTCCACTACGCCTTCCGCCCCCTGCGTAAAGACATCACCGGACTCACACAGTGGCCCGGCCACGGTTGTAGGTTGCAGCTCGGCAGCGCTCAAATCACGGCCATCCCCCGCCACCACGGAAATGCGGTGGAAGCTGCCGTACATGGCGGGGCGCATCAGCTCGTTAAAACCGGCATCCACCAGCGTGAAGTGGCGGCTGCCCATATATTTGCTGGCCCGCACTTCGGCCACCAGCACGCCTGACTCGGCCACCAGGAAGCGACCCGGTTCCAGCTCCAGCCGTACAGGATGACCCAGATGGTCAGCGATACGCTGGCGCACGGCGTCCCACAGCTCGAAGTAATGCGCGGTATCGACCGGCTCATCACTGTCACGGTAGGGGATCGACAGGCCGCCACCGGCGGAAATCGCTTCCAGATCGTGATCCGCCTGTTTGACCAGCTCGATCATGGCCTCGCCCACCTGCTGCAGGTGGTCATAGTCCACGCCCGAGCCGATATGCAGATGCAGGCCAACCAGTTTCAGGCCGTACTGACGCACGGCGGCAATCGCCTGCGGCAGTTCGGTGTGCCAGATGCCGTGTTTGCTGTTCTCGCCGCCGGTATTAGTTTTGCGGCTGTGGCCATGGCCAAAACCGGGGTTCACACGAATCCATACGCGATGGCCGGGCGACTGCGGGCCGAGCTGATGCAGCATATCCAGCGAGCCGACGTTGACTTCGATCTTGTCAGCCACCACCCGCTCCAGCGTCTGGCGATCAAACAGGTCAGCGGTAAACACCACTTCCGCTTCCCCTTCGGTGGTGGTCAGGCGATAGCCTGCGCGTTTGGCGCGCTCCAGCTCACCCAGAGATACCGAATCGACCTTGATACCGATCTCGCGCATCAGGCTGAGAATATGGATGTTGGAGCAGGCTTTCTGGGCAAAGCGGACGGTATCGAACTGCTTGAGCTGCGCCGCCTTGGCACGGATAACCGCCGCGTCATAGCACCACAGGGGGGTGCCCTGCTGCTGCGCCAGGGTGGCAATCAGTTGATCGGACAGCGTGCTCATTATGCGTACTCCTGAATTCTGTCGATGGCTGCGAACGAGGCAGCAGCCCAAAAATGAAGGACTTATTGAAGCATGGCGGTCACCCTCCAGAAAAATATCAATTTTTCTACAGGCCATTCATATCTGATATAAGGTGGGACTATTTCCACGGCACGCCGATGTCTAACGAGGACCACTCATGTCAGTCACCCTGCGCCATATCGAAGTCTTTCGTGCCGTGATGACCAGCGGCAGCGTCACTGCCGCCGCCGCCATGCTGCACACCTCGCAGCCGACCGTCAGCCGTGAGCTGGCGCGCTTTGAATATCTGACCCGGATGACGCTGTTTGAGCGCAGCAAGGGCCGCTTGCGCCCGACGGCACAGGGGCTGCTGCTGTTTGAAGAAGTGCAGCGAGCCTATTTTGGTCTGGAGCGCATCGTCAATACTGCCGCCACGCTGCGCCAGTTCGAGCAGGGCCAGCTGTCTATCGCCTGCCTGCCGGTGTTTTCCCAGTCGCTGCTGCCGCAGGTGTGCCGCCACTTTGTCAGCCAGTTCCCCAAGGTCAATATCAGCATCACACCGCAGGAGTCGCCGCTGCTGGAAGAGTGGCTGGCCGCCCAGCGCTATGATCTGGGCCTGACCGAGGTGGCGCAGGCGCCACAGGGCACCGAGCTGGATGCGGTGATCGTGCTGGATGAGGTCTGTGTGCTACCGCAGGGCCATGCGCTGGCCAGCAAAACCGTGCTGACCCCGGGCGATTTTGCCGGGCAGGCCTTTATCAGTTTGTCGGCACTGGACAGCTACCGGCAGCAGATCGACAGCACCTTTGCCCGCCATGAGGTCGAGCGGCAGCTGGTGATTGATACCCACAGCGCGGCATCGGTGTGCGCCATGGTGCGAGAAGGTATCGGGGTGGCCATCGTCAACCCGCTCACCGCGCTGGACTACGCCGGTCAGGGCGTGGTGATCCGGCGTTTCAGCGAGTCGATCCCGTTCACCGTCAGTCTGGTGCGGCCACTGCACCGCCCGCCTTCGCCACTGGTCAGCGCCTTTACTGACGCGCTGCAGGTGGCTGCCGGGCAGATCAGACAGCAGTTACAGCCACGTTAGCCAGAAAGCGTGATGCCTCCGCGTGGCCGCCGGTGAGCAATTTTATCCAAGTGCGCTACCGCCGAACGCGCTACAGTACATCCTCTCGATCATCAGACCATGACGGACTCAACAGCCGTGGCCCATCGGGAGGGAGGCGTTCATGAGCGATCACAATCAGTTTCAGTTCAGCAGCAGCAGCCATTTGCCCGGCGTCACCCTGCTGCATGCCGATATGGACGACTTCCACTACGACCGTCATGCCCATGAAGAGCACGCCTTCGGCATCACCCTGACGGGGATGCAGGAATTCTTCAGCGGCGGCCATCATCACCGCAGCCATCCCGGCCAGATCATTCTGTTCAACCCGGAAGAAGTGCACGACGGCAACTCCGGCGGCGAGGTGCCGCTGTCGTATCAGATGCTGTATGTCCCGCCGGAAACACTGGGCGCGCTGGTGGCATCGGTCTCAGGCAAAACGGTGCGCCACCCGGAGCAGTGCCGTTTTCGCGCCAGCGATACCCTGTTGTGGGATGAGCCGTTGCGCCAGCATTTGCAGACGCTGGGGCAGATGATCCAGCGCGGTCAGGGCAGCCAGATCGAACAGGAACAGCAACTGCTGGGTATCGCTGAACGGCTGGCGCAGCGTGAAGGCAGTGTGGCTGAATCCACCCAGCGCCCCCGCACCGACCGGCTACTGCGCCGGGCCAAGGATTTTATTCAGGCGCATATGCACGAAGACATCAATCTGGATGCCATCAGTGCCGCCGCCAATCTGTCCAAGTACCACTTTTTGCGGCTGTTCCGGCAGCAGTTTGGCATCACGCCGCACCAGTACGTCCTTAACTGCCGCATCAATGCCGCCCGCAGTGCGCTGGCAACGGGCGGCAAGCTGGAAGAGGTCGCCCTGCAGCATGGCTTTACCGATCTCAGCCATTTCAACCGCCGCTTCAAGCGCATTTATGGCATGACGCCGCGTCAGTATCAGAGCTGCCTGCAGCACTCGGCATAGACTTCAGCGCTCAACCTCAGCACCTGTTCTGAGCAGCGCATCCGCGCTGCGCTCTCTGTTTCTCTGCACAAATAAGACTCACCATGCTGGATTTGTTCGCCTATCAGGTCGTTGAAAATCTATCT
>NZ_LAPT01000121.1 GCF_003194385.1 Pokkaliibacter plantistimulans
AAGACCGACATAACCGCGATGCACCACAACTTCAAGCACACCGCATCCACGCCTCGCAAAGCAATCCAACTCCAGCACTCCAGCACTCCAGCACTCCAGCACTCCAGCACTCCAGCACTCCAGCACTCCAGCACTCCAGCACTCCAGCACTCCAGCACTCCAGCACTCCAGCATCTGACAACCATCCGCGCACGATAGCCACTACGCAACTCCATTAGCAAGTTACGCTCCTAATAACGGAGAGTGCGGACAGCGGCCTGATCAGCTCATCACCTTAGATGATCATCACAGATACTTTAGCTACCTCAAAAACAACGAAAGGCACCCTGCGGTGCCCTCCGTTGCTATTCATTATCCAGTCTGATCAGGGACGATCGTCAACCAGCTCTTCCTTGGCCGGAGGCAGCAGATCTTCGCGCGACACTTTCAGATAGATCAACAGGCTGGCACAGACATATACCGACGAGTAGGTTCCCACACCGATACCAATCAACAGCGCCAACGCGAAGCCATGAATCATGTCTCCACCAAACAGGAACAACGCCCACACCACCAGCCAGGTAGTCAAGGAAGTGATGGTCGTCCGCCCCAGAGTGTCAGTCATAGCGGTATTAACCACCTCGACAGGCACTGCCTTACGCATTTTGCGGAAGTTTTCACGGATACGGTCAGCGACCACAATCGAGTCATTGAGGGAGTAACCAATGACAGCCAGCACCGCAGCCAGCACCGTCAGATCAAACTCAATCTGGAACAGGGAGAATACGCCCAGCACAATGATCACGTCATGCACCAGTGATAACACCGCTGCAAAGGAGAACTTGAACTGGAAACGTGCCGCCACGTACAGCATGACCCCAGCCAGAGCCAGTAACATGCCCAGACCGCCCTGATCACGCAGCTCGCCACCCACCTGGGAGCCGACAAACTCGGTACGCTTCAGCGTCACATCGGCACCATCAGACTGCAGTGCGGCCATAACCTGATCCCCCACCTTGGCCTGCTCCGTAGAAGCCACTCGCACCACGATGTCGCGCAGGGTTCCGTAGCTCTGCACTACAGCACTTTCAAGGCCGGCTTGTTCCAGCTGACCACGCACCTTGTCCAGATTCTGGTCCTGTGCAAACTGCACCTCTACCAGCGTACCGCCAGTAAAATCCAGACCAAACTGCAAACCCTGCACAGCCAGCGATCCCAACGAGATCAGGGTTGCCACCAGTGAGATGGCCGCGAACATATGCCGCAGCTTCATAAAATCAATGATGCGTTTTACAGCAGCCATCTCAGGCACCTCCCTTGAAGAACAGAGGCCAAATCGGCAATTGATTCAGCTTACGACCACCGTACAACAGGTTGACCAGCGCACGGGTAACCATGATGGCGGTAAACATCGAGGTGATGATGCCGATCGACAGAGTGACAGCGAAACCTTTGACCGGCCCGGTTCCCATAAAGAACAGAATCAGACCCACCAGCAGAGTCGTCAGGTTGGAGTCGAGAATGGTAGTAAAGGCACGTTCGTAGCCAGCATGAATAGCCATCTGCACGGGCGCCTTATTCGCCAGCTCCTCCTTTATCCTTGAGAAAATCAATACGTTGGCATCGACCGCCATCCCCATGGTCAACACGATACCGGCAATACCTGGCAGCGTCAGCGTTGACGAAATGATCGACATCACCGCGATCAGCAGAGCGATGTTAAGACCAAGTGCAATGTTGGCAATCAGACCGAAGGTGCGGTAGTAGAGCAGCATGAATACCACCACCAGCGCCAGACCCACCTCTGCTGAGAACACACCGCGCTCGATGTTCTGCTGGCCAAGGCTTGGACCAACGGTACGCTCTTCAACGATGTAGACAGGTGCAGCCAATGAGCCTGCGCGCAACAGCAACGCCAGCTCAGAAGCCTCGCCGTTGCTATCCAGACCGGTGATGCGGAAGGAGTTGCCCAGCGCCGACTGGATCGTCGCCAGAGAGATGATGGACTTTTCAACATAAGGAACGCGTTTTTCCACGTTCTGGCCATTCTCGCTGGACACCACATTGCGTGTCTTGTGCTCGATGAACAGTACCGCCATCTTGCGTCCCACAGCATTACGGGTGATGCGGTTCATCATCTTGCCACCGGCCGAGTCAAGATTGACGTTTACCTGTGGCCGGCCAGTCTCGTCGAAGGAAGAAGAAGCGCTGGAGACGTTATTACCAGTGATAATAATGTCGCGCTCCAGTGTCGCCTGACGATTGGGAGCTGAGCGGAAGTTGAACGTCTCCGTAGTACCGGCAGCCGCATCGGAACGTGACTCCAGACGGAACTCCAGATTGGCAGTTGCCCCCAGCACACGTTTGGCCGCGGCGGTATCCTGCACCCCAGGCAATTCCACGACAATACGATTGCGTCCCTGACGTTGTACCAGCGGTTCGGCTACCCCCAGCTCATTGACACGATTACGCAGCGTGGTCAGGTTCTGGGTAATAGCATAATCTTCGATCTCGCGCGTGGTTTTCTCGCTGAGATTGATCATGATGGCAGGCTGACCATCAGCCTCAGCCGTCTCCAGCACAAACTCAGGATAGTCCTTACGCAACAGCGTCACGGCCTGATCACGAGCATCGGCATCACGGAAGTCAATTTGCAGCTTGCCACTTTGCTGGTCATGATCGACCTTGCTGTAGCGCAACTTGGCTTCACGCAACTTGGTCTTGATCTCTGACTGATAGACGTCCAGACGCTGGGTGACTGCCTCGGCCATATCCACTTCCATCAGGAAGTGCACACCACCACGCAAGTCGAGGCCGAGTTTCATCGGTCCTGCGCCCAAAGACGTCAACCAGACCGGAGTAGTCGGCGCCAGGTTGAGTGCTACCACGTAGTCCTGGCCAAGAGCCTGGGCCACGATATCCCGTGCAATCAGCTGATCTTCACCGCTGTTCATGCGGATCAGGGCGCTTTGGTCATTCTCAGCACGCTCGGCACCTTTGATGCCGATATTTTTCGCAGCAATAGCCGCCTCTGCACGCTTGAGTGTTGCCTCGTCGACCACTTCTCCGGAACGGCTGGCACTGATCTGCACAGCATAGTCATCTGGATAGAGGTTGGGCGCCGCATAAATGCTTGCGACCGCCAGCACTACCAGAATCAGCAAATACTTCCACAACGGATAACGGTTGAGCATGAAGTTGCCTTTTCTACATTTATAGAATGCAGGAAAGGCGCCCTAAGGCGCCTAACTGCAGGTATAGACTCAGATATTCTTGATAGTGCCTTTGGGCAGCGCCGCTGAAATGTACACTTTCTGTACTTTCAGCTCGACGGTATCGGACACCGCCAGCACTATGTAATCATCAGTCACTTTGCTGACACGACCAAGGATGCCACCGCTGGTCACCACTTCGTCGCCCTTGTTCAGCCCAGTAATCAGATTCTTGTGCTCCTTCTGGCGTTTTGATTGAGGACGCCACAGGAAGAAATAGAAAATGACAGCAAAACCAACCAGAAAGATCAGGTTGAAGAATTCGCCACCGGGTGCCGCAGCAGGTGCATCAGCCGCATAGGCAGGAGCAATAAACCAGCTCATTAGAGGTCTCCTAAGGTAGTTGAAACTTGTTATAACGGCGGCGTGGTCATACCACGTCGCTGATAGAAATCATCAACGAAGTCGCCCAATGTACCCGCTTCAATTGCCCCACGCAATCCAGCCATCAGGGTCTGGTAATAGCGCAGGTTATGAATGGTATTGAGTTGAGCTGCCAGCATTTCTCCACATTTATCAAGGTGATGGAGATAAGCACGGGAGAAGTTCTGACAGGTGTAGCAGTCACACTCAGGGTCAAGCGTGCCGGTATCCTCACGATGCCTGGCGTTGCGGATTTTGATCACCCCTTCGGAAGTGAACAGATGACCATTACGGGCATTGCGGGTAGGCATGACGCAATCAAACATATCGACACCACGACGCACCCCTTCGACCAGATCTTCTGGACGACCTACTCCCATCAGATAACGCGGACGATCCTTGGGCAGTTTGGGAGCGGTATGTGACAGAATACGCATCATGTCATCTTTAGGCTCACCGACCGACAATCCACCGATGGCATACCCATCAAAGCCAATCTCAGTCAGCCCGGCCAGGGATTCCTCGCGCAGATATTCATACATCCCGCCCTGCACGATACCAAACAAGGCTGCTGGGTTCTCACCGTGAGCGGCCTTGGAGCGCTTGGCCCAGCGCAGAGATAACCGCATTGAATCCGCTGCCTGTCGCTCAGTGGCAGGGTAAGGAGTGCACTCATCAAAGATCATCACAACGTCAGAGCCCAGATCGCGCTGAACTTCCATTGAGCGCTCAGGAGTCAGTTCGACCTTGGCGCCATCCACCGGCGAGCGGAAGGTCACGCCATGCTCGGTAATTTTGCGCATTTTACCGAGGCTGAATACCTGAAAACCGCCGGAGTCTGTCAGTATGGGCTTTGGCCACTGATTGAACTCATGCAGCCCACCGTGCTTTTTCACCACTTCGGTACCTGGACGCAGCATCAGGTGAAAAGTATTCCCCAGAATGATTTGCGCACCGATCTCCTCAATGTCACGTGGCAGCATACCCTTGACCGTGCCATACGTACCGACCGGCATGAAGGCAGGGGTTTCCACCACACCACGGGGAAAGGTCAATCGTCCACGACGTGCCTGACCTTCTTCAGCCAGCAGCTCAAACTGCATATAACATGAACGAGTCATGGAGTTACTCACCTTTGGCCCCTGACTGGGGGCAACTGATAAACATGGCATCGCCATAACTGAAAAAACGCATCCGTTCAGCAATCGCGCGCTGATAAGCGCTCATGATGTGCTCATAACCTGCCAGGGCTGACACCAGCATCAACAGCGTCGATTCCGGCAGGTGAAAATTAGTGATCAAGGCATCGACACTGCGAAAGACATAACCGGGGTAGATAAATATATCGGTTTCCCCAACATAGGGCTCGATATGCCCACTGCGTGACGCGCTCTCCAGTGAGCGAACACTGGTCGTCCCTACCGCAATGACTCTGCCACCACGCGCCCGGGTACGACGCACCGCTTCGCAGACTTCAGCAGACACCTCCAGATACTCACTGTGCATGTGGTGATCTTCAATACGGTCCACACGTACCGGCTGAAACGTCCCAGCCCCGACATGCAAGGTGACAAAGGCGAACTCAACCCCCTTGTCCTGCAGTACCTTCAATAACGGCTCATCAAAATGTAAACCAGCAGTTGGCGCCGCCACTGCACCAGGCTTTTCGTTATAAACCGTTTGATAACGCTCGCGATCCTCCAGCTCATCCTCCCGGCTAATGTACGGCGGCAGAGGCATATGCCCGACACGCTCCAGCACACTCAGCACGGACTCATCCCCCAGAAAAGCCAGCTCAAACAGAGCATCATGACGGGCCAGCATCTCTGCCTCTACCTGCCCTTCGAGCAACAACCGCGTACCAGGTTTGGGTGACTTACTGGAGCGAATGTGAGCCAGCACGCGCTTGTCATCAACAATACGCTCCACCAGCACTTCAACCTTGCCGCCAGAGTCCTTTTGACCGAACAGCCGCGCCGGAATGACTCGCGTATTGTTGAATACCAACAAGTCCTTATCGCTGATCATCCCGGCGATATCGCGAAACACCTTAAAATTGATATCGCCACTTTGCCCATCAAGGCACAACAGGCGGCTGGCAGAGCGTTCGGCCATGGGGTAGCGGGCAATCAGCTCATCAGGAAGCTCGAAGTGAAAGTCTTTGACCTGCATATCAGTGATTTGGTTCGTCCAGACAAAAAATAGGCTGTACCACTCATCCCAAAAGGGTCTTGGGCGTTAGCAACCACCAACTGACCAAGCCAGTTCACAGGATAGGCACCAGCTAAAAAGGGGAAGCATTGTACTGCATGAAGGCGTTTACCAGAACCATCAAAAAGCAGCTCACTGTATCCTTTTCATTCAGCAACCAGTTTATGCAGGGAGTTAAGCAGACGTGAGCACGTCAGTGGCAGATGAAGTGCAGTTGTAAAATCAGAGAGTTATTTCAACCATCAGTTAAAAAGCATTTGACTCATGAAAGCCGATCCCTATAATGCAGCTCCATTGCCGAAGTGGCGGAATCGGTAGACGCACCGGATTCAAAATCCGGCGTTGGCGACAACGTGTGGGTTCGAGTCCCACCTTCGGCACCAAATTTAAAAAGAGGCGCTCAGTAAACACTGAAGCGCCTCTTTTATTTTACCCGGCACTAACACCCACTTGTCCTAAGACTACCATGAGCCGTGCCGCGCTCATCTCTCAGCCTTTTCAGACCTTCATACTTTTCTGTGCCAGCTCAGTAAGAGCCACACGCGCCTCATTCAGAATATCCATATTGCGCTGACCGGCCTGACGCAGCGTTTCTTCGATTTCTTTGGCATAAGCCTGCTGCAGCTTCACTACATCTTCAGGCTTGCTGCAATTGGGCAATTCCTTGGTTTGTGCCATCGTCGCCTCAACACAGCTTTGAGTGCACTCCATCTGCTGCTTTGCCAGCAACTCCAGCATATTAGTCTGGATCCGCATCATCTCCTGCAGAGGACCCATCGCATCCTTCATCTGCTTGTTCATGGAATCAATCATGGTCTAACTCCTTTTCATCATGTGAGCTAACGCTCTGTTTTCGCATTACTTTGCTTGTAAAGAATGGCTACGCGCCCATTCCCTATATACCGGTGAATTGTGACGGTCACTACCTGACATTACATTCACACCAGCCGATGTGTGCCTGTGCTCACACTTTTCAGCACAGACCCGCCTTGTCGCTGAGCGGGCAATACCTGCTACCTTACCCCAGAGCAGCACTGACAAAGAAGCGCCATAGCACCTTTCTGTTGATACTCCTCAATTTTCCTCAGGGGTGAACTTTGTCTACAATGCCGAGGTTCATCAGCTAACACTAAAGCATCGAGAACAACGCCACTCCTGGCATCAGACAGCGATGCGCTCAGCCGTCGAATCCCAACGAGAGTTCGATCATGAAAAATTTTTTGCTGCCTGCGTTCGCTGCAGTATGGCTTAGCCTCGGTACCTCCGCCAGTTACGCCGCAAGCCTTGAGGTGGGTTCCGAAGCCTTTCAGCAGCAGGACTACAGTAAGGCCTTGCAACACCTGCAACCCCTCGCTGAGCAAGGCAATCCTGATGCGCTTTATCTGCTGGCACAAATGTACGAGAAAGGTAAGGGCGTACCGCTCGACAAGGAGAAAGCCAAGGTTTACTACCAGGGCGCAGCCAGCCAGGGAAACATGGATGCACTTAATGCGCTTCGCAGCCTGAAAAATGAAGATTACCGCAAGGAGCTGGATGCCCTTTTGCCCAGAGCCACGGCGGGAGATGCCGAAGCACAGAACCGATTAGGCAAGATGTACGAGTTCGGTCAGGGTACGGAGCGCAACCCAGAGCAGGCTTTCCACTGGTACAGCATGGCTGCCACTCAAAACCTGCCCGAGGGCATTCTTAACCGCGGCCGATGCTACAACCTGGCTATGGGGGTCAATCAAAACTTCCATCAGGCCGAAAGTGATTACCGGGCTGCGGCGCAGCTCGGACTGGATGAAGCGATGTTTTGGCTGGGCGCTATGTATTTCAATAACCATGGCGAAGATAAAAGCGATGATGCCGATGTCATCGGCTATGCCTGGCTGAAGAATGCCGCCGACAAGGGCCATGCTATAGCCCTGAAAATGATATCGCGCCTGGAGCTCAAGCTGACATCAGAACAACTGCAACGCGCGCGTAATCTGGCAGAGTCGATTAAGGCCGAGCTTAACAGCAAGGCAAGTTAGCACTCCCCCTATACCAACGGCCAAGAACCCGCTCACGGTCCCGCGTGCTAAGGCCCGACAAGGCGAAAAGTACTGAGAGAAGTGCCGTGTAGAGGGGATAAATAAGCCAGCGAGCTTGCAGAGGGTCTTTTCAACACCTTGTGACCGACACCCAGCAGACCGCGAACACGTTCTTACCTCAGGAGCCGTTATGCCCCGCCCTTTCGATGAAGGCAGTGCACTTGCCCAGAGTTATCCTGCCGCCTCACTGATACGACGTCTGGCCGCCATTTTTTATGACTCATTGCTGTGTATAGCACTGCTGATGGTGCTGACAGCCATCGCCATGGCCGTGAGCAACATTGGCAACAGTGGTCCGGTGATTGCGGTAAAAGGGCCACTGTTTCGCAGCCTTCTGTTTATCAGTGTTTTTGCATTTTTTGCCAAGTTCTGGACCTGGCCCGGCCAGACTCTGGGTATGCAATGCTGGCGTGTCAGAGTGCAGCGAGCGGACGGTCAGCCCATATCCTATATGCAAGCACTGGTTCGCTTTCTGATGGCCTGCCTGTCGCTGGCGTGCTGTGGGCTGGGCTTTCTCTGGTCATTGTGGGACAAAGAAAGTCTGACGTGGCATGACCGATATTCGGACAGCCGTCTGGTCGTGCTGCCCAAAAAAGCCAGAAAGCAATAAGCAGGGTAGTGGCAAGTCTCGACGCCAGAGCATCGAGACTGATGAAGTTTCAGCGCACTCTGCGTAATAAATACATGCCAGCAATGACGCAGAGCACTATCGGTACCATCACCGCCATCAGAGGTGATATGCCAGACAAGGTGACCACCGGCCCCAGCAACTGCTGACTGAGACGGAATGCGACCCCGACAATCAGCCCACTCACTACACGCTGCCCCATGCTGACCGAGCGCAACGGTCCAAAAACAAAGGACATCCCCACCAGCACCAGCGCCAGTGTGGCAATGGGCTGCAACAACTTCTGCCAGAATGCCAGCCAGTATGCATCCGATTCCAGGCCCTGATCCCGCAGATAACTGCCGTAATGCCACAATCCTTCCATCGACAGATACAACGGATCCAGTACCACCAGACGCAGCAGTTCGGGAGTCAGCTGAGTGTTCCAGGCAACCTGATTCTGCTGCGTGCTTTTCACTTCATGCTGGCCAAGCTGCATATCCTGTACATGCTCCAGCGTCCAGTGACCATCCTGATACTGCGCCTGCTCAGCCGTGCGGGTACTGACCAACTCTCGGCTGGGGCTGAACTGATATTCTGTGACTCCATATATGACCCCGCGACTATCCACTGCATTGAAGTGCATAAAGGTGTCGCCTTCACGATGCCACACACTGTAACGACTGGCATATTTGTCCTGTTTGCCAAGCGCCACTGCACGCACGCTTTCCGCTTCAGGGGCATAGTGTGGCACCAGCACTTCGCCGATAAAGGTCACCAGCAACATGATCAGAAAGGTGGGATAGAACAGACTGCGAGCCAACTGCCACATACTGGTACCTGCAGCACGCATAACGGTCAGTTCGCTGCTGGCTGCCAGCATCCCCAGACCAATCAATGCCCCCATCAGGGCACTGATTGGCAACATGTCATACAAGCGATCTGGCAGGCTATAAAGCAGATACTGGACAATCTTGCCCAGGGTATAACCCTCGCCGAGGTCATCCAGCTCATCAAGAAAGGCAAACAGCATATCCAGCCCTTCCAGCACAAATAAAGACAGGCCCGTCGCCATCAATACATGGCGGGCAATGTAGCGATCCAACATAGACATCACGAGGCCGCTCCTTTACCTGCTGCCAGTACCTGCCGATAACGCTGCTGTCGCCACCAACCAGGCCCCCACATCAGAGTAACACCGACGGCCAGAAACAGCAGATGCACCCACCACAATCCGATATAGGGAGATATGTGCCCCTTCACCACCTGGGTTCGTGCCCAGGACAGTAAAAACAGATAGGCCAGATAGACCAGAATAGCGGGAATCAATTTAGCAAAACGCCCCTGCCGCGGGTGAACCTGAGCCAGTGGCAATGCCAGCAGGGTAACAACAAAGATCATAACTGGCAGGGAAAAGCGCCATTGCAAATGAGCAAGGTCGCGAGCAGGCTGCTCCAGCTTGAGGAGCCGTGCCGTGCTCAGCGTTTCGGCCTGATCAATCTCTCGTGCAGCCTCTGACTCTGCAATCTTGGCGCCATACTCAGCAAAATGACTGCGCACCACATCAGCCCGCCCCGGTGTCAGGGTATAACGGCTACCTTCATTAAGAATCCAGTAACGGCCTTCATTATTGTCGTCCGCTTGCTGACGACCCTCGTCGGCCACCAGAATCTGCTGACGTTGGCCATTCTGATCTGCCACCGCCATAAAGATGCCTTTCATCTGCCACTTGGCATCACCATTGGCCTCAACATAGGTTACTCGGCGGCCATCGCTGGATTTCTGAAAGCGGCCAGGTGCCAGGCGCTCTACGGCAGACGCGGATGACTGCTGCTGAAGCAGTATGGCAGTCTTGGTCAACCCCCAGGGGCTGACCCATAAACTCAGTGCGGCAATGCAAACCGCCAGGATGGATGCATATATGAAGGTGGAGCGAAGCACCTGAGACTGACTGATACCGCAGGCATTCAGCACCGTCATCTCGCTCTCGACATAAAGACGACCATAGCCAAGCAAAATACCAAGGAAGAACCCGAGCGGTAGAATTAACTCCAGAAACGCGGGCAAACGATATGCCATGACGCTGGCAAGCACACCGGGATCGATACTACCTGCTGCTGCCTGAGCCAGGTACTTGATCAACCGCCCCCCCATGATGATGACCAGCAGCACCAGGCTGACAGCTAACATGCTGAAACCCAGCTCTCTGCCCAGATACCGCGTTACGATAGACCCGCTTTTTATCACTGCATCACCCGTTATTTTTTACCAGGATCATAATGGCTACCGCACCGGCAGCCATTCGGCATTTATCCGCCACCCCATTGCATACTGATCACAACAACCAACCAGCGGTATCCATGACCGCATTGCGCAGAAAACCATCTGAGTAGTCTACTTTTATCATCAACCGCATTATCATCAGCGCAATAATGAATAGCGTCCGGTAAAGCCACTTCACCAGAGGCGGCCTATTCTAACCAGCTGTAACCACGGCGTCAGCTTCGCTCCGGGGGCAACATTGCGTCCCCCCAGGTGACGGAGTAGGATGCCGAGGGTATCCGTTTCACATGAAAGCTTGCATTTCTAAGGAATAACTCATGTCACTGAGCATCCATCTGAGTACCGACAATGTACTCACGTCCAGCCGTGAATGTGTTGTAGTAGGGGTTTATGAAGACGGCTCGATGACGCCTTCCGCAACCGCTTTGGATCAGGCCAGCCAAGGCCAGATCAGCGCACTACTGCAGTCAGGCCGTGCCAAAGGCAAGCCCGCTGCGACCCTGCTATTGCCCTATCTGAACGGCTGCAACAGTGCAGTGTTACTGGTGGGCGCGGGTAAACCGAACGAATTGAGTACCGGCAAATATATCAAACTGGTACAAGCTGCAACCAAAGAGCTGAATGACCGCTCCGTCGCCACTGCCGAGACCTATCTGAGTGAGATTGAGGTACCCGGCCGCTCTACTGCCTGGAAAGCCCGTCAGCTGGTCGAGCAGGGTGAGTCCAGCCTATACGTCTATGATGCTACCAAGAGCAAGAAAGCAGAGGCACCTAAGCTGAATGAGCTGGCAGTCGCCATCAACGCGACTGAAGCCCAGTCTGGCAACG
Organism: Pokkaliibacter plantistimulans; assembly: GCF_003194385.1. Classification (GTDB taxonomy): domain Bacteria; phylum Pseudomonadota; class Gammaproteobacteria; order Pseudomonadales; family Balneatricaceae; genus Pokkaliibacter; species Pokkaliibacter plantistimulans. Next base: position 11,619 of record NZ_LAPT01000121.1, read on the forward strand.
AAGCCCTGCGCCATGGTCAAGGTATTGCCGCGGGCGTTGAACTGGCCAAGAGCCTGGCCAACCTGCCCGGTAACATCTGCACCCCCACCTATCTGGCAGAGCAGGCTATCGCTCTGGCAGCCGACAACAGCAGCATACTCAGTACCGAAGTGCTGGATGAAGATCAGATGCGTGCTCTGGGCATGAACTGCCTGCTATCAGTGGGCGCTGGCAGTGATCAGCCGTCAAAACTGATCGTTATGAACTACAAGGGGCTGGCTGATGACAGCAAGCCTTACGTATTCGTTGGCAAAGGCATTACCTTCGATACCGGCGGCATCAGCCTGAAGCCCGGTGAAGGTATGGATGAAATGAAGTTCGATATGGGTGGTGCGGCCAGCGTGTTTGGTCTGATGAAAGCACTGTGCGAACTGAAACTGCCTTTGAATGTGGTGGGCGTGGTGGCCGCGGCTGAAAACATGCCCAGCGGACGTGCGACCAAGCCGGGAGATGTGGTCACCACCATGTCTGGCCAGACCGTGGAAATCCTCAATACCGATGCGGAAGGCCGTTTGGTTCTGTGTGATGCCCTTACCTATGTTGAGCGCTTCAACCCTGAAACCGTTGTCGACATCGCCACCCTGACCGGCGCCTGCGTGATTGCCCTGGGCCACCATACATCAGGACTGATGGCCAATGATGATGCGCTGGCAGATGCCCTGTACAGTGCGGGCCAAACGTCTTATGACCGTTGCTGGCGTCTGCCGCTGTACGAAGAGTATCAGGAACAGCTGGACTCCAACTTTGCAGACATCCCCAACATTGGCGGACGCCCCGGCGGCAGCATCACCGCAGCCTGCTTCCTGTCACGTTTCACCAAAGGCTACCGCTGGGCGCATCTGGACATTGCAGGTACTGCCTGGACCAGCGGCAAAGCCAAGGGTTCAACCGGTCGCTGCGTTCCCCTGCTGACCCAGTATCTGCTGGATCGCCTGTAATCCGGTCTCTGCATAAACAGAGCTTACAGGTCACATCACCTCGTGTGGTGTGGCCTGCATCTTACAGCCTTTGCCCTCTCCCTGACTTTACTGCCATAATCCCCGCCTCGCCGTTATTGGTCAGAAACCTCACTATGCTACAACGGGTAGACTTCTACATTCTTAACTCCCATCAGGATCAAGACCGCTGGCGCATCCTCGGTACCCTGCTCGGACGTCAGTGGCTCAAGGGGCATCGATTCCATATTCACTGCTGTGATCGGAATGAGTGCGCGGAGCTGGACAGTTTTCTCTGGCAGAGCGACATTACCGACTTTCTGCCTCACCATCGCCTGGACACCGAATTCGCAGGAGATAGCCCTATCACGCTTGGCTACCCACAATCATGGCCAGAAAAAAGGGACATTTTGGTGAACTTCGATCTGCACCTGCCTGACACGATGCATAGTTTTGAGAGAGTCCTGGAAATAGTCGTTCAGGATCCCGTATGGCTGAATGCACAGCGCGATCACTATCGCCAGTTCAAAAAAATGGGACTCACACCACAAATTCACAAGCTGGGCTGAAATGGCAGAGACCATACACTGCTGACAGCTTCACTCCCATGCTTCTGGAAATCTGGGTGAGCCCGGTCTGCCTTGAGAAACAAATAGAAGAAAGCACTACCGCCAAAAGCGATACGCACAAAGAGAGCTATTACAGACAGGCTCTGGCAGCCACCATGCTTTAGAAGCTATGTCATTTAGAAGCTACATCGCGAGTCAGCCCGGTGAATCGGGAGTGATGACACACAAAGGTAATTCAGCGCTTCTGCCACTGAGCGGCATCTTTCATCAGAGAGGCGATATCCAGACCACTGCTGTCAGCCAACTCTTTCAATGATGCACGAAAACCAAACTTACGCACCTGAGTTTGCTTCGCACGCTGCTCTTCAACCTTGCGCTCCATTATCGCCTTGAGCTGATATAAGTCTTCCAGACTGTAGCCTTGTAATAAGCTGGTTATTTTTTCTTCTGTCATTCAGCTAACCTAAATAAGGAAAAAGATGGATATGAAAGATATGTTATAAATCTATTCCGTTTGGCCAGTTTATTAACAACTCCCTCATCGCTAGCCAATAGTGTCCTTTTTGCTTTTTTCCAATATCAGACCATCAATACATACTTATTGCAGTACCGGCACATTAGATATGGGCAATGCCGGATTGGGCGAATTATCCTTATTCAAAATCACAGCCAGCTCCTGCGGCCACGCCAGAGGTAATGCTGGATCCACTGACTCAGCCTGAGGCTCAGCAAACACCGAGGCAGCGCCTTGGTTATCTACCAGCATCAGAGCCATACGATTGCTGTCGGAGTTCCATACGAATCCGGCTTTCTGTGCCAAATCAGGCAAAGGAGAATAACGCGACACTACATATATTAATGGCCCCTCCTGTTGAATCGCAGTTGCCGTATTCAACAGACTGACAGTGGTCAAGTAGCGCTCCTCACCCAGCAAAGCGACCATACGAGTTTTAATAACAGGCTGCTCAAACAGCTTGGTATCAGCAGGATTGGCGCCTACCAGCGGGCGCAAAAGCGCACCGAGCAGTTGCCCCTGGGCTCCCAATAGCAAAGGTGCAGCACACCCCGCCAATAAACCATTTAATAACACAAGCAGAAAAGCAAAATTACGCCACACGCGCATTTTTTCAAGCACTCCACATTCGGTGCAATCAATTCAGAACGGCCGAATGACAACGGTCACAGAGATATTGAACAGTATTCCATGGCAACGGATATAAATCCTGACAGAGCAATATTGGGCTAATCCCAATTATCGAATAATGTTAAAAGCGTTCAGGTGCAAACACTTCCCATGTGAGACATCACAAAACAATGATGGATACCACAGACAGGCAGACCAGAAGCCCCACACTCATACACTAACTGGAAAAGCAGACCACAGACTGCAGACCTACCCAGAACATTGCAGCAAAGCATGACTGCATCTGTGTACATCCGTGTATCAAGAATTGCCAACGGCTGAATAGTAATCCATCACCCGGAGAGTGCCTAGCGCCAGCTATGTTTCTGATTGTTGTAGATACCGCAGATACTCATGACATTAATGACAGACATTCCTTTCTCCAGCAATCTGATCGCTGCAAAGTATTCACATCGTGCGGCAAACAGGGTTCACCGCCAGCTGGATGCCGGGGTATAATCGCCCGTTATCGTCGAATTGACCCCAGCGCTCCAGCCGCTGTGCCTGCACAGCAGACGTTTATGGAGCCCCATCCGGCTAGGCAGATTACAGATTTCCCCATGGATAAGACTTTTAATCCTCAAGCTATCGAGCGTCAGTGGTATCAAACCTGGGAAGAGAAAGGCTATTTCGCCCCGTCCGGCGAAGGCCAGCCCTACTCCATCGTCATCCCACCACCCAACGTCACCGGTAGCCTGCACATGGGCCATGGCTTCCAGCACACCCTGATGGATGCTCTGATTCGCTATCAGCGCATGAAAGGCTGCAACACGCTGTGGAAAGTAGGCACCGACCATGCCGGTATCGCTACCCAGATGGTGGTCGAGCGCAAGCTGGCGCATGAAGAAGGCAAGACCCGTCATGATCTGGGCCGTGAAACCTTCATCGACAAGATCTGGGAATGGAAAGCAGAGTCCGGCGGTAACATTACCCGCCAGATGCGCCGACTGGGCAACTCCGTTGACTGGAGTTCCGAGCGTTTCACCATGGATGAAGGTTTTTACAAAGCCGTTCAGGAAGTCTTTGTCCGCCTCTATGACGATAAACTGATCTACCGTGGCAAGCGCCTGGTCAACTGGGATCCCAAGCTGCACACCGCCATTTCCGATCTGGAAGTACTCTCAGACGAAGAAGAAAAAGGCTTCCTCTGGCATTTCCGCTATCCGCTGGCCGACGGCGCCAAAACGGCCGATGGCCTGAACTACATCGTCGTAGCAACCACACGCCCAGAGACCATGCTGGGTGACACCGCTGTGGCCGTGCACCCTGAAGATGAACGGTATCAGCACCTGATTGGTAAGTTCGTGCAACTGCCTTTGGTAGACCGTCTGATCCCCATCATTGCTGATGACTACGTAGATCGTGAGTTTGGTACCGGCTGCGTGAAGATCACCCCGGCCCACGACTTCAATGACTACGAAGTCGGCAAGCGCCATCAGCTGCCTATGATCAACGTACTGACTCTGGATGCCGCCATCCGCACGGAAGCCGAAGTACTGACTTACGAAGGCAAGACCGGTGATGCCTATGCCAGCACCCTGCCTGCCAGGTATGCCGGACTGGACCGCTACGAAGGCCGCAAGCAGATCGTAGCTGATTTCGAGGCACTGGGTCTGCTCGACAAGATCGCGGATCACGTGCTCAAAGCTCCCCGCGGAGACCGTTCAGGGGTGGTGGTCGAGCCGATGCTGACCGATCAATGGTTCGTCGCTGTAGAAGCGCTGGCCAAGCCTGCCATTGAGGCGGTAGAGAACGGTGACATTCAGTTCGTACCCAAGCAATACGAAAACATGTACTTCTCCTGGATGCGTAACCTGCAGGACTGGTGTATTTCCCGTCAGCTGTGGTGGGGACATCGTATTCCGGCCTGGTACGACGCCGAAGGCAACGTCTATGTCGCACGCACCGAGGACGAAGCACGCAGCAAGTACAACCTGAGTGCCGAACTCGTGCTGTCACAGGACAACGATGTACTGGATACCTGGTTCTCTTCTGCACTGTGGACCTTCGGCACCATGGGCTGGCCGGAGAACACGGCCGAGCTGGAAACCTTCCATCCCACCTCCGTACTGGTCACTGGCTTTGACATCATCTTCTTCTGGGTAGCGCGCATGATCATGATGACCATGCACTTCATGAAGGATGAAAACGGCAAGGCACAGATTCCCTTCAAGACGGTCTACGTGACCGGCCTGATTCGCGACTCTCAGGGTCAGAAGATGTCCAAGACCAAGGGCAACGTACTGGATCCGATTGACCTCATCGACGGTATCAGCCTCGACGATCTGCTGGCCAAGCGTACTGCCAACATGATGCAGCCGCAGCTGGCCGCCAAGATCGACAAGGCAACGCGCAAGGAATTCCCCGAAGGTATTGCGGCCTACGGTACCGATGCCCTGCGCTTTACCTACTACTCGCTGGCCTCCACCGGCCGCGATATCAAGTTCGACGTGCAGCGTCTGGAAGGTTTCCGCAACTTCTGTAACAAGATCTGGAACGCAGGCAAGTACGTGCTGATGAATGCCGAAGGCCAGGATTGTGGCCAGAACGGCGGAGATGTGGTGCTGTCTCTGGCAGATCGCTGGATTATCAGCCGTCTGCAGGAAGCTGAACAGCGCGTTACCGAAGCACTGGACACCTATCGCTTCGACCTGGCCTCTCAGGCGTTGTATGAGTTTGTCTGGAACGAATACTGTGACTGGTATCTGGAGCTGTCCAAACCCGTACTGTGGGACAAGACCGCCAGCGCAGAACAACTGCGCGGCACCCGTCAGACCCTGGTTCGCGTGCTGGAAGTGATCCTGCGCCTGGCTCATCCCTTCATGCCCTTCATCACTGAAGAAATCTGGCAGAAGGTACGTGACCTCGCCGGCAAACAGGGTGATACCCTGATGCAGCAGCCCTGGCCAGTAGCCAAAAACGAGCGTATCGACCAGCAGGCGCTGGTGGATCTGGAATGGGTGAAAGGGGTTATTCTCGGCGTGCGTAACATCCGTGGCGAGATGAACATTTCCCCGGCCAAAGCCATCAACGTGTTCTGCCGTCATGGCGACAGCGAAGACCAGCGTCGTCTGGAGCAGAACCGTACCTTCCTGATGAAGCTGGCCAAGCTGGAAAGCCTGACCTGGCTTGAGGCTGACAAAGAAGCGCCGCTGTCAGCCACCGCACTGGTCGGTGAGATGGAAGTATTGGTACCGATGGCTGGTCTGATCGATGCCGAAGCGGAAATCGCTCGCATCAGCAAGGAGCTGGACAAACAGACTCAGGAATACACCAAGCTGAAATCCAAACTGGATAACGCCAGCTATGTCGAGAAAGCACCCGCAGCCGTGGTCGAGAAAGACCGTGCCCGTGTTGCGGAACTGGACATCAGTCGCGCCAAGCTGGAAGAACAGCTGGAACGCATGAAGTCACTGTAACGCCAGTGCGGTAGTGACCAGGTGCCCGACGGCTCTGCCCTCGGGCACTTCTTTTTTTGATACCAGTCAGACTGACCCTGCGTCTCTCTGACCCATCGTTTGATGAATGACCAGTCTGACTCTGATTATGCTGACCTCTGATGTAGTGATTATCGGTGCCGGTGCTGCCGGTCTGATGTGTGCCCTGACTGCGGGCTATCGTGGCCGCTCGGTACTGGTACTCGACCATGCCAACAAAGCCGGCAAGAAAATTCTCATGTCGGGCGGAGGACGCTGCAACTTCACCAATATGAATGCAACGCCTGCCAATTATCTGTCTGACAACCCCCACTTCTGCATCTCGGCACTCAAGCGCTACACCCCACGCGACTTTGTTGAACTGGTGGACCGTCACGGCCTGGAATATCACGAGAAGGCACCGGGACAACTGTTCTGTGACCACAGCAGCAAGGATGTATTGGCCATTCTGCTGACCGAATGCGAATGGGCTGGTGTGGATATCCGGCTGAAAACGTCGGTAGACAAGATTGCCCCTCTCCGGGATGGCTTCCAGCTGCAGACCAGTATGGGCGCAATACAGTGTGAGTCACTGGTAATTGCCTGCGGTGGCCTGTCGATCCCCACCATGGGCGCGACCGGCTTCGGCTACGATATTGCCCGTCAGTTCGGTATGGATATATTGCCCACCCGCGCCGCGCTGGTCCCTTTCACCCTGCAACCCCAACAGCTGGAGCATCTCGCCCCCCTGTCCGGTTTGAGCTGCGAGGTAGAGGTCAGTTGTGGCAAGTACCGCTTCCGTGAGCCGATGCTGTTTACCCACCGCGGCCTGAGCGGTCCCTCCATCCTGCAGATTTCCACCTACTGGCAGCCGGGCGAGGTCATTCAGCTCAACCTGTTCCCCACCACGAAGGGGCTACTGGACGACCTGCGCCAGCATCGTCAGCAGCACCCTAAGCAAAGCCTGGAAACCTGGCTGGCGCAGCAGCTGCCCAAACGTCTGGCCACTACGCTCTGCACCCTGCATGACTGGCAGGGGCCTATGCAAACCTACAGCGACACCCGGCTACGAGAAGTGGTTGAGCTGCTGCAGCAATGGCAGATCAAGCCCAGCGGCACTGAAGGCTATCGCACCGCCGAGGTGACATTAGGCGGCGTGGACACTCGCCATCTGTCATCCAAAACCATGGCCGTCAATGATATTCCCAACCTCTATTTCATTGGCGAAGTCATGGATGTCACCGGCCAGCTGGGCGGCTACAACTTTCAGTGGGCCTGGGCGTCCGGCTTCAGTGCCGGTAGCGTGGTGTAATTCAGAACCCGTTCACCCTATCGTGAACGGACGCCAGACAAGGCGGGAGCAACAGAGCAGGAGCCGGAGTGCCGAGTTCGGCCTTTCAGCTCCGCAGGCTATCGCGCAGCGGATCATGTACAGACGCTAGAACCACGCCCGCAACAGCCATAATGACCACTTACAAATTAACCAACAATACGCAGTATTAGCCCTCTGCCAGTAAATACTCACGTGCCATCGCCCGGGCACGATGCAGTCGATTTTTGGCCGATGCTTTGCTGATATCCAGTACAGCGGCGATTTCAGCCATGCCCAGTTCCTCAATATCGCGCAGCAAAATAATCTGACGATAACTGACGGGCAGCGACTCCAGCATATGCACCATTTCCAGTTGCAGCTGACCGCGCTCCCGTTGCGCCAGCCAGATCTCCAGCGCGGCTGCATCAGAAGTATCATGGCCGGAAGGGGTTTGAGGCCTCAGGCGTTGGTACGTCCACCGGTACGCCTGCCGGACCGCATGCCACAGCCTGCTGGCAAACGCTGCCATGGCACGTACCCCATCCGCTCGACGGGACAGCATCAGCAGCGCATCCTGCATGGCATCATCGAGATCGCTGACAAGACACTGCAGCCGTGCATAACGCACCACATCGGGCTGCACCTGATGCAGTAATTCATTGATTGCCTGTGGCTGCCCGGCCAGCGCAGCCTGGAACAGAAAATCATCAACCTGAGGCATGATAAACACCTGCTTTTCAACTAGCTTCCGGCCACCGACGCGCAACAGAACGTGAGCGCGCTCCAGGAATGGCAGGTTCCCTAACAGGCTGTTGAAAAACGTCATCGAGGCAGCCGAGACAAG
>NZ_LAPT01000122.1 GCF_003194385.1 Pokkaliibacter plantistimulans
TAGATTTTCAACGACCTGTTGGCGGTGATTTCTCATTAGGTGGTATCAGACACAGGGAATCATGAGCTGACGCCGGTCAGCTCATTCAGGCAGGGATGTTGCTTGGCTATTCCGAAGGGACGTACGTAAGGGCGGCGATCGGGATAACAGGAGTAATCCATGACTTCTTTATTGCAGAGCGATTTTCAGGGCGAGTACGAGCAGGAAAGTTACGAAGCCATGCGCAGGCGTTATCCGGGCTTTGGCGTCGGGCTGTTTGAGCAGTTGCAGCTGCGTATGCCGGGCGTGTTTGCCGGTTTACGTTTCTATTACCGCAGTAACAGCCCTTTTGCGCTGGATGCCTTTGCCATCTGCAAAGGCCTGCAGACGGAATTCGCCATCCAGCTCGATGGCGATATTGAAATGATCTGCATCTGGGACACCGACAGCCATATCGAGATCGGCGACTGGTACGACCAGGATCCGGTGACTGTGGCCCTGGACTATATTCGCCAGCACTATCTGGTGATGCATAGTGTGTGATGCTGAGTTGCTCTTACGCCCCCTCAATATCGTTGTTCCCGCCTTACCCTGTCCTTTACTCCCGTCCTGCGTACATGCGCTTAACCACTCAGGCACGTTGTGGCTGGGTTGCGCTCACCAGATGCGTTGATTAACCTACGGCCCGCTTGCAGAGGATGTAGTCGCAAGGTGTCTCGATATCACAAGGGAGTGATGAAATGGGTTCTGTTACTTTTGTTCTGCCAAAAATTGCGGCTGCTGATCTTGTTTTTGACGCCGCCGATACACGGGAAATTCTCGCCTTCTTCTGGCCTCGCCAGACGACCGCCATCGACCATCTGGCTATTACCGATTCCGTAAGAGAGTTTGCCCAGGGGCTGCTTATTGTCGCTGTCGATGCCTCCTATGCGATGGGCTATATCGACATTCTGGTGAATGTGCTGATCAAGCGTAAACCGGGGAGCAGCATTAAAAGTCTGGTGACCAAGCTGGTGAAGAAGAACGTCAGGCACTGGTGGAAACATGCGCAACAGAAAGACCTTCTGGATGCCAAAGTCTATGAGACGGTTCGCTCTGCCATAGCGCTCAAACAAAAGACTCAGCTGGATATGTATCTGAACGGATTGGCTCAGGTGTCTGACTCCGCAAGAAATACAGTGGCCTTTAACAAATCCTCCTGTAGCACTGTCTGGGCGTGAATATGCTGATGAAACCCATCACGAAAGTTCTGATAGTACTCCTGGTCTTGCTCGGTATTTCCATCGCCATGGTGGTGTACCGGTATGCGCAGACCTCACCGCTGGCTCTGGTAGCAGAAGCATCGCTAGAGCCGACACCTGCGCCAATGAAGTGGCTGGCAGTCCAGTCACTGCATTACTTCCATCCGTCGGCAGAAGAGATTGCTGACCTCAATCAGCAGGCCGGAGCACGTTATCTGGCGGCTTTGCCAGATCAAGCGGAGGCCAGAAGATTATTGCAGGAGTATCAACAGCAGGGTCTGGATCTCGATGCAAAAGACCAGCAGACCGGCACCGGGCTAACGGCATTACAGGGTGCTGCCATAGGTAATGAAACGGCGATGGTGAGCCTGTTGTTGTCACTGGGAGCCAACCCGCTGGCGGAAGATGCGCAGGGCCGCACTGCACTGGCTCTGGTAGAGCAAAGCCAGAGAAATCGCCCTGATATGGACTTTTCTGCTGTGCTGGCACTGTTGAAAAAATGAGCTGACTGATAACGCTGAAGGGCATCCATGGATGCCCTTCAATCTGTCTGTTAAGGGGTAAGGATGAATCCGAGAGAATTTCTAGATTTTCTACGATATGCAATAGGCAGTGTTGGCCCTGGTTACTACGGATATTCAGAAAGAGTTTATTGCTATGAGCTATATCACTTTCTTCGTGTGGCAATGTTTCATAGGCAACTAAACTCTACCCATCCCCATTTATACTTACATTCAGAGATTGTTAAAGTTGTACTTAATCATGCTGATGCAGAAAATATAGGGGTTTATCCACTTGGTAATCAGCGGTCGCCAGATTTTATACTCCACGAGCCTAATACAGCAGCTAATCAGATAGCTGTTGTAGAAGTAAAAGTAACACCAAATGTTGGCTATGCAGCCTGTCTAGATGACCTAGAAAAGTTAAGTGAATTAAAACGCAGCTATCACTTTCAAGTCGGCGTATTCCTTTGCATAAACTCAGGAATTAATAGGGTGTTTAAGCATATTAAAAGGGCTAGAGATGAGGGGCGTGAGCTAGACCCCGAGGTCATCATTATGGCTGTTCCTAAATGCGGACAACAAATCCAAGAGCAGACAATTGGTCAGTTACTCTCTTAACAAATCGCTGCTGTCGGACAAATTTTCCGCTGCGCTCCAAATTTGCCGCAGAGGCGGCGTTGTAGGCTGAGTCAGCTGGCGGCTAACTCACCCTCTTCTGCAACCACTCCCCAATCAAACGCTGCACCTGCTCGGCTTCCTCCACCATATTGCCCATGCGGATAAAGTCATGGGTCATGCCCGCGTAAACCCGGCACTCCACCTTATTACCTGCCTGCTGGAGCTGGCGGGCATAGTCCTGCGCTTCGTCGGCCAGTGGATCACACTCGGCGACGATCACCAGCGCCGGTGGCAGCTGGCGCAGATCCTGCGCCTGTGAGGGGGCAAAGCGCCAGTCATGGCGTTCGCCCGGCTGGTTCAGATAGTTATCGTAGAACCATCGTAGCGTGCTGGCTTCCAGCAGATGGCCTTCGGCATAGCGCTGATGAGAGGCGCTGTTCATCTCGGCAGCGGTCACCGGATAGATCAGCACCTGAGTGACGGGAGGGTGCCAGTCGTGCTGTTCACGAGCCTGCAGGCACAGGGCGGTGGCCAGCGTGCCACCGGCGCTGTCGCCGCCAACGGCAATACGGGTCGGGTCGAGCGCTGCCTGGCTGCCGTGTTGCTGCAGCCACTGATACACATCCACCACATCATTGAACGCCGTCGGAAAGCGGTGCTCCGGTGCCAGGCGATAGCCCACCGCCAGCACGGCAAAACCGGAATAGCTGGCCAGCGCACGGCAGAGAATATCGTGGGAGTCGAGGCTGCCCACACAGTAACCGCCGCCGTGCAGATACAGCAGCACCGGGCTGCTGGCGGTGGTTGCCAGCGGGCGATACAGGCGCAGCGGCAACCCGGCACCGTCGCGGCTGCGGATGCTCAGGTTTTCCACGCTGGCCATGGCTTTGGGCGGCTGGTCGAGCAGGGCCGAGGCGTTGTCGAACTCCTGACGGGCACGCTCCGGTGTCTGCTGTTCCATTGGCTTGCGCGTACCGTTGAGGGTGCCAAGCTCAATCAGCTCCAGAAAGGCTTCTATTTCAGGGTGGAGGGCCATGGGCGTCAGTGCTCCTGCTGTACTGGCTGAAATTATCGCTGGCTGAAATCGTGAAGACGTACCGGGTGGTTCAGGCATACGCCTTGCGGCTGGGGCGCTGCAGTTCGGGCAGCAACGCATCGCGGATTTCCGCTGAGCGAATGGCCAGCACCGACAGCAGGGTGTCACTCAGGCCGTGGGTGTTTTCGCTGCAGCCCTGCAGGAAGATCTGCGGCAGGAAGTGCGGGCGGGTAGCCACACGGTAGTAGCGGTCGGTCTGGTTGCTGTCGAGCCAGTCGGCCAGCGGTGCCAGCAGCTGATGATGGGCCTGACGCTGGAAGCCGGTGGCGAGAATCACCGCATCATAGTCCTGACGGAAGAAGGTGCCGCTGTCCTGATCATGCAGGGTCAGGGCCAGCTGATCGCCATGGGCTTCTGCCTGCGCAATGCCATGGCAGCGCAGGTAACGATGACGCTGCTGGCTGCTGACCTTCTGCAGATACAGGGTCTGATAGATCTGCTCGATCAGTGGCAGATCGACCACCGCATAGTTGGTGTTGCTGAACTCGGTGAGCAGCTGGCTGCGGTCTTCTTCGGCACTGGCGTAGATAAAGTCGGTGTAGCTGGGGTTGAACACTTCATTGACGAAGGGGCTGTCATCGGCGGGCTTGAGCGCGCGGGAGCGGCTGATCAGATCGACCTGATACCCCGGATGGCGACTGTGCAGATCCATAAAGATTTCCGCCGCGCTCTGACCGGCGCCCACCACGGCAATACGTAACGGACGTGATGGCAGGGCGGCAACCTGCTGCAGGTAGCGGGAAGAGTGGAACACCTGCGGATGGCCAGCCAGCCCTCTGAACTCTTCCGGAATACGCGGGCTGCCGCCAATACCCAGTGCCAGATTGCGGGTCAGACGCTCATGGAGGCGGCCATCACTGCCGCGACTGCGCACCCGCAGACACACCACTTCCCGGCCTTCCTGCTGCGGCAGGACTTCCACTACCTCTTCGCCGTAGTGCACATCCTGATCGAAATGGTCGGCGGCCCAGGTCAGGTACTGGTTGAATTCCTGACGGCTGGGGAAGAAGGTCTTGAGGTTGATAAAGTCTTCCAGCCGCTGGTTCTGGTGCAGGTAGTTGATAAAGGTAAAGGCGCTGGCCGGGTTGCGCAGGGTGGCCAGATCCTTGAGGAAGGACACCTGCATGGTGGTGCCGTCCAGCAGCATGTTGCCGTGCCAGACGAAGTCGTTCTGGCGCTCGATAAAGCAGCTGTCCAGCGTGGTGCCAGCCGCCTGAGGTAGTTCGGCCAGGGCGATGGCCAGTGACAGGTTGGAAGGGCCGAAGCCCACGCCGATCAGATCATGGATATGCATTGCGGTAGTCCTGTGCGTCATGGGTGGGGCGGCATCAACGGGGTGGCAAGGGCTGCCAGCGCTGTTCACTGAAGAAGGTTTCCCGCGACAGCATCAGCAGCTGAGCGCGCTTGTGCGGGAAGTCAAAACCTTTGAGGTTGGCAAAACCCAGCTGCTGGGCATGGCCGATCAGCCGGGCGTTATCGTGCCGGGGCTCGGCGACGATACGCTGGGTGCGTGGGTCATCCAGCAGCAGGAAATGCTGCAGGGACGGGAACCATGCGCTGAACCAGGGGCGGCCACGATAGGCGTCTTCCCCGACCAGCAGATGCCAGCCGCGGTCGTAATCTTCGACCTGATAGAAGGGCGCGATGCGGTCTTCGCGCGCCCAGTAAACCTCGAAATAGGCAAAGGGCTGCTCATCGAAACAGGCGATTAGCGTCTGGCTGTGCGGATCGGCTGCCTGCTTTTGCAGATACTCGCGGTGCTGCTGCATATCGCCCTGTTCCTGCCAGAAATGCGCAACCCGCGGATCGTTCATCCAGCGGTTGAAGCAGGGCAGGTCGGCATCCAGCTCCAGCGTACGCAGGCTCAGGGTCTGGCCGAGCCAGGGAATATAGCGCCGGTACAGAGTGCCATTGCGTTTCAGCGGACGCAGTGGATGGCGGCGGCCATTGGCATCCATGACGTAGCGCTGAGGGAAGGCCGGTGTCAGCGGCTGGTTGAGCCATAGCAGCGGCGACTGCCAGAAGCGTTCCGCCTCCACTATCAGCAGCACCTGTTCCGCTGATGACTGCTGCTGCCAGCCCAGCCCCTGTCGCAGCAGCTGTGCTGCCAGTTCAGGAGCGGTCTGCAGCACTACCTCGCCGGGGGCCGCAGGCTGAGCAAACACATAGTCGAGTGCGGCCAGTGTGGCGGCCAGGCTGGCATCGGCCGGGGCATGCAGCTGCTCTGCCTGCCAGCGAAAACGTTGCAGATCAGCCGCAGCGGGCAGCTGCACCAGCAGGACCGCACCGTCCTGCTGCACATGGATGGCTTGCAACTGTTCAGACTGACCGGCCTGAGGGCTCAGGTGCAGATTGCTGTAGCTGATAAAGGCGGTGGAGGGAGTAGTGGTTGGCATGGGCATCCGTCCTTGGGTGACGGAGCGGAGCGCAGATACATCCGTCGTCCTGATCACCCTGTATAAAAACTGGCTGCCCTAAGTGACGGATGAGAGTGATTTTTATTTATTTTGTGGCGGCTGTGGTGGCAGTGAAGCAGAGCATAAACCGGTTTCAGGGGCGGGGCGCCAGCCAGTACGTCCGCTGTAGCAGGAAATAGCCCAGCAGGGTGCCGATGGGAAAGCCAATCATCATAAAGGCACCGAGCACTTCCGAGGCCTTGCGGGCCGCCTCAAATCGGTAGCCGCAGCCAACGGCCAGCAGACCGTGCAGCAGGAACAGGCAGAAACTGGTCAGCGCCATGGCGGGCAGATAGGGGCTGGCATCGGGGCCAACCAGCAGCAGGCAGATGCCGTTAGTGATGAAGTAGAGCATGCCCAGCAGAATGTGAAAGCCCATCAGTTTGCGGTGGTTCTGATTGTGGATCGGGGCTGTCCATCGTTGCATCGGGAATCCTTACGGCTGGGTTGTGTTGGAGTTCAGTCTAACAGGTCGTTGAAAATCTATCTGCGTTGCCGAATACCGCGTCAAAAACAGGCTAAAAATGCTCATTTAGCTCACTAAACTCCGCTTTTTTGCCAGTTCTTTTCTTGTCTCGGCTGCCTCGATTACGCTTTTCAACGATCTGTGAACCACTTCTGTCCGCTTGCATAGATGGTAGTAGCATCAGGCTAAATCGGCAGCGGGATAAAACGTCTAGTGGAAACTGTCCCGCGATGCGAGAGCCACACGTCATGCTTGCCCGTCTGATCCAACAGACCCGCCCGGTCTTCTACGCTGCCATGGTGCTCAGCGTCCTCAATGGTGTTGCCAATGTGGGCCTGGTGTCCCTGATCAATGAGATTCTCAATGCCGATGGCGCGGCGCGTTACCCCTGGTTATGGGGTTTTGCGGCCATTGCCATCGTCGCGCTGGGGCTGCAGGTGGGGACGCGGATTCTGTCCGAGCGCCTGACCCACGGCAGTCAGGCCAGTATTCGCTCGCGGGTGGCGGAGCACGCCAGCAATGCCCGTTATCAGCATCTGGAAAAGGTCGGCGAGGCCCGTATTCGTACAGCGCTGACCGACTATTGCCATGATGTCGCCGAGTTTTTTGTCAGCCTGCCGGTGATGCTCACCAACGGCATCGTGGTGGTTGGCTGCATGCTGTACATGCTGTCGCTGTCATGGCCGATCTTTCTGCTGGCCTGCCTGACGTTGCTGCTGGGTTCTGCGGGCTATCATCTGGTGCACATGCGCGCCATCAAACATCTGCACGTTGCGGCCACCGAGCAGGAGCGGCTATTCGGCCACTTCGACTCGCTCACCGCCGGCGCCAAGGAGCTGCGTCTGCATCGTCACAAACGCGAGCTGTTCAGCCAGCAGGTGCTGGGCAACAGTATCGAAACCGTGCGCCGCGGCAAAACCACCGGCATGTCGGTCTTTGCTCTGGCCTCGGGCTGGGGCCGCTTCCTGATCTTCGCTTTTATCGGTCTGGTGCTGTTTCTGCTGGCGGCCAATAACGATCAGGAGCGGGTAATGACCGGTATTGCCCTGCTGTTCCTGTTCATGATCAATCCGCTGGAAGTGCTGCTGCTAAGCATTCCGCGAGCTAATATGGCCAAGATTGCTGCAGGCAAGATCGAAGCAATCTGCGATGAGCTGAAGATGGAAGAGGCCAGCGCCAGTGTGACGCCGACCGGTTTTCACAAGATCGCCATGCACGGTGTGATTCACCGCTATTTCCATGAGCAGAGCGATGAGTTCTTTACGCTGGGGCCAGTCAATGTCAGCTTCCGCCCCGGTGAACTGGTGTTTCTGGTCGGCGGTAACGGCAGTGGCAAGACCACGCTGGCCAAGCTACTGATTGGCCTGTATGTGCCGGAAGACGGGCAGATCGAGCTGGATGGCAAGGTTGTCAGCCATGCCAGTCGCGACGAGTACCGCCAGTTGTTCTCGGCAATTTTCTCCGATTTCCACCTGTTTGAGCGCCTGCTGGAAAGCCCGCGGGTGGATCTGGATGAAGCGGGTAATCGCTTGCTGACCAAGCTGCATCTGCAGCACAAGGTACAGATCAAGGACGGCGCCTTTACCACCCGTGCCCTGTCACAGGGGCAGCGCAAACGTCTGGCGCTGGTGGTGGCCTATCTGGAGGATCGTCCGTTCCTGCTGTTTGATGAATGGGCGGCGGATCAGGACCCGGCCTTCAAGGATGTGTTCTATCGTGAGCTGCTGCCCGAGCTGAAGGCACAGGGTAAGACCGTGGTGGTGATCAGCCATGATGACCGTTATTTCCATCTGGCCGATCGCCTGTTGAAGATGGAAGACGGGCAGCTGCGGGAAATGGCTCTGGAAGCCGACTCTGCTCTCGATCAGACGGAGCCGGTCATGACGAGGGCAGAGGGCGCTGCCTCCGTGCAGTAAACCTTAGTACGTTCATACTTTCATACCTTCATTTCTGCCTTACCCGCAGGGGGCACTGAACCCCCTGCGGTGCATCTGTGGGCAAGTGATGGCTTAGCGGCACTTGCCCTGCAGATCGCACTTTGCGCCCACTCTCATTCCCAGCAGACGGCTGATGCCATAACGGTTGCGGGCAAAACGCAGATACAGCCACTGCCACAACGGTTTGATCAGCGGCAGTGACAGCACCGCTGCCAGCCACTGTTTGTCCACCGCCCGATAGATCGCAATAAAAGCATCAATACCGCTCAGCAGCGGCCCTTCACTCTGGCTGACATGTATTTCCCGGTCCAGATCAGCAAAGCTGACCCCAAGGCTGGCCGGGTCAAAACCGGGTTGCTGTATATCGACGAACTGCAGTTGCTGACGCTGATTGAGGCTACCCAGCCAGCGCATTTCCCGGCTGCAGATGGCGCAGTTGCCATCGTAGTAAATGGTGAGAACATTCATCGTCATTTTCCCTTTCCTCTTCCTTGCCTGTCGCAGTGCATCCGTTATACGCCGGTCAGAGTGTACCCTGGTTGATGGGGCTGGTAGTCTGCTGTGCCAACCCCTTTGCGCATGCCACGATCTGCTGGGTGTCAGTCACGCACTGCTCTGATCGGCAGCACGTTTTTTGCGTGTTTCACCGATAAACTGTCCGCCGTTCGTGTAAATGTAAAAAGGCTGGATATTGCATGCAATTTTCTGCTAATGGTGGAGCGCCGTGGTGATGCCATTTTGCTGAACCAGGTTGTCGTATATCTGAACCAGGTTGATGTAAGCCTGAACTATGTTGCCATTGTAAACCTGACCTAAGTTGATCATCCGGCGCGTCACTGCTGAGCCAGAGCGGGCGCCCGGAATAGCCTGCCAGGGAGTGTTGGCCTTGAATTCTACTTACCCACAGATTGACGTGCTGGATATGCATACGGGCGGCGAGGCCGTCCGGATCGTACTGAGCGGCTATCCTCCCATTCCCGGTGACAGCATTCTGGCCAAGCGCCGTTATGCCCAGCAGCACCTGGACCATCTGCGTCGTTTTCTGATGTTTGAGCCCCGTGGTCATTACGACATGTATGGCGTGCTGCCGGTGCAACCCAGTTTGCCCGAGGCGGATCTGGCGGTGCTTTTTATCCACAACGAAGGTTACAGCACCATGTGTGGTCATGCGGTGATTGCACTTGGGCGCTATGCCGTGGATTACGGTCTGGTGGAGAAGGTGGAGCCGCTGACCCGGGTCAATATCGAATGCCCCTGTGGTCTGGTGAGTGCCTATGTGGAAGTGCAGGATGGCCAGTCTGGCAAGGTCTATTTCGACAGTGTGCCGGCCTTTCTGCTGGCAGCTGATGTGGAAGTGCAGGTGCCGGGATACGGTGCCATCACCGTGGATGTGGCCTACGGCGGCGCCTTTTATGCGCTGGCCGATGCCATGTCGCTGGGGGTGGACATTTATAACAGCCCGGTGCGCCATCTGGTGGATGCGGCCACGGCCCTCACCGGTGCCGTGCGCAATGCGGTAACGCTTGCCCATCCTGAGCATGCCGATCTGGCTTTCCTCTATGGCAGTATTCTGACCGATGGCCGTAATCACCCTGAAGACGGGGTGTCGCACAATATCTGTGTATTTGCCGATGCCGAAGTCGATCGCAGCCCGACCGGCTCCGGGGTCACGGCACGCACGGCCGCACGGGTGGCCAAGGGGCAGATCATGCTGGGTGAGCGGGCTGAGTTTGAAAGCATTACCGGTGCCCGCTTCAGTGCCGAGGCTATCCGCCAGTTTGAGTACGGCGAAGGTACCGGCATTGGTACCGGTCAGGCGGTACAGGTACGTGTTGCCGGGCGCGCTCATTACGCCGGTAAGGCCAGTTTCTGGCTGGAAGATGGCGACCGGATCGGGCAGGGCTTTCTGTTGCGTTAGGTTACATTTGACTTAAAGGAGACACGTTTAGCTTTGTGCAGGCCGTTTGCAAAGATGGTGTAAGGACTGGTTTTGATCTGTGTAAATCCAGCATGAGTACGGAATCTGACCGAAACAGCAGGCCACCATACCCAGTGCTAGTATCAGCTCTGTCTTAACCCCAAACTGTCGAGTGGCAAATGATGAAAAACCTGTTGAAAGTTGGCGTGTTGCTGGTGGCAGGAAGCCTCGCGGGCGTGGCTTCCGCCGCTCAGACTCAAACTCCGGACACCAACCCGGTGGTCCCTGCGCAGACTCAGGTCAAGCAGCATCAGGCTGAGAGCACTGCGACCAAGAAAGCAGAAAGCAAGAAAACCGCTGAGAAGAAAGCGACCGAACAGCATAAGCAGGCCGCTACCAAGAAAGCCGAACAGCACAAGGCGGCTGTCAAAAAAGTAGACAGCAAGAAAGTGGCCAGCAAGAAAGAACCCAGGAAGACTGAAGTCAAACCCGTAGTCAAAAAGGTTCAGCCAGCCAAGACTACCCCTGCAGTAACTCCAGAAGGCTGATCCCATCGTCCGGCAGGGTTGAATCGCCATAATTCGACCGCATTCGCAGTACTGAACCTGCCCGCAGAGCAAGAGCCTGTCGTCAGCCTGATGACCGGCTCTTTCAGACCAGAAAGATCAGCAAGACCAGAAGAGTAGCGCGTTATGAAAACAGCATTGAAAATCGGCGTCCTGCTGCTGGCAGGCGGCATGGCGGGTGTTGCACTGGCCGACAATCCTCCTCCCATCACGGCCAAAGTGGTGCCACAGGAGCAACAACAGCAACAGGACCGTGATCATCAGGACCACAAACAGTCCCGTGATGAGCACAAGAATGATCACAACAAGGCAGCCAACAACGCGCCTTCGTACAACAGGCAAGGTCACGAGACCAGCAAGGAACAGCACAAACCCAAGCCCATTACCGCCAGAGTGGTGCACAAGCCAACCAAGGCCCAGGGCCGGGTAGTGCGTCACATTCGTGATGATATCTATGAAGTGCGGGCCGATGGCCGCCTGATGCAGGTGCGCATTCCCACCAAGGTGATGGCCAGCCACCGCCTGCGCCCCAATGATGAGATCATCATTCAGGGTAACGATTTCGTGAACAGCATCCTGATCGTCACCAATCTGCTGATGCCTCCACGTTAATCGCTGGCAATAGTTACCCCATATACAAACAACGGCAGCCTCTCCCTGCCGTTGTTTGTTTCTGAGCTGCCCATGTCAGTAGGTTGAATTGGGCGTCAGTTCCGGGTTGACGTCGCCGTACACCTCTTCCGGGTCAATCCCGCCTTCCAGCAGTGCTTCACGCACCGTATTGATGTGCTCCAGTACCTTGTCAGTGCGGTCACCGTATTCGTAACGGGTCACTTCAATCGCCTTGGGCATATAGCAGAAAGCAATCTTCAGGGCTTCCAGCAGGTCGTCATGGTTCATTACAGAGTCCTTGGCAGATTTATCAGACAGTCAGCCTGGTATGTGTGGCTGCCGGTGCCTGCCTGCAAGATCTGCGAACATTCTGCCGAAGCTGCTCAGGTGCCCGGCCAGTCATCAGACGATGCCGCAATCCACCACAAAGCTCTGACCCGCACAGGCGCGGCTGTCGTCTGAGGCGAGGAACAGCACCATGGCAGCAATGTCGTCTGGCTGAATGCGGAATTTCAGCGCCTGCAGATCAAGGAACTGCTGGTCGATATCCGGATTGAGCCAAAGTGCCTTCTGCCGCTCGGTCACCACCGCGCCGGGCAGAACCGAATTCACCCGTATACCCTGCGGCCCCAGCTCACGAGCCATGGTGCGGGTCATAGCGTGAATGGCACCCTTGGCCGTGGTGTAGCCGACAATACCGGGGCGGCCACGCAGCCAGCCGATGGAACCCATATTGATGATGGAGCCTTTATCCTTCATCAGTCGGGCCGCCTGCTGCATGGCGAAGAAGTGGTGGCGCAGGTTGATGTTCTGGCAGTTATCCCAGTATTCGGGCGTTACTTCATCAACATCGTGACGATCATCCTTGGCGGCGTTGTTGATCAGCACGGTAAGGCCGCCCATGGCGGTCGCTGCTTCGCTGATGCACTGCTGCAAACGGCTGATGTCGCGCACGTCACAGGGAGCATACCAGGGCTTGATGCCGGTTTCCTGTGCTGCGCGGGTGACCAGCGCCTCGGCGCTCAGCTCATCGATATCGATAAAGGCCACGTGGGCGCCCTGAGCGCAAAAGGCCATGACCAGATGCTCGCCGATGCCTGAGGCGCCACCGCTGATAAAGACCTGCTGGCCGCTGAGGCTGGGATAACGGTTGGTAAGGGTTGTCATCGTGGTAAATCCGCCCTGTGATACCTGAAAACAGAATGCTGAAGCGTCGCTGCGGCCTGATTCGGGCAGCAGTGTGCCAGCCGGTGTGCACCGGTGCTGGCGTGATGGATAGGTTGTTATCCGGGCGATGCTGAGCCGAGGGGCAACACCGCGCCGAGGAAGCGCTGCTAGCGCGGGTCGTAACGGAAGCGGTGCTCCACTCGTCCGGCCACCTCGACCCGTACGCTGAACAGCGCACCGCTCAGTGGGTAGTCGGCCAGTTCTGCATCCGGGCGCTGGCCGACGCTGGTGATATACAGCGTCTTCAGGTCGGCGCCACCAAAGGCCACCATGGTCGGGCAGCGTGCGGGAACGGCAATTTCGGCGACGATGTCGCCTTGCGGGCTCAGTCGCACCACCCGGCCACCCTCGTACAGGGCGCTCCAGTAGTAACCTTCGCTGTCTACCGCCGCGCCATCGGGGCGACCGAGTCCGTGGGGGAACTGATGGAATACCCGGCGGTTACTGGCGGCCCCACTGCTGATGTCGTAGTCGTAGACATAGATCACATGACGTGGCGTATCCGAGAAATACATCCGCGTATTGTCGGGGCTGAAGGCCAGACCGTTGGCGGTGTTGACGCCGTCCTCCAGTCGTCTGACCGTCAGCGCCGGATCCAGACTGTAGAGACTGGCGCCGCCGGTCTTGCTCTTGTCCATGGTGCCCGCCAGCAGACGCCCGGCAGCGTCGCAACGGCCATCATTGAAACGGTTGTCTGGCAGATCGGCTTCCGGGTCGCAGATGGGCCGCAGTGGCGCGTCCCAGCTATCGATAAAGTAGAAGCCACTGCGCATGGCCAGCACGAAGCCGCCATCATCGCGCAGGCTGAAGCAGCCGATTTCCTGATCGAACTGACGAATGTCGTTAGTGTGGGTACGCGGATCGAAACGATGCAGCCGGAAGCTGTCGATATCGATCCAGTACAGGCACTGGCTCTGCTCATCCCAGCGCGGGCATTCACCCAGCCGGGCGCGCACATCCAGCGCGACCTGGACTTCGCTCATTTATCCACCCCACCCATGCAGATGTATTTGATGTTGAGATAGTCATCGATACCGTACTTGGAGCCTTCGCGCCCGACGCCGGATTCCTTGTAGCCACCAAAGGGTGCGACTTCGGTGGAGATCAGGCCGCTGTTGACGCCGACCAGACCGCTCTGCAGGGCTTCGGCAACGCGCCAGACGCGGCCGATATCGCGGGAATAGAAGTAGGCGGCCAGACCAAATTCGGTGTCGTTGGCCATGGCAATCACTTCGGCTTCATCACTGAACCTGAACACAGGCGCCAGCGGGCCGAAGGTTTCTTCGCGGGCAAACTTCATCTCGGTGGTGGCATCGGCCACGATGGTGGGCTCGAAGAAGCTGTAACCCAGACGGTGGCGTTTACCGCCGGTGACGACACGGCCGCCTTTCTGCAGCGCATCACTGATGTGTTCTTCGACTTTCTCTACCGCTTTCATATCGATCAGCGGGCCCTGCTGCACGCCTGCTTCGGTGCCATTGCCGACTTTCAGGGCTTCAACCCGCTCTTTCAGTTTGGCGAGGAAGCTGTCGTACACCCCGGCCTGCACATACATGCGGTTGGCGCAGACACAGGTCTGACCGCTGTTGCGGTATTTGGACACCATGGCGCCTTCCACCGCGGCATCAAGATCGGCGTCATCAAAGACGATGAAGGGCGCATTGCCCCCCAGCTCCATGGATACTTTTTTTACGGTCTCGGCGCAGTCACGCATCAGCTTCTTGCCGATTTCGGTGGAGCCGGTGAAGGTCATCTTGCGCACGATGGGGGAGTCCGTCAGGGTCTTGGCGATCTCCGCCGCAGAGCCGGTAACCACGTTGACGACACCTGCTGGAATGCCCGCCATTTCCGCCAGTTTGGCCATGGCCAGCGCGGTCAGCGGGGTCTGGGAAGCTGGCTTGATCACCATGGTGCAGCCAGCGGCCAGTGCCGGGCCGACTTTGCGGGTGATCATGGCAGCCGGGAAGTTCCATGGTGTGATGGCGGCGCAGACCCCGACCGGCTCTTTCATCACCAGCAGGCGACGGTCGTTGCCGATGGTGGGGATCACATCGCCATAGATACGTTTGGCTTCTTCCGCAAACCATTCCAGAAAGGAGGCAGCGTAAGCGACTTCCCCTTTGGCTTCGGTCAGGGATTTGCCCTGTTCGCTGGTCATGATCAGGGCCAGGTCATCGGCATTGGCCAGCAGCAGGTCATTCCATTTACGCAGTAACGCTGAACGCTCCTTTGCCGTTTTGGCGCGCCAGGCAGGTAGCGCCTTGTCGGCGGCAGCAATGGCGGCCTGGGTTTCCGTGCTGCCCATCTTTGGCACGCTGCCCACCAGTGCATTACTGGCAGGGTTGGTGACTTCAATCACGGCGCCGCTGTCGGCATCACGCCACTGGCCGTCGATATAGCACTGGGAAAGCAGCAGGGCAGGGTTGTTCAGGGTCAGCATAATCGTCCTCATCGCACAGTTTATCGTTATCAGTTCATCGCCAGAGGCGGGCCGTTGCAGGGTCTGGGCTGTTAGTTCACGACCTGCTAATTCAGTTCGTCCAGCCAGTTCAGCTCGACCGGCTAGTTCAGCTCGACCAGCTAGTTCAGCTCAACCAGATAGTGGAAGTCATCGCTGCGTACCCGGCTGGTACGGTATTCCACCGGTTTGCCATCCAGCGCCTTGGCAATACGTTCCACTACTAATACTGGGGCCCCGGGGGGGATATCCAAGGCAGCGGCATCGTCAGCGTTGGCCAGATCGGCCTTGATGCGATCACAGGCCTTGTGCACGTTGACCTGATACTGCTGCTGGTAAAAGTGATAGAGCGAATGGGGCAGCTCAGGCAGCAGATGCAGATCACCAAACAGCGCGTGCGGCAGCAGAATCTCTTCGCGGATACAGGGTTTGCCATGCATCGCGCGCAGGCGGTCAATACGGATCACCGGGCTGCCTTCGGTGAGATTGAGCGCCGCGGCAATACGCTGGTCGGCGGCTATTTTGCTCATGCCACGCAGCTGCGCATTGGGCAGCTCCGGTGTGCCGCCATCGGCGACGATATGGAAGAAATGGAACAGGGTCTGCTGCAGGGTGTGTTCGGAGACGAAGGTACCGACGCCCTGACGGCGGAACAGGATGTGTTCGTCGGTCATGGCATTCAATGCCTTGCGCACCGTGCCCTGGCTGACGCCGAACAGATCGGCCAGCTGAAACTCGCTGGGCAGCATCTCACCGGCCTTCCAGCGGCCTTCAATAATGTACTGGGTGATCAGCTGCTGCACCTGTTTGTACAGGGGCTGATATTGCGGGCCAGAACTGGGGCTGGTCGCCGCGGATTGTGTAGGACTGGCTGCTGAACTTTCCATCATCACGCTCTATCACGCAGTAGACGGTGGCTGTTTGTACCGTGCTTAAGAGCACGGGTCAGGCCGTCTGAATTCGATTTGGACATGCTGCTTTATTTCACAGATAGCGAATTTTCGCTACCGGAAGCGCACCACTGGCGGTATTTCGCTACAAGGCTACCCTGTCGCGTCACCTTTTTTGCACCCTGTGAGTGAGAAGTTTTTGCCCAGGGGTTGCCAGTCGTTTTAATTTCATGTCTTATATAAGACATATAACACATGATAGCAGAGCACCCGTCAAGGGCTTTGCTGAAGTAAGGCCAAAATCAGCCTCAACCTGTTTGGCCGACACCGGACAAGAATAAAGAACGGGCCTATGACCAAGACACTTGAGAACCTGCGCAGCCAGCGCTGGTTTGCCGCGGACAACATGCGTGCCTTTGCCCACCGTCAGCGTACCCAGCAGACGGGCTATCGCCGTGAAGAGTTCATGGGCAAGCCGGTGATCGGCATCATCAACACATGGAGCGATATCAGTACCTGCCACAAGCACCTGCGTGAGCGGGCGCAAAATGTGCGCGAAGGCATTATCCGGGCGGGTGGTTTCCCGCTGGAGCTGCCCGCCATGTCGCTGGGCGAGGTGATGGTCAAACCGACCACCATGCTGTATCGCAACTTCCTTGCCATGGAAGTGGAAGAGCTGCTGCGCAGCCACCCCATTGACGGGGCGATACTGATGGGTGGCTGTGACAAGACCACCCCCGGCCTGCTGATGGGGGCTTTCAGCATGAACGTGCCGGCTATCTATATTCCTGCCGGTGCGACCCTGAGCGGCTGGTTCAAGGGGCAGAAGATTGGCACCGGCACCCATACCCGCAAGTTCTGGGATGAGAAGCGTGCCGGCAATCTGAGCGAGCAGGACTGGCTCAGACTGGAGTCATCGATGACCCGCTCTCACGGCACCTGCAACACCATGGGCACTGCGTCGACCATGACCGCGATTGCCGAAGCACTGGGTATGACGCTGCCCGGCGCCTGCACTATCCCGGCGGCCGATTCTGCCCATCCGCGGATGTGCTCGCTGGCCGGTGAGCGCATCGTGCAGATGGTGTGGGAAGACCTCAAACCCAGCGATATCGTCAACGAGGCGGCTTTCGACAATGCCCTCATCACGTATATGGCCATGGGCGGCTCGACCAATGCCGCGGTGCATCTGCCCGCGATGGCGGGGCGTCTGGGGATCAGCCTGCCTCTGGAACGGCTGGATTACTGGTCGCAGCGGATTCCGGTGATCGCCAACCTGATGCCTTCCGGCAGCTATCTGATGGAAGACCTGTTCTACGCCGGTGGTCTGCCTGCCCTGATGAGCCGTTTGGCGGGCTATCTCAATCTGGAGCAGCCCACCGTCAACGGTCGGACCCTCGGCAGCAACCTGGAAGACGCCGAGATTTATAACGACGACGTGATCCGCAGCCTCGACAACCCCATCACCAGTCAGGGCACGCTGGCCGTGCTGAAGGGCAACCTTAGCCCGACGGGCGCAGTGCTGAAACCCTCCGCAGCTACCCCTGCACTGCTGAAGCATCGTGGACAGGCACTGGTGTTTGAAAACCACGCCGAAATGAATGCCCGTATTGATGACCCGGCGCTGGAGGTGGATGCCTCTACGGTGCTGGTGCTGAAAAATGCCGGCCCCCAGGGCGGACCGGGCATGCCGGAGTGGGGTGGCCTGCCGATTCCGAAGAAGCTGCTGCAGCAGGGCGTGCGTGACATGGTGCGCATCAGCGATGCGCGCATGAGTGGTACCCACTTTGGTACCTGCGTGCTGCATGTGACCCCGGAATCCTATATCGGTGGCCCGCTGGCGCTGGTGCAGACCGGTGACTGGATTGAGCTGGATGTGGATGCGCGACGTCTGCATCTGTGTGTCGACGACGATGAGCTGGCGCGCCGCAAGGCGGCCTGGCAACCGCCACAAGCCCATTACGAGCGCGGCTACGGTGCCATGTTCAGCCGTCATGTGACGCAGGCTGATCAGGGCTGTGACTTTGATTTTCTGCAGGGCAATGCGCCCGTTTCCGAACCGGAGATTTTCTGATGAGCCTGAACAATACCTTTAAAAACAAACTCCTGGCTGGTCAGCGTCAATTGGGTGGGTGGAGCCTGTCGGGCAGCTCAACCATTGCCGAGGCCCTGGCTCATCTGGATTACGACTATCTGGTGCTCGATCTTGAGCATGGTCCGAGCAACACCCAGGATCTGCTGCAGCTGTTGCGTGCGGTAGAGCAGACCGCCACTCAGCCGGTGGTGCGCATGGCTAGCCATGACCCCATCGCCATCAAGCAGGCGCTGGATCTGGGTGCCATGAACCTGTACTTCCCCTTTGTGGAAAACGTGGCCGAAGCCGAAGCCATCGTACAGGCCGCTTTCTATCCGCCTGCGGGGCGGCGTGGTTTTGCCAAGATGCACCGTGCCAGCCGTTATGGTATCCGCGCCACCTACGTGGAAGAGGCCAATGACGCCATCTGCCTGATGGCCCAGCTGGAATCCCCCGAAGCGCTGATGCAGGCAGTGGATATCGGCAAGGTGCCGGGCATCAGTGCCGTGTTTATCGGCCCCGGTGATCTGTCGGCAGCACTGGGCCTGCACGGTCAGGTCAATCATCCGGAAGTACGACAGCTGGCGGCAGATACCGTGGCGCGTTGCCGTGAGGCGGGGATTGCCGTGGGCACGGTCATGCCATCCCCTGCTGATGCGGTGTGGGCCTTCAAGGTGGGCTTCAGCTATGTCTCCATCGCCAACGATGTGGCCAACCTGCTGAGCAAATGCCGCGAACAGCTGGCTGACGCCCGGCAGGGCCTCGGGGAGGCACTATGATGGGGCTCAATCTGCTGCGCAGCGGATTGCGTCGGCTCAATCTGGGCCTGCTCAGTGTGGCCAAATACCTGTCGCTGACGCTGGTGGCGGTGATGACGCTGGTGATCCTGCTGCAGGTGGTGTGCCGCTATGTGTTCAATGATGCCCTGGCGTGGACCGAAGAAGCCGGGCGCTACATGATGGTGTGGATGACCTTCATCGCCCTGCCCATCGTCTGCTACAAGGGCCAGCACGCCGCGCTGGACTTCTTCTCCCACCTGCTCTGGCGTCGTACCCGCTATTTACTGGAGATCGTGCTGTATACGCTGATCATGGTGGTGCTGTTCTTTGCACTGGAGAAGAGCTGGCTGTTTGCCAGCAAGGGCGCGCGCATTTTCGCCACCTCGCTGCCTATCACCAAGTACTGGGTCTACCTGTCGATGCCTATCGGTTTTGGCCTGTCGATGCTGGTGTATGTGGAACTCATTCTTGATGCCATCACCGGTTTGTTACCGGAGCGGCGTCAGGCACAGCTGCAGGCCCAGCCGGGTCAGGCGCTGTGGAAGCAGCTGTAAGGAGGGCCTAAGCATGTCTCTGGCATTTTTCTGGGTACTGCTGGCGTCCATGGCGATTGGCCTGCCGGTGGCGTTTGCGATGTTACTAGCACCGGGCATCAGTCTGGTGCTGGAAGGCAAGGAAGCCTTCTTCCTGATGCTGACGCAGCGACTGTATAACGGGATCGACAGCTTCCCGCTGATGGCGGTGCCGTTCTTCATGCTGGCGGGCGAGATCATGAACCGCAGCGGTATCACTCTGGGGCTGGTGAACTTCAGTCAGGCTTTTATCGGCCATCTGCGCGGCGGGCTGGCACAGATCAATATTCTCTCTTCCATGCTGTTTGCCGGGCTGAGTGGCTCCGCCGTGGCCGACTGCTCGACGCTGGGCAAGATGCTGATTCCGGCCATGGAGCAGAACGGTTACAGCCGCAAGTTTGCTGCGGCCGTCACTGCCGCGTCGTCCATCATCGGCCCGATCATACCGCCCAGCGGCATCATGATTCTCTATGCCTATGTGATGAACGTGTCGGTGGGTGGCTTGTTTGCTGCGGGTATCGTCCCCGGCGCGATGATCGGTGGCGGCATGATGGCCATGACCTGGCTGCTGGCCAAACGCCGTAACTATCCGGTCGCGGCGGAGAAGGCCAGCTGGAAGCAGCGTGGCAAAGCCACCAAGGAGGCGTTCTGGCCGCTGATGACACCGGTGATTCTGCTCGGCGGCATTCTGTCAGGCATCTTCACCCCGACGGAAGCGGCAGCGGTATCGGCAGCCTATGCGCTGGTGATCAGTCTGATCAGCCGTGAAATGACCTGGAAAGATTTGCCCGGTGTGCTCTATGACACCGCCAAAAGCTCTGCGGTCATCCTGTTCCTGGTGGGTTCGGCGGTGGCCTTCTCCTCGGTGGTCAGCCTGTCCGGCACGCCGCAGAAAATTGCCCATCTGGTGCTGGAAGTCACACACAATCCGCTGCTGCTGTTGCTGATCATCAATATCGTGCTCTTGATCGTCGGCATGTTCCTTGATGCCGGCCCGGCGATTCTGATTCTGGGTCCGATTCTTGGCCCGGTACTGATGCAGAACGGCATTGATCCACTGCACTTCGCCATCGTCATGTGTGTGAACCTGACCATTGGTCTGGCGACGCCGCCGATGGGGCTGGTGCTGTTTGTCGCCTCCAGTATCAGCAACACCCGGGTGGAAACCATTGCTCGCGAGATGTTGCCTTATCTGGCGGTGCATATCGCGGTGATCGCACTGATCACCTATATCCCGGCGTTGACCCTGACGCTGCCAAGACTGTTCGGTTTTGCCGGATAGCAGGTAAGCCCGGCGTGGCTGAGCCTGTTGCTACTGTAACGATGCATAAAAACAACTATGGAGTACCCGTTATGCCGAAGCATTCCACACTCAAACCTGTTGCTGCAGCGGTCAAAACTCTGGCCTTGGCGGGCGTGCTGGGCAGTGCTGCTCTGATGCCGCTGGCCGCCAGTGCCGCGGATTTCACATTTAACCTGGTGCATCTGTCCAATACCGACGACGAAGACTACGACGGTGCGCTGGTGTTCAAGGATTACGTTGAGTCGCACTCCAATGGCCGCATCGCCGTGCAGCTGTATCCCGGTGGCCAGCTGTGTGGTGCGCCAGTGGAATGTATCGAGTCGCTGCAGTCCAACCTGATCCAGATTTTCCAGGCCACCACCGGCGGCGTGTCCAACGTCTTCCCGGAAATCCAGGCGCTGGACGTGCCCTACATGTTCCCCTCTGACCGGGTGGCCGAGTGTGCTCTGGGCGGACCGCTGGTCGGCGAGCTGCGTGAAGAAGTGCTGAAGCGTACCGGCTCCATGCGTCTGATGACCATCGGCAATACCGGTGGCTGGCGCAACTTCGCCACCGTCAGCAAACAGATCAAGAGCCCGGCTGACGTCAAAGGCATGAAGATCCGTACCATCAACTCCCCGATTCAGATGGAGCTGGTGAAGAACATGGGCGGCACCCCGACGCCGATCGGCTGGTCTGAGGTCTACACCTCACTGGCTACCGGCGTGATCGAAGGCACCAAGAACGGCATCACCGACATCATGAGTGCCAAGCTGAACGAGCACATCAAATACATCACCCTGGACGGTCACGGCTACATGGGCTCCATGTGGTGGATGAACCAGGATGCCTTTGCCGAGCTGCCGGATGATCTCAAGCAGGTCGTTGATGATGGCTTCGACGCGCTGCGCTGGACCACCATCGTGATGCCCAAGCGTCGCCAGATTGAAGCTTACGAGGCGTTCAAGAAAGGCGGTGGCACGGTCTATACCCCTTCCGAGCAGGAGAAGGCCGAGTTTGTCAAAGCCGCCGAGCCGATTCATAAGTGGTTTTCCGACCAGTACGGCAGCAAGTGGCAGGATACCGTAGAAAATGCGGTCAACAGCTGTGAAGCCAGCCTGAAACCTGCCGGCTGATAACACGTTCATAGCCGCGTGCGCGGCAGGCGGTAAGCCATCGCTTACCGCCGCTAGATAGTAGAACCGATATGAGTAGTGTCCCTGCCTCATCTGCGCTTCGGTGCAGGTGACGGGGAGCTGCTGCCCTGAGAAAGACTGATTCGAGACGATGACGATGGACTTTACCGAGTTTCAACGCCTGCAGGGTCTGACCCTGAGCCGACAGGACCACCAGCAGGTGTACTTCAGCTGCGGTGAACATGTGCTGGAAGTGACGGCCTGGACGCCGACTACCCTGCGTCTTCGTTGCCTGAGCGGTGGTGATGTGGCCGGGCGTGATCAGCGGCTGGCAGGCTATGGCCTGCTCAGCAGTCAGGCCAGCGGCAGCTTCCAGTCAGTGCGGGAAGTGGCGGGTGGCTATGAGCTGGACACCGGTGCCTGCATGCTCAGACTGGATGCCGAAACGTTCCGGCTGGAGCTGCATCGTCACGGTCAGTTGCGTCTGCAGTCGGTCACTGATGAACACTTCCGTGGCTGGGCGCGGATTCCCAATCTGGCCTGCCATGAGAGCAGCGGCCACTGGATGCTGAGTCTGGCGCTGCAGTCGGATACCGCCGTCTACGGTCTCGGTGAGAAGTTCACCGCGCTCAACAAGCGTGGCCAGCTGGTGACCAGCTATGTAGAGGACGCGCTGGGGGTCAACACCGAGCTGGCCTACAAGAACACACCTTTTGCCTGGAGCCCTGAGGGCTGGGGCCTGTATGTGCATACCACGGCCAACGTGCAGCACGGCGTCGGCTATGGCCAGTGGAGCCATCGCAGCTACGGGCTGGTGGTGGAAGAGCAGGTGCTGGACGTATTCCTGTTCGCCGAAGACAGCCCGGCAGAACTGCTGCGGGCCTACACCGATCTGACCGGTAAGGCTCCGGCGGTGCCACTGTGGTCGCTGGGCGTCTGGGTCAGCCGTGCCTATTACCGCACCGAAGAGGAAATCATGGCCGCCGCCAACGAGCTGCGCGACAAGGATTTCCCGGCTGACGTCATCACCTTCGACGGTCGTGCCTGGCAGGACACACCGACCCGTTACAACTTCGAGTGGGACCCCAGCCGCTATCCTGACCCCGCACGCGTGGTCAGCCAGCTGAAAGCGCTGGACTTCAAGGTCTGCTGCTGGGAATACCCGCTGGTTTCGGTCAACAACAAGGACTTCGAGGCGATGTCTGCCAAAGGCTGGTTCCTTAAGGATCAGCACGGCGACACCCTGCGTTATGCCTGGGATACCTCGGCCAAGACCAGCCCCTTTGGCAATGTACTGACGCCGCTGCCGGTGTCGGGCATTCTCGACTTCACCCATCCGGATGCTTACGCCTACTGGCGTGACAAGCACAACGAGCTGTTTGCCGTGGGCGTCGATGTGATGAAAGTGGACTTTGGCGAGCAGGTACCTGCTGAGGCTGTGGCCTATAACGGCGAGTCAGGCCGGCTGCTGCATAACGTCTATCCGATGCTGTACAACCAGTGCGTCTATGAAGCCAGTGCCGGCTTCCATGGTGATCAGGCCTGTGTCTGGGGCCGTGCGGGCTGGACCGGCAGTCATCGCTATCCACTGCAGTGGGGCGGTGATCCGCAGAGCGACTGGGAAGGTCTGGCGGGCAGCATCCGTGGCGGACTGTCGTGGGGTATGAGCGGTGCGCCTTATCATTCCACCGATGTGGGTGGTTTCTACGGCAAGGAGCAGCCCAGCGGTGAGCTGTATCTGCGCTGGGTGCAGGCCAGCATCTTCTCTTCCCACTTCCGTATTCACGGCATCGGCATGCGTGAGCCCTGGTGCTTCGGGCCAGAGATCGAGCAACTGGCGCGTGCCCAGTTCAAGTTCCGCTACCGCCTGATTCCCTATCTGATGGGGGCGGTGGAAGAGGCAGTGCGTACGTCGCAGCCGGTGATGCGCGCCATGGCCATGGCTTTCCCCGCCGATGTGATCGCCCGTCAGTTCGAGACGCAGTTCATGTGCGGCCCGTCACTGCTGGTAGCACCGGTGCTGCAGGCCGGAGGCAAGGTAAAGGTCTGGCTGCCGGAAGGCGACTGGTATCACCTGTGGAGTGGTCAGCACTATCAGGGCAATCAGCTGCTGGAGCTGAGCGCTGATCTGCAGCAGATTCCGGTGTTCGGTCGTGGCGGCCATGCCCTGCCACTGGGGCCAGAAGTGTCTCATACCGGGCAGATCTCAGCTGATGCGCTGATCAATGAGCTGGTGTGCTTTGGTGAGGTGACTGCGCCGATCTGTATCTGGCAGCAGGCGCTGCGTCTGCAGGATGGCCAGCTGCACAGTCAGCAGCAGGCCGACATTGTTCTGCGCCAGCTGGCAGAGGGCTGAGCATGGGCCTGACCGACAGTCTTCTGACCCTGCTGATCATTGCCCTGGGCAGCTATATGCAAACCCTGACCGGGTTTGCCTTCGGCCTCATCGTGATCGGCGGGATGACGCTGTTGGGTCTGGCACCTATTGCCATGGCGGCCTTTGTCGTCAGCTTTCTCAGTCTGTTCAACAGTGTCATAGCGCTGTGGGGGCACGGGGCGAAGATCCAGCGCGGCTGGCTGGCCCGTATGTTCCTCGCGGCGGTGCCGACCATGGCGCTGGGCATCTGGGGTCTGTCCCATCTGGGGCAGGCTCAGGCACGGCTGCTGGAGGGGCTGCTGGGGCTGATCATCATTCTGTGCAGCGCACTGATGATGCTGAAACCGGAGCCCCGGCAGACGCCGTCGGAAGGCTGGGCGTTTTCCCTGTCCGGGATGCTGGCCGGGGTGATGGGGGGTCTGTTTGCCACCTTCGGCCCGCCGGTGGCCTATATCATGTACCGCCAGCCGCAACCGCTGGAGGCCATCCGTGCCACGTTGCAGGCGCTGTTTATCAGCACGGCCATTGCCCGTATTGCCATGGCCTCTGGGGTGCAGCAGCTGGACAGCCAGACCCTGATCCTGAGTCTGGTGGGGATGCCGGTGGTGTTTGTCGCGACCGTACTGGGGCGGCGCTACCGTTTGCCGGTGCCGGAGCTGATGCTGCGACGCATGGCGTTTATTCTGCTGATGCTGACGGGCTTCAGCCTGATGATCAGCGCCCTGCGCTGACGGGGCTGTTCAGCGTCCACCACTGGTGGGCTTTTCTAGCTCATAGAGGGCATCGGTAATGCTGTCCATACGCTCGGCAATCAGCACCTGCGCATCATACAAGCCGCGGTTATAAAAGAACGGGCCGATCTCTTCGGCAAAGAACGTCAGTAAAAACTGGGCATCGAACTGTCCGATGTCCTGGTTCAGCTCCTCACGAAAGTACAGTTTGATTTTCTGTACCAGCACATCCTGTTCTTCTCTGGAAAAACTGATCTTGCTCACTGTGCGCTCCTGCCAATAGAGGGGAGGCTTCAGTGTGGTGGTGCAGGCGTAAATGTCCAGCGGGCTGAGTGCTGTTGTCTTGTCGCCTTGATGTCAGAAGAGGGCAAAACGGAGAACAGGGTGGTGTTCTCCGCCTGAATGGGGAACGGGGGATTATTGCACCTGTTTCAGCCAGGAATCGCTTTCAAACCATTTCTGGTACAGACGGTCAAAGCTGCCGTCACCCTTGATCTGCGACAGGAAGTTGTCGAGGAAGTTAAGGGTATCCACATCACCACGACGCAGGGCAATACCCAGTGGCTCGTAGGTGAAGGGCTGATCCAGATGCACGAGCTTGCCCTTGTTCTGCTGAACATAGATGGCGTTGTAAGGCAGATCGTAGACAAAGGCATCGGCGTTGCCATTGATCACTTCCAGCACTGCTTCGGCTTCGGTATCGAACAGGCGCAGCTCGGCGTTGGGCAGGTAACGCTTGGCAGCATATTCCGAGGTGGCACCCAGCTTGGTCGCAATCTTGTATTTGCCGTCATTGAGATCCTTGTAGGAGTGGATCTTGTCCGCCAGATCAGGACGTAGCAGCAGGCTCTGGCCAATCACCATATAGGGTTGGGTGAAGTTGACCTGCAGGTTGCGCTCGCTGGTGATGGTCATGCCATCCATGATCAGGTCGATTTTGTTGGTCAGCAGGGCAGGGATGATGCCATCCCAGGCGGTGTTGACGACGGTCAGCCTGACGCCCATGGCTTTGGCCATGGTGCGGGCCAGATCAATGTCAAAACCAACGATGTCGCCATTTTTGTTCTGCATGGCGAAGGGCACATAGCCCGCATCGACACCGATACGCAGCTCGCCGCGCTGAACGATGTCATCAAGGGTGGAGGCCGCATAAGCCTGGGACAGCAGCGTGCTGAACAGCAGGCAGGCAAGCAAAAATAACTTCTTCATGCAGGTATTCCAGAATTCAGAGCAGGTTGACGATATGGGGGGCCGCCTCTGTCGGACGGCTTGCTAGCAGGTTGTTGACGCGCCGGGCAAAGCCTATCTATATCAAGGGATTGCGGCTGGCGCGGCGGGGCGGATTTTAGCCGGTTAGCGGCCCGGCTGGGAAACAATCCTGCTGAATATGGTTATAGCCAAAGCTGCACTGGCACAGTACCGCGGGTACTGTGCCAGCCGTGGAGGGGTCAGTGTTTGTAGGGGTCAGCAGCGTCGCGCAGACCATCACCGAGGAAGTTGAAGGCAAGGATCACCAGAATCACCGGCAGTACCGGCAGCATCAGCCAGGGATAGATGGCCACCACGTTGATGTTCTGGGCCTCATTCAGTAGCACTCCCCAGCTGGTGATGGGAGGACGCAGGCCAAGGCCAAGGAAGCTGAGAGCGGTTTCCCCCAGAATCATTGACGGAATCGACAGACTTGCAGAGGCAATCAGGTGGCTGGCGAAACCGGGCAGCAGGTGGCGACGCACAATGCGCGCGGGTTTGGCTCCCATCAGGATGGCCGCACTGCAATAGTCCTCCTCGCGCAGCGCCATGATCTTCGAGCGCACCGCCCGGGCCAGGCCTGTCCAGTCCAGCAGCGCCAGGATCAGGGTGATGCCGAAGAACACCCACAGCGGGCTCCAGGTCACTGGCAGTATTGCCGACAGGGCCATCCACAGCGGCAGCTCCGGGAAGGAGCGGATGACTTCGATCAGGCGCTGTACCGTGGCATCGATCCAGCCGCCGTAATATCCCGCCAGACCGCCCAGCAGCAGGCCGAGAGTGAAGCTCAGGGCGATACCGATCAGGCCGATAGTGAGGGAGATGCGCGCGCCGTAGATGATGCGTGACAGCATGTCGCGGCCAAGGCGGTCGGTACCCAGCAGATACAGCGGCTTGTTGTCAGCGGCACAGAACAGGTGGGTGCGGCTGTAGACCATACCCAGCAAATAATAGGGGTCGCCATCACAGAAAAATTCAATGGGATAACGCTGACTGCGGTCTTCTTTATATTCGCGCAGCAGCTTGTCCATATTCAGGGTGTAGCCCCAGCCATAGACGAACGGCCCCTGCCACTGGCCTTCATGGAAGAAGTGCACACTCTGTGGCGGTGAATAGATATGGTCTGAATCACGACTGTCGAGACCGTAAGGCGCGAGGAACTCGGCAATCAGCGTGGAGGCGTACAGCAGCACCAGAAACAGCCCGGAGATAACGGCCAGACGATGGCGCCGGAATTTCCAGTACATCAGCTGCCACTGGGAGGCGAGGAAGTAGCGTTCCTGATCCTCGCT
Source organism: Pokkaliibacter plantistimulans (assembly GCF_003194385.1). Lineage (GTDB taxonomy): Bacteria > Pseudomonadota > Gammaproteobacteria > Pseudomonadales > Balneatricaceae > Pokkaliibacter > Pokkaliibacter plantistimulans. The sequence goes on from NZ_LAPT01000122.1 coordinate 27,459, forward strand.
CAGCTGCTCGATGCTGTGCGGGTTGAACGCTGCCGGGTTGACGTAATGGGGGGCTGCCGCACTGTTGGGCTGACCGTTACTCATTTCTGTGCGCCTCCGGTCAGACGGATTCGGGGATCAAGCCAGGCCAGCAGCAGATCGCTGATCAGTACGCCAACGATGGTCAGCATGGCCAGAAACATCAGGAAGGAACCGGCCAGATACATGTCCTGGCTTTGCAAGGCGCTGATCAGAATCGGGCCGGTGGTCGGTAGCGATAACACGACCGCAACGATTTCCGCACCGGAGATCAGGCTGGGCAGCAGGCTGCCGATGTCCGCAATAAAGAAGTTCAGGGCCACCCGCAGCGGATACTTGAGCAGCCGCTTCAGCGGTGGCACGCCCTTGGCCTGAGCGGTCACCACGTAGGGTTTGTGCAGCTCATCCAGCAGGTTGGCGCGCAGACGGCGGATCATCCCGGCGGTGCCGGAGGTGCCGATCACCACCACCGGTATCCACAGGTGCTCCAGCACCGAGACGAACTTGTCCCAGTTCCACGGCTGATCCAGATAGCGGGGGTCCATCAGGCCACCAATGCTGGTGCCAAAGTGGACATTGGCCATATACAGCATGACCAGCGCCAGCAGGAAGTTGGGCGTGGCCAGGCCGATAAAGCCGACAAAGGTCAGGCCGTAATCCCCCCATGAATACTGATGGGTGGCCGAATAGAGGGCGATGGGGAAGGCCAGTAGCCAGGTAAAGATGACAGTGAACAGCGACACCATGATGGTCAGGGTGACGCGATCGCCCATGACTTCGGTGACTGGCAGGTCGTACTCGAACGAATAGCCAAAGTCACCCTGCAGCATGCCGCTGGCCCAGGTGAAATACTGCTGCCAGGCCGGTTGATCCAAGCCGTACTGCTGGCGCATGAATTCAATCTTCTTCGGATCGACGGTTTCACCCTGGCTCTGCAGCTCGGCGATATAGCTGTCCAGATAGTCGCCCGGCGGCAGTTTGATAATGGTGAATACCAGCATGCTGATCACCACCAGTGTGGGGATCATGATCAGCAGGCGACGGAGAATGTACTGCAACATCATGGCTCTCCTTCGCTGCTGGCGGGTTTTCCAGCCTTACTGTCACTGTTGTCGGCGCTGCTGTTCTGATCGGTGCTGGCGGGGACGACGGCGGGAGTATCCGGGTCGAGCCAGAACTGATCCATGCGGTAGACGCCAAAGAAGGCTTGTGGGTCCCAGTTGAAGTAGCCGTGCTCAGGCACATTATGCAGGTGACGGTTGACCACCACGGGTTGCAGGATGCCTGCCACGGTACCGATGCTGAACACTTCGTTGGAATAGATCTGCTGCATCTCCTGCCAGATCTGCATTTGTTCGCTGGCGTCGTCGGTGTGGCGCCACTGGCGGAACAGATCAAGCAGTTGCTGGGCACTGGCCAGACGGGGCGGCTCGCCGCCGCCACTGGTTTCGTAGTACTTGCCCCAGTTGGGCCACTGCAGCTGGTCCTGTGCTGTCGGCGCAAACTGCGCCGGGCTCATGTCAGCATGAGCGAGGGCGTTGGGCAGGCCGGTGAACACGGACATGCAGGCTTCGCCGGAAAACACCCGGTTACGGAACACTTCGCGCTCGGAAGGGCGGGCGTGGATCAGGATACCGAGCTGCTGCCAGGTGTCCTTGATCAGTGCCAGCACGTCCGTCTCTTCGGTGAATTCACCGGTGGTGTGGACGATCAGCTCCATCGGCCGGCCGTCAGGCAGTAAACGCAGATTACGGCTGTCACGGTGCGTCAGCCCAAGGCCATCGAGCAGACGATTGGCCTGTGCCGGGTCGTACTCTGCCCAGGCGTTGCGATAACGTGCCCGGTACAGCGGCGAGTCAGGCAGCAGGCTGTCGCCGCCCTCGATACCCAGGCCAAAGTAGATGGCCTGATTGATCTCATGGCGGTTGACACCCAGCGACAGGGCGCGGCGGAAGTCGCGGTTCTGCAGCAGCTTGCGCCATTCCTCATCCTGACAGTTCATGTTCGGATACAGCGTGACCTGCGAGCCGGTGCCGCTGTGCCACAGCAGCACGCGGTTGTTATTGCGGTGCTCGGCTTCCTTGAGGAAGGTGTAGTTGTCCATTTGCAGATAGCGGGCCTGCAGATCGCTTTCCCCCGCACCGGTCTTAGCGGGGATCAGGCTGCTGGAGGCAAGATCGAGCATCACTTCATCAATATAGGGCAGCTGATGACCCTGGCTGTCGACCCGGTGATAGTAGGGGTTGCGCACAAACAGGAAACGTTCGGCCGGTGCTTCGGTTCTCAGTACCCATGGCTGCAGGCTGGGCAGGTCGGGGTTGTCCTGCTTGTAGGGGTGGCCATATTTGAGGAAGACTCCCATCCAGTTGCGTTTCTTTTTCTTCTTGATCAGAGCTTCCATCTTTTCCGCCGACAGATAGCGCGGGTGGAATTTCTTCAGATAGTGAAACGGCAAATAGATGTAGGTGGGGCTGGGAGCGGCTAGTGCCGGCAGAAAGTCGGGATTGGGCTCATCCCAGCTGTAGCGCACGGTGTACTGATTCAGTACCTCGAACTGCGGGCCTTTACCCTTGACCAGCAGCACCGAAGGCAGGCCGAAGGGGCTGAGATCCTGATTGTTGGCCACATCTTCCCACCAGAAGCGGAAATCCTCAGTGGTGAAGGGTTCACCATCTGACCAGCGCATGCCCGGGCGCATATGCAGGGTGAAAATCCGGCCTTCCTCTACATCTACCTTCTGCAGAATATCAGGCACCAGCTCCAGATCCTTGTTGTAGCCGACCAGACGGGCGTAGCCGAACACGGTCATGATGCGGGTATCTTTGGCCTTGGCCATCAGGGTCGTCAGGCGTCCACCGGGTGTCCCTTCCGTTGCCACGACCAGGGGCTGGTCTGGCAGGCGCTGGGCGACGGGTGGCAGCTCACCTTTGCTGACCGCCTCCTGCAGCGAAGGTGTTTCCTGAAAGTCGCCGGTGGCGGCAAGGCTGGTCTGAGCACTGAGCATCAGCAGCGTGGTGACCAGCACAGCAAACACTGCACTTAGCAACCGCCGCAGGCGCACAAGCCGGTCAGCGCAGAGGAGGCGATGACGGCCAGCAGAGGGCAACGCGCTCATGGTCAGGGAAATGCGTGTGAAGGGGGAGTGATTCATAGGCTACCTCCGGTGGGCAGCCGCACCCAGTGTTCCGGTGCTTCTTCTACCAGTGCCGATGCGTTCACGTCCCGCAGGGTGTAGGGGGCAGGCCAGGCACTGGCATCCTGATAACGTTTTTCCAGCAAGGCGAAATCCAGCGGGCGGTTGAGGTCTGCGTAGGGCACTGCCGCCAGCAAGGCTCGGGTATAGGGATGGCGCGGATTGCTGAACAGCACTTCACGTGGCGCTACTTCGACCAGCTGGCCGTGGCACATCACGCCGATACGCTCGCAGATGTAATCCACTACCGCCAGATTGTGGGAGATAAAGATATAGGTCATCCCCAGTTCCTGATGCAGATCCTTGAGCAGATTGAGAATCTGCGCCTGCACCGAGACATCCAGCGCTGATACGGGCTCATCACAGATCAGCAGGTCAGGCTCCAGTGCCAGGGCGCGGGCAATGGCGATACGCTGACGCTGGCCGCCGGAGAAACTGTGGGGATAGCGGTTCAGGAAGCGTGGGTCGAGGCCGACCAGCTTCATTAACGCCTGGGCCCGCTGACGCTGCATCCTGGCATCGCCGAGACGGTGGATATGCAGCGGCTCTCGCAGTATGTCCAGCACCGTCATGCGTGGGTTCAGGGCACTGTAAGGGTCCTGAAAGATGAACTGCATCTTCGGGCGGAAGTAGCGTTTCTCTTCCGCGCTCATGGTCAGCAGGTTGCGCTGGGTACCGCGGTCGTTATACAGCACTTCACCGCTGTCCGGGGTCAGGGCACCCATGATCATTTTACTGAGCGTGGTCTTGCCACAGCCGGACTCACCGACCAGACCAAAGGATTCGCCGCAGCGAATATCAAGATCGAGATTGTTGACGGCCACCAGATCATGCTGCTGGGAGCGGAACCAGCCCTGACGCTGTCGGATCTGGTAACGCTTGCTGACGCCGCGAATCTGCAGGTGCGGCGCCACCTGACGGGCTTCCGCTGGCCATGGCTGGCGCAGGGTCTGGAAGGTGGAGAGGTCTGGCTGGATATCGCGCAGGCTGATCAGCCGCTCACCCTGATGCATGTCAAAGTGCGGGATGGCTTTAAACAGGGCATGCAGATAAGGGTGCTCAGGGTGGTCGAACAGGGTCTTGATGTCGCCACTTTCCATGACTTCGCCGTGATACATCACCACTACCTCGTCGGCCATGTTGGCCACTACGCCGAGATCGTGGGTGATCAGCAGGACGGCCATGCCCAGTTCTTGCTGCAGGCGCTTGATCAGGCCGAGAATCTGCGTCTGGATGGTGACGTCCAGCGCGGTGGTGGGCTCATCGGCAATCAGCAGGCTGGGGCCACAGATCAGCGCCATGGCGATCATCGCCCGCTGGCGCAAACCACCCGACAGCTCAAATGGGTAGCGATCCAGTGCCTGGGCGGGATTGGGGAATCCCACCAGCGCCAGCATATCCAGTACACGCTGGCGGGTTTCCTTACGGGAAATCTTGCGATGCAGGCGCAGCGCTTCGCCAATCTGATTGGCCAGGGTGTGCATGTTGGACAGGGAGACCATGGGCTCCTGAAAAATCATGCTGATCTGATTGCTGCGGATTGCCTGAAACGCACGGGAGTCGCGGGGCAGCTGGGCCAGATCGATGGCCTGGCTTTCGGCGGTCGGGCGATACAGAATCTGCCCGGTCTGAACCCGCGCATTGCTGGGCAGAATGCCCATGATGGCCTGAGCGGTCACCGACTTGCCGGAACCGGATTCCCCCACCAGGGCCAGTGTCTTACCCGGCAGCAGCGTGAAAGATACCTGTTTGACAGCAGGTACCTCGGCGGTATGGATACGAAAGCTGACCGCCAGATCACGCACTTCCAGCAGCGGCTGGCGCGCACTCAGAGGGGAAAGCGGCTGGGCAGTGGAAGGCTGGGCGTGCAAAGTGATTGACTTCATCTGACAACAAGGTGAATACAGCTTTGTCAGCTTGAGGCTAAAATGCAAGCACAAAAACGAAGGTTATCATCGACATGGCCGACTTTGGCGACAGATGGGCGGGATAACCCATAATCATGCCCGCGAGCAGGGCAATGAGCGGTAGAGCCGCATAAGGAGGATTGATGAGCAAGGCGGTACGCTGGAGCATGGTCTGGGTGCTGTGCTTACTGGCAGGGTGGGCACGGGCCGAATCCATCAGCAGCTTTTACGGTGACTATCTGGGCCATATGGAGGAGTCAGGGGAGAATACCCGTGATCTGCGGGTCAGCATCCATCCTCTGGCGGATAACCCTCAGGCATTCAACCTGAGCTGGACCACTGTGGTGTATCGCAATGGCCGGGCGGTCAGTCATTTCCAGAATGAGGCCAGCTTTACCGCCACGCACAAGCCCAATGTGTTTGCCTCGGCCATGAAGACCAACGTCTTCGGTCGCAAGATTCCCCATGATCCGTTGCAGGGCGAACCTTACCTGTGGGCGCGGATCAAGGACAAGACGCTCTGCGTCTATGCACTGATTATTGATGAAGAAGGTACCTACGAGCTGCAGACCTATGAGCGCACCCTGACGGCGCAGGGCATGCAGCTGCACTACGTGAGCATGAGCGACAATGTGCTGCGTCGCGAACTGGATGCCACTCTGACCAAGGTTTCACCCTGATATGAGCCGACTGCGTACGCGCTGTATTTCCATCACCACCCTGTTGATCTCCAGCTTCAGTCTGGTCGTCGTGCTGGGTATCGGTAGCGTGTTGTATCTCGGCCTGACCAATGCCAGTCATAACAGCCGGGAAATGCTCGGTGAGCTGACCCAGATGACCATGACCACGGTGGTCAATCAGGTCTACGGCCATCTGAGTCCGGTGAATACCCAGCTGACCTATCTGACCGACATCATTCAGGATGGCAAGGTCGATGCGACTAACGACACTGAAATCGGCACGCTGATCAACGGCGCCATGGCCACGACCCCGCAGGTGGTGGGGATGGTGCTGATTCGCCCGGACAAGAGCCTGATCTCTGCTCAGCGTGAGGACAATCTGGTGGTCAGTGAAGACTGGCGCCACAGCGGCTGGGTCACCCAGTGGCTGAACCGGGCACCGATGATGTATGGCGTCACCTGGATGGAGCCGCGCCTGAGCCAGCGTCTGGGGCGCACGGTCATCCCGGTGGCGGTGCCGCTGCATGATGGTCGCCGTTATCTGGGCACCTTGCTGGCCGCGGTCGACATCCGTGAAATTTCGCTGTTTCTGGCTGCCCTTTCCGAGCAGATCAATCGCACTATTTTTATTCTGGATGATCAGCACCGGGTGCTGGCCCATCCGGCGCTGTTCGATATCGGTGGTTACCGCTCCACCATCGATCACCCGTTGCCCACCATTGACCAGCTGAAAGACCCGCTGCTCGGCGGCATTTATCAGGCCGATGAAGGCAAGCGTGGCTGGATGCAGGTGCCGGGGTTACACAGCCATTATCTGCAGCGGGATGGTCAGGGCGTGCTGTATGTCTATCAGGACATCAGTGGCTACGGGCCGGGGGCCTGGACGCTGGGCATGTATGTCACCGAAAGCCAGCTGCCGCCGGTGATCAGCCGCCTGCAGCGCTATGCTGCCTTCGGTGCAGGCTCGATGCTGCTGGCACTCATGATTACAGGGCTGGTAGGGCGCCGTATTGGCGGCAAGATTCGTCAGGTGGCTCGACGTATGGACGGTATCCACGGTGCACGGCTGGAAAAGGCCCAGTACCTGCCTTCCAGCTATATCCGTGAGGTCAATCAGGTCGCGCGTGCTTACAACGTGATGCTGGATGATATGCGCCAGCACCAGCTGGCACAGCGTCTGTTGGGGCAGTACGTGCCGGAAGCCATTGCCATGCAGCTGGTAAAAGAGGGCGGAGAAATTTCTCCCCGCCAGTGCACTGCAACGATCCTGTTCTGTGATCTTGAAGGCTTCACCGGCCTCACTCAGCGGATGCCAGCCACCCGTCTGGTCAGCGTGCTGAATGCCTATTTCTCCCTGCTGGTGGAAATTATCGAGCAGGAAGGCGGCATCATCACCCAGTTCCAGGGGGATGCCATTCTGGCCACCTTCAATGTTCCCAACGAGCAGCCCGACCACGCCCAGCGCGCGCTGCGGGCAGCCAGGTCGATTCTGACAGCGTTGTCGCACATGCGTTTTGAAGGCGAGGCGCTGCAGTGCCGGATTGGTATCAATACCGGCGATGTGGTGGCCGGGTCAGTTGGCGCACCGGACCGGCGCAACTATACGGTGCATGGCGATGCAGTGAACATGGCGGCGCGGCTTGAGCACCTCAACAAGGAATACGGCAGCCGTCTGCTGGTGGCGGAGTCCACCTACAAGCTGGCGCCGGATCTCAACTGGGAGTCGGTCGGGCGAGTCCAGCTGCGTGGCCATCAGGGGCAGGTGGAAGTGTTCCGTCCTGTTGACCTGATTCCGGAAACCACCAAGGGCGTTCAGGATTCCCTGCGGTTGCACTAAGGGCCCTGCTATAGCCCGCTGCCAGTGAGCGGGCGTGTTCGATTAAATGTCGTGATGGTTGGAGTCGACGGAATTTATCGTCTACATTCAACTGGCACGTTATTTCGGGTGTGTGGGCAGAGGAGCGTGCTGTACTTCTGCCACACCGATCCATTTCTACACTCCCCTACGTTGATAGAGCGAAAGGCATGAAAAAAATAATCAAGACCCTGGCTTTAACCCTGACGTTGTCTGGTCTGGCTGCTCCGGTAGTACAGGCCAAGGAATTTGTGAATGTTCTGACCGGCGGTACCAGCGGGGTCTATTACCCTCTGGGTAATACCCTGTCTTCCATCTATGCCGAGAGTATCCCCGACAGTAAGGTGACGGTGCAGTCCACCAAGGCGTCGGTGGAAAACCTTAACCTGCTGCAACAGGGCCGTGGTGAACTGGCCTTCACCCTCGGTGACTCCCTCAGCAACGCCTGGAAAGGCAATGCGGATGCCGGCTTCAAGGCGCCGCTGAACAAACTGCGCGGCATTGCCGCCATCTACCCCAACTTTGTACAGATCGTTGCCAGCAAAGAGTCGGGTATCAAAACCCTGGCAGATCTCAAGGGTAAGCGGGTGTCCGTGGGCGCACCTAAGTCCGGTACCGAGCTGAATGCGCGGACGTTGTTTGCTGCGGCAGGCCTGAGCTACGACGATATGGATGTGCAGTATCTGCCGTTCGGCGAGTCGGTAGAACTGATGAAAAACCGTCAGCTGGATGCCACCCTGCAGTCAGCAGGGCTGGGGGTCGCCTCCATTCGTGACCTGGCCTCCACTCACGACATTGTGGTGGTCTCCATTCCTGCAGATGTGATCAAGAAAACCGATGATCCGGCGTACAACGTCGCCGAAATTCCTGCCGATACCTACAGTGGCCAGACTGAGCCCGTGCAGACGGCAAGCATCTACAACTATCTGGTGACTCGTGCAGATGTGTCCGATGACGTGGCCTATGCCATGACCAAGGGCATTTTTGAAAACCTCGACAAACTGGTCGCCTCACACTCTGCTGCCAAAGGTATCTCACTGGAGCATGCGTTGCAGGGCATGCCTGTGCCGTTGCATCCGGGTGCTGAGCGTTACTTCCGGGAAAAAGGTCTGATCAAGTAAGCAAACGCTGTTTACTGATCCAGGCGGCTCTTCTGTTGAGGAGCCGCTCCTTCTGTTATCCCTGCTGCGGTAGTGAGCAGGGATTGCCTGTTGGTAAGACCTCAGGGTCGGTAGTAGAGGGTCTGCAGTGTCAGCTGTCGATAAGGAAACGTCCGGAGTCACTGGCTCGGAATCTGTCTCGCGCGGGGTGTTCTGGATTGCCCTGGCCTTTGTCACCTTTCAATTGATCACCGCCATTTTCAGTCCTCTTTCCAGTCAGGTGGTGCGCTCGGTCCATGTCGGTTTTCTGCTGGCACTGATTTTCTGGATGGCCGCCGATCAGTATCGTCCGGCGCTGCTCAAGGCACTGTTCATGCTGCTGGCGGTGGGCAGTTTTGTACTGGGGTTATACCACTGGGTATTTGAAGCTGATCTGGTGCTACGTTCGGGTGATCCTTCCATGACCGACATGGTGGTGGGCACCCTGATGGTCAGTCTGGTGTTTGTCGGTGCTTATCGACTGATGGGGCCAGCGTTACCGCTGATCTGTCTGCTGTTTGTGCTCTACGGTCTGTTCGGTGAATACATGCCGGGGCTGTTTGAGAGCCGGGGCTATGGTGTTGATCAGGTTATCAACCAGCTGTTTCTGGGTACGGAAGGCATTTTTGGCATTCCGACCTACGTCTCGTCGTCCTATATCTTTCTGTTCATCCTGTTTGGCAGCTTTCTTGAGCAGGCAGGGATGATCCGCCTGTTCAACGATGTGGCTCTGGGGCTGGTCGGCTCCAGCCAGGGTGGGCCTGCCAAGGTGTCGGTGATTTCATCAGCGATGATGGGAACCATCAACGGTTCCGGGGTCGCCAATGTGGTCACTACAGGCCAGTTCACGATTCCCCTGATGAAGCGCTTCGGCTATCAGCCGGCTTTTGCCGGTGCAGTGGAGGCGACGTCCTCCATGGGCGGGCAGATCATGCCGCCAGTGATGGGGGCGGTGGCCTTTATCATGGCTGAAACCCTCAATGTGCCTTACATCGATATCGTCAAGGCTGCACTGGTACCGGCCATCCTCTATTTCGTTACGGTGCTGTGGATGGTGCATCTGGAGGCAGGGCGGCTGGGCCTGTTTGGCCTCAGCAAGGAAGAGTGTCCCAATGCCTGGCTGGCATTCAAGCGAGACTGGTATCTGATTATCCCGCTGGCGGTGCTGGTGTTTCTGCTGTTCTCTGGCTATACCCCGCTGTTTTCCGGCAGCGTCGGGCTGGCCATGACGGCGCTGGTGATTCTCGGTTCGCCTCTGGCACTGCGCATGAGTGCGTTGTGGCAGCGGGTGCTGTTCTGGGTCGCCCTGGGTCTGCTGGCCTCGACGTTCTTCAAGTACGGCATGGTGCCGGTGCTGCTGGTGATTGCGCTGCTGGTACTGTTCAATCTGCTGCGTAAAGGCCGCGCTGAAGCATTACATCTGACCGTGCAGGGGATGGTGCAGGGCGCCCTGCATGCCTTGCCCGTAGGTATCGCCTGCGCACTGGTCGGCACCATCATTGCCATCATGACCCTGACCGGGCTGGCCGGGAATCTGACTCAGGCGATTCTGTCGCTGGGGGCGGGCAGTCTGTTTCTCAGTCTGGTGCTGACCATGCTGACCAGTCTGGTGCTGGGCATGGGGATTCCTACCATTCCCAACTACATCATTACCTCATCGCTGGTGGCGCCGGTGCTGCTTGAGCTGGGAGTGCCGTTGATTGTCTCCCATATGTTTGTGTTCTACTTCGGCATCATGGCTGACCTGACGCCTCCGGTGGCGCTGGCGGCCTTTGCAGCTGCACCAATCGCATCCGCATCGGGGCTGAAGATCAGTCTGAACTGCCTGCGTATTGCCATGGCAGGTTTTGTTGTGCCCTATATGGCGGTGTATTCCCCGGCGCTGATGCTGCAGGGGGATTCCTACATGGCGACGGCTTATGTCGTGGTGAAAGCGCTGGTCGCCATCGGCCTGGGTGGTGCGGCAAGTATTGGCTTCCTGTTTGAGCGGCTGCGCTGGTGGGAGCGCTGCTGGGCAGCGGTGGCGGCCCTGAGTCTGGTGGTGGCGTTACCCGCGACCGATGAAGCAGGCTTCGCCTTGTCGGCATCCTTTATTGCATGGCATTGGTGGCGCCGACGTCAGCATGCCGCACTGGCAATACGGGGGCAGTGATGAGCTGGTTATGTCTGGCCGTGGCCGGTTACGCTGCCATGGCCGTGCAGACGCAGGAGTTTGAATTGCACTGGATGCACTCGGTAGAGCGCGTACAGTGGCATGAGCATTACCGAGTAGAACCGCCAAAGCTGGTGCTGACGGAGAACCGGGTGCAGGGCAGCGGAGCGGGTATGGAGCCTGATGCCGATGCGGTGCTCAAGCAGGGCTGGTGGGTGAGCCAGCGTCATATGGCGGTGCCTGAGCTGACGCTGCCCGACTCCGGTTTTACCAATGCATTGCAGCTGTGCAGTGGTGGTCAGTGTGCACCACTGGCCAGCTGGCTGCCGCGTGATGGGGCAGATCGGAATACGCCTTACCAGCTCTGGGCATCCTCAGATAGCCATTGTGATGACGCCGGTTAGTAGCGACCAGAATCGGTGGGATAAAAAAACAAAAAACCGCGGATCAACCGCGGTTTTTTGTTGTTGCTGCATTTGGACGCAGCGTCAGGTGTACACATCTGGAACGCCAATGCGTTCTTAGTGATCGCAACCTGGGCCATGTACATGGCCATGTGACAGCTCGTCCTGGCTGGCTTCACGTACTTCGGTGATTTCCACTTCAAAGTGCAGGGTTTCGCCTGCCAGTGGGTGGTTGCCGTCGACAACAACGTGCTCGTCATCCACTTCCAATACCACTACAACATGGGGGCCGTGATCGGTTTCAGCATGGAAACGCATGCCAGGCTCGATATTCTCAACGCCGCCAAAAGCAGTCAGTGGAACTTGCTGTACCAGCTGATCTTCACGCTCGCCGTAAGCCTTCTCGGCAGGAACGGTCACATTCAGTTTCTCACCGGCCTGACGACCTTCCAGTGCTTCTTCCAGACCAGAGATCAGGTTGCCCATGCCCTGAATGTAATTCAGTGGTTGTCCGCCAACCGATGAGTCCAGCTCCTCGCCAGCGTCATTGCGCAGGGTGTAGTGGATGGAAACCACTGAGTGTTTGCTGATTTGCATGGAACGGCCTTTTTACAGTTTATGAATGTCGGGCAATGGTAACTCCCTTTGCCAGGGGATGATACCCCTGACCCGGCCAGCGCTGTGGCCCGGCAAGGCGCACAAGTAGCGCTGTTCACGTCTGTCAACAGCGCTACTGGATTCAGATTTTACAGTTGGGTTGTTTACCCTGAGCACGGGCCTGTTGATAGAGCGGTGTGGCCACACCAAGGCGCGCTCGCAGGTTGTCAATGCGGTGTGCAGGCGCAGGGTGCGTTGACAGCAGCTCCGGTGGTGTCGCACCGCCTTCTTTGCTCATGTTCTGCCACAGACTGATGCTCTGCTCCGGATTGAAACCGGCGCTGGCCATGAGGTCCAGGCCAATCAGATCCGCTTCACTTTCCTGCGTGCGGCTGAACGGCAGAATGACTCCGTACTGGGCACCGACGCCCAGTAGTTGCAGCATCTGCTGGCTGTTCTGGTTAGTGCCCGCAGCAGCACTGGCAATCGACAGCCCGGCCTGTGTGACGTACTGGGTGGAGAGGCGCTCGTTGGAGTGGCCAGCCAGAACGTGGCCGACCTCATGCCCGATGACGGCGGCCAGCTGGTCCTGATTTTTGGCAACCTTCAGCAGACCTGTGTAGACGCCTATCTTGCCGCCGGGCAGGGCAAAGGCGTTGGCATCGTCTGATTTGAATACCACGATTTCCCAGGCCTGTTTGCCATACTGGGAGGGAATTTCGGCGACGACTTTCTGTGCCACGCAGCTGACATAGGTATTCTGCTTTTTGTCATTGCTGATGGGAGTGTCCTTTTTCATCTGATTAAAGGACTGCAGTCCCATCTGCTGAACTTCGGCATCGGGCATCAGTTTGAGTTGCTGCCGGCCTAAAGGAGAGGTACTGCAACCTGCCAGAGTGGCCAGCAGGCAGAGGGTGAAAGCGCTACGTAACATGGGTTATAGATACTCCGTTTCCATCCAGTGGTTTCTGTCGCTGAGAAACACTGCAGTGCCTGCCTGTCACCCATCCGGCAGCACTGCTCGCTGCCGTGTGTCAGTGCATTCCCAGCAATGTGTAAATTTCGTCAGCCATGTGTTGCGGATGATTATAGTCCACTGTCAGGTTATAGCGCTTGTCACGAAAGGTCAGAACCAAGCTGGGGAAACCGCGCACGCCCCACTCCACGCACCGCTGAATCTCTTCCTGCAAGCGGATTTCGGTTTGTTCACTGTAAAGTCGTTCGGCAAACGCCTCTACCGGCAAGCCCAGGGCATGAGCGCAGCTGACCAGGGTGGAGGGTTCAGCAGGATTTTGCGCGTTGAGGTAATAGGCTTCCTGAATGGCACGAATCATGGCGTCTTCGGCATCCCAGAAGCGTGCAGCAATCACGGCACGGCAGGCCGGATAGGTACTGCGAACCGGTGTACATTCGGTCCAGAAGGCATGATTGAAAGGCGTGCCCAGGTTATGTTCGATGTGGCGCCAGGTCTGCTGAATCTGCTGACGCTGTTGAGGTGGCATAGGGGTTGTGCTGTCGGGAGCCAGCCCTCCCAGCAATCTCTCGCTGCTTACTCCCTCGGGAAGTGCTGCACGTAATGCCGCCCAGGTAGGAGCAAATGCCCAGCACCAGCTGCACATCGGATCATGGATATAGTAGAGACGGGCCAGCGCCATGGCGGTGCATCCTGAAATGGAACAGAGCAGGCAGTTTAACGCGCTTTGCCGGGGAAGGGGACCGCTGCTCACCGCAACGGTGAGCAGGGTTTGTTTCAATGTACTGTCAGGTGCTCAGAAAGCGTAACGCAGGGTCGCACTGATGGAAGTGGCCGAGGTGTTGCTGTAGGAAACAAGGCGGCTGGCCTGCAGGTCCAGATTGAGTTTGTCACCCAGTCTGGCCTGAGTACCTGCCATGACCTGACCAAAGCTGTCATCTCGCTCACTGATGGGAAGAGTGAATTTATAGGCAGGCAAGGTCACCAGTGCGGCGGTCACATCGTCATCGCCCTGAGCAAACTCCTTGAACCAGCTGACTCTTGCATAGGGTTGCCAGCGATCGCCTTGCCAGTTGAGCTGCAAGCCAACACTGCCAAGACCGGAGTCAAACTGCTGCTCATCAAACTTGAGCGAGGCGGCTTCACCGTCAGCAGAGTGTTCCTGATAACCGTCGAGATTGATGCGTTGTAAAGTAAGACTGGCGACAGGGCCATAATGCAGACGACCGTAACTGAAGTCATAACCCGTCTCGGCACCTGCCATAAAGGAAATGCTCTTGGTATTGGCGTCCATGGTCCGTTTGGCAATGCCCAGATCAATTTTGCGTGACAGATCGTAGTCACTGCGGCTCACCGCAACCTGTCCATTCAGATACCAGCTTCCACGTTGATAGCCGCCATACAGGGCAAAGCCAAGTGTGTCGCGCTGGGCATCACCTTGTGCAAGATCGCTGTCGGCGCGGGCGTAGTGCAGGGCAAAACCGAGTGTGCGCTGATCATCAAGCCGTTTATCGACGCCTGTGCTGATGCTGTAAGGCGACTGATCTCCGGCAAACTCACCCTCATCGTTGCTATGTCCGCCAGTGGCATTCAGCCACCACTGGCTGCTGCCGATGGTACCCAGCGATGCCGTGCGCGCCTGACTCAGCAGCGTTTGTTGCCACTGCCGGTTCTGTTCGATGCTCTGCTTACCGACTTCGGCGATAAACTCGGGAGCGACGATAATGCTGTAAGCGTAATCACTGAGGATCTGATGGGCTGCAGAAGTGGGATGAACACTATCGGCATAGAGATAGTTCAGTTCATCACCGGCGGTGTAGTTGACGCCCGCCGAGCAGATCAGCGATGACGCGCTGCCGCAGAGTGGATCGGTGACATTAGTAAAACCATACAGGCCAGGATTGGCGGTGACTTCAGCGACCAGCGTGGTGACATCAACCGGGATGACCGCGATGCCTGCGGATTTAAGGCCCGACAGCAGGGTGCTGGTGTAGGTGCTGGATAGCAATGACAACTGCGCTGACGCCGTGGTGCCGCTGCTGAGACCGAATGGTGTTTTGCCTATATCGGGAATGGTAGGAACGATAATGTAGCGGGCACCTGCTGCTTTCAGTGTGGCAATCGCGGTGACCTGCTCTGCGATAGTCGTCTGCAGATAACTGGTAGCACTGGCCAGATCCATTGTTGCTGCAACAAACAGATCATTGGCGCCTGCCCACACGGTATAAAGCGCATTGGGATCTGCTTTCCCTCCCGTACTGCTTAGGTAAGTGGTGATTTGGGTGGTAACAGGAGAGGCTGTGGTCGCCGGATAGGAACCCACCCCGGGGGTGCCGCTGACTCGTGCCCCACCGGCTGCGTAGTTAGTTCCACCCTGGTTGGAGGGTGTTGCGCTGTAGCCGAAACGGCTGGCAAAGTCCTCGCTCCATACGTTGCCGGGGTTGCTGGTGAATTTTCCTGCATCGGGATTGATGGCCTGAATAATGGCATCGTAGTAGCCGGAGTCGGTCAGGCTGTCGCCAAAGAAAATAGTGTTGGAGTAGTTTGCTGCTTCGGCCACAGGCACCGATAGCAGAGATGCGCAAAGCATCGACAGTTTGAACAAACGCATAGCAGCCTCTGGATGTTGTTATTGTTGATAAGCGCAATGGCGTCCAGCGTGTGGAGAGTTTCGTCCTGGACTGGACTGATGGTCAGCAATGCTGTGGGTACAGGCAATGACAATAAACGGCAGTTTGGTTGACAAAAATATCCATATCTTTACGTGTTGATGCTGAGCGCTGTGTCTAGGTTCAAAGAGGTATCAGGAGCATTCACTAAATTGATATGTTGCAGGGACTGTACAGGTCAAGAGAAGTGGAGCGGGTAGCGGGAATCGAACCCGCCTCACGAGCTTGGGAAGCTCGGGTAATAACCACTATACGATACCCGCTTTGCAGATAAGTCCAACGGTACGCAGGCGTACTGGTTGTGTTTGAACGCCCATCAATCTAAAGGAACACTGGAATGGAAATCAAGATGCCGCAATCGGGCTTGTCTGTCAGAACATGGCAGGTCGCTGCAATACTGTGCTGGGTGAGTGTCACCGTGCTGAGCTTGCTGCCCGGAGAAGATTTGCCTGCGACATCGTTGTCGGACAAGCAGGAGCACTTTATTGCTTACGCCAGTATCACTCTGCTGTATTCGCTGGGCTGGCGGAATATTGCGCCGTGGCGCTGGGCTATTGCGGCTGCCTGTTACGGTGTACTGATTGAGCTGGCGCAGAACCTGACCACTCGCACCCCGGATGTGCTGGATGCGGTGGCCAATAGTCTTGGCGCCGGCATAGGACTGCTGCTGGTCGTGTTGCTTAACTGGATTGGGTTACTGAAGCCTGAGCGCAACTGATGTTGCTGTTTTTTCCGCTTTCCTTAATACCATCGTTATTGCTATCAACCGCGTAACGGGGGCGTCCGCTGATACTGAGAATCACGGCGTTGGCTTTGTCGGCACTGTGATCCGGTGGGCATATGGTAAATGTACCGAAGTTACTGGTAGAGCCTGCACGAGAGAAAGCTACATGGCGAACATGGTAGCTCGTGGAGATTGACGGATGAGAGCCTGACAGCGTGCTGATTAGCGGCTCATCGGTATCTCGCTGTTTATTTTCATTGCGATCCTCAAACAGAATCCAGTCATGCTCCCAGCTGGTGTTGCAGCTGAAACCATCGGTGCTGGGGCACAGTACCGTCTGATGACGACTGTCTACAGCGTGAATTCTGGCAGTGTAGAGGGCGCTGTATAGCTGATCCGTCTGGGCATTGATACGGTACTTGATCATCAAGTCAGAAAAGGAAGGGGCTGCGAAGGTGGCAATGGTTGCAAAGATGGCCAAAGTCACCATCGCCTCTGTCAGGGTAAATCCCTGTGAGGTTGTAGGCTTACAGAACATGCTTGTTCTCCTGAATCATCCGTGATTTAGTCCTGTGCCGGATTGTAGTCTGATACGGCTTTATTGCCAGTGTCAGTTCAGGTTGAGGAGATACCCCAAAGGTGCAGGCGGATGTCGCTCTGATTGGTGCAGGTGTGATTGGTTTGCTCAGCGCCAAGGAATTGGCAGAGGCGGGCTTGCGAGTAGTGCTGCTTGAGCGGGGAATGGCTGCTCGGGAAGCTTCCTGGGCAGGAGGCGGTATTGTCTCCCCACTTTATCCCTGGCGCTACAGTGACCCGGTCACTGCTCTCGCGAGCTGGTCTCAAAGTGCTTATGTTCACTTGGCGCAAGAGTTGCGAGAGATGACGGACATTGATCCTGAGTTGCGCCAGAAAGGACTTCTGATGCTGGGCGTGGAGGATGAGGAAGACGCTCTTGCCTGGGCGAGGCGGCACTATCGTCCGGTGCAAACGATCTTGCGCGATGAAATTCTGCGCTATGAGCCTGCTATCAATATAGAGGTAGAACGGGGCTTGTGGATGCCGGAAGTGGCGAGTATACGCAACCCGCGTCTGGGGCAGGCTTTACGCCAGTATGCTATTCAGCATCCGAATATCACGCTGCTGGAAAATACCCAGGTCGAAGAGGTTCAGATACAGAACGACTGTATTGTGGGGTGCCGGACGGATCGTGGATGGGTGCATACCGATAAAGTGGTGGTCAGTGCTGGAGCCTGGAGTCAGCGCGTTTTGAGTGAGTTGGGTGTTAACGTACCTATCCAGCCTGTCAGAGGTCAGATGATGGTATTTAAAGCCAACCCGGGGCTGTTAAACAGAACCGTGCTGAACGGTGGCAAATACCTTATCCCGCGAGCGGACGGGCGTATCCTGGTGGGTTCAACACTGGAATACAGTGACTTCATTAAAGAAACTACAGCAGATGCTGCGATCGCCTTGCGTCATTTTGCGAATAAGCTGCTGCCAGCACTACAGACGCTAGAGCCAGAACATCACTGGGCAGGCTTGCGTCCCGGCTCACCCTCAGGAATTCCCTGGATCGGCGCTCTTGATAATGTCAAAGGCTTGTTCATAAATGCAGGCCATTTTCGCAATGGCCTGGTTTTGGCGCCTGCCTCGTGCCGCTTGCTGGCAGACATTCTTTGTGAGCGAACACCAATAGTGGATCCATTGCCCTATCGGCCCTCAGTAAGACAGATGCATGTCGATGGCGATTGGTCATAGTGCTTCTTATTATCTGAGTGCATAAAGACCCTTCGGTGCCTTTTGCGCTTGTGGTGGTCAGTTTTAGGGTGTTTTGCATTTTGTTGAGAAGAGTGTTGACAGACTCCCAGAAGTGCCTATAATGCGCCC
>NZ_LAPT01000123.1 GCF_003194385.1 Pokkaliibacter plantistimulans
GGAGTGCTGGAGTGCTGGAGTTGGATTGCATCGTGAACAGTCGACCTGGATGGCCTGCAGCATTGCTGCTCTGTGGTGCAGAAAGTAACAAGGGAACCATTGGCTCCCTTGTTATGTGCTTGGAGTGCTGTCTTACTCTTCGATGCTGTAGGCGCGTACAGATTTTATAAGGTTGTCCTTGATTTGCAGCGTCTCAAAGCGGTAATCACCAATTTGCACGCAGGTATTGGCCTGCGGAATGGCCTCCAGCGTTTCGACGATCAGGCCATTGATCGTTTTTGGGCCTTCGGTGGGTAGCTCCCAATGCAGTGCCTTGTTGATATCACGGATGTTGGATGTGCCGTCAATGATGATGCTGCCATCATCCTGATGGACAATATCCTGATCCTCTACATCCTCTTTGGTTGATAGTTCGCCAACGATCTCTTCCAGAATGTCTTCCAGTGTGATGGCGCCAATAATATCGCCGTATTCATCCACCACCAGACCCAGCCGCTTGTTTTCTTTCTGGAAGTTAAGCAGCTGTGTGTGCAGCGGGGTGTTTTCAGGTATGAAGTAGGGCTCAAAAGCCTGCTCGGTAATCAGTTCTTTGGTAACCGGTTCGTCCGATTTAATCAGCTTGGCTACACTGCGCATGTGTAACACGCCTACTACATTGTTAATCTCACCCTGGTAAAGCGGGAGACGTGTGTAGCGGCTTCGGGCGATTTGCTCAAGGATGGCCTCAAGGTCGTCATCCAGGTCTATGCCTTCAATCTCGTTTGCCGGAATCATGATGTCATTCACTGACACTCGTTCAAGGTCAAGAATGCTGAGCAGCATGTTCTGATTACGACGAGGCATCAGTGCGCCCGCCTCGTGCACGATGGTGCGCAGTTCTTCTGTGCTCAGGTGGTGACCTGAGCCAGTGTTCGCCTGCAGTCTGAACAGACGCATAATACCGCTGGTAATCTGATTGACTGCCCATACAAAAGGCGACAGTAACGTCAGTAAGGGGGTAAGGATTACAGCAGCAGGAAAGGCAATACGTTCTGGGTGCAGCGCCGCATAAGTCTTGGGGGTCACTTCGCCAAAAATAATGATAACAATGGTCAGTATAGTGGTGGCTATGGCGATACCCGCATCACCCCAGATCTGTGTCGCAATGACGGCTGATAGCGAGGCCAGCAGAGTATTTACGAAGTTGTTACCAATCAGGATGACGCCAATAAGGCGCTCGGGGCGTTCGAGTAACTTGGATGCTCGTGTGGCGCCTCTGTGTTTGCTTTTTACGAGGTGGCGGAGGCGATAACGGTTCAGGGACATCATCCCTGTCTCGGAGCTGGAGAAAAACGCAGAAAGAAAAATAAGAATGACCAGAATAATGACTAAGGCCACTATAGGTATGTCGTTCAAGACAGGGTTAACCTCGTAACGCGAATCGGAAACAGAGTTGTATTCGCTCGGCCGGGGCAGTGTCAAGCATCAGTGCTACCGACCTATTGTGTTTAGTCGCTGATAGCGTGTTTTGCTCATCAGGCACGGTGAAGAATATATTCCAGTACCAGTTTGGTACCAAAAAAACTCAGCATAAGTACTACAAAGCCACCGATGGTCCAGCGCACTGCGGTACGGCTGCGCCAGCCAAAGCGATAGTGGCCAACCAGCAGCGTGGCGAAGATAAACCAGGCCAGTATCGACAGAATAGTTTTGTGGATCAGGTGCTGTACAAACAGATTCTCCACAAAGAAGAAGCCGCTGCCCAAGCCTATGGTCAGGAAAATCAGCCCCACCCAGATTAACTCGAATAACAGTTTTTCCATGGTCATCAGTGGCGGGAGAGCCTTGGTCAGCGCGCTTGGCTTGTGATGCTTGAGCTGCCAGTTCTGTCGTGACAGCAGCAGTGCCTGTACCAAGGCCAGAGTAAAGAAAGCATAGGCAATCATGGAGGAGGCAATATGCAGATCGAGGCCGGGGTCATATTCATGAGACTGCCCTTCCGCAGGTACCAGGGCGCTGAGAATGACGGTCAATGCAGCCATCGGATAGATCACTACCAGCAGGTTTTCCAGCGGGCGGGTAAGGATGCTGGCCAGGGCTAACAGAACAATGATGCAGGCGATCAGGGATGCCGTAATAAAGAAATCAAAACGCAGGCCATTGTCGGTGATCAGGGTGTGGGAAAGTGAAAATGCCTGTGCAATAGCACCAGCCAGGCCGAGCATCAGAATCAGGTTACGACTGCAGACGGGCTTGTTCATCAAGGCGCGGCCCTGTAGCGCACCTCCAATCAGGTAGGCCAAAACGGCAAGAGCATAGGCACTGAAGAGAATCATTGATCAGCTATCCATTGTCCCGCTTGGCATTGGCTGGCCGCACGGTATTGGGTTAAATCCGTATGTTATTGAAAGTGGCATTCGTGCCTGGGCAAGGCGTCGGATATAATAGCCGAAATTTGATTTTTACAGGTACGTCTGGCAGTGATCATCGGCGGGCGTCAATTAAGGGCACATCATGTTTGACAATCTAACGGAACGTTTATCCCAGACCTTAAAGCATATTACCGGCCAGGCCAAGCTTACCGAGGACAATGTCAAAGACGCGTTGCGTGATGTGCGCATGGCCCTGCTTGAGGCGGATGTTGCCCTGCCCGTGGTCAAGGAGTTTATAGGTAAGGTCAAGGAACGTGCCATTGGTCAGGAAGTGACGCGCAGCCTCAGCCCCGGGCAGGTATTTATCAAAATCGTCCAGCAGGAGCTGGTCAGCATCATGGGTGATGCTAACGAGGCGCTCAACCTGTCGGCTCAGCCACCCGCGGTGGTGATGATGGCGGGTCTGCAAGGCGCGGGTAAAACCACTTCTGTCGGTAAGCTGGCTCGTTTCTTAAAAGAGCGGCACAAGAAGTCAGTCATGGTAGTCTCGGTGGACGTTTATCGTCCTGCGGCTATCAAACAGCTGGAAACCCTGGCGAATGAAGTCGGGGTCAATTTCTTCCCCAGTCAAAGTAATCAAAAGCCGCTCGACATCGCTCAGGCGGCTATTCAGCACGCCAAAATTCAGCACTACGACGTGGTATTGCTGGATACTGCCGGCCGTCTGCATGTTGATGAAGCCATGATGGAGGAGGTGAAGCAGCTTCACGCTGCCGTCAAGCCCATTGAGACCCTGTTTGTGGTAGATGCCATGACGGGTCAGGATGCTGCCAATACTGCCAAGGCATTCAATGATGTGTTGCCATTGACGGGGGTCATTCTGACCAAAACCGACGGCGATGCTCGTGGCGGTGCTGCCTTGTCTGTTCGTTACATTACAGGTAAGCCCATCAAGTTTCTGGGGGTTGGTGAGAAAACCGAAGCCCTGTCACCTTTCCATCCTGATCGTGTTGCTTCCCGTATTCTTGGTATGGGCGATGTGCTGTCGCTGATCGAAGAAGCTGAGCAGAAGATGGACCGCAGCAAGGCTGAGAAGCTGGCGTCCAAACTGAAGAAAGGCAAAGGTTTCGATCTGGAAGATTTCCGTGATCAGCTGCAACAGATGAGCAACATGGGAGGCATGGCTGGTCTGATGACCAAACTGCCGGGAATGGGGCAGCTGACCCAGAATGCTGATATGGGCGCAGCCGAAAAGAACATGAAGCAGATGGAAGCGATCATCAATTCCATGACTCCCAAAGAGCGACGTAATCCTGATCTGATTAACGGTCCACGCAAGCGTCGTATTGCCGTGGGTTCCGGCACTCAGGTACAGGACGTCAACAGACTGCTGAAACAGCACAAGCAGATGCAAAAAATGATGAAGCAGATCTCCGGCAAAGGTGGTCTGGCGAAGATGATGCGTGGCATGAAGAATATGTTGCCACCAGGAATGGGCGGTGGCATGCCGCGTCTTTGATTTTTCTGTTAACTGGTTTTTTGCGTCATTGCAGGTGCTGGCAAGTGGTTGTGTCTCTGCTGAAAAAGTAAACAAAACCTTTGCCTGAGTTCGGCACTGCAAGTAGAATACTGCGCCTTATGACTCGGCAGACTTCCCTGAGAGGGCTGCCGGTTCCTAAAACGGTGGGCGATATCAAAACCCATCCAACACTCAATAGAGGATCGATCGCACATGGTAACTATCCGTTTGGCTCGTGGCGGCTCCAAAAAGCGTCCTTTCTACCACATCACTATTGCTGACCAGCGTAATGCACGCGACGGTCGCTTTATTGAGCGTGTAGGTTTCTTCAACCCCATCGCCCGTGGTGGTGAGCAGCGTCTGAACCTGGACATGGCTCGCGTTGCCTACTGGACCGAGAAAGGCGCACAACCTACTGATCGTGTTGCCCAACTGATCAAAGAAGCTGCCAAAGCCCAGGCTGCGGCGTAACTGATAGGGTAATAAGCTGAGATTTCCGGATCGCCTGATGCAAAGCAAAGAAAACCTGCTCGTCATGGGGCGCATTACCTCGGTGTACGGCATAAAAGGCTGGGTAAAGGTCTATTCCTTTACTGATCCGATGGAGAACATCTTTGCCTACACTCCCTGGAAGTTACAGCTTAACGGTCAGTGGCGAGAAATCGTTATTGATCAATGGCGTATTCATGGCCAGGGCTTGGTAGCCCATATTAAAGGTTGTGATGATCGTGAGTTGGCCCGGCAGTATTGCGAGGCTGACATCAACATTGATCAAGGCCAGTTACCTTCTCTTGAGGAAGGTGAGTATTACTGGCATCAGTTGGAAGGTTTGCAGGTGACGACCACTGAGGGCGTGCTCCTTGGTGAGGTTGATCATCTGATGGCAACAGGCGCAAATGATGTGCTTGTGGTCCGACCCTGCGCAGGTAGTGTTGATGATCAGGAACGTCTGATCCCCTATCTGTTGGGTCATCATGTTAAGGAGGTGAGCCTGGAGCAGCAGCGTCTGGTTGTCGACTGGGATCCCAGTTTCTGAGGCCAATGACGTGTGGATAGGTGTTGTATCCCTGTTTCCAGAGATGTTCCGGGCTGTAGGCCTCTACGGCGTCACTGGTCGGGCAGTTAAAGAAGGCAAGCTTAGTCTGCAGTGCTGGAATCCACGGGATTTTACCCATGACCGGCATCGTACTGTAGACGACCGGCCCTACGGGGGAGGGCCTGGCATGCTGATGAAGGTGCAACCGTTAACGGATGCAATTCATGCAGCTAAACAGGCTTCCAAGGTTAAGCCTCATGTGATCTATCTGTCGCCGCAAGGCCGCAAGCTGGATCAGCAGGGGGCAAGAGAGCTGGCTGGACATGACGCCCTGATTCTGGTGGCCGGGCGTTACGAAGGTATTGATGAGCGGGTCATTCAAACCGAGATTGATACTGAGTGGTCGGTAGGTGACTTTGTGCTGAGTGGCGGTGAGCTGCCAGCCATGGTGATGATCGATGCTGTAGCGAGGATGCTTCCGGGGGTGCTGGGTCATGAAGGGTCTGCTGAGCAGGACTCCTTCAGTGCAGGATTGCTTGATTGTCCGCACTATACCCGCCCTGAAGACATGAGAGGGCTGGCAGTTCCGCCGGTGTTGTTGAGTGGCAATCATGCAGCGATTGAGCGCTGGAGAATGCAGCAGCAACTGGGTAGAACCTGGCAGCGCAGACCTGAATTACTGGAACGACTGGCTCTGACCAAACAACAGCAAAAGCTTTTGGCAGAATTTATCCGTATCGAGGCAGATAAGGCCGATGCGGACAAGAAATTAGGAGCGAGCGATGAGCAGCAAGAACCTGATCATTCAGCAGATCGAAGCTGAACAAATGAATAAAGAAGTCCCTGCATTTGGCGCAGGTGACACTCTGGTTGTACAAGTACGTGTTGTGGAAGGTGATCGCGCCCGTCTGCAGGCCTTTGAAGGCGTTGTAATCGGTAAGCGTAACCGTGGTCTGAACTCTGCTTTCACCCTGCGTAAGATTTCTCACGGCGTGGGCGTAGAGCGTACTTTCCAGACTTTCAGTGCCAGTATCGAATCCATCGCGGTTAAGCGCCGTGGTGACGTTCGTCAGGCTAAACTGTACTACCTGCGCGACCTGTCTGGTAAAGCAGCACGTATCAAAGAAAAAATCGTTGCCAAGAACAACGGCTAATAAGCTGTCAGTTCACGGAAGCGTTCAAAAAGGTGGCCTAGGCCACCTTTTTGCATTTTGGGCAATGACTACCTACGGACTGTCGGAGAGGTGTTGTGGCGCGATGATCGATGCACAGCGTATTGACCACTATCTGGATGCCTTGTGGTTGGAGAAGGGGCTGAGTCAGCACAGTCTTGATGCCTATCGTCGTGATCTGACTGCCTATCTGAACTGGTTGACAGAGGTGCGGGGGCTATCTCTGCTTGGCGCGTATGCCGATACCCTGCAGGACTATCTGTACTGGCAGTTTGAAAGACAGGCGAAAAGCTCATCGGTGTCTCGCTACCTGTCCTGTTTGCGTGGTTTTTACCAGTATGCGGTAAGGGAAAAGTGGCTGGAGGAAGATCCGTCAGCCTTGCTCACTCATCCCAAGCATGTTCGCCCGTTGCCAAAAAGCCTGAGCGAGGATGATGTCGAAGCGCTGCTGCAGGCGCCGGATGTTGAAACGGCACTGGGATTGCGTGATCGCGCTATGCTTGAAGTGCTTTACGCATCAGGCCTGCGTGTCAGTGAGTTGGTGGGGCTGGAATTGAGTCAGCTTAGCTTGAGTCAGGGGCTGGTTCGAATCTGGGGTAAGGGCAGTAAGGAACGTCTGGTGCCATTGGGGGAGGAGGCGCTGTTCTGGCTGGAGCGTTATTGTCGTGATGGACGTCCTGCATTGTTGAAAGGGGAAAGTCCGGTGCTGTTTCCGTCTAACCGGGGTGTCGCTATGACACGCCAGACCTTCTGGCACGCGATCAAGCGTCATGCGCTGACTGCCGGGATTAGTACCGAGATTTCTCCTCATACCTTGCGTCATGCTTTTGCCACTCATCTGCTCAATCACGGCGCAGACTTGCGGGTGGTGCAGATGTTGTTGGGGCACAGTGATTTATCGACGACGCAGATCTATACCCACGTGGCTCGTGTGCGTTTGCAGCAGATCCATGCAGAGCATCATCCGCGTGGATGACGCTGACAACGGTAGTGCGTTGCCGTTAAAGATGAATTGGGGTAGCGTAGCCCACTTCGCAGACCTGCGTCACCGCCGTGAGGTGCTGTGCAGGGAGAGGGAACTTAGCCATGCCATTTCAGTCTCATCGGTATGTGCGAGCGAATTTTGAAATAGCCGAGGTGATGTCATGATATTCAAGCGCCTTGCCCTAGTGGCGGCTCTGCTCTGCAGTCATTCTGTGCTGGCCGCTACGCCGGAAGAGGTTATTCGTGCGGAGCTGGATAAAGCCTATCCCGGTCTGCCCATTACCGAGATCACTCCGGCTGCCATCGATGGGATGTATGAAGTGGCATTGGGCACGGGCGATATGCTCTATGCCAGCAAGGACGGTAAGCATTTTGTCGCTGGTAATCTGTTCGAAGTCAGTGACAAGGGCTTCATCAATTTGACCGAAGCCAAGCAGAATAAGGCGCGGGCACAGCTGATGGCGAGTGTGCCCAAAGATGCTGCGATTGTTTTCCCGGCAGAAGGGCAGCGTAAAGCCAGGCTCTTTGTATTTACCGATGTTGACTGTGGCTATTGCCGCATGCTGCATAAAGAAATTGGTGCACTGAATGCAAAGGGAATTGAAGTGAATTATCTGGCCTTCCCTCGCACCGGTATTAATAGCCCCACCTACGACAAGATGGTGTCAGTATGGTGTTCAGATGATCCTCAGCAGGCACTGACCGAAGCGAAAACAGGCGCCGTTCCTGCAAGCAAGAATTGTGATAATGCCGTTGCCAACGACTATCGCTTAGGACAGCGCATCGGTGTAACGGGAACACCTACGCTGGTCATGGAAGATGGTCGCGTCATTCCCGGCTATATGCCTGCAGACGAGTTGGCAAAATCCATGGGGTTGTGATTTATCCCCTTCTCTATCTGAGGCTTTCTTGTGCTTGCATGACACCGTATCGCATATCGATACGGTGTTTTGCTTATGCGCAGGTAAAAGCATCAAAGGCCCGCCGTTCCTGCGTTGACAGCAGCAATCCGGCCACTTAATGTGTACAGTCCTTTATCAGGCAGCCTGTGGTTGAGGTTGATATATAGCCAGAGTGTGTGGGGTGAAAGATGACCTCTGTGCTCAATATCTGGCCTGTCGTCCTGACTGATTGCCGCAGAATTTTCCGCCGTCTGAATCTCGTCGCATTCTTGCGCGACGACACTGAACCACCCACCGTCCTTAAGGACATATGAAGGTGGTGCAGAGCAACCTGTGAAATGGGGTAAAAATTTGAAACCTGTCAAAGTTGGCCTGTGTGGCTTGGGTACCGTTGGTGCGGGTACTCTCAACGTCCTCAAACGCAACGCTGAAGAAATCTCCCGTCGTGCTGGTCGCCAGATTGTTATTGATCTGGTCAGTATTCGTCGCCCTCGTCCTGAACTGGATCTGGCTGGCATTCGCACGACTACGGATATTATGGACGTGGCCAACGACCCTGACATTGACATTCTTGTTGAGCTGATCGGCGGCTATGACAATGCCCATGAGCTGGTCATGACGGCCATCAGAAATGGCAAACATGTGGTCACTGCCAACAAGGCCCTGATTGCTGTGCATGGTAACGAGATTTTTGCTGCTGCCCGTGAAAACAAAGTCATGGTTGCTTTTGAGGCTTCTGTGGCAGGCGGTATTCCGATTATCAAAGCGATCCGCGAAGGTCTTTCCGCCAACACCATCCAATGGGTGGCAGGTATCATCAATGGCACTGGCAACTTCATCCTTACCGAAATGCGGGAGAAGGGGCGTGACTTTGCCGATGTGCTGAAAGAAGCGCAGGCGCTGGGTTACGCTGAGGCGGATCCGACCTTCGATGTAGAAGGCATCGATGCTGCGCACAAGCTGACGATCCTGGGTTCGCTGGCCTTTGGTATCCCATTGCAGTTTGAACGTACCTTTACTGAAGGGATCAGCCGGATTGCACCTGAAGATGTCACCTATGCCGAAGCGCTGGGGTACACCATCAAGCATTTGGGGATTGCCCGTCGTACCGTAAATGGTGTTGAACTGCGTGTACATCCGACGCTTATTCCAACCAAGTGTCTGCTGGCAGCGGTTAATGGCGTGAAAAACGCTGTCATGGTGCAGGGCGATGCTGTCGGTCCTACCCTTTACTACGGCGCCGGTGCGGGTGCTGAGCCAACTGCCTCTGCGGTAGTGGCTGACATTATTGATGTCACCCGTACCCTGACTGCTGATCCGAACAACCGTGTTCCGCACTTGGCGTTCCAGCCAGATCATCTGTCTGACCTCCCTGTTGTGCAGGTTGATGAGATCGAAACCGCTTACTACCTGCGCATGCAGGTTAAAGAAAAGCCCGGCGTGCTGGCACAGATTACCCGCATCCTGAGTGATGCCGGGATCAGCATTGAAGCCCTGCTGCAGAAAGAACATGGCACAGCCAATGCTCCGGTGATCATCCTCACCAAGCAGGTGCGTGAAGGTAATATGAATCAGGCCATTGCGGCCATTGAACAACTGGACGACGTACAGGGGCAGGTAACCCGGATGCGTGTGGAACATCTGGATCTGGCCTGAGGAAGCAGCAATGAAATATATCAGTACTCGTGGCCAAGCGCCGGTGCTGGGCTTTGAGGAAGTGTTGCTGGCCGGTCTGGCCAGTGATGGTGGGCTCTATGTACCCGAGCAACTGCCTAGCTTCAGCAAGGAAGAAATCACCAGCTGGCGTGGGCTTTCTTACGCTGATCTGGCCTTCAAGGTGATTCAGCCTTTCGTCGCTGGCGCTATTGCTGACGCTGACCTGAAAACTATGATTGACGACACCTACAAAGTGTTCCGTCATCGTGCCGTCGCACCGTTACAGCAGCTCGACAGCAATGAGTGGGTGCTGGAGCTGTTCCATGGCCCGACACTGGCGTTCAAGGATTTTGCCCTGCAGCTGTTGGGTCGTCTGATGGATCACGTGCTGGCCAAGCGCGGTGAGCGTCTGGTGATCATGGGAGCAACATCGGGGGACACCGGTTCCGCCGCTATCGAAGGCTGCCGTCACTGTGAGCATGTGGATATTTTTATTCTGCATCCTTACCAGCGCGTATCCGAAGTTCAGCGCCGACAGATGACGACGGTGCTGGCCGATAATGTCCATAACATCGCTCTGGAAGGCAATTTCGATGACTGCCAGCAGATGGTCAAGGACAGCTTCGCCAATCAGGCCTTCCTCAAAGGTGCTCGACTCGGTGCGGTCAACTCGATCAACTGGGCACGCATCATGTCTCAGATCGTTTATTACTTTGCCGCAGGTCTGGCGCTGGGAGCACCGGATCGCGAAGTGTCGTTCTCGGTACCGACCGGTAACTTTGGCGATATCTTCGCCGGTTATCTGGCCAAGCAGATGGGGCTGCCGATTCAGCAGCTGGTGGTCGCTACTAACCGCAACGATATTCTTCATCGTGCGATCAGCAGTAACGACATGAGCCGTCAGGGTCTGGTGCATACCTTGTCACCTTCCATGGACATCATGGTATCCAGCAACTTTGAGCGCATGCTGTTTGATATCTATGGCCGTGATGGCGCCGCTATCAATGACCTAATGCAGCGCTTCCGCAACGAATCGGTCAGTCTTGATCCTGCCCGCTGGGAGTCCGTACGCGAGCTGTTTGACAGCTTCTGCGTCAATGATGATGACACTGTTGCGACAATTGCCGAGGTGCATGCCGAGACGGGCTACCTGCTTGATCCGCATACGGCCATTGGTGTTCGTGCTGCACGCGCCTGTCGCCGGGATAACCATGTACCTATGGTGACACTGGCCACGGCACATCCCGTCAAATTCCCTGATGCCATTATCAAGGCGGAACTGCAGACTCCGGCTCTGCCTGAGGCCATGGCCGATCTGTTCGAGCGTAATGAGCGCTACCAGGTGCTGGCCAATGATTTGCAGCAGGTGCAGGGATACATGGCTGCGACCCTGAAAATCTGAGAGCCCAATCACATACTGCCGCAAGTCGGTTCACAGGCCTCCACCAGGACGGTTCTGTACTGACTGGCTCTGTCGTGAGTAGGCCTTTGGTGGAGTTGCCTGTGACTGCTGTTGGAATGTGAATGGAATCACTGCTGTATTATGCTGCCAAGCTGTTCTGGTTCCTGATGAGACCGGAGCAGCTGTGTCTGGTGCTGCTTTTTTTTGCCTGGTGGTTGATCCGTGCTGGTCGTCGCCTGGGTCAGCATCTGCTGGCGGGCGTCATCCTGTTTTTTGCCCTGTTGAGCGTGTGGCCCGTGGGGGACTATCTTCTGCAACCTCTGGAGGATCGTTTTCAGCGGGCGCCACTGACGACAGACATCGCCGGGATTATTGTCCTGGGGGGCGGGGAAGAGGCGGAGTTATCCAAAGCCCGCGGTACCGAAGAGTTCAACTGGGCCGCTGAGCGGTACATGGCATTGCTGCCGCTGTTGCAGAGTTATCCGCAAGCCAAAGTTCTGGTGAGTGGTGCCAGCGGTAATCCACTGGCACAGCATATCAGTGGCGCTATTGTGGCTGAGCGCTGGTTGCGCGATGCGGGGGTCAAGGCCGATATCGTGTTTGAGCACAAAGCACGCAATACCTGGGAAAATGCCAGTAATCTGCAGCCTTGGCACTATCAGGATCCGCGGCCCTGGCTGCTGGTGACGTCGGCCTTCCATATGCCCCGGGCCGTGGGTGTCTTTCGTAAGCGAGGCTGGAATGTAGTCGCCTATCCGGTGGACTATCGCAGTTTTCCGCCTGGGCAGTCGCATATCAATACCAATCTTTCCGAAAACCTATTCACCTTGTCAGTTGGCTTGCGTGAGTGGGTTGGCTTGCTCGCGTATCATCTGACCGGGCGAACCTCATCCTGGCTGCCAGCTCCCTGAGCTGGTAGTGCTATTTCTCCAGCCAGTGGCATTGCAAAAACATGGCAACCCAAAAACTGATCCGTACACGCCCTCTTCCGACAGAGCTGCCAGCTGCGCTGCAATCCCTTCCACCCCTTCTGGCCCGTATCTATGCGGCTCGTGGTATACAGCACGATAGTCAGCTGGCTCGTAATGTGGAGCATTTGCTGGCTGCAGAACAGTTGAAAGGAATGGCTGAGGCAACCCAGCTGATTGCCGATCATGTCCAGCGTGGTTCAACCATTTGTATTGTCGGTGACTTCGACTGTGATGGGGCGACTAGTACGGCTCTGGGGGTACTGGGTTTGAGAGATATGGGGGCCGCACAGGTCGGTTTTCAGGTGCCCAATCGTTTTGAGTATGGCTATGGCTTGTCACCGGAGCTGGTGGCAGACCTGCCTGCCGATATCGACTTGCTGATTACGGTGGATAACGGCATTGCCAGTATCGCCGGTGTTGAAGCTGCCAAAGCGCGCGGCTGGCAGGTGGTGGTAACCGATCATCACCTGGCCGGTGACGAATTACCACAAGCCCACGCTATCGTTAACCCCAATCAGCCTGGCTGTAGCTTCCCCAGCAAAGCGTTATGTGGCGTGGGGGTCATGTTCTATGTTCTGGTGGCGTTACGCCGAGAGCTGGAGCAGCGTGGCTGGTTTGCTGAGCGTGCCAAGCCTAATCTGGCGTGCTATCTGGATATTGTGGCTCTGGGGACCGTCGCTGACGTGGTGTCGCTGGATACCAATAATCGCATTCTGGTGCATCAGGGGCTGCAGCGTATTCGGGCTGGCAAGGCGCGCCCCGGTATTCTGGCGCTGCTGCGGGTGGCCGGGCGTGATCATAGTCGTATCACCGCTGCAGACCTGGGTTTTGCCGTGGCGCCACGACTGAATGCGGCCGGGCGTCTGGATGACATGTCGGTTGGTATTGAGTGTCTGCTGACGGATACCGTTCCTCTGGCTGACTTTTATGCCAGCCAGCTCAACGAAATGAATCTGGCGCGGCGTGAAATCGAGCAGGACATGCAGCATCAGGCGCTGCATCATCTGGATCGGCTGGAGCTGGATAAGGATGGGCTGCCCTGGGGGCTCTGTCTTTACCATCCTGACTGGCATCAGGGTGTAATCGGTATTCTTGCGTCACGCATCAAGGAACGGGTGCACCGTCCGGTCATTGCCTTTGCACAGGGAGAGCAGGGAGAGATCAAGGGGTCGGCCCGGTCTATTGCAGGACTGCATATTCGTGATGCGCTGGCGGCGGTGGATGTACGCTACCCCGAGCTGATCGCCAAGTTTGGGGGGCACGCCATGGCGGCAGGCCTGACGCTGCGTGACGGCGCCTTTGATGACTTCAAGCTGGCCTTTGAACAGCAGGTTCGCACGATGATGAGCGAGGAGGATCTGCAGGCGGTAATTGAAGTGGACGGTGAGTTGCACGAACAGGAGCTGAGCCTCGACAATGCCTGGCTTTTGCGTAAGTCCGGGCCTTGGGGGCAGCATTTTCCTGAGCCACTGTTTGCCGGTGAATTTGAGCTGCTGCAACAACGGGTGGTCGGTGAGCGCCATCTTAAACTACAATTGCGCACCCTGTCGGGGCGGACACAACTGGACGCGATTCATTTTAATGCTGATCTGTCCGTCTGGCCGAGTGCCTGCAAGCGCGCGTATGTAGTTTACAAACTGGATGTGAATGAGTTTCGGGGTGAGGTCAGTCTGCAGTTAATGGTGGATTACCTGGAGCCTCGTTAGGTTGTATGTGATGTTGGCAAGCAGCGAATTCATCGGATTGACTGCTTGAGGTTGTGCAATTTTTATAATCGCGACCTGAACTGTTGAAAATGGGCTCCACCGGGGTCCATTTCCCTCGTCTTATGGTAGTAATGAGACCCGCTAATAATAAAAACAATGGGATGCAAAATGACTACCCCACACATGCCCTCAATAGATGCAACGGAGATTGCACGACGACTGGTCGCCACAACTGGCACTGCCCTTGCAGACTGGTTGCCGGCTGTCAGTTAACTCCGGGTTGCAGCCCTGTACAGACGATCTAGTCTTAACGGATCACGATCTCACTACAGCTCGATATTTATAAAGCGATTTATATAAAAGGTAGTTTCGATGTCACAAGCGACCCTAGAAGTCACCGACCTGAGCAAATCCTTCGGTAATCACCGGGTACTGGACAAGGTATCCCTGACTGCTAACAAAGGAGATGTGATTTCCATTCTGGGCTCCTCCGGCTCAGGGAAAAGCACCTTCCTGCGTTGTCTGAACCTGCTGGAAATGCCCAATGATGGCGACGTACGGGTTAAGGGTGAGCTGATTGAAATGACCAGGCCCGATGTCCGTGGAGAGCGGACCCCGAAAAACATGCGACAGGTAGAGCGTATTCGCTCCAAGCTGTCGATGGTGTTCCAGGGGTTCAACCTGTGGGGGCATATGACCGTGCTGCAGAATATCATCGAAGCACCCGTGCACGTCCTTGGCCAGTCACGCGCCGAGGCGACCGAGCGTGCTCATGCCCTGCTGCAGCGTGTCGGGCTGTACGAGCGTCGTGATTATTACCCGGCACACCTGTCGGGTGGACAGCAGCAGCGTGCGGCCATTGCGCGTGCTCTGGCGATGGACCCTGAGGTCATTCTGTTTGATGAACCGACCTCTGCACTGGATCCTGAGCTGGTGGGCGAAGTGCTCAAGGTGATGCGTGAGCTGGCCGAGGAAGGGCGCACCATGATTGTGGTGACCCACGAAATGTCCTTTGCCCGCGATGTGTCGTCACAAGTGATGTTCCTGCATCAGGGACAGATCGAAGAGCTGGCACCTCCCAGCGAATTCTTTACCCAACCGCGTTCCGAGCGGGTGCGGCAGTTCCTGTCTACCCAGTATTAATGGCATGCCTGTCTTCCGCTGATCAAGCCACAGCCTGATGCTGTGAGCGAGATGCAGTGGACGTCGGCAGGCTTTTGAACAGGCGTGTTCTGCAAGCGCTTTCTATACTCAAACTCCGTTTGTCCGTTGTGGGTGCCGGGCGGTAGGCGTCAGGTATTCCATAGCCGGATGGTGATCAGAAAAACTATCTAGGAGCAGTACAGATGAAGAAACTCCTGACCGTCACAGCCCTGGTTGCAGGTCTGAGCATGGCTCAAGTGCAGGCGAAGGATTGGAACAACATCCGTATCGGTGTTGAGGGTGCCTACCCTCCGTTCAGTTCAGTCACTCCTGAAGGTGAGCTGGTCGGTTTCGACATCGATATCGCCAAGACCCTGTGCGAACAGATGCAAGCCAAATGCGAATTCGTCAAGCAGGACTGGGACGGTATCATCCCTGCGCTGCTGGCACGTAAATACGATGCCATCATCGCCTCCATGTCCATCACCGAAGAGCGCAAGAAGAAGGTCGCCTTCTCTGACAAGTACTACAACAGCCCGGCTGAGTTCATCGCGCCCAAGGGCAGCAGCCTGGTGATCAGTGCCGACGGCCTGAAAGGCAAGAAAATCGGCGTGCAGCGTGAAACCATTCACGACAAGTATGCAACCGAGCATTATCCCGATGCAGAAATCGTGCGTTACGGCACACAGGACGAGGCTTACCTTGACCTGCAGGCCGGTCGTGTCGATGCCCTGTTGCTGGATGCGGTGGCAGGCGAAGACGGCTTCCTGAAAAAGCCTGAAGGTGCCAACTATGCCTTCATCGGTGAACCTATCCAGTTGAGCGAGGAAGGTGCCGGTATTGCTATTCGCAAACAGGACACCGACCTGGTTGAGAAGTTCAACAAGGCTATCGCTGATATCCGCGCCAACGGTAAATATGACGAAGTGGCGAAGAAATACTTCTCCTTCGACATCTACGGCAAGTAATCGCTGTTAGTGGAGTGCCGGCAGGCTCTGCGGAGTCTGCCGGTGATGCTGCCGGGCCCTGACCGGACCGGCAGACTGATGACAAACGAACGGGTGAGCCCCGTTTGACGAAGGTATCTCCATGTTAGATTTGCGTGGCTACGGGCCGATGCTCCTTGAGGGCGCCTCGCTCACTATTGAAGTGGGTCTGTGTTCATTAGTGGTGGCGTTGGTGCTGGGCACTCTCACTGCGCTAGCCAAGCTGTCCACCTCGCGGTTTTTACGCAGTGTTGCTGCGGTATACACCACGGTGATTCGTGGTATTCCTGATCTGGTATTGATGCTGCTGATCTTTTTCGGCGGTCAGGTGGCGGTCAACAATGCTGCGCTGGCACTGGGTTATGAAGATTACATTGATATCGACCCCTTTATCGCCGGGGTATTGTCCATCGGGTTTATTTTTGGTGCCTACATGGCTGAAACCCTGCGCGGTGCCTATCTGGCCGTGGATAAAGGTCAGCGTGAAGCGGCGATGGCCTACGGCATGCGAGCCGGACAGATTTTCTGGCGGGTTATGGTGCCGCAGTTGATGCGTCATGCCTTGCCTGGACTGGGCAACAACTGGCTGGTACTGCTCAAGACGACGGCACTGGTATCGGTCATCGGTCTTGATGATATGGTGCGCAAGGCAGGCCTTGCGGCGGGAGCTACCAAGCTGCCATTCACTTTCTATATGGTCGTGGCTGCCATTTTCCTGCTGTTTACTACCGTCTCGGTGCTGTTGTTGCACTGGGCTGAGCGTCATTACGGCAAAGCCTACCGGAGAGCCTGAGTATGGATTTTTCAATTATTGCGGATAACTGGCCGCTGTATATGCAGGGGCTGGGGCTGACCCTGCAGCTGGTCGCACTGTCTCTGGTGATCGGTTTCTGTATTGCACTGCCTTTGGCCCTGATGCGTCAGTCGAGCATCAAGGCGGTCAGCTGGTTCGCCTGGGGGTATATCTATTTCTTCCGCGGCACGCCTCTGCTGGTACAACTGTTCATCATCTATTTCGGTCTGGGGCAGTGGGAGTGGTTGAAAACCACCTGGGCCTGGGATCTGTTCAAGGAAGCGTACTTCTGCGCGTTGTTGTCTTTCACTCTCAATACCGCAGCCTACAGTGCCGAAATTATTCGCGGCGCCATTGCAGCCACACCGCATGGTGAAGTGGAGGCGGCCGTCGCCTACGGCATGAGCCCGTTCAAGCGCATGTTCCGCATTATTCTGCCCAGTGCTGCACGGCGAGCACTGCACGCCTACAGCAATGAAATTATTTTCATGCTGCATGGTAGTTCAGTGGCTGGCATCATTACCCTCAACGATTTGACCGGTGTTGCACGTTTGGTGAACTCCCGTTATTACAGCCCGTTTGAGGCCTTCCTGACGTCGGGGCTGATCTACCTGTGTGTTACGTTCGCTATTGTTGCGGCGGTCAAGGCGCTGGAAAATCGCTGGCACGCACACCTGCGTCCACGTACGGCCTGACAGGAGAATCCCCATGCTGACGCTGATCCGTAACGCTGATATCTATGCTCCGGCGCCGTTGGGTGTCCGCGATGTACTGATTTGTGATGGCCGTATTGCCGCGGTAGATGACAGGATCAGTCTGCAGGTATCGACCCCTCTGCTGGAGGTGGATGCCGGCGGACGCCGTCTGGTGCCTGGCTTGGTGGACTCTCTGGTGCATATCACCGGCGGTGGTGGCGAGGGCGGCCCTCATACCCGAACGCCTGAACTGCAGTTGTCCCAGGCCATCAGGGCAGGGGTGACCACTGTCATCGGTGCATTAGGAACCGATGCCGTGAGCCGTTCACTGGAAGATCTGGTCGCCAAGGCTCGGGCACTCAATCATGAGGGCATCAGTGCTTACTGTCACACTGGTTCTTATCAGATACCGGTGACCACCCTGACGGGCAGCGTCGAGCGTGACCTGATGCTGGTGGATGTCATGCTGGGAGTGGGTGAGGTAGCACTGGCGGATCACCGCTCATCGCAGCCGACCCTGAACGAGTTCAAGAAAGTCGTCGCGGCGGCGCGTGTCGGTGGCATGCTGGCGGGTAAAGCAGGTACGGTGCTGGTACATATGGGTGATGCCCCTGAGCAACTGGCGCTGATCGAGCAGCTGTTTGCCAGCACTGATATTCCCAAGCGGCAGCTGCAGGTGACTCATATCAACCGTAACCGCTCGCTGTTTGAGCAAGGCGTCGCCTTTGCCAGTGAGGGGGGCTTCATTGACCTGACAACCAGCACCTCCGAGCAGTTCCTTAAATGGGGAGAAGTGCCTTGTGGACAGGGGCTGTCGCGCCTGCTGGAAGCGGGGGTGCCCTTGTCGCAGATCAGCTTCAGCTCGGATGGTCAGGCCAGCCTGCCGGTCTTTGATGAGCAGGCCAATCTGATCGGGCTGGATGTGGGGCAGCTGGGTAGTCTGTGGGTGGCTGTGCTGGATGCGATCAGGGCGGGTGTGCCCTTCGCTGATGCCATTCAGGTGGCTTCTTTCAACCCGGCACGGCTGCTGGGCTTGCAGCGCAAGGGGCGTATTGCGGTCGGCGCTGATGCTGATTTGCTGCTGCTGGATGACAACCTGCACATCCATACCGTGATGGCCAGGGGCCATTTGCTGATGGCTGATCAGCAGCTGTACAGCTGTGGAACCTTTGAAAAAGTGTAGGTATATGTCGCCGCACACTTTGCTCGTCTGATAAGTACGTTAATCAGAAGCAGCGATTGGCTGCTTCTTTCTCCCCTGTATCCCGCCGTCCTGACGCCAAGCAGTTTCTGCTCAGTCATTTATCCATGGGCCATCTTCGGCTAAAATGCCCGGTTTGTTCGATCACTCATCTGATCATACCGTCACAGCTGAACAGACAAGGCCACGCTGATGGAAATCAACCCGATTGTTTTACGCATTAAAGACCTTCAGGAGCGCTCTGATGCGCTGAGGGGGTATCTTTGACTTCGATACCAAGAAAGAACGCTTGGTCGAAGTAACCCGCGAACTTGAAGACCCCACTATCTGGAACAATCCGGAAGTGGCGCAGAACTTGGGTAAGGAGCGAGTGGCTCTGGACCAGATCGTGACGACGCTGGAGAGTATGGAGCAGGGTCTGCAGGACGCCCGCGAACTGCTGGAAATGGCAGCTGCCGAGGAAGATGAAGACGCAGTGGCCGATGTCGAAACCGAACTCGACAGCCTGGCGACCGAGCTTGAGAAGCTTGAGTTCCGCCGTATGTTCTCCGGTGAGGCCGATCCCAACCACGCTTTCCTGGATATTCAGGCAGGCTCCGGCGGTACCGAAGCACAGGACTGGGCCAGCATGCTGCTGCGTATGTACCTGCGCTGGGGTGAAGCCAAGGGCTTCAAGACCGAAATTATCGAAGTGTCTGATGGCGAAGTGGCGGGTATTAAGAGTGCCACCATCCGCTTCGAAGGCGAGTATGCCTATGGCTGGCTGCGTACCGAAACCGGTGTTCACCGTCTGGTGCGTAAATCACCGTTTGACTCCGGCAATCGTCGTCATACCTCGTTCTCTTCCGTTTTCGTGTCGCCTGAAATCGATGACAACGTCAACATCGAAATCAATCCGGCTGACCTGCGTGTTGACGTCTACCGTGCCTCCGGTGCCGGTGGTCAGCACGTTAACCGAACTGAGTCCGCGGTGCGTATCACCCACGTTCCTACCAACACGGTAGTGGCGTGTCAGAGCCAGCGCTCACAGCACCAGAACCGTGATTTCGCCATGAAGCAGCTGAAGGCGAAACTGTACGAGCTGGAGATGCAGAAGCGTCGCGAAGCCGCACAGGAGCTGGAAGACTCCAAGGCCGACATCGGTTGGGGCAGCCAGATTCGCTCCTACGTACTGGATGACGCGCGGATCAAGGATCTGCGTACCGGCGTAGAGACTCGTAATACCCAGTCGGTGCTGGATGGTGACCTGGACAAGTTTATTGTCGCCAGTCTCAAGGCCGGTCTGTAAGCGATAGCGAAACGAAACAGGGCTGTGGCAGACACAGCCCCTTTCCACGTAACAGGATCTATACCTGCAACAGGATTTACCCCTGATGAGCAATGAAAGCAAAACTGTCTCTGTTGAGCAGGACGAAAACAAACTGGTCGCCTTGCGCCGCGAGCGCCTTCAGCAGCTGCGTTCCAAGGGCGTAGCCTTCCCTAACGATTTCCGCCGTGATCACTTCCTTGGCGATCTGCTCTCGCAGTATGGCGACAAGAGCAAGGAAGAGCTGGAAGCGCTGGGCCTGAAGGTGAAGGTGAGCGGTCGTCTGATGCTGAACCGTGGTGCTTTCATGGTGATTCAGGACGTCAGCGGCCGTCTGCAGCTGTACGTTAATCGCAAAGGTCTGGAAGCCGATGTGCTGGAAGACATCAAGACCTGGGATCTGGGTGATATCGTTGCCGCCGAGGGTGTGCTGCACAAGTCAGGCAAGGGCGACCTGTACGTTGACATGACTACGCCACGCCTGCTGACCAAGGCGCTGCGTCCGTTGCCGGACAAACACAAAGGTTTGCAGGATACCGAAATGCGTTATCGCCAGCGCTATGTGGACCTGATCAGCAATGAAGAGTCGCGCAATGTATTCCGTGTGCGCTCGCAGATCGTTGCCGGTATCCGCCGCTTTATGGGGGACCGTCAGTTCCTTGAGGTGGAAACACCCATGCTGCAGGTGATTCCCGGTGGTGCTTCAGCACGTCCGTTCATTACTCATCACAATGCGCTGGATCGTGACATGTACCTGCGTATTGCCCCTGAGCTGTATCTGAAGCGTCTGGTGGTGGGTGGTTTTGAGCGCGTATTCGAAATTAACCGCAACTTCCGTAACGAAGGCCTGTCTACGCGTCACAATCCTGAGTTCACCATGATGGAGTTCTATCAGGCCTATGCAGATTACAAAGATCTGATGGACCTGACCGAGGAGCTGCTGCGCACCCTGGCGCAGGACATTCTGGGGACCACGACACTGAAATATCAGGGTGCCGAGTACGATCTGGGTAAACCTTTCGTACGCATGAGCATGCTGGAGTCCATCGTGCACTTCAATCCGGAAATTCGTCTGGAGCAGCTGACTGACTTTGATCAGGCCAAGGCGCTGGCCAAGTCACTGCGAGTGGACGTCAAGCCGACCTGGGGTCTGGGTAAACTGCAGACCGAAATCTTTGAAGCTACTGCCGAGCACCGTCTGGATCAGCCCACCTTCATTACCGAGTATCCTGCTGAGGTGTCTCCGCTGGCGCGCCGTAATGATGACAATCCCCACGTCACGGATCGCTTCGAGTTCTTCATCGGTGGTCGTGAAATTGCCAACGGCTTCTCTGAGCTGAACGACCCTGAAGATCAGGCTGAACGTTTCATGCAGCAGGTAGCAGAGAAGGACGCGGGCGACGATGAGGCTATGTTCTATGATGCCGATTACGTTAATGCGCTGGAGTACGGCTTGCCCCCGACCGCTGGTGAGGGCATTGGTATCGACCGTCTGGTGATGTACTTCACTGATTCCGCATCCATCCGTGATGTGATCCTGTTCCCGGCCATGCGCCCGGAAGTGTGATGTACACCTGAGGGCATCTTTTCGCCTGACGCAAAAAACCGCAGCCATTGAGCTGCGGTTTTTTTTATGTCTGTTCACATGCTCCGGGTGTTGCTGAATCTTTAGGTTGCTGAATCTTCAGGGCATGGTAGGCGTGCCGGGCGCGGTCGTCGTAGCAGGAGGTGTAGATGACGGTATGGTGCTGCCGGGATGGGGGGCCGTGGGGCTGGATTTGATTTGCTTCAACAGGTTCTGCAAGCGCTCAAGGCGGGCCTTGCTGGCTTCGTTGGCGACATTCATGCGGCGGTTGTACTCATCAAACCAGGTGCGGGAGCCGCGTACCATATCACTCATTTCCTGCATGCCGGTCTTCAGATTGGTCAGAAACTCCTGATAGTTGCCTTCCTGTTCAATCATCAGTGCCAGCATCTGTGCAGAGCTGGAGGCGGCCACTCCCTGCTCGAGGGTATCCAGCATACTGGCCATCTGCTCTGCTTGCTGTTGTTGCTGACTCAGCAGTGTTTTCCAGTCCCGGTAATCGGTTTCGATACGCTGGGTGTCCTGTTGCCACTGGGTGCTCAGGGTATTGACCTTGGCTGACAGAGAGCTGACCGACGGTGTGGGCACCCAGAGCCACAGATTGACCGAGATAAGCAGAGATGCGGCAGCGAGCATCAGGGCCACCATGGGGATGCTCAGGGTTATCTTGAGATTGAGTCTGGTTTTTTTCTGGTCTTGCTCTGTGGGAGCCTGGGGTTCCTGCTTCATAAGTGCTTCCTGTTGCTGTCGACCGCCGTTCATCATTGTACAAAGGGGAGGGCAACGAAATAAGGTGTTTTCTTAGAGCGTATTCATGATCTGCTGCGCGTCGGCTAAACGGCTTTGCTGTAGCTGGCTGCACATTGGTTGTCAGCTCAGGCTGTGCTGTTACTATAGCCTGCTCCCGAGGGGAGTGTTCTACCGGTGGCAAGGAGATATGAATGACACTTCGTGTTGATCCCAGTTGGCAACCCTGGTTGGAAGCCGAATTGGCTCAGCCCTACATGTTGCAGCTCAAGCAGTTTCTGCGGGAGCAGAAGGATGCCCGCAAGGTGATCTATCCGCGCTCTCAGGACTGGTTTAATGCCTTCCTCTACGTGCCCTTTGAGCAGATCAGGGTGGTCATTCTGGGGCAGGACCCCTATCACGGCCCAGGGCAGGCTCATGGGTTGTGCTTCTCGGTATTGCCGGGCGTGCGGATTCCCCCCTCACTGCAGAACATCTATAAAGAGTTGCAGCGGGATCTGTCAGTGCAGCCTGTCGGGCATGGTTGTCTGATTCCCTGGGCTGAGCAGGGGGTAATGCTGCTCAATGCGGTGCTGACCGTAGAGCAGGCACAAGCAGGGGCGCATCAGGGCCGCGGCTGGGAGACATTCACTGATCATGTGGTGGAGCGTTTGAACCGCGAGCGGGATGGGCTGGTCTTTATGCTGTGGGGCAGTTATGCACAGAAGAAAGGGCGTGTGATTGATCGCAGCCGCCACTGCGTGCTGGAGTCCGTGCACCCTTCACCCTTGTCAGCGCACCGTGGATTTATCGGTAACGGACACTTTTCGGCTGCCAACCAGTGGCTGCAGCAGCATGGTCAGTCGCCTGTAGACTGGCAGTTGCCAGCGCAGTATCAGCTACCCGAATAGTCTCAGCGTCTGGCCGAATAGGTTCAGCGTCAGATACACAAGCCCATCTTATCGATGGGCTTGCTGCATTGCGCTGTCAGTTGCTGTGGGTATTCAGAGTTTTGGCCGATTACGTTCAAACACTTCGGGGTCGATGGTGTAGGGCAGCGGCTGGATGTCCAGCACCGCGCTTTCATCCCCGGCCAGCCAGCAGGGTTCGCCTTCTGCTTCCTGCTTGTACAGCACTGCCAGTAACGCATAGCGCCCGTCGCTGAGCTGGGCGACTCGTACCACCTGTCCCAGGTCTTCCTTGCTCTGGCAATGAATGGTTTGGCCAGCGCTGGGGCGTGAGGAGGTGCTCACTTCTGCGCGGAACAAATGGCGTTTCAGTTTGCCCAGATACTGCATGCGCGCCACGATTTCCTGGCCGGTATAGCAGCCTTTCTTGAAGCTGACACCGCCGACAGCTTGCAGATTCATCATCTGTGGAATGTGCTGCTCGCGTGTGGCCAGCGTCAGGTCAGGCAGCGCCGCAGCAATTTCCAGCGCTTCCCAGTGTTCGCTGCTGGCCAGATTGGCGTGTTCAGTCAGCGGTACCCAGAGCTTTTTCGCGACTTCAGGTTGAAGCCAGAGTTCAAAGCGTGGCTGTTCTCCGGCAACACGAATAATCCAGCTGCCGTCAATGGTTAGTACGTCATCGACATGTTCTGGCGCCGCATCGAACAGGGCGTACAGAATATTGTCGGCACCTTTGCCTGCCAGGCCCAGGCGGATAACCTCATCACTGTGATCCTGTAGCTGCGCTTTGAAGAAGACAATGTATTTGCTCAGTACCGCTCTGGTAGGTTCTACCAGCTCCCGACGCATACCGAACAGATAGCCGCTATCGGACTTCAGCAGACGAAACAGGCTGAGTAGTGAGCCTTTGGGATTGCAAAGACCGCCAAGGCTGGACTTGCTGGCGTTCAGTGCTGCGACGTTGCAGGTCAGCTGGCCTTGCAGAAATTTTTCTGCGGCTGCACCGTCGCAGCCAAGAATGCCCTGATAGGACAGATCCATCAGCCACGGGCGATCAGCCGGTGGTGTGGCGAAGTTGGTTTGGAAACCGTCATGGTTCCAGGCGGCACCTTGTTGTTCGAGAAAGGCTTGCCAGAAGCTGTTCATAGTTAGCCGTCGCTTGGGTACTGGTGGCGATAAATACAGGATTCTTTGGGTTTGTTCACGGTCTGCTGAACGCAATCGCGGCACTTTGATACTGCTCGCTATGGTATCGAGCATGGCACCTACACTACATCAGGCTGCCTTCGATCGCGTTAGCGAGGCAGGGCATGAACATACCTCATGAATGTCAGAATGGTCGCTACTATAGCAGATTTGTATACCGGGCCTGGAGCGTGTTCAGCATCTGCTGTGCGTTGATCTCTTGGTGTCGAGAAGCGCTTCGGCGTGCTTGCTTACAGCAATTAAATACCATGCTGAAGCCGGGATACGGGCTGCTATTGGATCAGCTGCCTTCGACATTCTGCTCGTTGCTGAAAATGGGGATGGAACGATCAGGATCAAGAGGGCGGCTAAAGTACCGGTCGCCAGCACGACGGCACTTGCCTATAATCGGCGCTCTTTCGGGTGCAGCCGTCAGCGGCTGCGGCCCCTGCTGCGAAGGTGCTGTAACTTATGTCTCAAGCCTATTCTGATCTGGATATCCGCCGTCTGCGCTGGCAGAGCCGTCGTGGCATGCTGGAGCTGGATGTCCTGCTGACCCCCTTTGTCGAAGAAGCTTTTGCCGATCTGGCCAAAGAAGATCAGGACCGTTATGTACGGCTTCTGGAGCAGGAGGACACTGACCTGTTCGCCTGGTTCATGCAGCATGACACGCCGGCTGATCCTGATCTGCAACGTATTGTACGGATCATCCTTGAGCGGGTTCAGCCAGCATAGTTTGCCTCTGATGGCCTCCCGTCAGCGTGTGGTCTTCCTGATTATCACGCTGGTCATGGCCATCTATGGCATCTGGCAGTCGGGCCTTGAATTCTGGCAGCAGGCTCTGCTCAGTCTGGCCGTGTTTGCCATGGCTGGCTGGGAATGGCGCTATGCCGCCAGGTTGCCAGTGGCGATGCGCTGGCGCGAGCAATTCTGGTGGCTGGGACAGGGGCAGGGGCGCTGGCAGGTGATTACACCTGTGCGGGTATGGATGATGCCCTGGGTGATAGTGCTGGATTATCGCGATGAGCTGCTGCGCCGACGATCACTACTGCTGTTCCGTGACAGCCTGCAGGGCGACGACTGGCGCCGCCTGCAGGTGAGATTACGCTATCAGAAGCTATGACGGGCGTTTGCCTGCCTGAGCCTGATGTCGCAGACCCGACACTGGCCAGGGATAGTTGATGGGAGCCAGAATGGTGTCCTTGGCTTCAGCCGCCTGCTGAGGATAGTCGAGAGTGTAATGCAGCCCGCGACTCTCCTTGCGCTGCATCGCTGAACGGATGATCAGGTCGGCTACCAGTGCCAGATTGCGCAATTCAATCAGATCGCGAGATACCTTGTAGTTGCTGTAGAACTCGGCGATTTCCTGCTTCAGCAAGTCAATACGGTGCTTGGCGCGCTGCAATCGTTTGTTGGTACGCACGATGCCAACGTAGTCCCACATGAATCGTCTTAACTCGTCCCAGTTGTGGGAAATGATCACGTCCTCATCCGA
Source organism: Pokkaliibacter plantistimulans (assembly GCF_003194385.1). Taxonomy (GTDB): domain Bacteria; phylum Pseudomonadota; class Gammaproteobacteria; order Pseudomonadales; family Balneatricaceae; genus Pokkaliibacter; species Pokkaliibacter plantistimulans. The sequence continues at coordinate 25,723 of NZ_LAPT01000123.1, forward strand.
GTCTGTCACCTGGCTTTCATCCCAGGCCGGGGCATACGGCGCCTCGGCGGTGTGCGGATGCCTGGCGAGAATATCCGTAGCACAGGCCCGTGCATAAACAATGCATTCCAGCAGTGAGTTGCTGGCCAGTCGGTTGGCGCCGTGCAGTCCGGTAAAGGCGGTTTCACCAATGGCATAGAGGCGGCCAATGTCGGTCTGGCCACTAGTGTCTGTCATCACTCCGCCACAGGTGTAATGGGCAGCGGGAACTACCGGAATTGGCTCTCGCGTAATGTCGATGCCGTACTCCAGACAGCGCTCATAGACCGTCGGGAAGTGCTCGCGCACGAACTCAGCCGGTTTGTGTGAAATGTCCAGATAAACATGGTCGAGACCCAGACGTTTCATTTCATGGTCAATGGCACGGGCAACGATATCCCGCGGTGCCAGCTCTCCGCGCTCGTCGAAGCGGAACATGAAACGCTCACCGTTGGGCAGGGTAAGATGGCCCCCTTCACCACGTACCGCTTCGGTAATCAGGAAGGACTTGGCCTGCGGATGATAGAGGCAGGTCGGGTGGAACTGGTTGAACTCCAGATTGGCCACGCGGCAACCGGCACGCCAGGCCATGGCGATGCCGTCGCCAGAGGCGCCATCGGGATTGCTGGTATACAGATAGACCTTGCTGGCGCCGCCGGTAGCGAGAATGACAAAGCGGGCGCGAAAGACTTCTACATGGCCAGTATCGAGATTGAGCACATAGGCACCGGCACAGCCATTTCCTGCTTTGCCCAGCTTCTGATGAGTAATCACATCAACCGCCAGTCGATGATGCAGCAGCTTAATACCGGGGTGAGCCAGAGCCTGATTGATCAGTGTCTGTTCTATGGCTCTGCCGGTGGCGTCGGCCGCATGAATGATGCGGCGATGACTGTGCCCCCCTTCCTTGGTCAGGTGAAAGGGCAGGTTATCGGCTTCCGCCTGATGGTCGGGAGTAAAAGGCACCCCCAGCTGGATCAGCCATTCGATGGCTGAACGGCCGTTCTCGACGGTAAAGCGTACGGCTTCCGGGCGAGGCAGCCAGGCACCGGCGTCCATGGTGTCGCTGATATGACTGTCGACGGAGTCGCCTTTGTCGAGTACCGCGGCGACACCGCCCTGGGCCCAGAACGTTGAGCCACTGTGAAGTTCTGCTTTGCTCAGCACGGCTACCTTGAGGGTATCTGCCAGATGCAGTGCTGCAGTTAATCCGGCAGCTCCGCTACCGATTACCAGCACGTCAAAGTCGTAATGTGCAGCCATGGCGTTAACGATTTCCTGTTGTTATTGCTCTTTGCCCTGCGTCAGTACCCGCTCATTGCAAGTCGGGTGACGTCAGTCTGGTGGCCTGGGGTATACCGCAAAGAGTGATCAAGGCATTGAACTCAATATGATTCTCAGCGTCTCAAGCTGCCTGGCCGGAGCAGGCTACAGCTACCGTGCGCGGAACCCTGCAGCAGTAATGGTCATCAATAGTGGGCTTGCCGTGCTTAGCAGGCTATTGAAAATCTATCTGCGTTGC
>NZ_LAPT01000124.1 GCF_003194385.1 Pokkaliibacter plantistimulans
GCCACCTGACGGTCGAAATCTTTCGCCATGACCCGCTCACCCAGCCGCTTGAAACACCGCATTTTGGTTTCTACCAGGCTGCGCCGGTGGTAACCACTCCACCTTTTCCAGAGCGTTTGCCCCAGATAACGCGTCGCCCGCAAGATCGCGTTACGGGCTTTCGCCCCCGCTCGATTCTCCTTCCACAGCCTCCCATTCTTGCGCGTGGGAATCACCGCTTCCGCCTCTCGCTGAGCTATCGCCTCATGACAGCCTCGGGTGTCATAGGCACCATCACCGCTGACGGATGCAATCTCTTCCTCCGCTGGAATCTGACTCAGTAACTCTGGCAGCATCGGGGCGTCACCTACGGTGTTGTCGGTGACCTCAATGGCCCGAATTTCCAGCGTCTGCGCATCAATACCTAAATGCACTTTGCGCCACTGGCGGCGGTAGTCTGCACCGTGTTTTTTTGTTTTCCACTCGCCTTCGCCCAGCATCTTGATCCCCGTGCTATCGATCAGGAGATGCAGCCCCGATGTGCTGGGGCGGTAAGGAATCGAGATATTCAGCGACTTCTGACGTCGGCATATCGTGCTGTAGTCCGGCGCAGGCCAGTTCAGTCCCGCCAGGCTAAGCATACTTTGCACCATGCCCACCGCCTGGCGCAGAGCAAGGCCGAACAGGTTTTTGATCGTCAGGCAGAACTGAATGGCCGCATCGCTGAAGACCTGTGGACGTCCACGCTGGCCTCGTGGCGTCCCGTGCCAGGTCATATCCCGGTCCAGCCAGATCATCAATGAGCCACGCGCTTTGAGCGCGGCGTTGTAGGACTTCCAGTTCGTTGTCTTGTACTTCGGGGAGGCAGGCTTGTTCATGCCTTCATTCTACTGCAGGGGAACCCGCTCCGATTTGTGCAACAAAGCC
>NZ_LAPT01000125.1 GCF_003194385.1 Pokkaliibacter plantistimulans
GCTGTTGCTGTTGCTGTTGCTCTGACTCTGGCCTCTACTCTTCCGGTGTTTTCCTATTCGGCCGAGGCCAGCAAAGACAACGATACGCTGGTGTTTGCTTCGGACAGCGAGCCGGAACATATCAGCCCCTATCACACTGGGTTACGTGAAGGCATTGTGCTGGGGCGTCTGGCCTGGGACACGCTGACCTATCGCGGCCCGCGCAGAGGTCAGTATCAGCCGATGCTGGCGACAGACTGGTCAAGGGAGGACAGTACCCATCTGCAGTGTAATGACCATTACATCGCTGACTGTCCGATACTGAACATGCCATCAGCAAGATAGCGTTTGTCGTTAACTCTGATGCCGACACACGCATCGCGCAGTTGATGACGTGAGCAGTGGACTGGATCGGGCAGGTAACCTCTGATCAGGCCGAATTCAGTCAGACCTATACGCCCTTGCTCAGTGAGCCCCTGACGGCATGCATCACCGTGTGTGCCGGGCTGATGGTCGGCAAGGTGAAGATGGAGATCGGCGTGATGGCGACGTTACCTGCCTGATCTCTTGGATCTTTAATACGTTAATACAGTGGCAAAGACCGGCCATACTTCAGTAAGGTGATCAGGCGGACGCTGTCGCCATGACGGCCGATGAGCTGTCCGCGTGCAACGTTTGCAGGCAATACCGCGCCGCAAGGAGCAACAAATTGTGAATAGTGATGTCATCGTGCTTGGTGCCGGGATGGTGGGAATCAGCACCGCCATCCACTTGCAGCGCCGGGGTAAGTCCGTTGTGGTCATTGATCGCAAGGCGCCGGGCGAGGAAACCTCCTTCGGTAATGCCGGGGTGATTCAGCGCGAGGCTGTCCGCCCTTATGCCTTCCCCCGTGACTGGCCCACGCTGTTCAGCGCCATCGGCAACCAGCGTCTCGACATCCGCTATCGGCCCCTGTCGGTGTTGCAAAGCATGGGGCCGCTGCTGCAGTACTACCGCCATTCTGCTCCGGCCCGGTATCAGAAAATTGCCCGTGAGTATGCCTCCATCATCGCGCTGTCACTGGACAGTCACGGTGACCTTATTGAGGCCGCCGGTGCAGGCGGACTGCTGGGGGAGCAGGGGCTGGTGTTTCTTTACCGGACTGCACAGGCACGGGACGAGGCGTTTGCGACCGCCGAGGCGGTGCGGGCGGAAGGTGTCAGTCATCGCAAGCTGACGGGCAAGGAGCTGGCGCAGCTGGAGCCGACCCTGACTGACAGCCATGCAGGAGGGATTCACTGGACTGATCCCTGGACTATCCGCAGCCCCGGTGATCTGGTGAAAGCCTATGCGGCATTATTTGAGCAGCTGGGGGGGCGTATTCTGCGTGGTGATGCTGCGACCCTGAGCCGTCAGGGGCAGCACTGGCATATCCGTGACGAGCAGCTTGATGATCATCTTGCTACTGACGTGGTGGTCTGTCTTGGCCCCTGGTCGACCCGCCTGACGTCACGGTTTGGCTACGCGCCGCCGCTGTTCGTCAAGCGCGGCTATCACATGCACTACCGTTATCGCGAGAGTGGGCCGCAGCAAACCCACTGGGTACTGGATGCCGAACGTGGCTATCTGATGGCACCAATGAAACAGGGCATACGTCTGACGACGGGGGCGGAACTGGCGCTGCTGGATGAGCCTGCTTCCTATGCGCAACTGGAAGCGGCAGAGGCCGTAGCGCGGCAGACGTTCGCCATCGGCGAGCGGGTGGACCCACAACCCTGGAAGGGCGCGCGGCCCTGCATGCCGGATATGAAACCGGTGATAGGTGCCGTACCGGGGGCGGAGGGTATGTGGTGTGCGTTTGGTCACGGCCATCAGGGCTTTACCCTGGGCCCGGCCACGGGCATGTTGCTGGCGGCAATGATGTCAGGAGAACCAACGGCTATCGATATGAATCCTTTTGCACCGGCACGTTCATTCTGACGGGCTTTCTTCTCTGTCAGGTGCGCCTGCGCGGGCCTGACACTTTTCTCTTTTTACTTTCCGGCTTTTCACTGTCTGGCTTTTTACTTTCTCGCTTTTTGCTTTCTGGCTTTTACATTTCTGATGTGCGATCAGGGCATGTCAGGCACATCAGAAATACATGATCAGTGGTTCCAGCGCCTGCTGTTCCGGCCGTGACGGGCGGCAGTAAGCGACTTCATTGAGCATGTAGCGGCACTGTTTGAGCTGTTCAGCGAAGCCCTTTTCCAGCAGATCAAAAGCCGCATGCTCGTCCAGTTCAACCTGATCGATATAGGGGCTGAACAGGCTGGGCAGGCTGTCATGATTGAGACCGTTCACCAGTACCGTCAAGCTTTGCTGCAGAGCATGGCAGCGTTCGCCCAGACGGTTGAGCTGCTGGCTGTAGCGTGTCTGCTGTTCACTGCTCATGGTGCTGATGGCGGCCAGTGTATACAGCCCGCCCTGCGCGGCAGGGTGCAGCACGGCATCGATTGAGGTCAGCGGCTGAATCCAGGCAATGTCGCGGGGTAGCTCAGGCGTGATGGGAAGTGTCTGCAGTGCAGGGCTGACAACGGCGGTCACAGGCAGGGTGTCGGGGTGGAAGCTGGCTTCTGCGAGGGAGGCACTGTCTGCAGCGGGCAGGTCGGTGGAGAGATAGCGCAGTTGCAGCGGCAAGTGGGTGAAGAGGTCCGGGTCGTGCTCATGCAGCTGCCTGAGTAGCGGCGCAAAGTGGCTGGCACAGCTGAGATAGGCGACCTGTTGCTGCCGTGCCTGATCCAGCATGTCTTTCAGCTGATGCGGTCGCAGTACGTCCTGTTGCAGCCAGAGAAGGAAGGGGTCGAAGCGCAGACCCATGCGCAGGCTCGTGTCCTGACGGTGTGATGCCATGCTGTGTTCCTGTGGTGTCAGATGGAAAGGCAAAGAGCGAGAAGCCCTCGGAACCTGTCACGGACGGTTCCGGGCTTCTGCTTTGTTTCACTCATTCACTGAGTCCGCGTTGCTCCTCAGCAAGGAGTGCCAATCAGGAGAACAGCGAGCTGTAGGCGTTCAGCGCGGGAGCACCGCCAAGGTGGACGTACAGCACTTTGGCATCTTTCGGAATGGCACCGCTCTGCACCATGTCGATCATGCCGTGCATGGACTTACCTTCATACACGGGGTCAGTCAGCATGCCTTCCAGACGTCCGGCCAGTTTGATGGCTTCCAGTGTGCCTTCGTTAGGCTGACCATAGACCGGGCCACCGTAGGCGGTTTCCAGAATGACATCGGCGTCGCTCAGATCACGGCCCAGCTCGATCTGCTCGGCAGTCATACGGGCGATTTTCAGAATGGCTGCACGAGTTGCATCGGGCTTGGCAGAAGCATCAATACCAATCACCTTGCGGGGGCGATCCTGACCGGCGAAACCGGCGATCATGCCGCCCTGAGTGCTGCCGGTGACGCTGCAGACGACGATATGGTCAAAGAAAATACCCAGTTCCTTTTCCTGCTCAGCCACTTCTTCGGCAAAGTTGGCAAAACCCAGTCCACCGAAGGGATGGTCAGAGCCACCTGCAGGAATGGCGTAAGGCTTGCCACCACGGGATTCCACCAGTTCCAGAGCGCGTTTCCAGCTGTCGCGGATACCGATGTCGAAACCGGACTGATCAAGGATCACTTCTGCACCCATGATGCGGCTCAGCAGGATGTTACCGACACGGTCGTAGACGCTATCGGGCCAGTCGACCCAGCGCTCCTGCACCACCACACACTTCAGACCGGCAAGAGCGGCTGCTGCCGCGACCTGACGGGTATGGTTGGACTGCACCCCGCCGATGGATACCAGCGTGTCGCACCCCTGACGGATGGCTTCCGGCAGAAAGTATTCCAGTTTGCGGGTCTTGTTGCCGCCGTAGGCCAGACCGCTGTTGACGTCTTCACGCTTGGCCCAGATTTCTGCGCCACCCAGATGCTGGCTCAGACGCTTCAGCGGGTGAACAGGAGACTTGCCGTGCATCAGGGGGAAACGTTCGAATTTGCTCAGATTCATGATGTCATCCTTCAGACTGCCGGTGGCAGTGCCATTAGCTTCAAGTGCTGTCTCCCAGTGCCGCGCGTCACTGGCCGATGACTAGACAATATCCCCACGCGGGCTTTCTGCTCAGGACAATCTGGCACCTACCTTGCAGAACTGTCTGAAATTTCAGACAAGGTGTCTGATCTGGTGGGAAAACTGTCTGAAGGTGAGCGGGGCGCTGTCTGCGATACGGTGGGTGCACCAGCATGCAGCGCAGCGGCCTTGGGCAGGCAATGACAGGAGGCGGAAATGGCAGAGCTGGCCATGGCGGATATCGATAAATGGGTGGAGGTCTTTCGCCAGCAGATCGAGCAGCGTAATTTGCCGCGCGGCTATCGCATGGAGTCGATTCGCGCCGCTGCCAGCCGTTGCGGCCTCAGCCGTTATGCCATGACGGCGGTGTATGAGCGGCTAGAGGCCATGGGCGTGCTGGAGGCCCGTCAGGGCTCCGGCTTCTATGTCTGTCGCACACCGCAGACGGTGCGTAACAGCAGCAGTTTCCCCACCGATGATGTGCTGGATGTCGCCCTGCTGATTCGTGGTCTGCTGGATCGCAATGATCTGGTCAAATGCGGCAGTGGTACCCTGCCACCTGACTGGCTGGAGGAGCTGGAGCTCAGTCAGCACATCAAGACGGTCGCCTCACTGCCCGCCACCAATGTCTACAGCTATGGCCTTGAGCGTGGCTTTCAGCCGCTGCTTGAGCTGGTGCAGCTCAAGCTGGAAGCTATGCAGATCAGTGTGCGTCAGGAACAGCTGATGCTGACCCGCGGTGTTACTGAAGCACTCAACTACCTGATCCGGGCCTTGTTGTCGCCCGGCGATACCGTTTTGGTGGAAGCGCCAAGTTACTACAACCTGATCGGTTTGCTGCGGCTGGCCGGTATGCAGGTGATCGCCATCGAGCGGCAGCCTGACGGGCCGGACCTGCAGCAGTTGCAGGAGGCCATTGAGCAGCATCACCCCAAGGCGTTCTTCCTGCAGTCCATCCTGCATAATCCCACCGGCAGCAGCATCAGCCCCGGCAAGGCCTTTCGGCTGGTGTCGGCTGCCGAGAAGGCCGGTATGTTCCTTATTGAAGACGATATCTACGGCGATCTTGCCGACCCGGCACTGATTCGTCTGGCGACGCTGGATCAGCTCGACAAGGTGATTTACGTCAGTGGCTTCAGCAAGACGGTGTCGGCGGATTTGCGGGTGGGGTTTATCGCTGCATCCGCCGATATCATGGCGCGTCTGAGCAAGATCAAGCTGCTGGAGTCCATTACCGGTTCCGAGTTTGTCGAGAAGGTGGTCTACCACAGCCTGTCGCGAGGCAATTACAAGAAGCACATTGATCGCCTGCGTACCCGCCTGTTTGACGGACGGCGGGAGCTGCGCGAGGTGCTGCTGCGCCATGGCTGGCAATGCTGGGGCAGTGATGAGGACTGCAGCGACAGCGGTGACGGCATGTTTGTCTGGACCCGTCATCCGGACTGGTCGGATTCCCTTGAGCTGGCGCAGCATGCTGCACGAGCCGGGCTGTGGGTGGCGCCCGGCAAAGCCTTTGTCACGCGCGATGTCAGCCCGTGGATTCGGCTCAATGTGGCCTATAACTGTCCGAAGCTGTTCGACTGGCTGGCACAACCCGGGCAGAAAGTGGGCAAGACCTAGCATCTGTCAGCAGATCGTGAACACGTTCGCAGGAAGCGGCAATACTGCAGTAGCAACGTGGGTGAAGACGGAATCTTTGTGCAGTGCTTGAGGTCCGCCTCATTCTTCGGCACAGATAGCAGACTAATGAGTTTGGGCTGGAAAGAGGGAAAGCATGGATAGAGTAAACGTTATCGGCGGGCGGCAGATCGTAACAAAAAGCCGGTTGAGCAGGGTGCTGCTGACCATGCTGATTGGCCTCGGTGGAGGCCACAGGGCACTTGCGGACAGTACCGATGCTGCCACTTCGGCAGCTTCGGGCAGCTCACCTCCTGTCTCCAGCAGCGCTCGTCCTGTTTCCAGCAATAGCGGGCTGGCCAATCTGGTGCGGCTGAGCAGTGAGCGGCTGACACTGGCAGACGCCGTGGCCGTGAGCAAGTTTCATACGGGGAAGGCGGTGGAAGACCCGCAGCGTATTCAGCAACAGCTGCAGGCGCTGGTTGAAGAGTCAAAGCAGTATGCCCTTGAGCCGCAAAAGGTGAAGGCGTTTTTCAGTGCGCAGATAGAAGCCAACCAGCTGGTGCAGTACAACCTGCTCGATACCTATGCCATGACGCCGGATCTGGTCGGCCCAGCGGATGATCTGGAGACCATCCGACAGGACATCACCCGTATCAACCAGCAGATTCTGAGCATCTTCGGTGCGGCAGAGGCGGAGCTGAAGCAGGGGGACTGTGCGGTGAAGCTGCATGAAGCCATTGCCTTCCAGGCCAACGACAGTGATTTCGATGATCTGCACAGCATGGCGCTGGTGCGGGCGTTTGGTGACATCTGTCGACAGCCCTGAGTCTTTGATCAGGCAGAGAACGGACGCCTGAGCCGTTCTCGATGCTCTTTTCTCAATGCTCCGTTTATTCCTGTCAGTATCCTGATGCGGTGTACCGCCATCCTCCACTCGTCTGTTGTCGGCTTGTGTTTGCTCAGGCCAGTCCCTAATCCTCCTTACATAATTTGTTAATTATTCTCACTGGCATTGGTGGCGCATTTACAGTTTAATGCCATTTAATCAATCGATTGATAGATTAGTGAGTGAGCAGCGCACGATAAGCGAATGAAAACAGCTGCTCACAATGTCCTGATCCATGTGCTGTACCCCTGTCGCAATGGTGTTCGGTCACTGGCGGTGTAAGGCGGTTGTCTGGAGCGAGTTCACAATCGAGTGAGCAGCTTCCGGAGCTGGCTGCTGATTCCACAACCATCCATGCCGAGTTTTCTATCGTTTGACACTGCGGGCGGGGAGCTTTTCTTTCAGGTGGCTATCTTGTTTAAATCCAACGAGTTTTTCCGTGAACGCACCCTGCTGCGCTATATGCTGGGGTCGCTGTTCTCTACCCAGGGGGTATGGATTCAGCGGCTGACACTGGGGTGGATGGCGTGGTCATCCACCCACTCTGAAACCTGGGTAGGCATGATTGCCTTCTTCATGTTCTTCCCTACGGTGATCTTCGGACCTTTCTTCGGGGTGCTGGCAGATCGCATCAACCTGCGTGCAGGCGTCATCAGCCTCAATTTCTGGAATTCGCTGTTGTCTGCCTCCATGGCGCTGATGATCGCCCACGGCTGGCATGATCCCTATCTGTTGCTGGGGTTTGCCCTGCTGCTGGGCCTGACCACCAGCGTCTATCAGCCCATGCGGCTGGCGCTGGTCTCTGATCTGGTGTTCAACCCCAAATACCTGCAACGGGCCGTCGCGTCCAACTCCATCATCTTCAATACCTCGCGCTTTATCGGCCCGGCGCTGGCTGGGATCATCATCAACCACTGGGGTAACGCAACCGCCTTTGCGGTAACGGCAGCGTTCTATCTGCCGATGCCACTGCTGTTGATGCGGGCCAAACTTAACGCCTCTGCCCGAGCCTCCGATGACAGCCGCAAGAGCAAGAAGAAGGAAGGGGTGCTCAGCGAGTTTCGCTCCGGCCTGAACTATGCCCGCAGCAACGAGTTCATCCTGTGCCTACTGCTGGTCACCCTATTCACTACCGTGTTTGCCCGTGCCTTTCTGGAGCTGCTGCCTGCACTGGTACAGAGCTGGTTCAATCAGGGGGTATCCGAGCTGGCGATGCTGACCTCATCAGCCGGTATTGCTGCGGTTATCTCCGGTGTGTGGCTGTCTGGTCTGAAGCAGCGCAATACCATGCTGGCCGCGACCCGCTGGGGTTCGATCATCACCGCCATCGTGGTGATCCTGATGGGCAGCTATCAGAACTTTCACTACGGTTTGCTGGTCATTGCCGGGCTGGCGTTTTTCAGCACCATGGCCGGTATTGGCTCCCAGACCTTGATTCAGATGATCGTTGACCGTGCCTTTCGTGGCCGGGTAGTCAGCCTGTGGGGAGCCATTGTGATGGGCGGTGCCTCGGTAGGCAGCCTGATGCTGGGTACGCTGATGGAGCATCTGGGCAACCGTCCGGTGATGATCGGTGCCGGGATACTCAGCCTGCTGACATCGATCTGGGTTAGCCGTCGCTTGCAGAAGGCCGCCGAGGACAGCGCCAGCGCAGAGGCTGAAGCCATGGCTACGGGAATGGTGGCAAAATAGCGCGTAGCGGATAAGTCGCCGCCAGTAAAAAGGCCAGCATTACCATGCTGGCCTTTTTGCATTCTGAACGGAGTACGGTGTAGCGCGCTCATTCAGACAGCGACGGATAGCGCAATATCCTGCGCACTCTCCTAGCGGTCACCCCAGACTTCGCGGGCAACATCAACCACCAGCCTGAGTTTGTCCCATTGCTGCTGTTCGCTCAGATCATTGCCGTGGCAGGTGCTGGAGAAGCCGCACTGTGGGCTCAGGCACAGGTTGTCCAGTGGCATGTAGCGGGCGGCATCCTGAATGCGGTTGATGATAAAGCCCTGATCTTCCAGCTGGGCAATCTTGCTGGACACCACGCCGAGTACCACCGACTTGTTGTCAGGGACGAAGCGCAGTGGTGAGAAATCGCCTGAGCGTTCGTCGTCGTACTCCAGGAAGTAGGTGTTGACGTCCAGTTCGTTGAACAGCACTTCGGCAACGGCATCGTAGCCGCCTTCGGCAAACCAGGTGCTGCGGAAGTTACCGCGGCACAGATGAATGCCCACCACCATGTCGGCAGGGCGCTGGCTGATGGCCGCATTGATCAGTTCGGCGTAACGGTGCGGCAGCTGGCTCAGGTCTTCACCCCGTTGTTCAGCGGCAGCGCGCATCTTGGGGTCGCACAGATAGGCCAGGTTGGTGTCATCCAGCTGCACATAGCGGCAACCTGCCTGATACAGCGCATCCAGCTCATCGCGATAGCACTGCGCCAGATCCTCAAAGAAGGGATCAAGGTCAGGGTAGGAGGCAATGTCGATGGCTGCCCGACCACCGCGGAAATGCACCATAGTGGGGGAGGGCATGGCGACCTTGGCCGTGCCCTGCCGGATTTGGCTCTGCAGGAAAGTAAAGTTGTCCACTTCGATGTTGCGCGCATGGCGTAACTTGCCGGTCACGCTCAGTTTTGGCGGGGTGAAGCCGTCATCACTGCATTTGGCACTGGGGTTGGCAGCGATGTTGCCAGTCACGCTGACACCGTCCAGCTGCTGCAGAAAATCCAGATGGAAGTAGGTACGGCGGAACTCGCCATCGCTGATGCTCTTCAGGCCGATCTCTTCCTGCTTTTTGACAATCTTGGCGATCTCCAGATTCTCTACGCTGCGCAGGGCGGCAATATCCAGCTTGCCTTGCGCGAAAGCCTGACGGGCATCCTGCAATGCCTGTGGACGTAACAGACTGCCGACTTGCTCGGCGCGGTAGGGCAGGGTGAACTTGGCCATGACACGGATCCTTATGAGTGGCATGCAGCAGGGCGACTGCACGCTGATTAGTAGAATACTGGGCGCATAGTAAGGGAGAATTTGCTTTTGGATCCAATGCCTTCTCTTCAGTTTTAAAGTGAAGAAAATTAATACAGAGGTGAGGTGGTGCGCAGTCAGCCGGTGTTGCGAGGCCTGAGTGATTTTGTTTCCCGCCGTGGCTGTTGTATTTTGCCCGGCACAACGACATTACCTTGAACGTCGGCTATTTTGCAGTGCAGTATCGGAAGCTTGTTTGCCCATCGCTCGCGAGAGCGTGAACACGGTATTAGTCGTGCTGCAAAGGGATAAATACTGGGGAGCGCTGTTTTGATGAAGTTATATGTCTACGACCACTGTCCGTTCTGTGTTCGTGCAGCCATGGTGGCAGGCTATAAGGATGTCGATCTGCAGATCGTGCCCTTGCTCAATGATGATGAGGCGAGCTGCCATCAGCTGATCGGCAAGAAGATGGTGCCTATTCTGGAGTGGGGTGATCAGGCGATGGGGGAAAGCCTGGATATTGCCAAGAAGCTGGATGAAATTGGATCCGGTGTGAAGCTGATGCGTGCCCCGACTGACTATCAGAGCATCACCGCCGTGATCAGCAGTGTGCAGCGTTCCATCAGCTGCCTGCTGTTCCCTCGCAATATTCAGGCGGGTCTGCCGGAGTTTGCCACCCCGTCTGCCCGCGATTATTTTCAGCGTAATAAAGAGCCGATGATCGAGCAGTCCTTTGCCACAGCAATGGCCGACACGGCTTTGCACAAGCAGCGAGTGGAAACCATGCTGGCCAGTCTGCCGCATCTGTCACTGCCTTCGGAGAACGGTGACACCCTGGGCTGGGACGATGTGATGATTTACCCCACACTGCGTAACTTGACACTGGTGCAGGATCTGCAGATTCCCCAGCAGGTGCGCGACTATCTGCAGGAAATAGCCGCACTGACCCGGACCGAGCTGTATTACGCCATCGCGATCTGACGCTGCTGGCCCTTATTCGCTCTTATTCGCCCTTTTCCAGACTGGCCAGCTGCTGGCGCACGGCGGCGAAGCCGTACTCCTGCAGGCTGCCATAGCCCATCAGGCGGTTAGCCCGCAGTTTGGTCAGGGCTGGCAGGCTGATGCCACAGAGAAAACAGGCCAGCGTGTGACGGTCTGCAGTGGTGTTCATCTTGCTCTGCAGGTCGGTCAGGGCGCTGCTCAGCTGTTCAGGTTGCAAGGGCGGCAGCGCCACAGGCTCGGGCAGTTGTGCCACACGACCATGGCACACGGAGCAGTGGCCACAGTGCTGCGGTGCCTGCTGGTCACCAAAGTAACTGGCCAGACGCTGACTGATGCAATGGTCGCTTTCAAACAGTTCGATCATCCCGGTTATCCGGTCAATTTCCTTGTTTTCCTTGAGCTGAAACTGTTCTGACAGCTGTTGCGCCAGCGTGGTTATGGCGTCGTCATGGGCCAGACCGGGGTGGGGCAGCACGCGATAGGCTTCGGTCATCTGCTTGGCTTCCAGTGTCAGCCAGCCTCTCTCATCCATATATTCCAGTGCGGCAACCAGTCGCTGTCGCTGGCCGGGGTGGGCCTGATTGAAACTGTCGAAATCCAGGCTGTACCAGCTGCGCCCCAATCTGGCGTGCTCAAACAGCGTCCCGATAAACTGCTGTCGTTCAGGGTTGAAGCGGGCCAGCAGGCTGTCCTTGTCTTCCTGCAGCTGGAAGCGGTAGTCCGCAAAGTAGCTGTATAACGGCTGAATCACGCCGCGCAGTTCCAGATACACCAGCAGGGTTTTCAGCGGCAGCTGGCGGATATTGCTGCGCTCGGACAGCCGATAAAGGGTCGTCTCCCACACCTGCTGCTCCGCTTCGGTGGCGATGGTCTGCAATACCGAGCGGATGCCGTCGACCTGTGGCGTATCGCCATAGACGAAGTTTTCCAGCACCTGCAGCTCTTCGCGGCTGCCCAGCAGCGTACAGAGTGAAGGCTGACCATCACGCCCGGCACGGCCGATTTCCTGACTGTAGTTCTCCACCGACTTGGGCAAATCGTAGTGCACCACCTGACGAATATCGCCCTTGTCGATGCCCATGCCGAAAGCGATGGTGGCGACGATGATACGGCTGCGCCCATCCATAAAACGCTGCTGAATCTGCTGGCGTAACTCCGTGCCAAGCCCGGCGTGATATGCCTCGGCAGCGAGGCCCTGCGCCTGCAAAAAGCCGGCGACCCGTTCAGCCGTTTGCTGCAGGGTGACATAGACCACGGCTGCTGATTCCGGTGTCTTGCGCAGCACCGCCAGCAGGGCCTGATCACGCTGAGCGCTGCGGACCGGGCGGATATGCAGGTGCAGATTGGCGCGGTAGAAACCGGTCACCTGAATATGCTCAGGGCGAATGGCAAATTTACTGGCCATGTCTTCGATCACGGCAGGCGTGGCAGTGGCCGTCAGCAGCAGAGCCTGCGGAATAGCCAGCTGGCGCTGATACTCCGGCAGCTTGAGATAATCCGGGCGGAAATTATGGCCCCATTCGGAAATACAGTGCGCCTCATCCACCACCAGCAGTGACAGCGGCACCTGACTGATAAAGCGACGGAAGCGTTCATTCTTCAGGCGCTCAACTGAGATCATCAGGATTTTGATCTTGCCCTGACGTACCTCCTCCATGGTGTGCGACGTGGCGTCCCGGCTCTGGCTGGAGTCGATGGAGGCGGCCGCAATGCCTTTCTGCTGCAGGAATTCCAGCTGGTCCTGAATCAGCGCCAGCAGGGGAGATACCACCAGAGTCAGATGAGGGAGCTGCAGTGCCGCCAGCTGGTAACACAGGGATTTCCCGGAGCCGGTCGGGAAGATCGCCATGGCGGAATGCCCTTCGGCAACGGCGCTGATCACCTCGCGCTGGCCCTGACGAAACTCAGCAAAACCGAAATACTGCTGTAGTTGTTGTTCCAGGCCTGAGAGTGGCTGCGATTGAGACACGGCGTCCTTCCTTATGGGTCGGTATCAAGAAGGGAGAGACTTTAGCACAACCGCGGCAGATGCCGTTTGCCGGTAGCGGAGCGAAAAGGGATGCGGGTGTTGCGCGGGGTTGGGAGGAGGGTGCTCGCAGCGTACATCTCCGGGAAGGATGTACGCTGCGAGCGGGTACAGCGACGTCAGTGTAGCAGGGGTTCACCTTTGTGTGGTGTAAAGCTGTATCGCAAAGAATTCATGTTCAGTTAGAGCCTGTCAGCAGCGCGTCTTCTTCGGCATTGGCACGATGATGGGCGGTCAGCTGGAAGTAGCAGTAACCGACGGCCATGAATACCAGGAAGATCAAACCGATGATGGCGTTGAACCAGGCCATGGCGATCAGACAGATGACCGACAGGACCAGCGCGATACCCGGCACTACCGGGAAACCGGGTGCCATGAAGGTGCGCTCCAGATGCGGTTCGGTACGGCGCAGCTTGAACAGGCTCAGCATGCTCATGATGTACATGACGATGGCGCCGAACACGGCCATGGTGATCATCGCGGCGGTCAGGCTCATGCCCTGCAGGTTGATCAGACCATCACTGTAGATGGCCGCGATACCAATGATGCCACCAGCGATAATGGCGCGGTGCGGCGTCTGAAAGCGTGACAGTTTGGCCAGACTAGCAGGCAGGTAACCGGCACGGGCCAGCGCGAAGAACTGGCGGGAGTAGCCAAGGATAATGCCGTGGAAAGATGCCACCAGACCGAACAGGCCGATCCAGACCAGCATGTGCAGCCAGCCGGAGTTTTCACCTACCACCATTTTCATCGCCTGCGGCAACGGGTCGTTGATGTTGGACAGCGCGCTCCAGTCACCGGCACCGCCTGCCATGATCATGACGCCCATGGCCAGCACCACCAGCGTCAGGATGCCGGTGACATAGGCTTTGGGAATGGTACGTTTGGGGTCTTTAGCCTCTTCGGCAGCCATGGCAGCCCCTTCGATGGCGAGGAAGAACCAGATAGCAAAGGGAATGGCCGCGAAGATACCGGAGACCGCAGGCATGCCAAAGCTTTCTGAGCCGGCCCAGCCATTCAGCACAAAATTACTGAAGCTGAAGCCGGGCGCCACGACGCCCATAAAGACCAGCAGTTCCAGTACCGCCAGAATGGTAACCAGCAGCTCAAAAGTCGCTGCCAGCTGTACGCCGAGGATATTCAGCGTCATAAAGACGATATAAGCGCCCACCGCCGCGGTTTTGGGGTCAAGGCCGGGAAACTGCACATTCAGGTAGGCACCGATAGCCAGTGCGATAGCGGGTGGGGCAAAGACAAATTCGATCAGGGTGGCAAGACCGGCAATCAGCCCGCCTTTCTCACCGTAGGCACGGCGGCTGTAAGCAAAGGGGCCGCCCGCATGGGGAATGGCTGTGGTCAGCTCGGTGAAACTGAAGATAAAGCAGGTGTACATGACTGCCACCAGCACCGCGGTGACCAGAAAGCCCAGGGTGCCCGCGACGCCCCAACCATAACTCCAGCCGAAATATTCGCCGGATATGACCAGACCGACGGCAATCCCCCAGAGGTGCAGAGTACCCAGGGTGGGCTTTAGCTGTTGCACGCTCATCAATGTCCCCTCTCTCAATAGTATTGGCCCGGCGATGGCAGCCATCAGGCTGGTGGCCAGGGTCTCTTTTTTGTTGGTTATCGTCTCTCTTGCTGCAATGACAGAAGTCAGTCTGTCGGGTGGTGAGTAAAGCGAGGTCAAGGTATACCGCCGGGCTTTTCCACGGCGCAAACAGTTTCGTTTTGGGTGAAACGTTACTATTAGAAAAAATGATAGTGCCAGCTGTTAGCACGTTGTAATCAACGCACGCCCTGTTTTAGCCGGAGCAGAGATTGAGCACAGCGACAAACAGTGACCTCATCGGGCATCAGTTGCTGCGGCCTGTAGCTGTTAACTGCAGACGTATAAGCGGTGTGACGAGGCGGAAATGACGGAGGAAGTGGCGGTTTTATGCCGTCCGTTTTAGAGCATAACGTTCTAAAACACTAAATCCTTGATACAGAAGCCATAATGCTGCGCTGCGATAAAATACGCCCGCTACGCCCTTGAAATGCGGTTCAGCGCTACCTAGCTAAAGAGTTCATACCCTGACGGGAGAACGCCATGGCCGATACCGACAGTAATGCAACAGTACCCGAACACCCCCTTTCCTCCGCAACTCCAGTGAATGAAGCCGCTGCCCCTGATGCCTCGGGATCCGTGACACCTTCGCGCCGCAGCAGGAAAAACACCGCAAGCGCTAAGCCAAGTGCTCCTGCTACAAGCGTGGCTGATAACAATGCAGGCCATCCAGCCCCGCCCGGTGCGGCTGAGCCCAGCGCTCTGCAGCAGATTACAGCGACCTGCTTTGGTGAGAAGCCCATGGTGGCGCTGGTACTACAGGGTGGTGGGGCGCTGGGTGCCTATCATATCGGTGCCTATCAGGCGCTGGAGGAGGCCGGCGTCCAGCCGGACTGGATCAGTGGCATTTCCATTGGTGCGGTGAATGCGGCCATTCTGGCGGGTAATCCTCCGGAGTTGCGGTTACGCCAGCTGGACGCATTGTGGGAGGCCATTTCGCGTCCGGACATCTGTTCTGCCGGGCAGATGCGTCATGCGCCGCTGGCGGTACAACGTTATTTCAATACCCTGAGTGCCCTGCAGGCCATCTGTTTTGGTCAGCCCAACTTCTTCACGCCACGCTTTCCCAACCCCTGGCTCCTGAGTGATCTGACAGCCAGTCAGGCCGGGTTTTACGATACGGCACCGTTGCTGGAAACCCTGCAGGCCCTGAGCAATTTTGAAATGATCAATCAGCGCTTTCTGACGCCCGAGCCAGCGCTGACTGACAGCGATGACGCCACACCTGCCTGTGCGCTGGAAGAAGGCGTATTGCTCAGTCTGGGGGCGACCAATGTCACCACCGGCGAGCTGACGTTCTTCAACAACTGGCAGCAGGAGATCACCCCGCAGCATGTGCTGGCCAGTGGTTCCCTGCCACCCGGCTTCCCGGCGGTAGAGATCGAGGGCCAGTGGTACTGGGATGGCGGTTGTGTGTCCAACACGCCACTGGAGGCCATCCTGCAGAATCTGCCAGACCGGCCCTTACTGGTCTTCATGGTTGATCTGTGGAGTGCGGAAGGCGCGGCACCGACCACCATGGATGAGGTCAGCTGGCGGCAGAAGCAGATCCAGTATGCCAGCCGCACCGCGGCGGAAATTACACGCGTCACTCACGAGCTGAATATGTGCAGGAGCCTGCAACAGGCGGGTGTCCCTCATGAGGTTCCGGTGCATCTGGCGCGCTATCTGAAGTTTGGTCACTCACTGGATATCGTCCATATCACCTACTGTCCGGGGGCTGATGAGATTGCCAGCAGTGATGCTGAATTCAGCCGGGCTTCCATTGCAGATCGCCGGGCTGCCGGGGTGCGGGATATGCGCGCGGCCCTGCAGAGTGCTCCCTGGAAAAGCCTGCGCCCACGCCAGAAAAGTGCCAGCTGCCACAAGGTCAAGTCCGGTCTGGTTGAAGTGGACTGTTTCAGGGTGGCGGGGCAGAGGGAAGGCTGACAACAGTCAGGGCACTGTTGTTCGTCCTTGAAAGTATCCATGACTGAGTTCACACCGACAGAGACCGGAGGACAGCCCCTTGACCCCCATGATGAGTGCGCTGGTGGTATATGCGCAGGATGTTTCAGCCGTCAGCCATTTCTATCAGGCCGTACTGGCAGGACAGATCAGCGAGCAGCACGACGACTACTGGAGGGTTATTGCCCCCGGTGTGGAGGTGGTGGTGCTTTCCACCCCGCTAACCCGGGCGCTGCCCGTTGTTCATCAGCCGCTGCCGCGACAGGATGTGGCCATCAAACCGGTATTTATTGTCGATGACCTGCAACGGGTCAGAGAGGCAGCGGTAGCAACAGGAGGCGGAGCTAGGCCAGCTCAGGCCGAATGGCGCTTTGGAGACTTTCGAGTGCTGGATGGTTGGGACCCGGAGGGCAATATTATTCAGTTCCGGCAGCAGGCCGAATGAGATGAGAAAGGGCGCCACGGTACAGCGGCGGCCCTTGTTGTTAGTAGTGATAACGCAGCTGAGCAATAAGCAGACTGTCTTCTGTGACCTTATCAACGTGCCAAACCGGTCACTGCCGGGTTCGATTCCCGCTTGTTCTTACTCCGTTAGCGCTTGCTCTTGCCGGGAAAGTCTGTGCGCAGTTCCAGTCGCCACAGCTGTACCTGATCATCCTGAGTCAGCCCGGCGATTTCCTCGGCATCATTGCCTGCTCCGATAAACAGATCCATGCGCACATTGGAGGTGATGGCAGCGCCACGGTCCTGGCCGATCACCAGTTGCTGCACCTTCTGGCCATTGCCCAGCGTGCCGCTGACAAACACCGGCAGGCCGGGGATAAAGTGCTGCCAGTCGAGGGCTGCGCTGCGATAGGGTGTCAGGCCTGCCGTCAGGTTCATGGCACCGGGAGGGCCGACCCGCTTTACCCCTTGTGGGTCTTTGCCGACAGAGAAAAACACCATGCGCTTGTTGCGCCAGTACACATCGTCCTGCTCAGGCTGGGTGTGCGTTGCCATCCAGGCCTTGATGGTCTGCATGGAAATCTCTTCCTTGCTGATCTCGCCGCGATCCACCAGTACCTTGCCGATGGAGGTGTAGGGCAGGTTGTTGGTGCCCGCGTAGACGAAGCGTACTTCGTCACCGTTGGCCAGTACGCCGGTGCCGCTACCCTGTACCTGCAGCACAAAGGCTGACCAGCGGTCGGTGTAGTACAGCACCTGACTGCGCAGTTGCGCCACCTTGCCACTTTCAATGGCCTGACGGTCAGGGCTCTGACCAGACGACCATTGGGCAGGCAGGGCGTAAATAGGCCAGTTCAGGGTGCTGGTCGGTTTCTTGCTGATGGGAAGGCTGGGCTCGTAATACGCCGTCAGCATCGGATGGCGCTGGCTCGACTGCATGGGGATGGCCACGAAGTACTGATCCAGCCAGGTCAGCCACTCCTTGTGGCTGGCGCGTTTGCTCATCAGTTCATGGGCGCGCTGACAGGACTGCTGATACAGCTGGAACTGCTGACCGGAAAACTGGCGGTCACCTGCAACACCCAGAGGTTTGCCATTGCCACGTTCGCGGTATTTATCGCAGCTGTGCAGATAGGTTTGCACCGCCAGAGGCAGGTTATCCCGGCTGATACCGGGCAGTGTGGAAGGCAGGCTATGGGCACTGGGGGCGATAAACAGTTGAACAAGACCCATAACGATGCCGGGCAGGCTGAAAGGCATAACGGACCCTGAAGACGTGTTGCTCAATTTGTTGCTCGAAAAATACGCCAGCCCGTCAATGTCGACCCTGAAACAGGGGATAAATGTGGCGTAACTGAGTACGGGCCCGAGCACTATGACGAGCTTTGCCGGAGGGTTCAAGCCGACAAATGCTTGACTGATCAGAGGCGGGCTACCATGGTTAGCAATGGGCTGGTGGAAAGTAGGGGTATCGATACTGCCACCAGCAAACTCATCACAATGGACAGTTCAGATGGCAAAACGGGATTCAGGACCCGAATGGGTTCCGCGCTTGAGCAGTGCAGCGGAGCTGGAAATTCCCTGGGAAATGCTTGAGCCCCTGATAGGGGGCCGTTCGGTGGTGGATCTGCGTCAGCTGCAGCTGGCGGATACCGATGCCGCTGTGCGTTTTCTGTCTGCTTATGGTTTTAACAGCGACATGCAGGAAGACCGGCAGTGGATGCTGTTGATTCATGAACGCGCCATCAATTACCTCGATGAATGGGTCTTACCCTGGCATCACCTTGAGCGGGTGCCGGAACCCTATCGTTCCATGCCCATCGAAACGCTGCTGGTGGAGGCTTCCCGTCCCGGTGATCACCCCTGGCCCAACTGGCCCTGCGTGCTGCTCAAGGTGATGCACTGTGCCACCCATGCCCTGTTCAGTGAAGATCAGGAAGCCCATCGGTTTGCACTGGACAGCATACGTTCACGCTATCTGCCATTCCTGTTTGAGCAGCAGGGGCAGCAATGGATTGGTGACGAACGCTGCAAGATTCCGCTGGTGGAGTTTCGTATCAAGGAGGAAAAGTCCTTTGAGCGGATCATGACCAAACTGCTGCATAAGCCGGGCAATCTGGCCTCGGAAGTGTTTGACCGGCTGGGAGTGCGGCTGGTAACGCACGATATTTTCTCTGCCGTGCTGCTGATCCAGTTTCTGCGCAGCCGGGCCATCATCATGCTCGCCAACCAGCTGCCGGAACGCACCCGCAACTCGCTGGCGGAGCTGGATGAAATCCACCGCCTGTACGGCATCAGCTCATCCTATATTGTCGAATCGGCCAACGAGACGATGGGGCAGGAGGGCAGTCGCGGCAATCCTTTCAGTGACCGTACCTTCCGCATGTTCAAGTTTGTCGAGCGGCTGATACTGCGTATGCCTAGCGGCCGTCGCTGCATTTATCCCTACGAAATTCAGGTGCTGGATGCCAATTCACTGGAAGCCACCAGTCAGGGTGCCGCCACTCACGATGCCTACGAAGCCCGGCAGATGTGCCGGGTCAGACAGCGTCTGTTTGGTCACTTTCCAACGGTGGATGTCAGCCACTGAGTGCCCGGTCTGAATTCACCATCAAGGATAGCGGTGAAATCGAACACCGTGATCACTACCTCAGTGCCGAACAAAAGGCCACAGAACGTTGCATGATGCCCTGTGTTTCACGGGGCAGGGAGCTGGTGCTGGATCCGGTTGTGCGGGAGCCTGCTGTGCCGCTCACCCCAACCATTCCATCCACTGCGGATTGACCCGTTCGGCGTAGACGCGGCAGCTGTCTCGCAGTGTCTGTACGGCGGAAATAACCCTGAGATCGGCATCATGGCGATGGCACAGGCTGACGATGATGGGGGGCAGTGCCGCCTCCAGCGCCAGCTCGACAAACTCGCCGCTGCTGAGCGCCTGCTGCACAAACAGAGCGGGAATAGCCGCTACGCCATAGCCGTCCCTGACCAGTTGCACCATGGCCGCCACCGAGGGTGAGCAGGTCATCCGCACCTGACTGAAGGGCAGGTTCTCCTGCTGGGCCAGCCGTAGCAGGGTGTCTTCCAGCGCGCGCTGGGGAGCGGTGCCCCGTTCAAAGGTCAGAATCGGGCGGGCCAGTACCTGCCGGATCAGGCCATCGCGACTGTCGAGCAGATCGTGACGGGCAATCCAGCGTACCGGGTAGAGCGCCAGCGCGGTGGTCTGCAAATCACTGTGCTCAACGCTGTCGACCCGCACGATCATATCCACGTCGCCTTCCAGCAGGCGCTGATGCAGCACGCGGCTGACATCCACCGTCAGTGCCACCTCCAATGCCGGATAGCGCTCCGCCAGCAGACTCATCGCCCCCGCCAGCCAGCTGTGAACCACCGTCTCGATCACCCCCAGCCGCAGCTGCCCCTGTACCGGGTTGTCCTGCTGGGCGGCGGCTTTCAGCGAGGCCACCGCATGCAGCACGGTGCGGGCATGGCCCAGCAGGTA
Source organism: Pokkaliibacter plantistimulans (assembly GCF_003194385.1). GTDB lineage: Bacteria > Pseudomonadota > Gammaproteobacteria > Pseudomonadales > Balneatricaceae > Pokkaliibacter > Pokkaliibacter plantistimulans. The sequence continues at coordinate 20,045 of NZ_LAPT01000125.1, forward strand.
CTCACCCTGCGCGGTCAGGCGAAACTCCTTGCTGCCACGGTCGATCAGCTCGGTGCGCAGTTCATCTTCCAGCCCCCTTATCCGTTGCGAAATGGCCGCTGCTGTTGCATGCAGGGCACGGGCGGTGGCGCGGTAGTTGCGCAGCTCGGCCAGGGTGACAAAGGTTTCCAGAAAGCGGGTATTCATGACGCCACCAGCGGGTAATTTGTGTTAAGGAAATATAAACAAGGGTGGCTATAAAATCTCATTAACGTTCATTTTTTATTCGTAATAGGGTGTCAGTGACCGTGCCGCTACAGCGCCTGATCGCTGGCAGGGCACCCCTTCCTGATTGCGAACAGGTGAACCGTGATGACTACTCTGCAGGCTGATATTTCCGCTGTTGCCGCTGCCTCTCAACGTCCAGCCGCTGCCGTTGGTTCGGGCCGCTGGCAGTTCTGGATCGACCGCGGTGGCACCTTTACCGATATCGTCGCCCGCCGCCCGGACAACACGCTGGTGACGCACAAACTGCTGTCGGAAAACCCCGAGCAGTACCGCGATGCGGCGGTGGCGGGCATCCGCTATCTGCTGGGGCTGCAGCCCGGCCAGCCGATAACCCCGGAGCAGGTGGAGGCGGTGAAGATGGGCACCACGGTCGCCACCAACGCGCTGCTTGAGCGCAAGGGCGAGAAGACCGTGCTGTTTATCACCGAAGGCTTTGCCGATGCGCTGCGCATTGCCTATCAGAACCGGCCACGGTTGTTTGATCTCGACGTGCTGCTGCCCGAGCGGCTGTATCACAAGGTGGTCGAAGTGCAGGAGCGGGTGGGCGCGCACGGCGAACCTGTCACCCCGCTCAACAGCGACCGCACTCTGGCGGATCTGCGTGCTGCCTATGCCGAAGGTTACCGGGCTATTGCCATCGTGCTGATGCATGGCTACCGCTTTACCGGGCATGAACAGCAGATTGCTGATCTGGCGCGGGAAGTGGGCTTTACCCAGATCAGCACCTCGCATCAGGCCAGCCCGCTGATGAAGCTGGTATCGCGCGGTGATACCACGGTGGTGGATGCCTATCTGTCGCCCATTCTGCGCCGCTATGTGGAGCAGGTGGCGGCGGAGATGCCGGGTGTCAATCTGCAGTTCATGCAGTCCAGTGGCGGCCTCACCGATGCCCATCGTTTTCAGGGCAAGGATGCCATTCTGTCCGGCCCTGCCGGGGGTATCGTGGGCATGGTGCGGACCGGTGAGCTGGCTGGCTTCGAGCGCATCATCGGCTTTGATATGGGCGGCACCTCGACCGATGTGTCGCACTATGCCGGTGAGTACGAGCGCGAGTTTGAAACGCAGGTGGCCGGGGTGCGCATGCGGGCGCCGATGATGAGCATCCATACGGTGGCTGCCGGTGGTGGCTCGGTGCTGCAGTTTGACGGTGCCCGTTACCGCGTCGGGCCGGATTCCGCCGGTGCCAACCCGGGGCCAGCCAGCTATCGTCGTGGCGGGCCCCTGACGGTAACCGACTGCAATGTCATGCTGGGCAAGATCCAGCCGGCGTACTTCCCCAAGGTATTTGGCCCGCAGGCCGATCTGCCGCTGGATCGTGAGGTGGTGGTCGAGCGCTTCAGCGCACTGGCCGAGGAGGTTTATCGGGCTACGGGCAAACGCCAGAGTGCCGAGCAGGTGGCCGAAGGCTTCCTGCAGATTGCGGTCGGCAGCATGGCCAATGCCATCAAGCAGATTTCCGTACAGCGCGGCCATGATGTCACGCGCTATGTGCTGACCACCTTTGGCGGGGCCGGTGGCCAGCATGCCTGTCTGGTGGCGGATACCCTCGGCATGAGCCGGGTGTTTGCCCATCCGCTGGCGGGGGTGCTGTCGGCCTATGGCATGGGGCTGGCCAACCAGAGTGTGATCCGCGAGCAGGCGCTGGAAGTAGAGCTGACCGCAGCGGCGCTGGACGACATGGCCCGTCAGCTTGACCGGCTGGCCGCCGAGGGGCGCGCCGAGTTGCAGCGGCAGGGCGTCAGTGCGGAGCGACTGGAAGAAGTCCGCCATGTGCACCTGCGCTACGCCGGTACCGACAATGCCCTGCAGGTCAGTTTCGGCACGCTGGAACAGATGACCGAACAGTTCGAGCTGGCCTATCGTCAGCGTTATGCCTTCCTGATGCCTGACAAGGCACTGATTGCCGAGGCGCTTTCCGTTGAAGTGCTGGGGCTGTCTGATGCGCCGGTGGAGCACTTTGATCAGCTGCCTGCGCGGGCAGGGGCGTTGCAGGCCCATGATCAGGTGCAGATGTTTAGTGCCGGAGCCTGGCACAGCACCGGTCTGTACCGCCGTGAAGAGATGCGCCCCGGTGATCTGATCGACGGCCCGGCTATCATCGCCGAGCCGGTGACCACCACCATTGTCGAGGCGGGCTGGCAGGCAGAAGTGACGACGCATAACCATCTGCTGCTGCGGCGGGTGCAGCCTCTGCCAAGGCGTCAGGCCATCGGCACGGATGCGGATCCGGTGATGCTGGAGATCTTCAATAACCTGTTCATGAGCATCGCCGAGCAGATGGGGCTGCGTCTGCAGAACACCGCCTTCTCGGTCAATATCAAGGAACGGCTGGACTTCTCCTGTGCCATCTTCGATGCCGCTGGCAATCTCATTGCCAATGCGCCGCATATGCCGGTGCATCTGGGCTCCATGGGCGAGTCGATCAAGACCATCATCCGCGAGAATCAGGGGCGGATGCGTGCCGGGGATGTTTACGCCCTCAATGACCCCTATCAGGGTGGCACCCACCTGCCGGACATCACCGTGGTTACCCCGGTGTTTGACCGCCATGGCGACGAGATCCTGTTCTATGTCGGCTCCCGTGGCCATCATGCCGACGTCGGCGGGATTACCCCCGGTTCGGTGCCGCCGACCTCGGTCAGTATTGATGAGGAAGGGGTACGCATCAGCAACTGGAAACTGGTGGAGGCCGGGCGCCTGTGCGAGCAGGAAACGGTCGAACTGCTGCTGTCTGGCCCCTATCCGTCACGTAATCCGGCGCAGAACATGGCCGACCTGCGGGCGCAGATTGCCGCCAATGAAAAGGGCGTGCAGGAGCTGGGGCGCATGGTCGAGGAGTTCGGGCTGGCGGTGGTGCGGGCCTATATGGATCACGTACAGAACAACGCCGAAGAGGCCGTGCGCCGGGTCATCAGTGCGCTGAAGGACGGCAGCTACACCCTGACGTTGGATAACGACGCGCAGATCCGAGTCGCCATTCGTGTCGATCAGGCGGCACGCAGCGCGGTGATCGATTTCACCGGCACCTCTGCGCAGCTGCAGAGCAACTACAACGCGCCACGGGCCATTGCCATGGCCGCTGTGCTCTATGTGTTCCGCACTCTGGTGAAAGACGACATCCCGCTCAATGCCGGTTGCATGAAGCCGCTGGAAGTCATTATTCCCAGCGGATCGATGCTTAACCCCTGCTATCCGGCCGCGGTGGTGGCGGGCAATGTTGAAACCTCCATGTGCGTCACCAATGCGCTGTACGGTGCGCTGGGGATCATGGCGGCCAGCCAGATCACCATGAACAACTTCACCTTTGGCAACGACCAGTATCAGTACTATGAAACCCTGGCGGGGGGCACCGGCGCAGGTGAAGGCTTCAACGGCTGCAGCGTGGTGCAGGCTCATATGACCAATTCGCGCCTGACCGACCCGGAAGTGCTGGAATGGCGTTATCCGGTGCGGCTGGAAAGCTTTGCCATCCGCCAGCGCTCCGGTGGCAAGGGGCGCTGGGTGGGGGGCGACGGTGGCACGCGGAGGATTCGTTTCCTGCAGCCGATGACGGCCTCGATTCTGTCCAACAACCGCACCACGCAACCCTTCGGTATGGCGGGCGGAGCGGCGGGGGAATCCGGGCGCAACTGGGTAGAGCGTGCCGATGGCAGGGTGACGCGGCTGCTTCACGCCGACTCGGTGGAGCTGCAGGCCGGTGATGTGTTCGTGATCGAGACGCCCGGTGGTGGCGGCTACGGTGCCGTCTGACTGATATAACGGTGCAAGCCTGCCGCCAGTGCCTCAAAGGTCAGGCGGCAGGCGGGGTTGTCACGCAGGTTTTCATGCATGGCAACCCAGGTCTCCAGCTGCATTTCAAACCCGGCCACCAGCCGCTGCAACAGCGGCTCGCGGCGGGCAATACCGACCTGACAGAAGCCAATACCAAAACCTGCACGGATCATCGCCAGCTGAGCCACATCGCTGTCACAGCGGAAGCTGGTTAGTGCAAATTACTGGTGGCTAATATGGGCATATATTGCAACATAACGGGCCGTTGTAACTGAAGCCAAGATTGAACTTCATTCTGTCATTTACTTTAGTTGCATCCCATAAGTTGTTTTCTATTTGATTTCTTGGAAAGAATATGCCTTCCCCGCTCCCGTCAATAGATATAAATCCATATCCAGTACTTAGTGACTTTACTGTTCCTGAAAAGATTTTAGGTATTTCAATCCCGCCTTCATAATCTCGAATTTTATTTTTTTCCTCTAGAGGCAAGTGTTGTGCTCTTAAAAAGGTAAATATTTTTCTTGATAGGGCCTTTTCATTGGAATTTGGGGAGTCAAAAGAGTATCTGGCAAACCAGAACTGTGCCTGATAATTCTTATCGTCAGGGTTAAAGGATCTTCTGTAGTAGTATGCTACAGTTGAAGCCTGTTCTTGCGAATGTAATCGCAAAGTCTCGGCATATTGGAAGTTTAGTCTTAAGTGTCCTCTTCTTCTTTCTATGGCTGATTTGAGGACAGATATGGCGTCACTAATTTTCCCATTTTCAACGTGTATTTTAGATAGTCTAATAGCTAGTGACGGATCACGGTTATATTCATCGAAAGCCCGTGACAATGCTTGGGCTACTCTTTGGTTGTCATTGAGTAAGCTTGCAAATCTAGCCTCAAGCGTTGATATATGACTATCATCTGGAAACTTCTGACGACTAGAGTTGATTTCTTCCTCTATCTTTATTATAGAGTCGTCAATTATTTTTTCTGATAAATTTGTGTCTAATAGCAAATCGCTAAAATTATCAATTGCTAACTCAATTATTGATCCTGCGGTGTATGCGTTTTCATCCCATCTAGACTTTATTTCTTCAAGAATAGAACTTGCTTCTCTACGAAACTTAATTCTTGCATAGTGCTCTGCATTACTTGATGCACGGTCTCTCCAAACGGTAGCAAGTGAGTGATATATGCTACTGTCGTTGGGGGATATTTCTTTCGCTTCTTCAAGCAGCTCTATCGCAAGCGCTAAGTTTCCATTAGGTCTTATTCTTTCGAAGTTTGCTATCTGTTGTAGTAAGTAACCATCTCTCCCTAGTGTCTCTATAGCATACCTATATATATTCGATACATCCTCATAGTCTGGGAAAACATCGTGAAGAGACTTGGCTCTCATTAGTTGTCTGTATGAGGATCTATCTGACTCATACGATATATTTATTTTGCTTAGTATTTGTATGTATTCGTTATATCTGTCCAAGGAAGTAGAAAATGATCTATTGAAAACAATTTCAGCTATTTCTGGGTGTCGAGCTTTGTAGTGAATGTCGTCGATACTGCTTTCCTCCCATAATACAACTTTTTCTAAAGGTTCAAAAAAGTCTTCTTTGAATTTTTCAAAATTGATATCGAATATTCTCGCTATTAGACCTGCTCTGACAGGTACTCTTAATCTATTTAATGTGCATATTGTTCTATATATCGCTCTGGCATGAATTGGCTCAATTGATGAATATTCGTTAAATATAATGTCCTCGAAGGGTTCACCCATTGTGGCTTCATGAAGTGCCACTAATAGCTGTCGTTCAAAACTAACTGTAAATTCTGTTACTCTTTGCTGATGGGATTTGTTCTGAAGATTAGGTCCTAAACAGTTGTGTTTTTCGAGTTTGGAGAGCAGATCAACTATCTCTGTTGTGCTTAAATTATTTAACGTATATGTCGCGGTAACATATTTTTTTAAATTGTCACAACGTAGGTTCCATTCGTTATATCGTTCGGCAGTAAATATGGTTAATGGTATTCTTGCCTTCAAGGCATTTGTTAGAAATGATGCAATTTTATGAGTGTTTAATGCCGCATCGTCCCAGAAGATAAATATTCTTTCGTTAGACTTTTCATTTATCTCTTTTATGATATCTATATTTGTATGATCAATATTTTTTGCCCAAAGTGCACATCCAAAGCCTACATCTTTCACTCTCCATGCAATCTGCCTAAGAAAGGTAGTTTTACCCGCTCCTGCTTCTCCTTTCAGAAGAACTAGGTCAATTTTAGATTGTCTTTCTGACTCTGGTTTTAGTATGGTCTCTTCAAAAAACCTTTCTATCATTGATCTGGGAGTGGTGAGCTCTTCTGCGATTGGATACCATCCTAAATCACTTCCCCGATAAAAATCACTTGCCTTACATTGTGAGTAGTTTATGTCGCCTTTTAAGTACTCTACTTGATTTGTTAGAAATCTAATTAGCTCAGCGCTTGGTGGTATATTGGTTATGAAAATTGACTGTATAGCGTGGTTTTGAGTGGGGATAACCAAGTAAGAGGATCTTCTTGCCAAACTTATCTTTTCTTTAATTTCTTTAATGAAATCTTCAAACGTTGCGTTTATTGCGGATATCTTCTTTGATGACCATAAATTTATTTCAGCATCTCTTAATCCTGGCTTTATTAAGTAGTGCCGTTGTCCATTTGGAACTTCTCGATGTAATAAAGATATGATATGTCTGATGTTTGCATCTTGTAGGCTATGGCCTATAAATACTATGGTGTATTCTAAAGCCATCTCATATAAGTATTTGAATAGGTTTTTTCTATTGTTGTTGTATTCGTTGTATTGTTCTACTGTCAATATTAGCGGGATTTTATTGTCTTTTGTTCTTGTTATGCAGCCATGTAGTTTAATCAGCCCAAGCCTGTCATTAGTTGACTCTCCTTCAGAAAAGTGATCGTCGTCTGATATATGTACTGAAAGCTTTTGTAGAGGTGCTGGGTGTTGTGTATAGCATGTTTCAATGAGCCTATCATAGTTCGTAGTGAAGATTGCTTTCCAATGAAACTCTGGAATTGAGTGGTGGAAACTTGCGGGCTGAATGTCTTCGAATATCTCTCTAATGAATTCCTGGACATCGAACATCCCATATTCAGACATTGCAAGTTCAGATATTTGAATTAGAGATTCATTTCTATATTCATCATTTAGGAATCTTCTAGATATTAACTGACCTAAATGGTCTCCTAGTGGTACTTCATGTTGTTTAAGGGAGGAGCCAACCAATGCTCCAGATCCTAAGAATAGTATGACCCGGCCTCTCTCAATTTTATCAAGTAAAGTAGACGGAATATCCATTCAATTACCTCACAGGCAGAACTGTAGTATTAGGCTTAATATATACCTAAGTATGGACAGAAGAGTGGTGTGTGCAACTCCAGTTTTGAACTCTGGGTATGTTTAAAGATATATGCCCAAAGCTTTAAATGAATGTTCGGCACATATAGTTTTTTCTGTTAACTCATGTTCATGGTTATTTGGTCTTCAGTCTTAGTGCAGGGTAATGCCCGTTTGCCAGTCTATGCCTTCCCCTGGTGGCTGCTGCGGCTGGCATCGCCGCTGGTGCGACTCTGTGCTGAGCTGTATGAGGTGCGGCATCTGTGGCAAGCGGCTGTGCGGATGCCCAATGACAGGCTGCTGGCGGTGCTGGGGTATGAGCCGCATACACCACTGCCGCAGGCGATGGCAGAAACGCTGGAGGGGCTGGGGTGTATCGAACGCCCCCGTCGACTGGCAACGGGGGTGCTGTGAAGGGTACAGATCAGGCCAGACGGAAGCGCTGCGAGGTCTGCTGCATGGTATTGGCCTGACGCTCCAGATTGCGGGTGTGCTCATCCAGATTAGTGCGTAATGCCTTGGTTTCGCTGGTATGGACGTGGATATGTTCCATCTTGCCGGCGATGTCTTCGGTCGTGGTGGAAATCTCTTCAATGGCCACCACCACCTGATCCATTTCGGCGGCGAGGGTTTCAATGGAGCGGGTAATGTCGCCGATGGCCTGCGCCACCTGTCCGGCATTCTGTTCGCCTTCGGCCGCCAGAGTCAGGCCGTTCTCCATCAGCCGCGCCATCTCTTTGGTCTGGTTGTTGAAGTCCTTGATGATGTTGTCGATGTTGCTGGTGGCATCCATGGTCTTCTGTGCCAGCGAACGCACTTCATCGGCTACCACCGAGAAACCGCGCCCGGCCTCACCGGCCCGCGCGGCTTCAATGGCCGCGTTGAGTGCCAGCAGGTTGGTCTGGTCCGCCAGACTGTTGATCACGTCGACAATACCGATGACCTTGCCGCTGGACTGACCGAGCAGCTCTACCTGCTGGTTGGTGTGCTGAATCAGCTGCGACAGCTGGCGCATGGAATCGACACTGCTGACGATAACTTCAGAGCCGGAACGGGCAGACTGGGTGGCCTGCTGGGTGGCCTGACTGACGTCGGAGGTGCGTTGTGCCACTTCGTTGACGGTGGCTGAAATCTGCTGGGTTGCCGAGGCCGCCTGTTCGGTCTGGGTTTCCACCTGCTGGCTGTTTTCCGCCAGTTGCTGCATAGCATGGCTGAGATGGTCATGCAGGCGCATCAGCTCTTCGTTACCATCAATCACCTGACGGATCACCCCGGCAATATCTTCGGTCATGCGGTTGGAGGCACTGCCCAGCTGGGTGAACTCATCACGGTTGTTGCTGCTGAGTTTGAGGTTGGCAGTGAGGTTACCTGCGGCCACTTCGCTCAGTTGGGCGATGACGTTATTGAGCTGGCGCACCAGTGTGCGGGAAATCTGACTGAGGGCGAGCAGAATGATCAGACCGACTACGGCTGAAATGATGCCCATCTGCCAGTACGCCGACTGACGGGCGTTGACAGCCTGAGTAGAGGTGCGGCTGATAATGCCCTGCTCCAGATCGTTGTTCTGCTGCTCGATGTCGGCCAGCAGCTTGTCACCTTTGGCGGTCAGCTGGTCTTCCAGCGCCACGATGGACTTGATGGTGACATCGGCCTGGTCGAATGCACTCTTGTAAGCGTTGTAGCCTTCACCAATCTTGGTGTCTTCCCAGCTCAGCGTCTTGATCTGATCGTGCAGGTCATTGAGTGCCTTCTTGACCTTCTCTGCATAGGCCGGGCTCATGGTTGACAGATAATCGCGCTGATTGGAGATCGCCTCATCGATATAGGGCTTGATGATACTCAGTGACATTTGCTGCAGCCCGACTGCCGCCTGATCCAGTGCCTTGCGCTGGCCATCAAAGGGCGTCATCCCCAGTTGCTGGCGGGTGCTCAGCCACTGTGAGCGCAGATCGGTATAGTCGCTGACGCTGCTGGCAATGTCGCTGGCCTGTTTTGCTACTGCCTGATCATGCAGATCACCGGCATGGCTGGCGAGCGCCACGGCGGTGTCTTTCAGGCTGTTGAGGCGGTTCTGGTAGTCGGCCATGTTATCGCTGGTCAGCGCGGTGGCCTGATTGACCAGATGCATCCACTGGTTCGACAGCTGCTGGGCGTCGCTGGCATAGCCCTTGGCCAGGTAACGCTCTTCATAGGATCCGGATACCTTGCTCAGGCCCCAGAAACCGGAGGCGGAAATCAGTACCAGCCCGGTCAGTGTAATAGTTATCAGCAGCCAGAATTTCTGCTTCCAGGACAAAGCGAACACGTTAGCTCCTCAATGAGATCAGCAGGTAGTGCATCTGCGGGGGAATGAAACGGCAAATAATCCAGCAGGTGATACACGAACACAGGAGGGAAGCCAAGTAGACTTCCTAAGCAACTTGTAAGTCACCGGAACGCCATTTTAGTTTTGTGTTTCGTTCTTATGTCTTCTGTATCCGGCATGTTAACAACCGGGTCGCAGACGGTGGCTGCCTGCGATGTTCTTCAGTTTTTCAAAGGTGACTGGCGCGACGCTCAGCCAAAACGCAGCTGGCTGTTGGGCAGATCCGTCACCAGCATGTGCCCCGGGCTGTGGGTGATGGCGAAGGGCAGGCGGGCATTCATCAGCGCCGCCTGCGGGCTGACGCCACAGGCCCAGAATACCGGGATGTCGCCGTCTTCCAGCACCGGTGCATCGCCGAATTCGGGCTGCTGCAGGTTGGCAATGCCCAGCTGTTCAGGGGCGCTGAGATGCACCGGCGCACCGTGGACCTTGGGCATCTGGCTGGTGATCTGTACGGCACGGATGGCATTGGCCGGGCTGAAGCCGCGCATCGACACCACCATATTGCCCTGAAACGGACCTGCACCCTGCAGCGGCCGGTTGGTCAGGTACATCGGTACATTGCGCTGATGATCGATATGGCGCACCGGCACACCGGCACTGATCAGCTCTTCCTCGAAGGAAAACGAACAGCCGATATAGAAGGTCACCAGATCATCGCGCCACAGTGCGCTGATGTCGGCCAGCTCCCGGCTGCACTCGCCGTGCTGATACAGGCGATATAGCGGCGTGTCGCGGCGGATGTCGATATCCTGACCCAGCGGCGGGGCATCGGTCTGCCCCGGCTCACTGACATAGAGCAGCGGGCAGGCTTTCTGGTTGAGCTGGCAGAAGCGCAGGAAGTCACCGGCATACTGCTGGGGCAGGATCACCAGATTGGCCTGCGCGTAGCCCAGCGCATAGCCACTGGTGGTGATCTGGTGCTCGCCTGTACGGCAGCGCAGACGCAGCTGATGGGAGCTGAGCAGTGCACCGTGGCCGGTTGCGTCGGGAGAGGTGTGATTCATGGTGTCAGTACTCTGTATTCACTCATTAATGGCAGTCGGTAGCTAAAGGCGGTTGGTCGCTAAAGGTGGTTGATCGCTACCGGTGGCCGGTAGCTAAAGATGATCAATATCTAAGGTGGTCGAGAAGCTAATAAATGGTTGAAAGCTACATGGCCGCAGGCAGCGCGGTAGCAATACCGGGGAACCACACCAGCAGCACCACCGCCAGGATCATCAGCAGGAACATGGGGAAGGCGGCGCGGGCAATAAAGCCCATGTCGTGGCCGGTCATGCCCTGCAGCACAAACAGATTGAAGCCCACCGGTGGGGTGATCTGCGCCATTTCCACTACCAGCATCAGATAGACACCAAACCAGATCATGTCAAAACCGGCCTGACGCACCAGCGGCTCGATCACCGCCATGGTCAGCACGATGGACGAAATACCGTCCAGAAAGCAGCCCATGACGATATAGAACAGGGTCAGAATGACGATCAGCATCAGCGGCGACAGGTGCCAGCTGGCGATGATAGCTGCCAGATTGTGCGGCAGGCCGGTAAAGCCCATGGCCAGCGACAGAAAGCTCGATCCCATCAGGATAAAGGCGATCATGCAGCTGGTACGTACTGCCCCCATCAGCGACTGACGGAAGCTGTCCCAGCTCAGGCTGCCCTGCAGCCCGGCCATCAGCAGAGAACCTGCCACGCCCAGTACCGCCGACTCGGTCGCCGTGGCTACGCCACTGTAGATCGAGCCGATCACCACCAGAATCAGGCTGAACACCGGCAGTAGCTGGACGCCGCCCTTAAGCTTGTCTTTGAGGCTGTAAACCATCTGCTCACGTTCACTCTGGTCACCCTTGAGCCACGCCACCACGGCGACATAGCCCATGAACAGTGCCGCCAGCATCAGCCCCGGTAGCACGCCAGCCATAAACAGCTTGGCGATGGACTCGTTGACGGTGACGCCGTAGATGATCAGGGTGATGGACGGCGGAATCAGCAGGCCCAGCGTACCGGCACCGGCGAGGGTGCCAACGATCATATGCTCGGGATAATTGCGCCGCCGCAGCTCAGGGATCGACATCTTGCCAACGGTAACCGCGGTGGCCGCCGAGGAGCCGCAGATAGCCGCGAAGATCGCCGAGCCAGCCACATTGACGTGCAGCAGACCGCCGGGCAGACGGCTCATCAGTGGCGTCAGGCCCTTGAACAGGGATTCCGATAGTTTGGAGCGGAACAGGATTTCGCCCATCCACACAAACAGCGGCAGCGAGGTCAGGGTCCAGGAGGAATTCACCCCCCAGATGGTCATGGCCATGGATTCGCCCACCGGGCGATGAGTGAACATTTCCATGCCCACCACGGCGCAGCCGAGCAGGCTGAAGGCAACCCAGACACTGGAGCCAAGGAGGAAGAACAGGGCCAGCAGAAATACGCCGGTCAGCAGGGCTTCGTTCATGTCAGCCTCCGTGCGCGAGCGACAGCTCGCCGTCTTGTCGGGGTTCGTGACCGGGCAGACGCAGGCCGAGCCATTGCTCAAGCAGCTGTTCCACGGTGCTGTGAATGACGCTGATCGCCAGCATCAGGGCGCCAACGGCGGTCACCGCCTGAGGCATCCACAACGGCAGCTGGTCGCCCCCTTCGCTGACCTCATCGAACTGCCACGACATATACGACAGCTCCGCCATATACCAGGCCAGATAACAGGCCGCGGCACTGGCAAACAGCAGACAGCCGCTTTCGATCAGATGGCGCAGATGGGAGGGGCAACGCTCCACCACCAGCGTGACGCGAATATGGGCGTTGTTACGGAAGGCATAAGCCAGACCCAGACAGTTGCTGGCGCCCATCAGATAAGAGGAATACTCGGTGATGCCACCGATGTAGAGATTAAGCAGGCGGGCAGCGATGCTGGCCACTACGCACAGGGCCATTGCCACCAGACAGAGGGCAGCGAGGACACCGCTGCCACGATAAAGGCTTTCAAGCAGGGACTGAGCCCGACACAGCCAGCGCATGGTTGATTTCTCCTGTCCCGGCGGGGACTTTGCAGGCCGCTGAACAGCTATCTGGGTGGCCGGATACCGCGTCAACATCAGGCTCACAGCCAAAGGCTGAACGTGCTTTCGCACGGCCCCGAAGGGGCGAGCATAGGGAGTGCTCATTGAGTTCACTCCACTCCGCTTTTCACCTGATGCTTGTGCTCTGGGAGCATTGGCTTGTCTCGGCTACCTCGATA
>NZ_LAPT01000126.1 GCF_003194385.1 Pokkaliibacter plantistimulans
ATGGCAGGATGGCAGGATGGCAGGATGGCAGGATGGCAGGATGGCAGGATGGCAGGATGGCAGGATGGCAGGATGGCAGGATGGCAGGATAAATAGCGGGCCGGGAGCGGACGGCTGAATGCAAAGAGGGGAGGCGGGATTACTCCGCCTCATCCATGGCTTCTACGGTCGTGATGTAGACACTGTGCAGGTGATTGAGCATGGCCTTCTCGGCCTGATCGGGGTCCTTGGCTTTAAGGGCATCGTAAATCATCACGTGCTCATGGTAGCTGCGCTCAATAGAGCCTTCCTTGACCATGACCGCCCGGCGAAAGTTAAGGCCGTAGGCATACAGCTCTTCTGAGTAAGCCAGCAGGATGTCGTTACGTGAATACTCGGCGATCAGTTTGTGGAAGCGCTTGTCAGAGAGCTGGAAGTACACCGGCTGGTTAAACAGCTCCTTCTGCTGGTTGAGCAGCACCTGCATTTCCTTGAGACCAGCTGCGTCAATATAGAGCGCTGCCTTACGGGCGATAGCCGCTTCCACCACCTTGCGGCTGTCAAAGACGGTCTCAATGTCGTAGTTATTGATTTCCAGATTGCCTAACTCCGGGATCAGTTCACTACAGCGTTGTAGCTGCCGCTCATCACGCTTGACCCGGGTTTTGGCGCCGTGCGAGACCTGGATCAGCCCGTAGGCGGCAATCAGGCCTAGTGCTCCCCGCACGGTTTCCCGGCTGACCCCGAACAGGGTGCCCAGCTCTCGTTCGCTGGGGAGCTCATCCCCGTCCCGCAGCAGACCGGTGAAGATCATTTCCAGCAGTTTGCCTGCAAGCACTTCCTTCTTGGTCTTATTTTTAAGCGCCTGTTCAAAGGCGAAAAGCTGAGTTGTCATCACATCTATCTCGTATGGAATCCGTACCAGTATACCAATCCTTTTTGATAAATCACGACAGGTCACAATGCACAGGAGAATAGGCAAGGAACAGAAAGCATGCCAATCAGGTCAGTGCATGGCTACTTATCGCCTGCATGGCTGATCGTCTGGCTGGCTGATTCACTGATTGAGGTCGGAGGGCGCCCAGCGTAGCGAGTGAATGAGTGGCTGTCACCAGCGGGCGGTTGCGGGGGAATGTTAATGCCCGGCCAGATCCATAACGCGTTCGATCAGGGCATCACCGCCTTTTACCTGTCTGGCAAACTGGGCATAGACCGCTTTGCTGGCTGCGATAAAGGTGATGCGGTCGACATGATTGATCTGCACTCCGGCGTTCCCAAGGCTTTTGAGCAAGCGGGTGTCTTGCCTTGCCCCTTCGGCAAAAGACCAGCGCTGTGCATCCGCAGCTACTTCAGTAATGGCTGCCTGTACCGCCGCGGGGAGCTGTTGCCAGCTGCTGTCACTGGCGGTCAGCCAGATGGGGGAGTAGACATGATTGGAAATGGACAGGAATTTCTGCACATTTTGAAGCCTGGCACCGTTGATATTGCTGAGCGGATTTTCCTCACCGTCAACTTCGCCCGTCTGCAGTGCGACGAACAGGTGGGAGAAGGGCATCTGTGTGGGTTTGGCCCCCCAGCTGGCAAACATCAGACTGCGCCACTCGCTTTGCGGCGTGCGAATTCGCAAGCCTTTCAGGTCCTCCGGGCTGCGGATGGGGCGACTGTTATTGCTGATCTGACGAAAGCCATTCTCCCAGGTCGAGATGATATGCAGGCCATGGCGGCGGGCTGCCGCTGCCAGATCCGTCATGATGATCTCACTGTCGATAAGTTTCAGGTGCTGACGGTCCCTGACCAGAAAGGGCATGTCGAACAGGGCAAACTCTGGTACTTCGGCAGACATGATGGAGGAAATGGTAGCCAGCTGGATCTGGCCGTTGCGCAGCTTGTCGAGCAAGTCCTTCTCATCTCCAAGTTTCGCATCGCTGTAATACTCGACCTGATACTGGTCGCCCAGTCTGGCCTGAAGCTGCTCGCTGAAGCGTCGGGCAGTCTGCCCCTGCAGGCTGTCGGCCGTGCCACCGTTGGCGATGATAATCTTTTCCACGGCCTGACTGACAGGGCTGCCCAGAGACAGCAGGAGTGTCATCCCGGTGATGAGGCGCTTTATTAACATGGTCTCACTCCTCAGTAACAGACCGAATGGGCGGTGCCAGTCTGTAGCGCAGGTCATCAGCGTCGCCACAGCTGACCTGTGCAGCCCATGTACAAGTCTAGAATCCTCTGCCGGTTAGGTGTATCGGATTGCCGCCATTAACCACCAGTTTGCTGCCGATCTTTACCATGCAGGCAAATGAGCAAAAAGCCGCTTCCAAAGAATGGCAACGGTACGCGCCAGCCATACCGGGTAGCCTTGCCGGTGGGTAACCATCCGCAGATTTGTCAGGTGGTACGTGCCTTGTACAAGCGTGAGGCAGGGGATAGCAGCGTCATCCCCGGAGCCTGAGGGGGGCATCTGAAGGGTGGCTTCAGGAGTCGGAAATTTTCACCGGATTGGAATTGAACAGGTAGCCGTCGAATTCGGGTGCACCGTGTTCGGACAGTCCCATCAGCGTATCTTTGACGTGCTCAAGGTGCTGCCACATGGCCTGACGCGCCTCGATGGAATCACGACGCTGGATCGCGGCGAGGATGCGGTCATGATCACCCAGCCATTTCTCGCGATAGGTTTGATCAGTGATATGGGAGTGCAACTGCTTCCACATGGAGCTGCGCTCGCGGCGCTCCCACAGGTTCAGCACAATATCCACCAGCACACTGTTCTGGGTCGCTTCGGCAATGGCCAGATGGAACATCTTGTCGCCATCGTAGTCAGCGGTGCCCTGCTCGATATTCTTGCGCTCCATGTCGAGCGCTTCGCGCATTTGCTTGATATTGCTCTTGGTCACCTGAGTGGCGGCAAATTCAGCGATATGGCTTTCGATCAGCTGACGCGCCTGCATCATCTCAAAGGGGCCGGCATCTTCTGCGTCTACGCTCTTTTCTTCGTGCTCAGCCGAAGGCTGCACGGAAGGGAGCTTGATGACGTAAACGCCGCTGCCCTGACGCACTTCTACCAGTTCCATCAGTTCCAGCATGATCAGTGCTTCACGCACTACCGCCCGGCTGACCGACAGCTTTTCGGCAATGTCCCGCTCAGGTGGCAGGCGGTCACCAATCTTGTAACGCCCGTCGGCCAGTTCCTGATAGAGCTTGTTGCCTATCTCCTGATAGAGGCGCTTGGGTTTAATTATTTTACTGTTCATGGATTTGACTCTGTCCAGACGCACGCACTCTGAATGTCGATTGTGGCTGCAAGGTTCGATCTGGGAACCCGTATTCTGTTGGGTTCAAGGCTCCCAGATCAACCAGTCTGCAGACAAATTGCCATGCCGTTCACGGTTATTACTGCAGAGCAATTAGTCGCATTGATCAGTCAGCCTTACTGCGCCAGTGCATCAATGGCTTTGACATAGTCAGCAATGGCGGTGTTTTTCAGCGCTTCGTCATGCATGGGTTTAACCGCATCGATAAAAGGAGCCTTATCGACGGTCACGATGGTCACCCCCATGTCCTTGGCTTTCTTCATCTCGGCATCGACGTTTTCCGACCAGATTTGCTTCATGTACTCCATGGACTCGCGGCCAGCCTGTTTCATTGCGGTCTGTTCTTCGGGAGTCAGCTTGTCCCAGGTTTTGGTGCTGATGACCAGTACGTCAGGGATCATGGTGTGTTCATCCAGATTGAAGAACTTGGCCACTTCGCCGTGACGGTAGGTGGTAATGGAGTTGATGTTGTTCTCCGCACCATCGACTACTCCCTGTTGCAGAGCGGTGTACAGCTCACCGTAGGGGATAGGGGTAGGGGATGCGCCCATCAGCTCGACCATCTTGATAGCAGTGGGGCTGGGCTGCACGCGGATTTTCAGACCTTTCAGATCAGCCGGCGTGTTGATCGCTTTCTTGGTGTAGAAGCTGCGCGCACCGGCGTCGTAGTAGGTGATACCGATAAAGCCGTACTGGCGTGAAGAATCGAGGATCTTGTCGCCCACTTCCTTGCTTTCCAGGGCACGGTAGAAGTGTTCGCGATCATGGAACAGGTAAGGCACGTTGAACGCGCCGTAGTCGGCATCAAAGGATTCCAGCTCGCTGGCGTTGGATTTGGCCATATCCAGCGCTCCGTTCTGCAACAACTCCATGGATTCACGCTGGTTGCCCAATTGTCCGTTGGGGTAGATACGGATGCGTACTTCGCCGTGAGTCTTGTCTTTCACCAGGTCGGCGAAGTGCTTCATGGCAATGTGCACGGGCGCTTTTTCGTCACCATTGTGGCTGAGTTTCAGGGTGGTAACGGCATGGGCAGACAGTGTCAGTCCACTTGCCAGTACTGCCAGGGCCACTTTGGTCAGAATTCGCTTCTGAGAAAACATACGGGTTCTCCAACGTTGATCTTGTTTTTTTACGTGGGTACCGGCCAGCGATGATGCTGGGTGCCGGACAGTGCCTCGTGTGGTGACAGCTTCTGCTCCCTGACTGCCATTGCTGGCAAAGTGACTGTGGGGCGGTTCAAGTGTCCGGACCAACTTTGCCACGCTCACCTCTATTGGTCAACCAGATGATTTATCTGGTTGACCATTGGTTTGCCAGTGGTGCATTATCGGCCCCATTGCTGCTTCGCTGTCAGGGTTTTGTCATGTCCAACAGGCTATATGGCTGGTTTGACTGCGCAAATGGTCTGATAAGTAGCAGAGTAAACACAATAATAACCAATGGGTGGGCGACCACCTCTCTGGAAGGTGGCCAAACACTGTGCTGGCCATCGTCACCTGGAGGCTACATGAACAAAGTCGTATCGATCCTGGATAGCCTGCTGTCCAAATTCTGCATCTTCCTCACCGTTATTCTGGTCGCCTGCGTGGTCTGGCAGGTGTTCTCCCGCTACGTACTGAGTACCCCCAGTACTGTCACCGACGAAATGGCGCGTTTTCTCTTCATCTGGGTAGGGCTGATGGGCGCTGCCTACACCCTGGGGCAGAAGAAGCATCTGGCCATGGACTTCCTGCTGATGTCGCTGGAAGGTCGCTCCAAAGCCTCGCTGCAATTCATCATCGATCTGGCCTGCGTGTTCTTCGCCGGGGTGGTCATGCTCTATGGCGGTGGCACGCTGATGGAAAAAACCCTGAGCGTTGGCCAGTTGTCACCCGCGCTGGGAGTTCAGATGGGGCTGATCTATCTGGCCCTGCCGCTGAGCGGCTTCTTCATGCTCGCCTATCTGCTGCGTGATCTGTGGGCCTCCCTGCAGACCTTTGCCTTTTCCCATCACTGACAGCGAATCGCCTGTTAAAACAAGGATAAGAATATGGACTGGTCAGCAATGTTGGCTTTGTTTGGTAGTTTCTTCCTGATGCTGGTGCTGGGGGTGCCCATCTCCTTTGCTATAGGGATTTCCTCGATTATTTCCATCGCGATGGTGTTGCCCTTCGATGCCACTCTGGCGGTGGTGTCACAGAAAATGGCCTCCGGGCTGGACAGCTTTACGCTGCTGTCGATTCCGTTCTTCATTCTCGCGGGCAATATCATGAACCGCGGCGGCATTGCCCTGCGCCTGATTGAGTTTTCCAAAGTGCTGGCCGGCCCTATGCCGGGCGCACTGGCGCACGTTAACGTCATCGCTAACATGCTGTTCGGATCAATTTCTGGTTCGGCGGTGGCAGCGGCTGCGGCGGTAGGCGGCACCATGTCACCCCTGCAGAAAAAGAGCGGATATGACCCGGTGTACTGTGCGGCCGTCAACATTACCTCCTGTCCTACCGGGCTGCTGATTCCTCCCAGTAATGCCCTGATCGTTTACTCCCTGATTTCCGGCGGCACCTCCATTGGTGCACTGTTCCTCGCAGGCTATGTGCCCGGTCTGCTGATGGGCCTCGGGGTCATGCTGGTGGCAGGTGTTATCGCCAAGCGTCGCAACTATCCCGTGTCTGAGCGTGTCAGCCTTGCCGATGCCTGGACCATCACGCTGCGCGCGCTACCAAGCCTGGGTCTGGTAGTGGTGATCATGGGCGGTATTGTGGCCGGTATCTTCACCGCGACTGAAGCCTCTGCTGTAGCGGTGGTATACACCCTGTTGCTGGCGCTGGTGTTCTACGGTGAGCTGACGGTACGTGAGCTGCCCAAGATCATTCTGGAGTCGATCATGACCTCCTCCATGATCATGCTGCTGATCGGCGCTTCCATGGCCATGGCCTGGGCGATGGCCAATGCGGACATTCCTTACATGATCAGTGATGCGCTGATGGGCATCTCCGAGAACCCCATCGTTATTCTGCTGATCATCAACGTGATCCTGCTGGTGGTCGGAGTGTTCATGGACATGACTCCGGCGCTGCTGATCTTTACCCCGATCTTCCTGCCGGTTGCCAAAGATCTGGGCATGGACCCGGTGCACTTCGGCATCATGATGACCTTCAACCTCTGTATCGGTCTGTGCACGCCACCGGTTGGTAGTGCGCTGTTCGTGGGCTGTTCAGTCAGCGGCGTGAAGATCGACAAGGTAGTGAAACCCCTGTTGCCATTCTTCGTGGTACTGATTCTGTGTCTGTTGCTGGTTACCTACATCCCTCAGGTCAGCCTGTTCCTGCCTCAGGTTCTGCTGGGCTATCAATAACTTACGTCAACCTCTGCTACCTTCTCAGGGAGAATAAGAAATGAAACCAGTCAAACACTGGGAGTTTGTCCAAGCGGCAGGCAACAGGATTGATCTTGAATGTGACGGCAAACACTCCTTGCACCTGTTTGTGCTGGAGCACGAGCTGATCCGGGTGCTGTTCAAGAAGAACAAACAAAGCGTGGTCGACAAAACCTGGTCTGTCGCAGGCCCCGAGCAGGATGTCGCCTGGCAAGGCCGCGACCGCATGAGCACCGAGGGTTTCTCCCTGCCGGGCTTCCGGCTGGAGCATCTGGATAACGGCCTGCAGCTGGAAACAGACAGGCTGCGTCTGACGGTAGAGAAGCCACTGCGCCTGTTGTGGGAGCACAAATGTGCGGTCACCGGCCACTGGCTGCCGCTGGCACAGGATCGCACCAGCGGCGCCTATATGTTCGGTGTGACGGAGAACACCGTCAGCCATTTCATGGCCCGCAAACGTGATGATCGTTACTACGGCCTTGGCGAGAAAGCCGGCAACCTGAACCGCGCGGGAAAACGCTTCCAGATGCGCAATCTGGACGCCATGGGCTACGACGCTGAAAGCACCGATCCGCTGTACAAGCACATCCCGTTCTATATCGTGCGTCAGCAGGAAGAGGCAGCAGCGCAGGGCGTCAGCTACGGTCTGTTTTACGATAACCTGGCCAGCTGCTGGTTTGATCTGGGTAATGAGCTGGACAACTACCACGGCTTCTACCGCAGTTATCGTGCCGAAGACGGTGATCTCGATTATTACCTGGTCTTCGGCCCCAGCACGCTGGAGGTGACCAGACGCTATACCCAGCTGACCGGCCGTACCGCCTTCGGGCCGAAGTGGAGCCTCGGCTACAGTGGCTCGACCATGCATTACACCGATGCCGACAACGCGCAGGAGCAGCTGCTGCAGTTCGTTGAGCTGTGCAAGCAGCACAACATTCCCTGCGACTCATTCCAGCTGTCGTCGGGTTATACCTCCATCAACAACAAGCGCTATGTCTTCAACTGGAACTACAGCAAGGTGCCCACGCCTGAAGTAATGACGGCGGACTTCCACCGTGCCGGGATGAAGCTGGCAGCCAATATCAAACCCTGTCTGCTGCAGGACCACCCGCGCTTTGCCGAGGTTAAGGAGAAGGGGCTATTCATTCGGGATTCGGAGACGGATGAGCCGGAATCATCGCAGTTCTGGGATGACGAGGGGTCGCATCTGGACTTTACCAACCCGGACACCATCAACTGGTGGAAGGCCAACGTCACCGAACAGTTGCTGGCGAAAGGTATCGATTCCACCTGGAACGACAACAACGAATTTGAAGTGTGGGACTCCGGTGCCCGCTGTGCCGGTTTCGGTCAGGAAACCCCCGTTCGCCGCATCCGCCCGCTGCATACCCTGATGATGATGCGTGCCTCGTTCGAGGCACAGCAGGAGTTTGCCAGCCAGTTGCGCCCCTATCTGATTTCCCGCTCTGGCTGTGCCGGGATGCACCGTTACGCCCAGACCTGGACCGGCGACAACTACACCAACTGGAAAACCCTGCGCTACAACACCCGCATGGGGCTGGGCATGAGCCTGTCAGGACTGTTTAACGTCGGTCATGACGTCGGCGGCTTCGCCGGTATGCGCCCGGAACCCGAGCTGTTTGCCCGCTGGGTACAGAACGGCGTGATGCACCCGCGTTTCACCATTCACTCCTGGAATGATGATCGCACCGTCAATGAGCCCTGGATGTATCCGGAAGTCACTCCGATCATCCGTGAGGCGATGGCGCTGCGCTATCGCCTGCTGCCGTACTTCTATCATCTGCTGTGGCTGGCTCACGACGCCCATGAGCCGATGCTGCGCCCGACCTTCCTTGACCATGAGCATGATGCCCGAACCTTTGAAGAGTGTGATGACTTCATGCTGGGTCGTGATCTGCTGGTGGCCTCCGTGGTGGAGCAGGGGCAGCGTCAGCGTCAGGTGTATCTGCCTGATAACGGCAACGGCTGGTACGACTTCCACCGTCAGAACTGGTACGCCGGTGGCCAGACCATCACGCTGTCGGCAGCGCTGGAGGAGATTCCACTGCTGGCCCGTGCAGGGGCGATCATTCCCACAAGCAGCCGTATTGCTCACGTTGATGCCAGCCAGGACAGTCAGCGTCAGTTGCTGGTCTTCCCCTACAAAGGTCAGGGGCAGGGCAGCACCACGGTGTTTGATGATGACGGCGAAAGCTTTGCCTATCGTCAGGGTGGCCATTTGCTGCTGCAGATCGACATGCAGTGCAGTCATGAGCGCATTGAGCTGCAAATCGCCAAGTCAGGTCACTGGGTGCCTGCTTATACGTCACTGACGTTGGAGCTGCCGGTGGGTGAGAAGCGCGCACTGTTCATCAACGGCAAGCAGTACGCCCATGGCGCTGCCTTTGCGCTGGCTGATGCGCAGGTTCGTGCGTAACCGCGCCGACTGCTCTCTATACGGAGGATCACGATGAAATCATTTATGGACGAAGACTTCCTGCTGTCTTCACACACTGCGCGGCGCCTGTACCACGACTTCGCCAAAGATCAGCCGATCTATGACTATCACTGTCACCTGAGCCCAAGGGACATTGCCACCAACCGCCAGTTTGCTGATATCGGCGAGCTGTGGCTGGAAGGTGATCACTACAAGTGGCGGGCCATGCGCAGCGCCGGCATTGCCGAGGAGCTGATCACCGGTGAACGCTCGTTCAGGGACAAGTATCAGGCCTGGGCCAGAACGGTACCGCAGTGCATTGGCAACCCTATTTATCACTGGACTCATCTGGAGTTACGCCGGCCGTTCGGGATTGACTCCGTACTGTTTTCGCCGGTCACGGCAGAGTCGGTGTGGGGCCAGTGCAATGAGCTGCTGGCTGACCGTGCCTTCTTCGCCCGCGGCATCATGCAGCAGATGAACGTGCGCATGGTCGGCACCACAGACGATCCGGCAGACAGCCTCGAACACCATCGCAGTATCGCTGCTGACAGCGAGTTTGATATCGCCGTGCTGCCCACCTGGCGGCCTGACCGCTCTTTCAAGATTGATCAGCCGACGTTCCCCGAGTACATGGAGAAACTGGGCAAGGCGGCGGATATCAACATCAGCCGTTTTGCTGACCTGTTACAGGCCCTGAGCCGTCGTCTTGAACACTTTGCCGCGCACGGTTGCCGTGCAGCAGATCATGGTATCGAGATCATGCGCTTTGCCGAGGTGCCCGCAGAGCAGGTGCTGGATGGCATTCTGCACAAGGGCCTGCAGCGTCAGGCGCTGAGCGAACTGGAAATTGCACAGTTCTTTACGGCGGTGCAGGTCTGGCTGGGGCGTGAGTACGCCCGACGCGGCTGGGCGATGCAGCTGCATATCGGTGCGCAGCGTGACAACTCCACCCGTATGTTCCACCGTCTTGGCAAGGATGCCGGCTTTGACTCCATCGGCGATCAGCTGGTGGCTTATCCGCTGGCACGATTCCTGGATGCTCTGGATGTCACTGACGAATTGCCCAGGACCATTCTCTACTGCCTGAACCCGCGTGATAACGAGGTGATGGCCACCATGATCGGTAACTTTCAGGATGGCAGCATTCCCGGTAAGGTGCAGTTTGGTTCGGGCTGGTGGTTCAACGACCAGAAGGACGGCATGATCCGCCAGCTGGTCAGCCTGTCACAGATGGGACTGCTGAGCCGCTTTGTGGGCATGCTGACGGATTCACGCAGCTTCCTGTCTTACACCCGTCATGAGTATTTCCGCCGTATTCTCTGCGAACTGATAGGCAGCTGGGTGGAGAACGGCGAAGCACCGGCGGACTTTACCTTGCTGGGGCCCATGATTGCTGACATCTGCAGCAATAACGCCGTGGAGTATTTCGGTTTGGGGCAGCGCTGATCTGAGCTGTACCCGGCGTGCTTACGAATGGGTGAGGTGTGTGTCTGGCGTCTTGCACTTCAGGCGAACACCTCACCGTTTGTGAGCATAAGCTGCCGGTATCCCATGCTCCAGCAATTCCATTTTCCAGCTATCCAGCTAGCCAGAGCACTGGACACTCTGACCGATGAGGTAGCGGTGACGTTTTTATCCGCTGCCTCCTCTCATCCTGTCTAGCGTGGCTGTTCGTCAGCACAGATCACGTAGTTATCAATTTCCTTGCGTTGATGGACGGCGGTCTGCAGGCGATAGATCGCGGTTGTCATCATGTCCATGCTTGTTCTGACCGATTGCTGTAGCGGTATGACATTACCTTCCGCTCTGCTGGCAGCGCTCAAGGCCTGATTCACGTTGACGCGAAGATTATCCTCAACGGCAAGCAGGGCGAAGTAGAAGGTTTTCTCACGGGGGCAGAGGACCAGGCTGGAGAGCACTTTCGTTTGCTGCCAGACGTCCGTCAGTGATGCCTGTAAGGGTGTCGGGTCAGTGGCACTGGCGGTTTGCTCCAGGGCAGTCAACCTGTGCTCCAGAATATCTGCCAGAGACAGCAGCTCCTTGATCTGCAGTTTTATCTGCGTGTGCTTTTCCTCGAAGGAGGCATTGAAGTGGTAAAGCTCGGTAATCTTGAACGTGGCATAAAGTGCTGAACACATCAGCACTAATAACAGCAGTACGGCGGGGAGCAGGGCAGAGTTCATGGGTTTACGCAGTGTAAGCAGCATTTTTTTCAGCCCTTCAGGGCGGTATCGGAATGCCTGTGCCTGTTGATCAGAAAAGCCGATAAGCGGTTATTCCTGATTATCTACGGCGATTTCCAACACCTTGGTCCAGTGGTTTATGACGTTCTTTTTGTTGATGGAGAGTTTTTCCGCCATATCATCTAATTTGCCGCAGCCTTGCCTGAGTGGTAGCCCGCTCAGTGAGCGATAGAACTGTTCTACTCCTGCTGCAGGCGCTCTGGTTCCGGGTGGTTCATCAGCATCAAGGCCAGCATGGAGTGTGAAATAGACAGATAATTCTCCCGCTCGTAATGTTTGGTCGTCAGTTCGTTACGGAGGCTGCGATGCCGTTGATGGACTGCAGCAGCACTTCCTCGCCTTGTGAGCCCACCAAGTGCTCGGGTCATTTCAGCGTTCAATGTGTCCATGAGATCAGCCCTCTGGTGACATCGATCTTCTGCTCTGCGAACAACCTATGCTTAATGCTGAGCTGAAAAACGGCATGCAGAAGGACACTCTGCCTGCCGTGATGCTGATCAGAGCCGGAAGGTTGCGATCTCCCTGTTCAGCGCATCGGACAACTCAACCAGTTTCACAACGGCAGTGCTGGTCGCCTGGCCCGACTCGGTGGACTGTTCGGCAATATCGCGAATGGTGACCAGATTCACATCCACTTCCTTGGCCACCGTCGCCTGTTGTTCAGCCGCACTGGCAATCAGCAGATTGCGATCATTGATCTCACTGACGGACTGCATGATGACCTCCAGTGCAGAATCCGCTTCCTGTGATACCTGCAGGGTGGTCTGAGCGCGGCGGGTGCTGCTCTCCATGGAGGTGACGGCCTGACGTGCACCGGACTGTACTTCAGCAATCATCACTTCAATTTCATGGGCTGAATTCTGAGTACGCTGCGCCAGAGATCGGACTTCATCCGCCACAACGGCAAACCCACGGCCCTGATCACCTGCACGGGCTGCTTCAATCGCTGCATTCAGCGCCAGCAGATTGGTCTGTTCTGATACGGCCCGGATCACATCCAGTACCTTGCTGATATTGGCGGCCTTGTCGGCCAGCGCCGTGATGCTCTGCGAAGTACTGTCGATATCGCGGGTGAGGCTGTTGATTTCGTTCATTGTCTGCGACACCAGACGTTTTCCCTGATCAACTGCTCTGGCCGAAGCCTGTGACGCTTCAGATGTGGAAGTAGCGTTACTGGCTACATCTTCTATGGCCGCCGTGAGTTCGTTGACTGCTGTGGCGGCCTGCTGAATCTGGTCATTCTGATGAGTCAGGCCCTGCAACGTGTGTGCTGTGGCGGAGTTGATGTCGGCTGAGTTGTCAGCCAGCTGGTGGCTGGTGTGCTTTAGTTTGGAGACAATCGAACGCAGTGCGTCCTGCATGGATTTTAACGCTGACAGCAGTATCGCCAGCTCATCACGCCCAGCTGCGTTGATCGCATTATTCAGATCCCCGGAAGCTATATGCTTGGCAATGTCCATTGCCTCCTGCAATGGTCCCTTGATGCTGCGGATGGTAACGACAGCAATGATGGCAACCACAACAGCCATGATGGCCAGTACCAGAATCAGTGTCCGCAGAGCACTCTCGGCGTTGGCCCTGGCATCTTCCCCAGCAGCATCGGCTCCCTGACGATTCAGCTTGATCAGATTATCAAGGTGATCCCCCATCTGACCCGCAGCGCTATTCATCTGCGCAATATCGTCAGGGGTAGGGGTCCTGGCATCGGCAATCGAGGCGAGAACCCGACCCTGAGTGGCTTCATACTGCATCTCGGACTGCTGAAATTTTTTAAAGAGAGTTTGTTCTGCCTCTGAACTGATCAGTTCGCCGTAGTGCTGCATATCTTCTCTGTAGACGCGTTTATGCTCCTTGATCTCTTCCATGTCCTTGAGCTGTTCGTTGCGATCAGACGTCGAGAAAATACGCAGAGTATGAACGCGAACTTCGTACACATCAGTGGATATCTTGCCGAGTATGGCGATGCTGGCGAGCCAGTTTTCTTCCAGCTGCTGGGCATCATTTCTCATCACATTGATACTGTGAATACTCAACAGACCCACGCCAAGAAGCACAAGAAAAAGAAAGCCAAAGCTGATGGCGGTTCGGGCGCTGACACTGATATTTCTTAAACTCACAGGCATAGTCCCTTTGTTTTTTGACTGACGGCTGGTTGACAAGGCTTGAAGACTGATAGTAATCGTGATTCCCGGGGCAGGAAGCCCCATCGAGTATTTGGTACATAGATTGGCGCCATCAAAGTACAGATAGGGACATTTCGTTAACAATGAGCCGCTGTAAGGCCAGGTGCTGGCTGCTCATGAAGTAACAGATAGTGATGCAGATCTTTTCTAGAGGGGAAGACGACCAGGGATGGGGGTTAAGAAGGCTGGAACCCGGTCATTCCGGATTGCCAACTTGCAGCAAAAGAAACAAGAGGCGTGTATTACAGCAGAAACTACCGGCAGGGACTGTGCAAAACTGACCAGCGTTGTAACTACCTGACCGGCTTGTCTCGTTATTGAAACCTCCAGACTAGCCCATTGAATCAGGCACTCACGGTCGATAACTGAAGGGGTATTTCAACCTTTGCCATGGTTAAAATATACGTTTGGGCAAAGTAAAACTTCATTGTTCTTGCTATTAAGAAACTAAAACATTTTACTTGTGCCCTAGCAGAATAACGGAGAATGTTTCAACCAGATATATTAAGTGAAAGAGGGTCGTAGCTTCAGTCAATGATGACGCTGTTGAAATTAATGCTTAATCTCTTTATGAGACAAGATAATTGAATTATTCTCCTATGTTATCTTTTTTTGGATAAATCGACATGAATTTATGTATTATATGATACCCCATAAACTTTCGAATTTTCATATCGACTTTCGGATTTTCACAAGTAGTGAAACTGTGCAATAACAAAGGCATGTGCAAGGAAATATTATGCTTATATCTGTTCATATTCCAAAAACTGCAGGAACCAGCTTTGGCAAGTCATTAGAAAAAAATTTTGGACCAAATTTAATCAAAGATTATGGTGACTTTCCGATACTCACTCCAGAGCTAGAGAGAAATCGGATGGCGCTCAGTAATTCAATAGCCAGTTCAGAGAAAAACTTCGGTGATGTGAAATGTATTCATGGGCATTTCCTCGCTATAAAGTATTTGTTGCTGTCTAGTGCTAGGCCTGTGACATATGTGACTTGGATGAGAAATCCAGTTGAAAGAGTGTTGTCACATTACTATTTTTGGAAACGATATTATGATCCCAATACATCAAGATCATTTCACAAAAAGATGGTAGAAGAAGACTGGTCACTAGAGCGATTCTGCCTGGGCGAAGAGATCAGGAACTTATATTCAAAATTTTTATATGGATTTCCATTAGAGTATTTCTCATTCATTGGTATTGTTGAACATTTTCAGGATGACTTTGATTATTTTGCAAATGAATACCTTAGTTGCTCTCTGGAGCCAGAAATCTTAAACACCAGACCTAATGACAGCAAAGGGTATGAAATTTCAGACTCTCTGAGATCAAGCATAGAAGCATGGCACTCAAAAGATATGGCGTTATATGAGAGAGCTGTAGCCATCCGTAGTGAACGTATAAGCAGGAAATAGAGAAAATACGAAAGCGTGGTGGCCCATGGCCTGTGCCTTTCTATTAGCCGAATTTAAAAAGGAACAAATCTTGTTCAGCAATTGTGGATACAGGTTTAAGCATTCATCCTGGCCTCGAATGCCTCTGGGCTGAAGTGCCCCAGCGTGCTCAACGCCGGTCAGAGCGGCGGCTCGGTACTGTGGCAGTTAGACGAATAAGAAACAGGCGTAGCGCTAAGGGAGGGGGTGTAGTTGGCAAAGTGGTGGTTTCGCGATAACGGCATACCGTTGCACTGGTCGGTGTATGTAGCGGTCTTTGTGCTCGGCACGCTGTTGATGTCGCCGGGCCTGCTGGGCGTGTATAGCGACTATCGCATCAACCACCACCTGCGCACCGCCACGGCGACCGTGGTGGGCTGGGACACCGTGCCGATCCCGAGACTCAACAGCGAGTATCACACCGTCCGCTACGTGTTCGCCGTAGACGGCCAGCAGTACGGATGCACCACACTCTGGTGGGGCGGCGGCTGGTGCCGCATCGACCCCGACCGCTGGGCAGAATCCAAACAAACCAAACGCATCACCATAGACTACGACGCCGAGCTTCCCTTCCTGAACCGCGCCGAGGCCGACAACCCGCAACCCAGTTTTATCTTGGGCGGGATTGTCTGGCTGTGGATGCCGCTGATGTGGTGGACTCAGAGGCGGGAGAGCGCTGGTCGGTGGCGGTAAAAGGATACGCCTGTTCAACGGCGATAAAGTGCTCGATATCCCCACCCCACTTATGGCCAAAATAGCCACCCCCACATGGCCTGAGTTTTCGCAGGCCATGTACTCACCGATACAGGCCTGCAAGCAAAGCATCAGGCCGTGGGCATCGTTCCTCCGTCGATCACATATTTCAGTGGCCTGATCAGGGGTGTTGATCAGAAAGTGAAACAGCGGAACTCAAAACTGGGACACCGTGCCAATCCCGAGAGTCACAATGACTCAATGCCCTCTGCAACATGAAAGCGCATAGGTTAATCGGTCCTAATCCCATCAGGACTCGGCCAGAGCCTGACCACCATCAAGGCCAGAGGCTTGCCCGTGCTGAATGAGCCCATCACCAATGCCGACGGGGGAATGGTTTTACTTCAGAACGCTGTGGGGTTCACAAATAGAGCTGGCCTCGCTGCCACATGCCAGCCCCCCTTGAACCGGCGCCTGTCGCCATGCGCTCAAGACCTGCTTTTACTCGCCCTCTGCCTGTTCATGCTTACTGAACAGCGCCGGATCCCCTTTGATGATGTCTGCCGTGCGGCGGATATGGGCGCAGAGCAGCTCCACGGCACGGTCTGCATTGCCGGCAATGGCTTCTTCCATCAGCTGCGTATGCTCGGACTTCACGTCACGTTTGGTAGAGAACGCACGGGGCGCAGACAGAGTCCGGTAGCGGTGGTGCTGATCAGCCAGCAGCTCGCAGAAACTGACCAGCCAGCGCGAACCGCAACCGGAGATCAGCGTGCGGTGAAAGGCGCGGTGCAGCGGCTCCCAGTCCGGGTTGTCTTCAAAATGATCATCAGCCAGCGAGCGGGGCGTCCTGCTCAGGCGATGGTGAGCCAGTACCAGTTCTTCTTCCCAGACGGTCGAGCGGGCGGCAATGGACTCGCGCAGGGCACGCTCCTCCAGCCAGCAGCGAGTCTTAGTGATTTCCTCCAGATCCTGAGCACTGATGCCTGCCACCACAAAGCCACGCAGTTCGCGCTTTTCCACCAGATTGTCGGATATCAGCCGGTTGAGGGCTTCCCGCACCGGGGTGGCGCTGGTGGAGTAACGTTCCGTCAGGGTATCGATGGTGAGTTTACTGCCAGGTTCGAGCTGGGCGCTCAGAATGTCGATGCGTAGCTGGTCGTAGAGGCTAGTGGCCCGTGTCGCGACGCCATTAACAGTGATCAGAGAAGGTTTACGGGCCATAAATGTTTTTCAGTTCCTTTGCATGGGAAACGTATGCTGACGGTCAGCCTACACTAACGTCAGGCTTGTGATTGTATTCAAAATATGAGCAGAATAAAAATAATATATTAAAACCAGCAGGAGCAACTCCCGTGTCAAATGTCAGCCTTGGACAAGCCCGAGTCAT
The DNA here is from genome assembly GCF_003194385.1 of Pokkaliibacter plantistimulans. GTDB lineage: Bacteria > Pseudomonadota > Gammaproteobacteria > Pseudomonadales > Balneatricaceae > Pokkaliibacter > Pokkaliibacter plantistimulans. The sequence goes on from NZ_LAPT01000126.1 coordinate 17,030, forward strand.
TGTAGACAACGCGTTACAGATCGCACGAGAACAGGGGTTCAGACCCATGGCCATCATGGTGGTCGATAGCGCCGGCCACTCCGTATTGGGCCTGCGCGAAGATGGCGCCAGCCATTTGCGTGTGGAAATCGCCGCAGGTAAGGCGGGCTCCAGCATTGGTATGGGAAGCAACAGTCGTGTGCTGGCCAAGCGGGCAGCGGAGATGCCCGGATTTTTCTCGGCCATTGCTAGTACCGCATCGCAACCCTTCATTCCTCAGACGGGGGCCGTTCTAATTGTGCAGGGCGAAGAGGTGATTGGCGCGGTAGGTGCGTCAGGCGGAACCGGGGACGAAGACGAGCTGATTGTGGTTGGAGGGATAGCAGCGGCCGGGCTGAGTTATCGCTGAAGAAGTTACAGAAAACACCGCTGCGTAAGGGAAGGCTGCCGATGGGCAGCCTTCTCGCTTTCTGGGGTTGGCTGTGTTCTGGCAGGCGCACATTGTCGGTTTGTGTAGGGGTATTCCATTTTCTTAAAATAATATATTAAAAAATTTATCAAGTAATATTGTATTTTTAGTTGCCGAGTTTCGCATTCCTGTATATGGTTCTCAACAGTCTCACTGCTGGTGACACATCAGCTGTCGAACAAGAACAACTAACGAGAACTACTGCGAGAGTGCCTGCTATGACTTGTTGCGGCATTGATATTCACGCTCACGTCGTCCCCGGCCATTTCCCGGCCTGGCTGGACCGACAGATTCCACAGGGCTGGCCTGCCATGGTGGAAGCACCGGCCAGAGCAGGGCACTGTCACCGTCATGTGATGATTGACGGAAAGAACTACCGCACTGTGACTGACCATTGCTGGAACGTTGCCAGACGTCTGGCCGATCTGCCGGAAATGGGCATCGCAACCCAGGTTATTTCTCCTATGCCGGAGCTGCTCAGTTACTGGCTCCCCGCTGGCACGGCACAGCCTCTGGTGCGTTTCCTGAACGAGACCATCGCGGCGATGGTGGCCGAAAGTAACGGTGTGCTGCAGGGGTTCGGCGCTGTCCCCCTGCAGGATATGAATCTGGCTCTGGCAGAGCTGGACTACCTGCACAGCCATTTGCACCTCAGCGGTGTAGAAATCGGCAGTCATATCAATGGTATTCCGCTGGGCGATATGCGCCTGCGACCCTTCTTCGAGGCATGTGCTGAACGGGATATACCGGTGTTCGTGCATGCCTTGAAGCCTACGGGCATGGACCGGCTGGTTGGTCCTGCTCAACTGCAACAGGTGCTTGCTTACCCCAGCGATGTCGGTCTGGCTGCTACCTCAGTCATTACCGGTAATTTGCTGGAAAGCCTCCCTGCCTTGCGTCTGGCATTCAGCCATGGCGGCGGTACTTTCGCGTCATTGTTGCCACGTTTACAGCAAGGATGGCTTGTTTTTCCTGACCTTCAGGAAAGCATACAGACAGCACCTGTTACCCAGGCCCGTCAGTTGTATTTCGACACCCTGGTATTTGACCCGCACACGCTACAGCACCTTATTCAGCAGTTCGGTGCCAGCCAGTTGATGCTCGGTACCGATTACCCTTTCAACTTCCGGGAAAAGCATCCGGCACAGCAGGTTCTGGCCTGTCAGCTGAACGATGCCGACCGCGATGCACTGTTGTCTGGCAACGCGGCACGGTTTCTTGGATTCGCTTCACAGCAAACAAGGATTTCAACATGAGTTCCCCTCTCATTGAAGGGCTGCGCAGTGTCGCCTTTGATGTGCCCGACCTTGCACTGGCCGAAACCTTTTATACCCAAGTGTGGCATCTGGACGTGGTTGATCGCACGGCGACAACGCTGTACCTGAGCGGCACCGGCAAAGATCACCATCTGCTGGCACTGCATCAGGCCGAGCGGCTGGCCATCCGCGATGTGGTGTTAAGAGCGCGAAGTGCCAGTGCCCTGAATGACATCGCGGCACAGGCGACAGTGCACGGCGGTAAGGTGCTGTCAGCACCCGCCGTCTCGTTACAGCCCTCCGGTGGGCAGGAAGTGGTCATTGCTGACCCCCATGGCCGCATTTTTCGCGTCGTGCACGGTGATCAGCAACGCACCGAGGCGTCGGCACAGGCAGACCGACCCATCCGGCTCGCACACGCTGTACTGAACAGCCACGATGTGGCGGCATCACAGCAGTTTTTTGAGTCGGTGTTTGGCTTCTGGCTGGCTGACCGTACCCGCATCATGGCCTTCCTTAACTGCAATACCGATCACCACACCATTGCCTTTGGCGATGCGGACAACGATGCCCTCAATCATGTGGCCTTTCTGATGAGCGACATTGATTCGGTCATGCGTGGCGGTGGCCGCATGCGCGATGCCCAGTATCCGATTGAGTGGGGCCCCGGCCGGCACGGTCCGGGCAACAACGCTTTCAACTACTTTATCGGCCCCTTTGGTGAGGTGATTGAGTACACCGCGGAAGTGGAACAGATCGATGACAGTTACCGCGCCGGAGGCCCGGAAGACTGGAGCTGGCCAGCGGGCAGGGTAGACCAGTGGGGGATTTCCCAGCCGCCATCGAAGGCCCTGAAAGAAGCTCAGAAAAGCGTATTTTTCATCCCAGTGAATGGATAACAACACATGAAACTGACTACCTACCTCCGTGATGGACAAGCTCGTCTGGGTTTGATCGAAGGGGACAACCTCATCGACTTCAATGATGCTCAGCCACAGGTGCCTGCCGATATGCGTGCGGCACTGGAAGCGGGCGTTGATCTCCAGGCGGCGGCCCGTGCGGCTCATGAAAGCACCGCCGCGCGGCTGGCACTGGATACGGTGACACTGGCACCGCTGGTGCCCGAGCCCGGCAAGTTTATTTGCCTGGGCCTGAATTACTTCGACCATGCCAAAGAGGGCGGTCGTGAAAAGCCTGACTATCCCTGGTTCTTCTTCCGTGGCAAAAGCTCACTGCTGGCCGATCAGGAGCCGGGCCGGGTACCGAAGATTTCCAGCAAGTTTGATTATGAAGCGGAACTGGCTGTGATCATTGGCCGCAGCGTACCGCGTCACGTGTCGCAACAGGAGGCACTGGACTACGTGTTCGGCTACTCCTGCTTCAATGACATGTCGGTGCGTGACTATCAGAAGCGCACACCACAGTGGACTATCGGCAAGAACTTCGATGCCACTGGCGGCTTTGGCCCGGTACTGGTGACCGCCGATGAGCTGCCACAGGGAGCCGTGGGCCTGAATATCCAGTGCGTACTCAATGGGGAAGTCATGCAGAACGCCACCACCAGCGACATGATCTGGTCCGTCGCTGAAACCATTTCCCTGCTGTCGGAATGCCTGACGCTGGAGCCCGGCGATGTTATCGCCATGGGCACGCCAGCAGGCGTAGGTCAGGCCCGTACACCACAGGTCTGGATGAAAGAGGGTGACACCGTCGAAATCCGCATTGAAGGCATCGGCACCCTGACCAATCCGATTCTGGCAGAGGCGGTCTGAGCGATGACAGGCGTAGTCTATGACGTCGCCATCGTAGGTTACGGCCCATCCGGGGCCGTAGCTGCCGGTCTGCTCGGGCAGGCCGGTATGCAGGTCTACGTGTGCGACAAAATGTCCGCAGTCTATGACAAGCCCCGCGCCATTGCACTGGATCACGAGATCCAGCGGGTGTTCCAGCAGCTGGGGGTGATGGATGAGATTGAGCCATACTGCGAGCCCTTTACCGACTCCTGTTACTACGGTGTTGATGGGCAGCTGATTCGCCGCATGACCATGGTCGATAAACCCTATCCGCAAGGTTTTACCCCCTCCGTCGTGTTTACCCAGCCACCGGTAGAAGCGGTGCTGCGGCGTAAAGTCGCCAGCCTGCCTTCGGTCACGGTTGATCTGGGTGTCACTGTGATTGGGCTGCAACAGGATAAGCAGCAGGATCAGACACTGGTTCATCTCACTGTTGAACATCAGGACGGGCACAGCAGAACGATCAGCGCACGCTACGTGATCGGCTGTGATGGCGCCTCAAGCACTGTTCGCAGTCTGTCAGGCATCATGCTGGAAGACCTCGACTTCGACGAGCCCTGGCTGGTCGTGGATGTACTGGCTAATGAGCAGGGCCTGCGAAAACTGCCGCAGACCAGTGTGCAATATTGCGAGCCTGAGCGGCCATGTACCTTCGTTATCGGCCCCGGCAATCACCGCCGGTGGGAAATTTCTCTGAAGGAGAGTGAGGATCCGCAGTTGGCGGCAACGCCTGAAGGCACCTGGCAACTGTTGCAGCGCTGGATCACGCCGGATGATGCGCAGTTGTGGCGTCAGGCCAGCTACCGTTTCCATGCACTGGTCGCTGATCGCTGGCGTGAGGGCTGTGTTTTCATCGCCGGCGATGCTGCCCATCAGCAGCCTCCGTTCCTCGGGCAGGGTATGTGTCAGGGCGTCCGTGATGTCAGCAACCTGGTCTGGAAACTGCTCAGCGTGCTGAATAAAGCTATCGATGGCGAAGCTGCCGGGCGGCTGCTTGACAGTTACGGTGTGGAGCGCAAAGAGCATGTCCGCCAGCTGACAACCACTCTCAAGGCCATCGGTGCAGTGATCTGTGAGCGGGATACAGAGAAAGCCCGTTCCCGTGATCAGAAACTGCTCAACGACTGTCAGGGTGAAGTCAGACCGACGCCGCGTCAGGACGTATTACCACGTCTGACCACCGGCCTGATCAGCGACTCTGCCGCCGCTGGCAGCCTGTTTCCGCAACCCTGGGTGGCGTCAGCCGCAGGGGCCGTGCGTATGGATCAGCAGCTTGGCCATGGCTGGAGGCTGATTAGTCTGGCTGACAGTGCCGGTGCGGTTAACGAGCAGCTGCGTGCGCTGTTATCGCTGACGGTTGCCCGACTCGGCAGTGATCAGCTGACCGAGCAGGACAATGTGCTGGCAGGCTGGTTTGACCGGCATCAGGTGACAGCCGCGCTGGTTCGGCCAGACAACTACGTTTATGGTACGGCCGCCACCCATGAAGCGCTGCAGGTAATGCAACAACAGTTGTTGCAGGCATTAAGCGGCAAGGAGTCCTGATGAGTCATACCCTGTATTTCGCCCACGGCACCTGTTCACGCGTGGTCATGGCCGCCCTCGCACATCTCGACCTGGCCTATCAGGCTGAACAGGTGAAACTGGTGGAAGGGCAGCAGCGCTCGGCCGGGTATCTGGCCATCAACCCCAAGGGCAAGGTGCCCGTTCTGGTCACGCCCGAAGGGCCACTGTCTGACGTGATCGCCATCGCTGTCTATCTGGATGATCTGGCGGTGGCACAGGGTAAGGCTGAGCGTTTGTTGCCATCACAGGGATTTACTCACGCCAGAGCGATGTCCTGGTTGAGCTGGTGTGCAGGCATACTTCATCCGCTGATCTATCGCCTGCGCATGAGTGCACGTATTCACCCCGATACCACCCAGCACGACATGATTCGTAGCGCAGCCATGGCGGAGCTTGAGCAGCAGATGCAAGTTGCCGAACAGCTATTCAGCGCGCAGCCACAATGGCTGGCCGGTGCCGACTGGAGCCTGGCCGATGCTTACCTGCTCTGGATCTGGCAACGGGCGCAGCTGGCCGGACTGGATAGCAGCCAGTGGCCCGCATTGGAAAAGTGGTCACAACGCGCCGAGCAGCATCCCAGCTGGCAGCTGGCCATGGCGATCGAAGCCAAGGCAAGTTAACTGTTGCCCAGCATGACTGTTTAGAACTATTCGCGATCTGCAGCGCGTCGGTCATAAGGCGTTGAAAGCGCTTCGGAGCAGTAAACTCCGCCTTCTCAGCGCTTCTCGCCTTATCTGGTTATAAATCGCGAGATTGTGAAGACATTCTTAGTGGGTGATAGCGCAAGCAATTGATAGCAATCGCTCTCTTAACCATTTATGTGCTGGATCTTCGTCTTGGTAGCATGGCCACACCATTACTTCGGTCAGTGAGGGCATTTCAAAAGGTGCAGGCAGAAGTTTTACCGGATAATGCTTCGCCATTTCGATGGCTAAACGGTAGTGCAGGGTGACAATACGATCAGTCCCCATAACAAGAAAGGGGGCAGCACTGAAGTGATCCACAGTACATTCGATTCGGCGCTGTCTGCCATATCTGGGTAAAAACCACTCCTCAAATGCAATGCTGCCTTCCTCTCCTATGCGAATAGCAACATGGCCGCTACTCATATAATCGTCCATTGAAAGCTCATTAATACTGATTGCATGTTCAGCACACATCATACAAATATGTTCATCATGCATAAGATCAATTTGAGGGTGCTGAATTCGCTTTGCGTATTGCTCAGGAATGACCAATATATCAATATCGCCTTTTTCAAACTGTCCTAATATATCATCAGGGACACGAGTGAGATTAAGATGCATACCCGGTGCAATATTGGCTATCTCACGCACAACCTTCGAAATCAATACGCTAACCATATAGTCTGATGCGGCAATAGTGTAACTTCTATTTACTGTTGCTGGGTCAAAGCATGGACGCAGCGCTACAGTAGCTCGGACTTTCATTAGAGCATCTCGGACAGGGTTAATTAGGCTTCTGGCCAAAGGAGTTAGCTCCATCCGGCGTCCTACTGGAACTAATAAACTATCTTCAAAATGGTCTCGTAGTCTGGAAAGCGCTGCGCTAGTTGCCGACTGTCCGATATGCAGACGCTCACTGGCTCTCGTGACATTTTTTTCTTCCAGCAATACATCGAGGACAATAAGGAGATTTAAGTCAAACTTGTCCATTCGCATTCTAGGATGCTCCTAATTATTCAGGTATTAATTCTATCAATACAAGGCATTAATTCAATCTGATTTTATTATTCTATATTGCCTGATATGGTAAATCTGCACTTTAAGACAATCTATCATTGTCAGAGTCGGCCTAGAAAAGATAAAAATAATAGGGTGAAAATAGAATGAGAAAAATTAAAAATGCAGTGGCAGTAGCCGCTGTAACAATGATTTCATCTGAAGCATTCTCGCAAGAGCTTCCTTTATCAGTCCAGTCACAAATAAACTTTAGTAAAGCCGGTCTACTAAGATCATTTTATGAAAGTGATCAGTATGGATCTGTGCAATGGCGTATAGGCCAGGCGCGCTCAACGATAGGTGGAGCAAAATCTCCATCTGCACCTCAAAATGGTTATTCCGACAAAACAACAGACTCTGTTGTGCCTATAAAAGTTCTGCATTCCCTGTCCGGTGGAAATTCGGATCTACTTTTTGGTATTAAAGGAACCTTTCCAAATGGTTATGGCAATCAAAACACCCTCGATGGTGAAATATACCGTTTAGATGCTGAATATCTTCAATATATTGATACTGACACTATGCTAGGTATTGGAGCCTTTTATGAAGTATCTGATTTAAATAGCTCTGGAATAGCAAGTAGCGATATTGAATCTAAAGGTGGTGGAGTGCGTGTCGACGCAATCAGGAAATTTACAGCTCACTGGGGGGTAGCCGCACGTGCAGAGTATTATTGGGGAACAACTAAAGTAACTAATCCAATCACTTCTTCCTTTTCTCTTGTACATAAACAAGGCGACGATCACATTTACACACAGGCTGAACTGATTGGCCAATATCGACAAGGTGATATTGATGCAATACCTGTAGGCTGGGTTCTACACCCTGCATTAGGTATTCAGTATCAGCATAACTATCTCGAATCTACGGCTAATAACCTGGGCGTGGTTTCATCAGGAGTGGTCGGAGATTCTGAAGAGTATGGTACATGGTGGACACATCTGCGTCTTGAGAAAGAAGCCCCTCCCGGTGAATGGACTCCTACATTTCTTTTGGGATATGAAAGAGAGTATGTGAATAATTTGGATAAGTATGTTCAGGAGCCTTCTTATGGGGTTGTTGGCACTGGCATATCTATGCTTACTCAGGGTGGGATGCGAGTAGGCGTTGAGTATTCCCGTCATCAGGGTTTCAACGGCAATCGAATAAATAGTGCAATTTTGGGCACATTGAACTTTAGATTTTAATATGCAATAAAAAACACCTTCTATCTTGAGAGGGTAGATAATAAAGTCCAAATAACAGGTGAATTAATAATGACAAAAATCAACACCCTTTCTGGTAATGCCGCACTTAGCGTGGGGCATATGGCCGGAATGATAGACTTAGCGGCTTTACCCTTATGGATAACTGCGTTAATGGAGTCTTATAAATTACAAGCACCTCAAGCTGGTTTAACCGTTACTCTGTTTTTACTCGGCGTTGTTATATCAAGTATATTTTTAGCATCTAAGTTTGAGGTGCTTCCACGACGTCATGTTTCATTTTTTGGTTTCTCATTATCGGCGTCGTGCTTTATAACAATAGCTATTCTACCCATTGATCCACATAGTTTTTTCACTCTTTTGACTCTGCATTTTGCCGCCGGATTAGGTTCCGGATCTGCACTCTCGGTGACTCATGGGTGTATTGGAAGATCAGAAAATCCACATCGGCTATTTGGTATAGTTAATGTCGCTATGGGAGTGCTTGCGATCATCATGTTTGCTGTGCTGCCTGGGCTAATGCACCGTATGGGGGCACATGTAATCTTTATTGCATTCTCTATTACAATGGCGGTAGCAGCAGTTAGTGCGATATTATTCTTTCCTGATATTGAAACGCCATCATCAAATAGCCTCAGTCCAAACACCGTGAGAATTGAAGTATACAAGCTGCACGGTACTGCTTGGTTAATTATTGCTGTCATCGCATGCCTGGCGCTCAGCCAAGCGATTGTGTTTTCCTATTTGGATCGTATTGGTGATGTGCGTGGGTTCAGTAAAGAAAAAATACAAACACTACTGGTGGTAATGGGATTTGTTAATTTGCTACCAGGAATCTTGGCAGCCCTATTGCAGAAACATCTTTCTCCTTTTGGGGTTGGTATTGCTGGTCTATGCCTGCAAGGTGCATGCGCTCTTGCTATTACAAATTCACATGTATATCAGCTCTTTGCTGCGCCTGCTGTTGTCTATGTCACTCTGACTATTTTTACGCATACTTTTCTATTTGGAATGCTGTCAAAGATTGATCCGACTGGTCGGGCAGTAGCTGCTACGCCAGCGATGATGATGACAGGGTCTGCACTTGGGCCTGTTTTAGGCGGGCTGATTGTTACGGGTGTTGGATATGGCGGCCTGGGCTGTGCAGTGCTTGTTATTGCATGTATTGCTATCGGCTTACTGCTACGCGCCCGTTATGTTCTTAATCAGAGTAATGAGTCTGCCATGTTGGCCAACTCTTAAATAAAACTCCTTCATAAAACTATCTCGTGGAGATTGATATGAATAACAAGGTAACTCCTCCATCAAAAATGCTTTTTCCTGATGATGTCGTTTTCAATGGCTACGCCGCTCCTGTCAGAATTGAGGGGCAGGTACATGACCTGGAAGTCATTGGCACTATTCCGCCAGAACTGGAAGGTGCCTACTTCCGGAACAGTGCAGACCACACCTATCCACCACTACTAGGCAAGGATATCTTCCTGAATGGTGATGGAATGGTGCACATGGTTCGAATGCAAAATGGTCACGCTGATCTGACCATGCGCTATGTACGCACTCATAAATTCAAACGAGAGCGTCACGCTCGCAAGGCATTATTTGGATCCTATCGAAATCCATTTACCGATTCATCAGAGGTGATTGGCGAAGATTCAAATACCGCCAATACATCAATTATGTGGCATCATGGTAAGCTTTATGCTCTCAAAGAGTCAGGCCGGCCCTATGAGCTTAATCCTGTTGATCTCACTACTCTCGGTGAGTCCGACTTTAATGGACAACTGAAAAGCAAGACATTTACAGCACATCCTAAATTTGATCCAGTTACAGGTGAATGTATTGCATTTGCATACAACTGTGATGGGATGGCAAGTGATGAAATTGAAGTTTATACCATAAGCAAAGATGGCCAGTTTAAAAGCACTGAACGCTTTAGGGCTCCGTATTGCTCCATGGTTCATGATTTTCTGGTTTCACGTAATTTTATTGCCTTTGTTATTTGCCCTATGGTGTGTGACTGGGAGCGGGTAGAGCAGGGTGAGTCATATTGGCATTGGGATAGTAAGAAGAAAACATATATTGCAGTTATTCCTCGTGATGTAGGCGTATCCGGTATTAAATGGTACACAGCACCAAAGGTCGCAATGCAAACTCATACATTCAATGCATGGGAAGATGGGAACAAACTTGTTCTTGATCACTTTGTAAATGATTCCGGATGGCTAAGTCAGTTTCCTGATATTCATAATCCGTCTGCACATGAAACACCTCCATTCGGAGAACGTTGGACAATTGATATCGATAGTGAGGATGACAGCGTTGATATTCAGCGCTTCATTGAACACATTGGCGAGATGCCTGTTATCGACCCGCGCTTTGCAATGACAAAAAACCGTCATTACTGGTTCGGAACAAATAATCCATCACTAGGGCCAATGCTGGAGCCCGGTCCTAAAGGTCCTCCCTTTACTTGTTTAGGTCATTTTGATGAGCTGACAGGAAAACTGGACTTTTTCTATGCGGGTCCAAACTCTTCTCCAGAGGAACCATGTTTCGTGCCTCGAAGCCAGGATGCTGAAGAAGGGGACGGTTGGTTATTGTCTATAGTCGGCAGAAGAGATGAGAATCGCACTGATCTGGTCATTCTGGATGCAAGAAATCTTTCTCAAGGTCCAGTCGCTATAATTAAATTTCCATGTCGTGTGCATGAAGGATTTCACGGAATTTGGGTTAATTCCCACGCATTAGGTTGGTAGATTTTTGGATAGTTAATATGTTGGTGTAAAAGGCAAAATCATTCATTGAGCTTTTTGGTATTTGTGGTTTCCGAAATTATAAAAATATTACAGGAGTTTTGCATGATTACGTTATATGGATCAATGCATTCTCGCGCAAATCGTTGTGCCTGGATGCTTAAGGAGTTGAATGTAGACTTTCATCACGAACCGACAAACTTTCTTGATGGCAGTACTCATAACCCTGAGTTTCTTCAGCTCAATCCAAATGGAAGAGTACCTGCTTTGATGGATGACGATCTTAAGCTTTTTGAGTCCTTAGCAATCAATCTTTATCTTGCAAAGAAGTTTGGTGGACCATTGTCTCCTGCAGACATGGGAGAAGATGCCCTCATGACTCAATGGACCTTATGGGCAGTCACAGAAATAGAGAAACCGCTATTGCTGGCAGCGGCTAATAACGTTTTATTCGATGAGTCTTCACGAAGCCAGGATGAGTTTGCTATCGCATTACAGAAGCTATCTCGACCTTGGGGTGTTCTGGATAAACACTTGAGTCAACACTCTCATATTGTCGGGAATCGATTTAGTGTTGCAGATCTCAACATTGCATCAGTTATGACATTAGTGCCTATTGCCGCAATAGACTTATCACCATGGCCAGCATTAGATAAATGGTTGAAAGTTAGCCTCGAAAGGCCAGCTGCAAGCGATTGGAAACATGTCAGTTTCAGAATTCCTCGTCCAGCAACTCAGCTCGGAATGCTTTCGATGTTCATTTAACTGGTTGCAAGGCATAGCTGGCTGTCTCTTAAGTATGCGGTTATGCAGGTCTGTCAGAGTCCAACCTGAGAGACACTGCATACTCCCTCTGAATCCACGTTCCCTTTATTGCAAGCTGAACCAGAGAACGGGTAGAGGAGATACACACCCGTCCGGCGCCGCTGAAACGGTTGGCGCCGCCTTCAACACCGAGTCCATGCTGGTGGCGATTCGCGATGGTGCAGGTATCGGCCTGATTGCGGACTTTACGGCGATCGACGAAATGCCCATGGCAGAAATCAACGCCGAACGCTGCGGGGAATAAAACTGGCGGTCGGGCTTCAATGAGAGAGCAAAGAGAACAAAAAGCTCAATGCCGATAAATAGGATTATCGGCACTGGGGCTGAAAAAGGCCCGGAACAGTCCCTGAGCACACCTCATATATAGATTCGCATAATATGTATTATGTTAAATTAACTATCAGAACAGATGCACTCTCATCCTTTGATCCTGTTCTCACGCTCATCATTCGCGCTCTGTCACCCTCTGCGATGAAGTCAGCACCGAGACTGTAACTGTTCTGCTGGGTGCGCAACCGCACAGACGTTACATACCCTTTTCCTCCACAGTGAATGCGGTAGATTTCAATGAGTCGTTATTGAAGTAATCGGCTTTTCAGCGATTCCAAAGGAGTAAGTCCGATGTCATCGCCTCCTGATAATAACAACCCCTGGCAACATGGCAGCCGCGACGGCGCACAAACACTTTCAGCAGTGAAGCTCAACAAACGCTATCTGCTTCACCGGCTCAAAAACTTCAGAAACCCGTTCATTATCTTTCTGGGACTCGCAACGTTATTGGGCTTCTGGTCTGCCTACTACACAGTACCCAGTGACTCTGTCGCTGTGATCCAACGATTTGGTAAATATCTGGAGACCGTCCCTTCTGGTCTGCATTTCAAGATTCCACTTGGTATAGACACCGTGACGATCCTCCCTGTAAAGCGGCAGCTCAAACAGGAGTTTGGCTTTTCCACTCCCGGCAGCACTGATCCCTATCAAAGCCCTGTAGATGGTTTAAGAGAGACAGAGATGGTCACCGGTGATCTGAACGCAGCGCTGGTCGAATGGGTTGTTCAATACCGAATCTCTGATCCTCTGCAGTTCCTTTTTCAGGTACGGGAGCCTCGTGCCATCCTTCGGTATGTCTCTGAGTCAGTCATGCGGGAGGTCGTCGGTGATCGTACGGTCGATGAGGTCATCACGATCGGCAGACAGGAAATCGAATCAGAGGCGCTGATCAGGATGCAGGCCCTCTCGACCAAATACTCCATGGGGATAAGTATCGATCAGGTGCAGCTCAAGAACATAAATCCACCCGGTCCGGTACAAGCATCATTCAACGAGGTTAATCAGGCTCAGCAAGAAAAGGAAAAACTAATTAATGAAGCACGGCGTGACTACAACAAAGTCATTCCTCTTGCAGAGGGCGAAAAAGACCAGCGTATTCGTGAAGCCGATGGCTATTACATAAAGCGAATCAATGAAGCAAATGGTGATGCTGCCCGTTTCAATGCCCTGCTCGCCGAATATCTGAAAGCACCTGCTGTTACACGTCGCCGCATCTATCTGGAGACGCTTCAGGATGTACTGCCGGGAATCCAGAACAAGATCATTGTCGATGATCAGATTCCTGGGATCTTGCCGCTGCTGAACCTGAGTACCTATCAAAAGAGCATCACACCATGAACCACCTGTCATCAGTCATCACGCTGAACAACCGGCGCTATATCAAGCCTGCTCTGTTTGGCGTTATTGCGCTGGCTATTCTGATCGGTGAGTCGCTGTATACCGTCAACGAGGTAGAACAAGTCATCATCACCCAGTTTGGCAAGCCAGTTGGTCAGCCTGTGACTACCGCAGGATTGAAAGTCAAACTGCCATTTATTCAGGCAGTGAACCCTATCGATAAACGTATATTGGAATGGGAAGGCAGCCCTTCTGATATGCCAACCAAGGACAAACTGTATATATCTGTCGACCTGTTCGCGCGCTGGCGAATTAACGATCCTCTCCAGTACTTCTTGCGCCTGCATGATGAGCACAGCGCACAATCTCGTCTTGATGACATTCTTGGCAGCGAGACGCGAAATGCTGTTGCCAAGCATGAGCTCATTGAAATAGTCCGAACCACAAAAGACAGAACGCCGCTGCATGATAGCCAGCTAACTCAGGCAGAGAGTGCTCAGGATATAGGTGAGTTAGTACCGATCAAAAAAGGTCGTATGCAGGTTGAGCAGCAGATATTTTCTGCTGCATCGGAGAAGGTCCGGGTATTCGGTATTGAATTGCTCGATATTCGTTTCAAACGTATCAATTACAACGAGAGTGTCAGACCAAAAATATATGATCGAATGGTCAGCGAACGACGTCAGATTGCCGAGCGCTTTTTAGCTGAAGGCCATGGAGAAGCTGCAAGAATCAGAGGTAACCGGGAGCGTGATCTGAACAAGATCCAATCGGAGGCCTACAAGCAGGTTGAGATCATCCGCGGGCAGGCAGATGCAGCTGCTGCCGCAATATATTCTCACGCTTACAGCCAAAGCCCGATGGCAATATCGTTTTATGAATTTACCCGCACCATGCAGGCGTACCGCACGATCATTGCAAAAAACACTTCACTGGTCATGTCTACCAATAGTGATCTGTTTAGCTTTTTACAGAGCATCAACCGCTTAAACAGATATGACAGCGATGCTCCCCCGCCAACACCTGGTCCAGACAGCGCTAAAGTGTCAGCGGTGCTGCCGGCCGACGCTCCTCCACAAATTCAAGTAATCAGAGGACCGCATGCAAGACCATGACGATCAGTTAGCCAGTGACCTTCAGCATCAGGCGCACCGCACTCCGGCCGAAGACATACCGCCAGAGTGCGCTGTCGAAGATCAGGGCTCGTCATTGAGTGACGCGCTGTCTGGCAACACCATGGTAATGGTAAAACGGGGCATCAACCGCTGCCTGGAGGTATTGCAGAGAATCACCCGAATGTTACAGCGTGCAGATGCACAGCTAGACGGTGAATCTGAGTATTGGGCGTTACCCCCCTTCCCTACCTCTCAAGCCCCCCTGCAGCACTCTGTGAAAGTGATGCATCTGACAGAAACGGGCCTTAACTGCTGTACCGGCGACCTCAGGAAAATCATCAGGCTACTCGATGAAGACATACAGCAGCGCGATGATTTACAGCAGAGTTTTCGCTCCATGCAGGATGTACTGCAGCAGTCGCGTCTCGCATTGCTGGCTAGCCAGGCCGGTCAGGAAAGTGCGCAATATATTGCTGAGCATGACCAGCTGACCGGACTGCCCAATCGTAAAGCACTGGATCTATATGCAGATGCAGCACTCATTCAGCATCATCAGGAACAGCGGCTGCTCGCTTTGATGTATATAGACCTTGATGGCTTCAAAGCAGTGAATGATCAGCATGGTCACGCAGTAGGAGACGAATTGCTGAAGATCGTAGGACTGCGCCTGAGTCGTGTTGTGCGTACAGAAGATCTCATCAGTCGTCATGGTGGTGATGAGTTTATTTGTGTCCTGCAGAATGTGACTGATCATCTGGCAGTAGCAATAGTGGCCAAAAAGTTATTCAAAGCGATATCAGCGCCATGCAAAGTGGGCAAGTTATCACTGGCGATAAAACCAAGTATCGGGATAGCTATTTACCCAGAGGACGGTAACAGCATTAAAGTACTGCTTGAACATGCAGACCAGGCAATGTTCCTGGCAAAACGTACTCGTTGTGGAATCGCATTCCACAATAAAAAGGACGATAAGATATAAAACCGAGCATAGGTGCACTAGCGTACAGACCTGCTTCTTGACCGGGGTAATACTCTGTCAGAAATAGCAAAAAAGGAGCAGCCCCATGTTACGCACTTTAAAACAAATCGAAGACTACGTGATCGAAGCAACGGATGGGCCAGTAGGCCATATTCAGGATTGTTATTTTGATGATGAAGCCTGGACACTCCGCTACCTGGTCGCGGAGACTGGGCGCTGGTTGAGTAGTCGCACTGCATTGATTTCACCTATTGCTGTAAACAATCTGGATTGGGAAATACACAAGGTTTACGTAATTCTGGACCGTGAACATATTGAAAAAAGCCCGGATATCAATATATCTAAACCGATATCTCGTCAGGACGAAGAAATTCTTCTTGATTACTATAACTATCCTTACTATTGGGGAGGTATCGGTCTTTGGGGCATGTCAATGTATCCAACATTTCAGAGAGACCCAAATCCAGAACCGCATGACTGGGGAAATATCATGGCTCGCACTGAGATAGTTCATAACGAAGATAACGACCCGCATTTACGAAGTGCTGCGTCACTTTTGAGCTATCGTATTCATACATCAGATGGCTTCATTGGCCATGTAGATGATCTCATCTTTGACGAAGAGTGCTGGGCGCTTCGATATTTCATAGTTAATACAGGAGGCTGGATGGCAGACCAGCTCTTATTGATCGCAACATCCTGGATTACCCATGTCGACTGGAATGAAAGAATCATTCATATAGGTTTACATCGGGATGCGATTCGTAAGGCCCCCCTTTATGAATCTGACAAGGTATTAACAAGAGAAACAGAGGAGATGCTGCATAACCATTATGGAGTGAGTGGTTATTGGCCAAACGAAGACTCGGAAGAAGAGATAGAGTCTTATTGTAAACCCTCTACAATTAAGAGATTCAGTCATTGACTACTCATATTAAATACATCATTCAATAGCAGGCGCTACCATTAAGAAATGTGGCAGAGGTTAATGTATTATCATTTCTTAAACATGCTGCTTGGGTCTATATGTAATGCGCCAGATACCTGAAGAAATAAAGGCAAGGCCTGTTAGTATTCCCACATAGGCCAAAGAGTAATCTGGCCAGCTAAGCAGCATGCTCCCGCCTATGATCAGAGAAATAAGGCCATCCCAAATCATCCAACGCCAACCGTTATAAGGCTTCCAGTAAAGCCCAACCAGCAACCTGCCTGCCCCGCTAAGTAAGAGTACACCAGCAATCAGCAGGGACAGCACAGCTATACCCGATGACGGAAATATCAGTATCATGACGCCACCCAGTAAGGTGATGTTGGCGGATACAAACAGCCACAAAAATGCACTGTGCCTGAGTCGTTTGTCACAAGGGAATCGTAAATGGAATGCGTAGGTAATCTCCAGTAAACCACAAATAACCAGGAGCCAGCCGAATATCCACATGGTGGACAGTGCTGCCATGATGGGCATAAATATTGAAAAGATGCCTGCTATTAAAAGTGCACCTCCGCCATACATACGCCAGCGATTGGCTTGTAAAGACACTCCCACTTTTGACGATAATTGAAGTATTCGTAAGGAGTTCATGGTTACCTCGGCCAGAAAAAAGATATTTAGACTTACTATCTATACTCGCGACTACGAGTCATAAAGATTTTAAAAGACTTAAAGGCTATTTAATCAGTACATAAAACCGCAATGCTTAATAATCGGCTTTCACTTTTAAGTAAAAAGATTCATATACACTTCATAGGAATGAGATAAGTTACAGCGATAGAATCTGGTGGTATTCAGCCATTGTTTGATAGCACCCGCAGGCCAAAGCTTCCAAACCATTGCGATTCAGGATTCTGATTTCTCCCCGTGAATAGTGAATTAGCCCCTTACGCTGCAGATGCACTGCCGCTACCGTAATACTACTGCGCCGCACACCCAGCATGTCTGATAGGAATTCCTGAGTCAGATAAAACTGATCATTACTGCTTCTGTCATGTATCATCAGCAACCAGCGGGCAAGGCGCTGGCTTACTGAGTGAAAGCAGTTGCAAGCAGCATTACGTGCCAGCAATTGAAGCGTTATATAGAGATACTTTTGCAAAAGGCGTTGCAGTGTAGGTCGGTGTTCAAGCAGTTCAATAAATCCAGCGGTTTCCATACACAACGCAAGTCCGCTGCTCTGCACAGTGGCAGTCAAAGGAGCAGCCCCTTCACCAAGTAAAATAGAAGCTCCCAGCATCCCTTCATGTCCAATAAGGTTCATTTCCAGAGGAGGATGAGTATCTACCTGAGAAACCTGAGAGATTAAGCCAGAAACAGGGAAATATACCGTGTCTGTATGCTTGCCTTCTTGATGAAGCACCTCCCCCATCTCCAGCCTTCTCTTTTCACTTCGGATCTTAAACTCATAGCGATCCTGAGTAGGTAGCATATCAAGCAGACTATTGTCTTCGCTCGTTTCCGGGGCAATATACGAAGCGGGAGTGTAGGGCATCATTTTTCATCCTGAACAGTGTATTTGGCACATTCAAGCCTGACAGTATGGCTACTCCAGGTGAGGCTCGAAAACACCATATTCCAATCTGGACTAAATGCCGTCTGTGCGCTTCAACACAGAAGAATCAGTGATCAATTAAGATGCAGTGAAAATAAATTATTTTTACCGAGCTGAGGTCAATAGAAGGTGTTATTGGTCAATATAGACTTTCTCAACATCACTGTGTGCAGACTGCGTTAAATATGGCAAAAGTCTGTCAGTTTCTTTTTTCACCACGGCATAGCATTCACAGCTTAGTTGCTCCAGTGCATCGCGGTTTAATACGGTGATATGCCCTCGGCTGTATTCAATGATACCTAGTTTCTGCAGCTTTCCAGCGGCATCGGTGACACCCTCCCTACGCACACCAAGCATGTTTGCGATTAATTCCTGCGTCATCGTGAGCTGGTTGCCAGGCAATCTATCCAGAGAAAGCAACAACCATCGGCACAATTGCTGATCAATGGTGTGATGCCGGTTACAAACAGCTGTTTGTGCCATTTGAGTAAGCAAAGCCTGTATGTATCTCAGAATCAGCTGCAGTAACGCGCCATGACGATTGAACTCCTCCTTGATGACCTGACCGGGCAGACGATAAGCATGGCCAGCACTCTGCACTATGGCACGGCTTGGTGTGCTCTCCCCTCCCATAAAGAGCGCAACACCAATGAGCCCTTCATTGCCAACGACAGATATTTCTGCTGACGCTCCGCTCTCCATCACATAGAGCAGTGACACTATTGAGTCAGTGGGAAAGTACACATGACGTAACGTATCGCCAGATTCGTAAAGCACCTTCCCCAGTGGCATCGTGACCAGCTCAAGGGGCATCAGTCGTGCCATTACATCTGCGGGCAGCTCTGCCAGCAAATGATTTTGTCCGGGTGAAGGCCCTTCAGGCATAGAAACCTCGTAGTCACACAAAAGTGAAGTGGACAAGTATAGTTCAGTCAATTTCCACCTCTGTGCGCTACCGCACATATGCATTGTCTGAGTAGCACAAGGTGCACTCTAAAAGGGTCGGCATGCCAGCTGCATCACACATTGATACCTACTGCACGCAGGACTAACCCAGCCTGTTTATCCTCCGCTAGCGTTGGGTAAATGGCACACTCATGCATTTGGCCAACACCTTCTGGAGCATAACCATGTGCTGTGTAAATGCGTCCGGGCATCAGTAGCAAAGTGGGTAATGCTATAGCGTCTTAGACGCTGCCACACTGTATACGTGCGTTGTGCGTGTTTATAAGACAGCAGCCCTGCCAGACTACAGAAATACCTCAGCTGGTCATACCGATTGCATAATTAAACAGCGATCCCAAGTGTCTGTCCGTACGATGCCGAACATAGTGAGATCTTCGGCTTGTGAGCACAGTCAGGAAGTCATTGTTTATCTGACTAAAATTTTCACAGGAGTGACGAGCTGCAAAAGTCATAAAATAGTGATGAGCTTTCGATTAGCCTCACTCATTTCCACAATCAGCCTAGTCAGATAAATAATTTTGCAACCCTTGCATCCTGAGTAAAAATGAAAAATTAAACTGAAGATGTTACTGAGGAAAAACCTAGCAAATGCAATGAATTTTGAAAATATCGCAGACGCAGTGCTCCTCATATTCTTCTAAAAATTAAAATTCTTTATGTTACAAGGGTCTATCGCTTCTTTAAGTTCAAAGAAAACGATATCCAAAACCCCTTGTCGCTACGGTGAGGAAATATTTTATGGCGATTATGATAATAAAGTTATCAATTCACTCTTAAGTAAGGTATGGTAGATCCCCTACTTCCTACTGATATCAAACAACATGCCCTGGAAGCAGCTGCTTTCGAAGGTTTGTGATGTAAGCGGAAATAGAACTGCGGGAAGTGATCCCATTTGTAACGTGATAGTGATTATTTTCAGCAGTACTGCAATGCCAGCAAATATTAAAATGAGTTTGTCGCTCTGCTGATATAAATGGTAAGCAGACCAATTTATATCTGTTTTCGTAATGGTGATAATGGAAACAGGGTAATTAATTTCACCTTTTCGAAGACGAGTATAGTATGAATAAAGGTACAGTTAAGTGGTTTAACGCCGACAAGGGTTTTGGTTTTATTACACCTGAAGATGGCGGAAAAGACCTTTTTGTGCATCATTCCGAAATTCTGGCGGGTGGTAGTTTTGCCACTCTGATTGAAGGCCAGAACGTAGAATTTGATATTGGTCAGGGACAAAAAGGACCGTGCGCAAATAAGGTTCGTGTAGTTTAATTACTCTACATAATCCCTTATTTAAAAAAGCTGCCTATCAGGCGGCTTTTTTTGTGCTCTTTTTTTTCTACTGCCCCGTCCTGAATAAGGTTTACACCTTCCATCCCGCATTGACGGAAATCCAATGGCAAAAGGTGTAAAGCGTACTCAGCGAAATTACTCACTGGCTTTTAAATTAGCGATCATTGATCAGATTGCATTAAGAGCTATAAGCAAGCTCAAGATCGGCAACTTGTCAGCGCAACCGCATCTGTTGATACGTTGATAACTGATCAGGCGGACTCACCGCGACACCTTTGTGCGTGATGCCTGCCACGTTAAACAGGTGCTGAGCATCAGCACACCTGCACTGGCAACAAAGGTACTGAGGTATCAGACGGTATCGAAAAACAGACCGCCAATAGTCGAGCCCTGTGCAATGGAAAGCTAGACTACCGCGACCATCAGGCCACGGCCCTCTTCCGCAGTGTCAGGCAGGGTTCTGGCTGCCCAGCTCCACCAGCCAACCAGCGCCGCTGTGGCGAAAAATCCCCACAAGCCCAGCAATATCGTGACGGAACTGAGACTCGCCCCCGAGGATGGGGATACTGATGGACGCGAACACACTGCGCTTGAGTATCGGGCCGATAACGAGGGTGCCAACCACGCCCATGACATCTATGCCCATCAGCAACAGTGTCGATACACTGACCCGCGTTACTCTTTCCAGAAGCTGAATCATCATCAGCGCCAGCTGATGGTTGAGCAGCACTTCGTGGCCAGTTGAGCGATGCCCAGATTGCCCGGGCACGCAGTGCAGGTATCACTGATGGCAAGATCGTAGAGATTGTCGCGCAGACAGAGATCGACTTCCCACCAGCTTCATGAGTATTCCGTGTACTCCACGCTGCGCCCAGCTAAGTCGTTCCTACTTCAACTTCAGCTTTTGTCGATCAGCCTCACCTGGATTACATTCCTGCTTCGTGCCGGTCAGATAAAACTTCCCATCAGGAGCTGGATCTGTTCCACCATTGCAGCCTGGGATACCAGCCTGACCATTGACGCCACCATCACCGCCGTTTCCTCCATTACCTCCTTGTGTTCCATTGCCGCCGTCTCCGCCATTGCCTCCATTACCGGCATAAGAGGTTGAACTGATACCGGCAAGAAGAGATACCGATAAGCAAATCGTGATTAACCTTTTCACGTTGAAGCTCTTTAAACTTTTCACGTTGAAGCTCTTTAAACTTTTCACGTTGAAACTCTTTAACCT
>NZ_LAPT01000127.1 GCF_003194385.1 Pokkaliibacter plantistimulans
TTTTACCTGATACAGATGTGCAGCGTGTGGCTGCCCTCTCTCAGGGAGAGAGGGACGTGTGTAGCGCCTGCGTGTCGGCTTAACAGGTCGTTGAAAATCTATCTGTGTTGCCGAATACCGCGTCAAAAACAGGCTCACAGCCAAAGGCTGAACGTGCTTTAGCACGGCCCCGAAGGGGCGAGCGGAGCGAGTCAAATGCTCATTTAGTTCACTAAACTCCGCTTTTTCGCCTGTTTCTTCCTTGTCTCGGCTGCCTCGATAACGTTTTTCAACAGCCTGCTAGTATACCGGTTTATCCGGCATTGGATCAGAGCTGCAGTGGTTGTTGTCCGACAGCCACTGCTTTTTGTATGACAGCTTTGCCACCTTGTTCACAAGACGATCAGTGCATGCCGAACAGGTGTGGCAGGAACAGTGACAGCTGTGGGATGTAGGTGACGGCAAACAGACTGACCACCAGTGCCAGGAAGAACGGCATCATCGGGCCAATCAGATGCTTCAGTTTTACCCCTGATACCGAGCAGCCGATGAACAGCGCACTGCCTACCGGCGGTGTGCACAGACCGATACACAGGTTGAACACCATCATGATGCCAAAGTGCACCGGGTCCATGCCCAGCTGGGTGGCGATGGGCAGGAAGATTGGCGTGAAGATCAGCACCGCTGGCGTCATGTCCATGAACACCCCGACAATCAGCAGGATCACGTTGATGATCAGCAGGATGACGATGGGGTTGTCGGACACACTCATCAGTGCATCACTGATGGCATAGGGAATATCCGCGTTGGTCATGGCCCAGGACATGCCGACAGAAATGCCGATCAGCAGCAGTACGATGGCCGTTGTGACCACGGATTCCAGAATGATCTTCGGCAGGTCGCGCACCTTGACCTGACGATAGATCAGTACCGACAGGATAAAGGTGTAGACCACGGCAATGGCCGAGGCTTCCGTGGCGGTGAAGACACCGGCAATGATGCCGCCCATGACGATGACGATCATCAGCAGGCTGGGAATGGCATCAATAAAGGCTTTGAAGATCTGTGCCAGGGTAGGGCACTCGGACACCGGGTAACCGCGACGCTTGGAGATGATGTAACCAACCACCATGATGCTCAGCCCCATCAGGATGCCGGGAATATAGCCCGCCATGAACAGGGTAGCGACCGAGACACCACCAGCGGTGAGTGCGTAGACGATCAGCACGTTGGAGGGCGGAATCAGCAGGCCGGTAATACAGGACGTCACGTTGACTGCCGCAGAGTAAGCTGGGTTGTAACCTGCCTGCTTCTGCAGCGGTGCCATGGTGCCGCCCACTGCCGCAGCGGCCGCCACGGCTGAGCCGGAAATGGAACCGAACATCATGTTGGCCATGACGTTGACGTGGCCAAGGGAGCCGGGCATGCGCCCCACCAGAATCTGCGAGAGATTTATAAGACGCTGGGCGATGCCACCGCTGTTCATCAGGATGCCGGCAAACACGAAGAAGGGGATGGCCAGTAGCGAGAAGTTATCCAGCCCTGCCGCCATTTTTTGTGAAACCACGGTAATGGCCACATGCAGGGGCAGCATGGTAGCTGCTGATGCCAGGGTGGCGATACCGATAGAGAACGATACAGGGACGCCGATCAGCACCAGTACGAAGAAGCTGCTGAACATCACCAGGGGGGCTAACCAATCCATCACGCACGCTCCTCGATAATCTGCTGGGCTGGCTGATGGTGTTCAAGCAGGGCTTCAAGAATGAAGATCACCGCATAGAACATCATGATCAGGCCGGAAAGGGGCAGAACGGCATACACATAGGCCATGGGAATCTGCATCGCAGGAGAGACCTGACCCGTGGTGTAAACCTTCTCCACCAGCTCACTGCCGCCCCAGACCATGGCGAGGGCACAGAAGCCAAGAATGCACAGGTTGATAACGACCTGGCTGATCATTTTACGAACGCCGCTGAGGTTGCCGGTCAGCAGGTCAATACTCAGGTGGCGCTGGGCGCCGGTGGTATAGGCAGCGCCGAGCAGGCCAACCCAGATCATGCTGAAGCGGGCCAGTTCATCCGTGATGGTGCTGGGATTGTTAAGGACGTAACGGCTGAAGACCTGCCAGACTACGCAGATGACCAGCACGACCATGACGGTGATGGAGAAACCGGCGATCAGATAGTCGACGGGTTTTTTGTACTTTTCCAGGCGCATTGACTTTCTCCCCGGTGTGGCACTGAAGGGAGACTGCAGGTCAGGCAGAAAGCCCGACCACCGACGTGATCATTCCGGGACGATGACACGGTGTCGGGGCCGGGTGCTGCCAGCAGTCTCGGGGCGGTAGCCCAGGTATCGGCTGTCTGACCCGCTATGGAGCAGGCAACCGATACGCAACGACTGCTGACCTTATTTGGAAGCTTCTACCCCTTCCACTTTCTGCAGCCAGGGCGCGATTTCAGGATCCTTGCGGAAGTCCTCATAGAGTGGCGCCAGGGCATCACGGAAGGCTTTCTTGTCTACCTGAATGAACTGCGAACCGTCTGCTTCGGCTTTCTTGCGTGAGTCGGCGACCACCTCATCCCACAGTTTGGCTTCGTAGGTTTCGGAGTGCTGGGCGGCCGTTGTCAGAATCTGCTTCTGCTTGTCATCCAGCTTGTTCCAGGTCTGAGTGGAGATCAGCAGGTAGTCAGGCACCATGGTGTGGCCGTCTTCGGCGTAGTACTTGGCGACTTCGGCATGACGGGTCTGGTAGTAGGAAGGTTCATTGTTCTCGGCGGCGTCGATGACGCCCTGCTGCAGGGCGGTGTACACCTCACCGAAAGGAATGGGGGTCGGCGCGCCGCCAAGCAGTTCGATCATTTTCAGGGTCGTGGGGGTGGCGACCACACGAATTTTCAGCCCTTTCAGATCCGCCGGAGAGTGGATCGGCTTCTTGGCGTAGAAGCTGCGGCTGCCAGCCTGATAGGCGGCAAGGGCGACAAAGCCTTTATCCTTGGGAATCTGCATCATTTCTCTGCCGATATCGCCGTAGATCACCTTGTTGAACTGCTCCTGGCTGGTGAACAGGTAGGGCAGGCTGAACAGAGCGAAAGGCTTGGCAAAGGGTTCGATCTCGCTGGCGCTGCCTTTGGTCATATCGAGGGCGCCGTTCTGCATCAGTTCAATCGTCTCGCGTGGACCACCCATCTGGCCACCGGGATAGATGCGCATGCGGATGGAGCCGCCGGACTCCTTCTCGACTTCCTTGGCCATGGCTTCCAGCGCCTGACTGACCACATGGCTGTTATCCAGGTTGTGGGCCAGTTTCAGGGTTATCTTGTCAGCAGCCTGGGCTGCCAGAGACATCGCGGTGACGGGCAGTGCCAGCAGAATGCCTTGAGCCAGTTTTTTCAAATTCATGGATAAACCTCGATATTTATAGTTGTGTCGGTCTACTGAACAGGGTGTAGATCCATTCTTCTTGTGTAGATCCATCAGTTGCACACGAAACCAGATGTTTCTCCTGTCTGACCAGTTTTGGCGTACCTGTCTGACAGTGGCGACTGTAGGGAATCATAGCAGCGGATCTTTTTGCTGCAATTGGTTAGACATCT
This sequence comes from Pokkaliibacter plantistimulans, assembly GCF_003194385.1. GTDB lineage: Bacteria > Pseudomonadota > Gammaproteobacteria > Pseudomonadales > Balneatricaceae > Pokkaliibacter > Pokkaliibacter plantistimulans. Next base: position 3,579 of record NZ_LAPT01000127.1, read on the forward strand.
TTTTCCATAAAAAACCAATATCCGTGATCTTTGTCAGGGCTTTACCCCCTGATTTCATTGGTTATTTGGGGTTTTTAATACTTTGGTAGCATGTCTTAACCCCCTTGAACTGGTCTGCATGAAGCAATAAGCTAGGCCTCCGTAAGAAAAACAAAATTGGTATAACAACTTTGTGAGTCTGGTTGCCTGTTACTGTTTCTTCCCTGAGCTGTTCAGGTGCAACCTCGCCAACCGGGCCACATCAAGCTGCCGTGCCGCTGCCGAGGAGCCATGCTCATGACCACTTTCCTGTCTGAAGATTTCCTGCTGGATACCGATGTCGCCAAGCGCCTCTATCATGAGCATGCCGCCCACCAGCCGATCTTCGACTACCACTGCCATTTGCCCCCACGTCAGATCGCGGAAGACTATCAGTTCAAAAACCTGTATGACATCTGGCTCAAAGGCGATCACTACAAGTGGCGAGCCATGCGCTCCAATGGGGTGGATGAGCGTTTCTGTACCGGCGATGCTGGCGACTGGGAAAAGTTTCAGGCCTGGTCGGCTACGGTACCTCACACCATCGGTAACCCGCTGTATCACTGGACGCACCTTGAGCTGCGTCGTCCCTTCGGTCTGACTGGCGTACTGCTGGCCCCCGAGACCGCCAGACAGGTGTGGGACTTCTGCGCTGACAAGCTGACCGATCCTGCTTTCAGCGCACGTGGCATTCTGCGTCAGATGAATGTGAAGATGGTCGGCACGACCGATGATCCTATTGATGATCTGAGCCATCACAAAGCCATTGCCGAGGACGGTTTCGAGATCAGGATTCTGCCCAGCTGGCGCCCGGACCGCGCCTTCAATATTGATGCGCCGTCTTTCGTTGACTATCTCGGGCGTCTGGAAGCGGCGGCAGATGTCAGCATCGTACGCTTTGCTGATCTGTGTAAGGCGCTGGAGCGTCGTCTTGATCACTTCGCCGCGCACGGCTGCAAGATTGCTGACCATGCGCTGGATGTGGTGGTGTATGGCGAGGCGGACAGCAGCACGCTGGACGCCATTCTCGACAGTCGCCGTGCCGGTAAGGCACTGAGCGAGCCGCAGGTAGCGCAGTTCAAGACCGCGGTATTGCTCTATCTGGCCGGCGAATATAACAGTCGTGGCTGGGTACAGCAGTATCACATCGGCGCACTGCGCAATAACAATACCCGTCTGCTGGCGGAGCTGGGGCCGGATACCGGGTTTGACTCCATCAACGATTCGCCTATCGCCGCGCCCCTGTCACGCCTGCTGGATGCGCAGGAACGTGCTCACGCGCTGCCGAAAACCATTCTCTACTGCCTCAACCCGCGCGATAACGAAGTGCTGGGCACCATGATTGGTAACTTCCAGGGGGGTGGTATTGCCGGGCGCATGCAGTTTGGCTCCGGCTGGTGGTTCAACGATCAGAAAGACGGCATGATCCGCCAGATGACACAGCTGGCACAGCTGGGCCTCTTGAGTCGCTTTGTCGGCATGCTGACCGACAGCCGCAGCTTCCTGTCCTATACCCGCCATGAGTATTTCCGCCGCATTCTGTGCCAGATGATCGGCCGCTGGGTGGCCGATGGTGAAGCGCCGGCAGATATGACGCTGCTCGGCGGCATGGTGGAGAACATCTGCTTCAACAACGCCCGTGATTATTTCGGCATTGAGCTGTGAGGCACGGGCTATGACGCTACTCAATCGCACTCATTTTCCCGGCAGGCAGTATCCCGACCGTGCAATACAGTTTGGTGCGGGCAACTTCATGCGGGCCTTTATCGACTGGCAGCTGGATGTGCTCAATGAGCACACCGCGCTGGATGCCGGCGTGGTGGTCATTCGCTCCATCGGTGGCAGCCATGCTGACGGCCAGACCTCGGAGCTGAATCAGCAGCAAGGGCTGTATACCACCCTGATTCAGGGGCTGGATGAACAGGGGCAGGTGGTGCGCAGCCAGCGCCTGATCCGCTGCGTCAACCGTGAAATTCATGCTGGTGATGCCTTTGATGAAGTGCTGGAGCTGGCACGTAATCCGGATGTGCGCTGGGTGTTCTCCAACACCACGGAGGCGGGGATTCGCTTTGAACCGGCGGACAGCCTGCAGGATCAGCCGCCCGCCAGCTTTCCCGCCAAGCTGACCCGCCTGCTGTGGGAGCGCTTTCAGTGCTTTGAAGGCGCCAGCGACATGGGCTGGGTGATACTGCCCTGTGAACTGATTGACTATAACGGTGACGCACTGAAAGCGCTGGTACTGCGCTATGCCGAACAGTGGCAACTGCCTGTCAGCTTCAGCCAGTGGCTGGAGCACAGCAATACCTTCTGTTCCACACTGGTGGACCGTATTGTCACCGGCTTTCCGCGCGAGCAGCAGGCAGCGTTACGTGATGAGCTGGGCTACGACGACCCCCTGCTGGTCGCTGCCGAGCACTTTCATCTGCTGGTGATTCAGGGGCCGCAATGGCTGGAGCAGGCCCTGTGTCTGGATGTACTGCGTGACAGACAGGCACGGGGGGAGATCGACTGCCCGCGTCTGAATATCCATATCGTTGATGACATTGCACCCTATAAAGAGCGCAAGGTGGCGATCCTCAATGGTGCTCATACCGCGATGGTGCCGGTGGCCTATCTGAGCGGGCTGGATACCGTGGGTGAAGCCATGAGCGATGAGCAGATCTGTGCTTTCGTTGAGCAGTTACTGCAGCAGGAAGTGATCCCTGTGCTCAGCCTGCCGCAGGCGGAGCTGCAGGCCTTTGCGGCTGACGTGCTCAATCGCTTCCGTAATCCGTTCATTCGTCACCAGCTGCTGTCCATTGCCCTGAATGGCATGACCAAGTTTGCCACCCGCCTGCTGCCGACCCTGCTGGCCAGCCAGCGACAGCAAGGCCAGTGGCCACGGCACATCACCTTCAGTCTTGCCGCCTTGCTGGCGTTCTACCGGGGTAAACGCGACGGTCAGGATTATGCACTGCAGGATGATCAGCGCTGGCTGACGTTCTACGCGGCGGTCTGGCAGCAGCACGCCGACGGTGAACTGAGTATTTATGAACTGGTCCATCAGGTACTGGCGGATCAGCAGCACTGGCAGCAGGACCTTTCTGCCCTGCCGGGTCTGGTTGCCTGCGTGAGCGACCAGCTGGAACAGATCATCACCGTAGGGATGCGCGCAGCCCTGCCGCGGCAGGAGTAATCATGCAAGCCTGTATCCGAATTCATCCACAGGACAACGTTGCCGTCGCACTGCGCGATTTGGACGCCGGCGAAGCGTTCGCTTTCGACGGCAGTTCCGCCACCTTGCTGCAGCCGGTGCAGCGTGGTCACAAGTTTGCCTTGCAGGCGCTGCCCGTGGGTGCACAGGTGATCAAGTACGGTCTGCCCATCGGCCATGCGCGGGAGAGCATTGCCGCCGGGGCGCATATTCACAGTCACAATGTGGCGACCAACCTCAGTGATCTGGATGAGTACAGGTACCAGCCGGTGCCTACGGCCCTCGGCAGTCATCTGGCTGATCGTGATGTGCAGCTGTATCGCCGTGCCAATGGTCAGGTCGGGATTCGCAATGAGCTGTGGATTCTGCCGACGGTGGGCTGCGTCAACGGTCTGGCCAAACTGATGCTGCAGCAGTTTCTGCAGGAAACCGGCAATGCGCCTGATATTGATGGCATCTATCTGCACAGCCATCAGTACGGCTGTTCGCAGCTGGGGCAGGATCACCTCAATACCCGCACCATGCTGCAAAACATGGTCAGCCACCCCAATGCCGGTGCCGTGCTGGTGATTGGCCTTGGCTGTGAGAACAACCAGATTGCAGCGTTCCGCGATACTCTGGGCGAGCATGATGAGCAGCGCACGCGCTTTATGGTGTGCCAGCAGCAGGAAGACGAAATTGCCGCCGGTGTTGCCTATCTGCATGAGTTGTATGAGCAGATGCGCCATGACCGGCGAGTACCCGGTAAATTATCAGAGCTGCGTTTCGGGCTGGAGTGCGGTGGTTCCGATGGCTTATCGGGGATTACCGCCAATCCGTTGCTGGGGCAGTTTTCCGACTATGTCATCAGCCATGGTGGCACATCGGTACTGACCGAAGTGCCGGAGATGTTCGGTGCCGAGCGGATTCTGATGAGCCGCTGCCGCGATGAGGAAACCTTTACCAAGACGGTGAAGATGGTCAATGACTTCAAGTCGTACTTTATTGCCCACAACCAGCCGATCTATGAAAACCCCTCACCGGGGAATAAAGCCGGCGGCATTTCCACGCTGGAGGAGAAATCCCTCGGCTGTACCCAGAAGGCCGGGCAGAGTGCAGTCGTGGATGTGCTGCAATACGGCGAACGCCTACATCGCGCCGGTCTGAACCTGCTCAGCGCACCGGGGAATGATGCCGTCGCCACCAGTGCGCTGGCCGGTGCCGGTTGCCATATGGTGCTGTTCAGCACTGGCCGTGGCACCCCTTACGGCGGTTTCGTGCCGACCATGAAGATTGCCACCAACACTGAGCTGGCTGAGCGCAAGCGTCACTGGATCGACTTCGATGCCGGGCGACTGGTGCATGGCGTTGATATGGCCACGCTGCTGGAGGAGTTTATCGACAAGGTAACCGCCATCGCTAATGGCGAGCCGACCTGCAACGAGAAGCTGGATTTCCGGGAGCTGGCGATCTTCAAGAGTGGTGTGACACTGTAACGGCGTGTGCTGGAATGACGTCAGGTGACTGAGACCGTGAACGCATGCTGAGTTGAAATCGTGTGGTGAGTGGGAGTCTTGACTCCACTCCTTTTTGTCGACAGTGACAGCAAGGCAGGGAAGGTTTTCCCTGCCTTTTTTGTTGCTGGTGGTTTCGCCGCTGGCCATTCTGAGTGGGCCACATGGCGCAGTGTCCCCGGAGTGTGGCAGAGTGGCAGCCTTCAACCGGGCAAAGAGGAGGCCCCCATGTTTCGTGATTATTTGCGGCTGATGGTATTTGCAGTGGGCCTGCTGCTGGGGGTGCAGGTGCCGGGGCTGATCGACCAGTATCAGAAGCGGGTCGATGCCCATTTGCAGGAAGCCGGGCAGAACCTGCAGGCCTTCCAGCTAACCGCTGACAAGTACTTCAAGGGCGATCTGCAGGCGCTGATCCAGCATTATGCCGACAGTGATGATCCGGTATTTCAGGCCGATTCGGTCAGCGTCAGGGCTGTCTATCAGCGTTATCAGGTGTTTACCGCCGAGCAGCGGGCGCTGCAGCAGCCCTGGTATGGCGTGACCTGGCATATGCTGGTGGCGGCCAACCGCAGCCTGCTGCAGGAAACGCTGAACCAGTACAGCTACACCGTACCGCTGACGCCGTCCGCCATTGGCTGGGGTGTGGCAGTGGGGTTTCTTGCCTCTTTCCTGATCGAGCTGTTTGTCCTGCTGCTGGCTCGTATCGTCGGGATTGGGCCGTTCAGCCGTCGGGCCGGGCAGCTTTAAATTCGTCAGCCTGTTCTTACGCGTAAATCCGCTTCCTCAGAGCGTGTTCAGGTGCTCAGCTCTGTTTCACTTCCTCCACCGCAAGGGGAAGCGGGAAGCGGTCTTTCACTGTCCGAATGGCGAAGCTGCTGTTGATGTCATGCACCATCGGCAGCACCCGCAGCTTGCGTACCAGCCCCTCGTAGTCGCTCAGATCACGGGCGACCACTTCCAGCAGATAGTCAAAGGCGCCAGACACCACGTGGCAGCTGATGACTTCGCTCATCGTCATCATTGCATTCTCGAAAGCCTGGACGACTTCTTCCTGATGGTGGCTGAGGCGGACGCTGACAAATACCGTGGTCGACAGCGCCAGCTGGTTGCGATCAAGAATGGCGCGATAGCCGCTGATGGTGCCCTGATCTTCCAGGCGTTTGAGGCGGCGCGCACAGGGGGAGGGCGAAAGGCCCACCTTGTCTGCCAGTTCGACGGTGCTCAAACGGCCATCGGCCTGCAGTAATTGCAGAATGCGCAGATCGGTTCTGTCCATGGTCAGTGCTCAAGGGTGATTTCCACTCATAATTATCGATTATCTGATTTTATTCACCCTTTATAAGGCGATGGGGTGGCAAGTTTGCCCTGAAACGCCCTGTATTCCGCCCCTATACTGGCGCCAGCAAATCCCCTTGTGGCCCAGGTACGACATCATGGCTTCCGTTGCTGGTAATTCCCTTGCTGCTCCTTCAGTCTGGTGGTCGCCGCGTATGCGCGGTGGCGTGGCGTTAGCGCTGACGCTGCTGGTCTGGGCCAGCTTCTTTGTGTCACTGCGCATCGGTGCCCGGGCATCGCTGCCTGCGCTGGATCTGGCCCTGATCCGCTTCGCACCGGCGGCGCTGGTGTTCCTGCCTCTGTTTATCCGTCATGCCCGGCGTATTGCGCAGGCACCCAAACGCTATCTGCTGGGGATCATCGTCGGCGGCGGCCTGCCTTACTTCCTGATTGCCGGGCAGGGTATGCACTATGCTTCGGTCAGCGATGGCAGCACCCTGATTCTTGGCACCATTCCCCTGTTTGTCAGTGCCATTGCGGTGTGCTGTTACGGTGAGCGCGTTTCTCTTGCCCGGCGCTGGGGGCTGGCGCTGATTCTGCTGGGGACGCTGGTCATGCTGTCGATGTCGCTGTTACAGGGGGGCGAGCGCTGGAAGGGGCATCTGATTTTTGTTGGCTGCGGTCTGCTGTGGGCGTATTACACCGTCTCGCTGCGCAAGGCCGGGCTGACACCCTGGCAGGGCGCTTCGTTTCTGGCGGTGACGTCGCTGGTGCTGACACTGCTGGCCCTGCTGTGGCGTCAACAACCGCTGCAGCTGGTCAGCCTGCCGCTGGATGAGCTGCTGTTTCATATCGGTGTGCAGGGTGTTGGTGTGGGGTTGGTGTCAGCCTTTACCTTTGCTTATGCCATCACCCGTCTGGGCGCCGAGGTGCCTGCGGCCATAGGTTCCCTGACGCCGGTGCTGGCCTCGCTGCTGGCGGTACTGTTACTCGGTGAGCATGTTTCGGCCCGTACCATGCTGGGTATGCTGCTGGTGGTCATGGGGGTCTGTCTTGCCAGCCAGCTGTTGCGCTGGCCGCAGCGAAAAAGCGTTGCCATCGCACGTTAGCAGGCTGTTGAAAAACGTTATCGAGGCAGCCGAGACAAGGAAATACCCCGAGGGCACAAGAAACAGGCGAATAAGTGGAGTTTAGTGAACTAAATGAGCATTTGACTCGCTCCGCTCGCCCCTTCGGGGCCGTGCTAAAGCACGTTCAGCCTTTGGCTGTGAGCCTGTTTTTGACGCGGTATTCGGCAACACAGATAGATTTTCAACGACCTGTTAAGCCGACACGCAGGCGCTACACACGTCCCTCTCTCCCTGAGAGAGGGCAGCCACACGCTGCACATCTGTATCAGGTAAAA
>NZ_LAPT01000128.1 GCF_003194385.1 Pokkaliibacter plantistimulans
TGGATCAGCGAGACAGAGCGAAAGATTTCGAACGTCAGGTGGCCGAACTGCAGGTGCGAGCAGCCATCCTGAACCGCTTCACGCAGCTTGGGACACCGATGACGGTGCGTATGCCATAAATTCGTCTGGGGAAAGGGGCTTTGTAAGCTGTGCTCTATTTATGCAACAAAGCCTACTCATACCATAAATATGACGAAGAAGGTGGCGAAGTTGGCATTGATCGACTGGTTGTAGTAGAGCTAAAAAAACCTGGAATTGCAATAAGCACAGATGAGAAGGCCCAATGTTGGAAATATGTGAGTGAACTACTTAAGAAAGGCCTAATCAGCAGAGATACCAAAGTAACTTGTTTTGTATTAGGTAGCGAAATAGACCCTTTTGAACGTGATGCGAGAAAAGAAAACAACGACAGATGCACTATTCAGCCATTGGATTACCAAGTCGTAATTGCACGAGCTAAAAGCCGTTTATTAAGGCTATATGATCGTGTAAAAGGAGCCCCATTTCTGGAGAAACAGCGAGAAGAGCTTGATAAAGAAAGCCAACAGAACGTAATAGACTTCGAGAAACAGGCATAGCACTGGGTAAGTGAATATACCGTCACCAAGCCACACAAAACACAAAGGGAGGCACCAACCTCCCTTTGCTTATCCACGCTTTACCCTACCCGCTATTTCTTTCTGGCTGGCCCCGGACGCTCTGCTGATGCCGCCCAGATATTGATATTGGCATCATTGGCATAACGGTCGATTTCCGCCAGCTCTTCCGCGGTGAAATCACGGTTTGCCAGCGCACCCACGCAGTCTTCCACCTGTTCAGGGCGGCTGGCGCCGATCAGTGCGGTGGTGACCCGTCCGCCGCGCAGCACCCAGGCGATGGCCATCTGCGCCAGCGTCTGGCCACGGCGCTCAGCAATGGCATTGAGCTTACGAATATTGTCCAGCACGGTATCGCTGAGAAACTCTTCACGCAAGGATTTGCCCTGCGTCAGGCGGCTGCCTTCCGGCACGCCGTGCAGATACTTGCTGGTCAGCATGCCCTGCGCCAGCGGGGAAAAGACGATGGAGCCCACGCCCAGTTCGTCCAGCGTATCCAGCAGGCCATCCTCTTCCACCCAGCGGTTAAGCATGGAGTAGCTGGGCTGGTGGATCAGGCAGGGCGTCCCCAGCTCACGCAGAATCGCCACGGCTTCGCGGGTACGCTGTGAGTTGTAGGAAGAGATGCCGACATAGAGCGCGCGGCCGGAGCGGACAATCTGGTCCAGTGCCATCATGGTTTCTTCCAGCGGCGTATCCGGGTCAAAACGGTGGGAATAGAAGATATCGACGTAATCCACCCCCAGCCGCTTCAGGCTCTGATCACAGCTGGAAATCAGGTATTTGCGGCTGCCCCACTCACCGTAGGGGCCGGGCCACATGTTGTAGCCCGCCTTGGTGGAGATCACCAGCTCATCCCGGTAACCGGCAAAGTCGGTCTTTAAAATGCGGCCAAAGGCCTCTTCGGCGGAACCTGCGGGAGGGCCGTAGTTGTTGGCCAGATCAAAGTGGGTGATGCCCAGATCAAAGGCTTTGCGGCAGATGGCGCGCTTGCTGGCATCGGCCGTGTCTTCGCCGAAGTTGTGCCATAGCCCCAGTGACAGCGCTGGCAGTTTCAGCCCGGAGTGTCCGCAACGGTGATAGGTCATGGACTCGTAACGGTGGTCAGATGCTCGCCACATGGCAGATAGGTCCTCTGTTGGAATTGTTGTCGATGAACTGGCTATCGGGTCAATCGCGGGTGCTCAGCGGGTTATTCTAGAGGCATGGGGAAGTTAATCCACCCTAGTTCACTTATCGGTTCCCCTCCGCCAGAGCAGATAAAAAAACGCTGCATAAATTTAACCAGCCGGACGGAATATGCCGTTCCCGCGCATGAAAGCAAGCCCGCCCTGTGGTTAAATAGCGCCCCTTCTTCATTGCTGGAATCTCCCTGGAATGCTCTCCTCACTCCTTCACTTCGTGATGGCGCTGGTGGTGATCCTCGCCCTGGCGCTGCTGGTCAGCTATGACCGTCGCAAGATTCGTCCCCGCTTTGTGCTGCAGCTGCTGGTGGTGGAAACCGCGCTGGCCTGGTTCTTCCTGCACGCCGAATACGGCCTGACGGCCGTCAATGCTGTGGCGCGCATGTTCGATGCGCTGATGGCCTATGCAGGCCAAGGCACCGAGTTTGTGTTTGGCAATATGAGCGGCCAGGGTCAGGCCTTTGTCTTCCTCAAGGTGCTGTGCCCGATCATCTTTATTTCTGTGCTGATCGGTATCCTCCAGCACTTCCGTATTCTGCCGCTGATCATTCGCGGTGTCGGCACCGTGCTGTCAAAGGTGAATGGCATGGGCAAGCTGGAGTCGTTCAACGCGGTCAGCTCCCTGCTGCTGGGGCAGTCGGAAAACTTTATCGCCTACAAGGGCATTCTCGGTGAGCTGTCGTCGCGCCGCATGTACACCATGGCCGCCACGGCGATGTCGACGGTGTCCATGTCTATCGTCGGCGCCTATATGTCGATGATTGAGCCACGCTATGTGGTGGTGGCGCTGGTGCTCAACATGTTCAGCACCTTCGTTATCCTGTCGCTGATCAACCCCTATCACCCCGCTGACGAGCCCGAGCCGGTGCTCAGCCACCTGCATGAGCAGCAGAGCTTCTTTGAGATGCTGGGGGAATATATTCTGGCGGGCTTCCGTGTCGCCATGATTGTGGCGGCCATGCTGATCGGCTTTATCGCCCTGATTGCCCTGCTCAACGCGCTGTTTTCCGCCATCTTCGGCCTGAGCTTCCAGCAGCTGATGGGCTATGTGTTCTATCCGCTGGCCTGGGTGGTCGGCATTCCCGCTGAGGAAGCCCTGAAAGCAGGCAGCATCATGGCGACCAAACTGGTCTCCAATGAGTTCGTTGCCATGCTGGAGCTGCAGAAAATCAGCGCTGATTTCTCTGCCCGCGCACTGGGGATTCTGTCGGTCTTTCTGGTGTCGTTCGCCAACTTTGCCTCTATCGGCATCGTCGCGGGCGCCATCAAAGGCGTGCATGAAGGCCAGGGCAACGTGGTATCACGCTTTGGCTTCCGGCTGGTTTACGGCGCAACACTGGTCAGCCTGCTGTCGGCGGCCATTGTCGGTCTGGTGCTGTGAGCCTGATCGGCAGATAGCACGTTGCTCGCAGCCATAACGAAAACGGCGGCCCGATAATGGGCCGCCGTTTTTCCTGCTAATCCCCACTCTTCTGCGTGCTGCGTACTTCCGCCCCGATCAACGTCATTAATGACGAACCCCACGCCACCCCCTTGACGTTCTGCCCTCCAGCGCCTACCACCTTATAACGTGCTTACGATCTGCAGCATGCTCCACGCAGTGTGAAAAGACATTCGGATACGCATTCACCCAAAGAACGCTACCTCCTTTGCTCTTTTCACCTTGCCCAGAAACTGCTCGCGAGATTGTAAACACGCCACCACTGTCACATCGCTGTATGCCATGACCTGATAACGACAAAAGGTAGACACCGCCGTGGACATCAAAACGAACGAGCATCTGCAAAAGGTATTGATCGAACATATCGCCGCCAGCGAAAACGGCATCGCGGTACTGGATGCCAAAGATCAGGTCATCTTCTATAACCAGGCTTTTCTCAATGCGTTTGGGTTGCAGAATTGTCCGGTATATAAGCAGAGCTACGATGACCTGCTGAGCTGGATGTTTACTACCGGCGTAGGCATGAAAGCCCACACCCACAAACTGGAGGACTGGCTGGCCTATATTCACAGCCAGTACCGTTCAGCGCCCTTCCGCAACTATGAGGTAGAGCTGGTTGATGGGCGCTGGTTGTTGATGACAGAACAGCTCAACCCGGATGGCGAAGTCGTGCTGGTCTGCAACGACATTACCCTGTTCAAGCGGGTCGAACTCGCACTACAGAAAGCGCAGATTGAGCTGGCCAGACAGGCCATGACCGACGAGCTGACTGGCCTCCCCAACCGCCGCCATTTTATGCAGCAGCTGGACAATGAATGCCAGCGCGCGCACCGCTACGGCCATGCCACCAGTCTGGCAGTAATCGACATTGACCACTTCAAGAAGATCAATGACGGCTATGGCCATCTCAAGGGCGATGATGTACTTCGTCATTTCGCCGAGGTGCTGACGCAGCAGCTGCGCAAAAATGATGTAGTCGGCCGTTTGGGCGGCGAAGAATTCGCCCTGCTGCTACCGGAAACCAGCCAGGACAGCGCCCGGGCCGTCATTGCTCGGTTGCAACAACGGCTCGCCGGGGAAAACCTGGAAAGCATTGCTCCCGGCTTTAGCTACACCTTCTCCGCCGGGGTGGCGGAGTGTCAGTCAACCCCGCAGTTCTGCTGCACCGACTGGATACGCACTGCTGACGAAGCCCTGTATCAGGCCAAGGCGGCGGGGCGCAACTGCGTGGTGGTGTACGGTAAGGCGTAACGGTGATAACTAATGCAGTACCACTGTTACGGCGCATAGCCACGCAGGAACATGGATACCGCGTCCGCCACTGACTGATTAATTCGCTCCTGTGTCGGCAGGGTATCCGTTGCCCCCAGCATGAACTCCTGATACTCGCTCTCAAACATGCCCAGCAAATGAGCTGCCGCCGTTTCGGGTCGACCTGGACGCAGGCGCCCGGCCAGCATCTCCTTGGCCAGAAAAAAAGCCAGCTTATCTACTTCCTGCCCCGGACCTTCTTTATACAGCCGCGGACCAATGCCGGTGCGTTGTGCTTCCGTCATCATGATGCCACGTAGCGTGACGATGTCCGGTTTCAGCACATTGGTCAGATACTGTTGGCCAAAGGTCTGCAAAATGTCGCTCAGATCCTGGCCCTCAATCAGCGGCTCAAAGGCCGATGACAGACGCTCTGCCACCAGCGTTTTGATCACTTCCAGAAACAGCTCCTCCTTAGACGGAAAGTAACTGTAGAGGGTAGGCTTCGACACCCCTACCCGCGACGCAATCTCAGCCATTACGGTTGGTGCATAGCCCTTCTCCAGAAAGACTTCCGATGCTCCCTGCACAATAGCCTTACGCCTAGTTTCGCTTTTTATCCTCATTCGGCCTCCATAACTTAACTATTGAGTTAAATTTAACATTGACAGACTTCGTATACAAGGATTATAACTTAACCCATAAGTTAAGTTATGAGCACCAGAAATGAAACCTCTACCCCATAACCGTCTTCCTCCGCTTAACCATTGCTGCCTGGCACTGCTGCTGGGCGTAACCCTGGCTGGCTGCGCCAGCGTTCCCGATCTGGGCCAGCTGCCAGAACTGAACACAACACAGCAACTGCCCAGCAAACACAGCCTGTCAAATAGCCTACCTATGTCTAACACCGAATCTCCATGGACCGAGCAGAGCTGGTGGCAGCGCTATGCCGATCCCCAGCTTAATGAACTGATAGCGCAAGCTCTGCAGGATGCACCCGATCTGCAGACCGCCCGTGCACGTATCCTCAAAGCAGCGGGCTATGCACAGCAGGCCGGTGCCAGCCTGCTGCCCGCCGTCAATCTGGATACCAGCGTCAGTCGCCTTAAACAGAGCTACAACAATGGTGTGCCCGAGGCGGTGGTGCCTCAGAACTTCAACAATGCCTCACGGGCCGCACTGGATTTCAGTTATGAACTCGACTTCTGGGGTAAAAACCGTGCGGCAGTCGCTGCGGCCACCTCGGAACTGGCAGCAGCTCAGGCCGAAGCGGCCCAGACCCGACTGGTGCTGACCACTGCCATAGCATCCGCCTATGCCGAACTGGCTCGTCTGCATGCCGATCGCGATGCGGCTCAACAAGCAGTGACCGTGCGTCAGCACAGCCTGACCTTACTGCAGAGCCGCCAGCGCAATGGTCTGGAAACCATGGCCAGTGTGCGTCAGGCCGAATCGCGGCTGGCAGAAGCCAAGGCTGATCTGCTGGCAGCCGATGAGGCCATTGTCATGCAACGCTACCAGCTGACGGCGCTGGCCGGGGTGGGTCCGGACCGGGCCTTGTCCATCACCCGCCCGACTATCGACCTGAGCCAGCAACAAACACTGCCCTCTGATCTGGATGCTGAGCTGATTGGCCACCGTCCCGATCTGGTCGCAGCACGTCAACGGGTGGAAGCCGCCGCCAAAGGTATCGAGGTAGCGCGTGCAGGCTTTATGCCCAACGTTAACCTCAGTGCCTATGTCGGTATGCAGTCGTTGGGTAGCCTGGACCTGCTGACTCAGGGCGGCTCCGAAATCGCGGGCATCGGTCCGGCGATCAGCCTGCCCATTTTCCGGGGCGGCCAGTTACAGGGCGCTTATCGTGTAGCCCGAGCCGACTACGACAGTGCGGTGGCCAGCTATAACCAGACGCTGCTGCAGGCACTGCATGACGTCGTCAGTGCGGTTACCCAGCAACACTTGCTGACACCACAGCTGCAACAGCGTCAGGCCGCACTGGAGACCGCAGAAGAAGCCTATAAGTTGACCGATGCCCGCTATGAAGGGGGCTTGGCCAGCTATTTAGCCGTGCTGACGGCAGAGGATGGCGTCATCGCCAGTCGTCGTGCTCTGGCTGATCTGCAGAGCCAGTCCTTTGCTCTGGATGTCGCCCTGATCAAAGCCCTGGGCGGAGGCTATCACGCTGCCTCTCAATCATCCGCCAGTCACCAGTAAGCCCAATCGACAGCAAACACGCCGCCAAGGATTTAGTCATGAACAAGCCCATCGACAATATCACCATCAAGGTTTCCACCATTAACGAATCCAAGTACAGCCAAATGGGTAATCCTGAGTCAGTACAGACACCACCGTCCCGCCGTAAAGCCCTGTTTGCTGCACTGGGGCTGGCCGTTGCCGTCGCCGGCGCGAGCGCCCTGAGCTATTGGGAAATCGTTGCCTCCCAATACGTGGAGACTGATAACGCCTACGCCGCAGTGGAATCTGCTCAGGTCATGTCGGCTGTCACGGGTACCGTGGCCGAAGTGGCTGTGAAAGACTCACAGGCAGTGAAGAAAGGCGACATTCTGGTGGTGATTGACCCTGCCGACGCCAAACTGGCCCTGGCGCAAGCCGAAGCCAATCTCGACAGTGCTATTCGTCGTGTCAAAAGCTATCAGGCCAACGACGCCCGGCTGGGTGATCAGGTGTCATCCTTTGATGAGGAAATCAAGCGGTTACAAGCACAGCTGGCCTCTGCTCAGGCGGATCTGAAACGCGCCAGTATCGACCTGCAGCGACGTAAGGCACTGGTGGAGTCAGGGGCAGTGTCGGGTGATGAGCTGACTCAGGTGCAGAATGCCTATGCCAGCGCCCAGGCCAACGTCAATGCCGCCAAGGCTGCGGTGGCTCAAGCTACCGCCAGCCGCAATGCGGCCATGGGTGCCCAGCAGGCCAATGCGGTACTGATCAGCGATGCCTCGCTGGCCAACAACCCTGAGGTGGTGCTGGCCCGTGCCAAGCGTGATCAGGCTCAGCTGGATCTGGACCGTACTATTATCCGTTCGCCGGTCGATGGCATTGTCGCCCGACGCCAGGTGGAGCTGGGCCAGCGGGTCCAGCCCTCTTCACCGCTGCTGACCGTCGTACCGGTACAGAACATGTATGTCGAGGCTAACTTCAAGGAAATCCAGCTGAAACAGGTAAAAGCCGGTCAGAAGGTAGAGCTGATCAGCGATTTGTACGGCAAAGACGTGATCTATCACGGTGTGGTGGAAGGTTTTGACGGTGGTACCGGAGCGGCCTTTGGTCTGATTCCGGCACAAAATGCCACCGGTAACTGGATCAAGGTGGTACAGCGCTTGCCGGTTCGTATTGCTCTTGATCCCAGCGAGCTGCAGCAGCATCCGCTGCGTGTCGGCCTGACCATGACCGCCAAGGTCGACCTGCACAGCAAGTCCTGATCAGGAGCTCATCATGTCAAACGCTGCAGCCCACCATCCTCCCGCCCTGCAAGGTGCCCTGCTATGGATCAGTGCCGTTATTCTGGCCATGTCCAACTTTTTTGCAGTGCTCAACATGACCATCGCCAACGTCACCCAGCCGAATATGGCCGGTGCTCTGGGCGCCAGCACCAGCCAGGGCACCTGGATCATCACCGCCTATGCCGTTGCGGAAGCCATCACCGTTCCCATGACCGGCTGGCTGACTTCCCGCTTCGGCGGCGTGAAGGTCTTCGCAGTCGCGGTATTCATGTTTGGTATCGCTTCGCTGCTGTGCGGCATGGCCACCTCACTCAATATGCTGCTGCTCATGCGCGTCATGCAGGGGATGGCCGGTGGCCCCATCATGGCACTGTCGCAAACCCTGCTGCTGCGTATATTCCCCAAAGATAAGGCGATGATGGCTACCGGCCTGTGGGCAATGACCAGCCTGCTGGCCCCGGTTTGCGGCCCGGTGCTCGGTGGCTGGATCTGCGATAACTACAGCTGGCCCTGGGTCTATATGATCAACGTCCCTCTGGCGCTGCTGTTTGGTGTGGCAAGCTGGGCGCTGCTCAAGGCCTATGAAGATCCTCTGGTAAAAAACCGGATGGATGTGGTCGGTTTTGTACTGCTGGTAGTCTGGGTCGCCGCCTTACAGATCATGCTCGATGAAGGTAAGGATCTGGACTGGTTCGCCTCCGAGGAAATCTGCGTGCTGGCGGCGGTGGCTGTTATCGGCTTCCTCAGCTTTGTTATCTGGGAGCTCACCGAAGAGCACCCGATAGTCGATATTCGCGTCTTTCGCCATCGTGGTTTCACCGCCAGCATGGTCGTGCTCGCCCTGGCCTTCGGCTGCTTCTTCGGTCTTAACGTACTGACGCCGATGTGGCTGCAGTCCAACATGGGGTACACCACTACCTGGTCGGGCATTGTGGTGGCCTGGGGTGGCCTGCTGTCCGTCATCTTCTCCCCCATCGCTGCCAACCTGTCGAACCGCATTGATTCGCGCTGGCTGATTTTTATCGGCTGCACCTGGCTCGGCTGTGACACCCTCTGGCGCTCTTTTGCCAGCCCGGATATGGACTACTGGTCGATCTGCATTCCGCTGTTCGTCATGGGTCTAGGCATGCCGATGTATTACATCCCCATCACCGGACTGGCGATGGGCTCAGTGGAAGAAAGGGAAATGGCCTCGGCGGCAGGTCTGATGAATTTCGTGCGGACCATCGCCGGTGCCTTCGCCACTTCTCTGGTGACCACCTTCTGGCAGGACGGCCGCTATATTGCCCATGACCAGCTGGCCAGTGTGGTTGACCCTTCTGGCGACCTGTACAGCCTGATCAGTTCCGCCCCTGGCGAGGCCGGGCAGATGGCACGGGAGATGTTCAACAACATGGTAACCGGGCAAAGCATGATGCTGGCCACCAACAGCCTGATGCAGACCATCGCCATTATCTTCTTCATTGCCGCATGCGCTATTGCTCTGGCCCCTAAAGCCAGTCGCAGCGTCGATGCCGCTTCGGTAGGACATTAAACAAAGCAACACCGTACAGTCTGACTGTTCAGGTTCGGCCCGGTGGTGATCACCTCACCACCGGGCCGCGAAAAGCGTACGCATGGTCATGATGGGCAAATTCAGCGGCATATCTTCCCGTACCGGCCGGAAGTGGCCGCCTCTGGCTACTCCGCCCCTGACGTCGTGGTGCCCCCCAAACAGCCATACACAGCACTTTGAATATCAGGTGACATTCACCACGGACGCCACCTATGCACGAAATGAGAATGCCCCATGCGCAATAACCCATCTGCATTTCAACAGCAGCGCCACTTTGCTCCCAATCCATCGCTGGTCAGCGGCTACCGTGATGCTGAGCGATCTGGCACGTCGCACAATGTTATGTATCACCCCACTATGTCCGCCGTCGGTATCTCCCCTGAGGTTCTCCGGCAAGGCCAGACCGCCACGCATTTACAGCAGATGCATGGTCGCTTCGAGCTGACTTTCTAGGAGCTTCCCCCATGACGCATAGTTCCGGGCTCTTGCCTGCGCCGTTACCTCAGGCACAGCTCTGCTGTGAACTGGTTCAGTCCCTGAGCGAGAAGGAGGCGCCCCCCTGGCAAGAGTTAGAGACAATCTGTCCGATTATCCGTGAAGTGGTGCGCCATCAGGCGACCCATGATCCCCAGACGGGGTTGCCCAATCTGGATCTGCTGATGGAGCGGATCGATACCGCTAAGGCGCAGAGTCGGCCATGCAGTCTGATTTTTCTGGTGATTAACGACTTCGCCGAGATTGCTGAACACCATGGTATTGCTGCCGCCCTGCATACCATCAACGTTACCTCCGAGCGCATCCGTGAAGCGGTGCGGCAGCAAGGCGATGCAGCACGCATTCAGGGCGAACTGTTTGCCGCCATTATTGATGGCGATGATCCACAGGCAGTCGCCCATAACCTGTGGCTGACCCTGACCAGCCCGATCCCCTGGCAGATGGCAGAGCTGCATCTGGTGGTAGCCGCCGGGCTGGTGACCAGCGATGAGATTCCCGGCACTGCAGAAGAGTTAGTACGTGCTGGCTACGCGGCCGCCAAGGATGGCCTGAGTCACCATGCCGGCGGTGGAGTCAACCTCTATTCAAGCAAACTGGGTGAACAGCTGGATCGTCAGTATCAGGTGGTTTCACGGCTCAGCTCGACACTGGGCAACGACGGCCTGTCGCTGGCGCTGCAGGCCAAAGTTGGCGCGCGCGACGGCTGTCTGCAGGGCGCAGAAGCGCTACTACGCTGGCACGACGAACAGTTGGGCTCGGTGCCTCCCAACGAATTCATCCCTCTGGCAGAACGCAATGGCATGATCACCCACCTCAGCGCCTGGGTGCTGCGCGAAGCGCTGGCGATTGCCACTGCCTGGAATCAGGCGGGTCTGCATATCAGTATCGCGGTCAATCTGTCTGCGCTCGACCTGCAGCACCCACAATTGATTCCTCACATTCAGTCGGCGCTGGACAGTTCGGGGTTCGATCCGGCCCGACTGGTCATCGAACTGACCGAGTCGGCCGTGGCCAAAGATCCCGATCTGGCCATCCAGCAGTTGCTGCAGTTGAAGAGCATGGGCATTGCTCTGGCACTGGACGATTTCGGCACCGGCTATTCGTCCCTCAGCCATCTGCGCCGCCTGCCCATCGACAGTCTCAAGATCGACCGCTCCTTTGTGGCTGACACCCCACACAATGCTGACGCGGTGGCCATTGTCCGCTCTATTGTGGTGCTGGCTCAGACGCTCGGTATGCAAACCGTGGCCGAAGGGGTCGAAACTCTGGAGCAGGCGCTGTTTCTGCGTGACCTGGGCGTAGACACCTTACAGGGCTATTTATTCAGCCGCCCCCTGGAGGCAGAGCAGTTTATTGCGCTGGCGCTGCACCGCCATGCACATTTTCGGGAGTTGCTGGCGCGGCCATCGACCTTCCCCTGAACAACCTGGTTTTGCCAGGGAATATAACCAGCCAACTCTTAAACGTTAAAGATCAGACATCAATAGTGAATGCTGTGCACGTGCAATCGACACGTCCGGAGCACAGGATGAAATGCGGGCCACTACCATGCAAAAGCTCTTCAAAGATATTTCTATCTACAAAAAAATACTGTCGCTCACCTTACTCATGGCCTTACTGGTCATCTACACCGCCTGCTACAACCTGGTGATGATGAAAGGGCAAATCCTTGAGGAACGACAGGTACAAAGCAAAGGCATCGCCGAACAGGCTGCCAGTCTGATTGGCTACTATGCAGACCAGGCCAGACAGGGGGCTCTCAGCCTGGCAGAGGCCCAGCAACGGGCTAAAGAAGCCATTGGTGCCATGCGTTATGCCGACAACAACTATGTTTTTATCCTGTCCGAACAGGGCACCTTCGTCATGCATCCGGTGCTGCCCACGCTCAACGGCCAGAATCTCAGTACCATCAAGGATGCCAGCGGCAACGTTTTTCTGCCGCCACTGGTGAGGGAAGTCCGGCAACATGGGGAAGCGTCCAGTCAGTATTACTGGAGCAAGAGTGGCCAGACCACTGCAGTGCCCAAGTTGACCTATGCCATGCAAGCACCGGCCTGGGGCTGGATCACCGCTACCGGGGTCTATCTGGATGATGTCGATGAGCTGTTCTGGCAGGAGGCACGCAAGTTTATCGCCATTCTGGTGGGCGCATTTCTGTTCATTGCCTACATCAGCCGCGAAATCAATCACAGCATCAGCCTGCCATTGCGCCGCGCCCTTGGGGTTATCGAACAGATGGCCGCAGGCAACCTGACCTGCCGCCTGAACCACCATGCCCGGGATGAGCTGGGCCAGCTTAGCCAGTGCCTTGACCAGTCTCTCGATAGCCTGCAGCAGCTGATTGGCTCCGTTCGTGAGCAAGCATCACATCTTGACCAAAACAGTGCCGAACTGTCGGCTGCAGCGGAGCAAAGCAGCAAGGGCGTGGAACAGCAGAATAATGAAACTCACCTGCTGGTTACCGCCATGCAGGAAATGGCCGCCACCTCGGTGGAGGTATCGCAACACGCCACCAACACTGCCCGAACCACACAGGAAGTCAGTGACCGGGCCCAGGCAGGCAAGCAACTGGTGCAGAAAAATATTGAACAGATTGGCGTACTGGCCAGCTCAATTGCCGCTTCTGCCGACACCGTTACCATGCTGGAAAAGCAGGGTGAAGAGGTCGGAGTGATCCTGCAACAGATTACTTCCATCTCCGATCAAACCAACTTGCTGGCCCTGAATGCGGCTATTGAGGCCGCACGGGCAGGTGAACAGGGTCGTGGTTTTGCGGTAGTCGCTGACGAAGTACGTACGCTGGCGATGCGCACCCGACAATCGACGGAAGAAATCACCCAACTTAACGAGCGTCTGCGTCAAGCCTGTCAGGATGCGGTGCACTCCATGCGGCAGGGCCTCCAGCAGGCAGAAAGCAGCGTGCAGCAAACGGAAGAGAGCAGCGCGCACTTCGACGTGATCGCAGGCAAGATCAGTGAAATACGCGACATGAATACCCTGGTCGCCACGGCCGTACAGCAACAAAGTTGTGTGGCGGAAGAAATGAGCCGCAATCTGGTCAATATCGCCACTATTGCCCAGCAAACGGACGGCGGCTCCAAGCATATCGCCCAGCAAAGCCGACTGGTGGCCAAACGCGCCGAAGAGATGCAACAGTGGATTGCGCGGTTCAGCATTTAACCCTGAGCTGGCGCCCAGCAGGGCGTCAGCTCCTCTGCCTTTAACTGGGCGCAGCTCAATGCGGCGCGGTGGTGGCCTGTGTCAGTGGCATGACCATTTCCACAAAGTTGCAGGGGCGGTGACGGCTATCCAGCTGCTCACGAATAATGTGACGCCAGGCGGTACGGCATGCGCCGGTCGAACCCGGTATGCAGAAGATCAGGGTACGATTAGCAACGCCTGCCAGCGCGCGGCTCTGAATGGTGGAAGTCCCCACTTCCTGATAGGAGAGCTGACGGAACAGCTCACCGAAGCCCGCAATGGTTTTGTCTAACAGCGGCTGTACCGCCTCAGGGGTAGAGTCGCGGGAGGTAAAGCCGGTGCCGCCGGTGATCAGCACCGCATGAATGTCAACATCAGCAATCCACTGTGAAAGCACCGCCCGCAATGGGTAGATGTCATCCTTCACAATGGCCCGGGCATATAGCACATGCCCGGCTTCCTCCAGCCCTGCGGCCAGGGCATCCCCCGAACCATCGGTGGCCGAGGTACGGGTGTCGGAAACGGTCAGTACAGCAATATTGAGTGGCGTGAGAACCTGCGAGTGCATCGTGATCAGCTCATTGTGGATAGCCAGAAAAAACCAAGGAAAAGCAGAAAGCCGATGCAGTGCAGCGTCGACGCAACGCGCTAGCCGCCCGTCATATTCATCAGTCGCAGCACCTGCGGCGGCGCATCGAGGCTGAAATGATGGCGTTCGGGCTTGATGCTCATGGCCGCCAGCAGGGTCTGCCGCAGGTGCTGATCGTCGCCGGGAAACTGGCGCAGCACGGCTTTGAGATCAACCGCATGCTCATTGCCCAGACACAGCAGTAATTGCCCTTCTACCGTCACCCGTACCCGATTGCAGCTAGCGCAAAAGTTATGGCTGTGAGGGGAAATAAACCCCACCCGGCTGTGCTGACCGGCGATACGGTAGTAACGTGCCGGTCCACCACTGCTTTCCGAAGATGCAATTAGCCCGTAACGTGGCTGCAAACGTGCCAGCAAACGGTCGTTGCCCAGGTAGCTGGTGGCCAACTGTCGCGTATGCACCTCGCCCAGCGGCATTTCTTCGATAAAGCTGATGTCCATACCACGCTGCAGGGCATAGTCGAGCAAGTCTTCCAACTCCCCGACATTACCGCCCTGCTGCACCACCGTATTCAGTTTGATTCGCTCAAACCCTACCGCCAGCGCCGCTTCAATACCACGCAGAACCTGTGGTAGCTGGTCACGACGGGTCATGGCTAAAAATCGCGCAGGATTCAGGCTGTCCAGGCTGATATTCAGACGCTGTACCCCGGCAGCCCTGAGGGCGGGCGCAAAACGCTGTAGTTGCGAACCATTAGTGGTCAGCGTCAGTTCCGCCAGCCCCGGCATTGACCCAAGCTGCTCTATCAGCTGCATTACATTCGGTCGCAGCAGTGGCTCACCGCCGGTCAGGCGAATCTTGCTTACCCCCAAGGCCACAAAATTACGGGCAAGGGACGCCAGCTCCTCCAGGCTCAGCACCTGTGCGCGCGGCAAAAAGCGGGTGTCTTCGTTCATGCAATAAACGCAGCGAAAATCACAGCGATCCGTGACCGACAGGCGCAGGTAGGTCACCCGGCGGCCAAAATTGTCGATCAGCACAGCTGTGTCGGTCGGCGCCCCGGCTGCTGCTGCAGCCAAGGCGGGTGGGGTGTGTATCGAGCGGGATGGGATGGGCATGCGGCTTGTTCAATTCCAGGCTAGTCTTTGTCCCACAGCGGAACCCAGGCACGCAACTGGGTATCCAGACGTACCTGAGCGCAGATGCGCGCCGCCAGGAAGTTGGCTTGTGCACGGGAAATGTCCATCTCCACGATGGCAATTGCATGATCCGCATAGCGGACCATATCTATCCGCTGGATCGGCGCATATCCACCGTAGTCGCGACGGATATCGTCGGCGCTGATGTCAACGGCCAACCCTTCAATGATGATCTTCATCCTTCCACCTCTTCAACTACTGCAGGCTGTTGTCGAGTCCCCTGGCCCAGCACATCGCTGTCCAGTACGGCATTGATACGTTTGAGCATGGCTCGCTGTTGCCGGCTAGGCGGCGTTGATTGCACTCGCGGGTCGGCCAGCACCTGTTGCAGCAACGCCAGCAACCGCTGGCGGTCTTGTGGATCGCGCAGCAACACCGGCAAGGTGGCAATGGCTCGGGTCGGAGCAAAGCGGGCGATCAGCTCTTGCTCGCCACCGATGCGGCGCAGCTCATCCGCCGGCAGGCCTGGCAGCCAGTCCTGATAGTCAGTAATCAGCTCCTGCGCCAGCTGCAACCGTGACAGTGGCAGCGGCTCATCGCGGTGGCCAAGCAAGTACGCGACCCGCGCCAGTGCCTGGGCATAACCGCCCATCTCGATTCGGGCTAGCGCCTGCTTCACCACCGGCAACTCCCGTGGGGCAGGCTGCACTTCAGGCATCACTGCAGGCTGTCCATCTTCCCCCGCTGCCAGCAGGCAACCATACAGGGTGAAGAAGTAGGCCTCACTCCAGGCATCGCGCAGAGACTTGTAGCCGTCAAGCAACGCACTCAGCATTTCTGCTCCCTGAGCTTCCACGGCATGCAGTGCGGTTTTCGGCGGCAACGGCTGACGCTGGGCGCGTACTGCCGTGGCGGCAGAGGGCAACCACCCCAGCCAGGGGTTGAGATCAGACAGTAGCCAGCGCTGGCTGCGCAGTGGATGCCACATCCGCCCCAGCTCCGCTGACTGAGGTGTGGCCAGCGCCTTTACCCACGGGCGGGCAAAGCGCTCATAGAGCTGTTGGTTGACAGACGCAATCTCGGCAGCCACCTGAAAGGGCTTCTCATCCTGACGCTGATACCGGTTCAGGCGGGCGCTGACTTCCTCCAGTCGCAACGGCTCCAGGCTGACCTCATAGCGGGCCGCCTCCCCCGCCAGCGTATGAATTTGCATGCCGTATAGCCCAGGCGGCAGGGCCTCAATAGCCTCCAGAACCGACGCCAGCTGCTGGCCTTCTTTATTGGCTACCTTGCCAGACACAAAGATACCCAGATGCCCCACATCCTCATGCATCAGACCAACGATCACCTGGCCGCGCGCCTTGATTTCTTCGGTACTGCCAAAGACATCACTCACCCAGTTGAAGGCCTGCTGCGGCGGTGTGATGTTGTCCCCTGCCGAGGCAAACACCACGATAGGGGAGGTAATGTTGCGCACATCCAGCGCCTGCGAATCCCCCTCAACCGCGCCAGACCACAGGTTATTGCCGACGAACAGCTTCTGCGTAATCCACTCGATTTCTCCGCCGTTGAGCAGATAGTAGCCCCCCCACCAGCGTTCGAATTCGAGAAAACGCTGCGCCTCGCCCTCAATATTGGCCAGCACCTTGTAGTACTTGTCGCAGAAGGTATTGGCCGGGTTAAGGTTTTCAAAATTCTGCACCAGCCAGGCACCATCAAAGACGCCTGCACCAAGATCGGCACACAGCGAAGCCAGCCAGGTGCCGCCCAGCAGCCCTCCGGCATAACGCATCGGATTGTCACCCGCCCCTTCACTCCAGGCTCCGCCCCAGTAGGACATCGGTGCACCGATGATCAGCACCGGACCCACTGCCTCAGGGTTGCCCGCCGCCAGCATCATCGATGCCCAGCCCGCCTGACAGTTGCCAACGACACCGGGCTTCGGCGCTTCCGGATGCAGTGCGCGCACATGGCGCACAAACTCACATTCAGCCTGACTGATGTCAGCGATGGTCTGCCCTGCCTCGGGGTGGGGAAAGAAGATCACGAAGTACACCGGATGGCCGCCCTGCAAGGCTACCCCAACCTGAGAATCTGCCTTAAAGCCACCGATGCCGGGGCCATGGCCACCACGCGGATCAATGATGACGTAAGGGCGTCGCCGTGGGTCAATGCTCACCCCCGGTGGTGGCAGGATGCGTAGCAGGGCATAGTTGACCGGCCGCTCGAACTGCCTGCCGTCCATGATCATCTCGTAGTCGAAGTGCAGCACAGGCGGCAAACCCTGACGCTCATGTTCAATAAAGTTGTTGCCACGCTGGCGCAGAATGTCCCAGAACAATACCGTGCGCTGCGCCAGATCCACCCCATAGTGGCAGCTCTCCACGGCCAGTGATGTGGGCACCAGCTTGCTCAACTCAAGCAGCGACTGCTCTGTGGCCTGGCGCCAGCGCGTCGCCAGGCGCTCCACAGCCAGTCCACTGCGATGCAGCAAAACATGACTTATTTCCTCGGGTAAGCTGGGCGCAGGTACAGTACTGCGGGTGCTCTCAAACATTGCCTGACTCCTTTGCGCTAAGCAGATTCCAGCCAGTAACACATACCGCCTGAGAGGGCTTGGCCAGAGATGTGGGAAGGATCAGCAGACGGGCGAACCATACTGCTTTGCACCATAATCAGCCCTTGACTGAGAATTTACGTTGAGCTGGCGCACGTCAAACTGACAAAAATGTTCATTTCAGTTAAGGTCTAGCCTCCAACAGGACAGCTAGCAGCCAAGGACCCTCGTTATGACCACAGACCACCGGAACGAACCCGAAAATCACCGCACCCGTGTCGGCAAGCAACGCCGCGAACGCACCCGGCAGAAAATCGTTGAGGCCGCCCTGCGGGTGTTCGCCCGTATGGGCACTGACTCCCCGATGATTGAAGACTTTATCGCTGAGGCCAGCATTTCCCGCGGCACCTTCTATAACCACTTCAACACCACCGCCGAACTGCTGCAGGCCACCGTTGAATGGCTGAGTGCCGACATCATGGAATCCATCGAGACCGAGCTGGGCACGCAGGACAATGCCCTGCTACGCCTGACGGTGGGCCTGCGTTTCTGGCTGGGTAAGGCTGAACAAGACCCCACCTGGGCCGCCTTCGTGGCCCGCCCAGAGTTCATCAAGGAACTGCAATTTGAGCCGGTGCGCCGCGACCTGCGCCAGGGCCAACAGGCCGGGCTGTTCCACTTTCCCAGTGAGCACGTGGCCTTCGACCTGCTGGCAGGTACGCTGATCCTGGCCATGCGCAGCTACGTCGATGGCCAGGTGCCTGCCGACTACACCAACGCCATTATCCGCGTCGTTTTGCAGGGGCTGGGCGTCAGTGAGGCGAACATCAATCTCGCTCTGGCTCAGCCACAGCCTTCCATGCGCCGCCCGCCAGTCAGCATGCCATCGTGTTAACCGGGCATCGCGATAGCCACGCATCGGTGGGGAATATGGACAGATCGTCCATACCGATGCGCGACCTCGCCTCAGTACCGTGTCAGTCCGACTCTGCCAGCTCGTAGTACAGACTGAAGCCCGCCATCACTTCTTTGACCGCTTCCACCAGCTGTTGCCGCAACGGCAGCGGTGCCATCAGCACAATCTTCACCTGCATACCGTGCAACGGATGGGAGCCGACCAGTACCTGCCAGTCGCTGGCCTGTTGCAGGCAGGGTGCCAGCAACGTGCTCAGCACCCGGCGGGTGGCGTCATAACGCAGTTGCGGTTTGAACAGCTTGCCAACGGCGGTCTGCGGCAGGCTGTCGACCACATAGATCTCGCCCGGTGCGGCGGCGCGCTCTGGTATTACCCGGCGGGCATAATCAATCAGTTCTCCGGCGCTGACCTGCTGTCCATCGCGTAGCACCACATAGGCCACCGGCAACTCGCCGGCGTAGGGATCGGGCTTACCGACCGCCGCCGCCATCTGTACCGCCGGATGCCGCATCAGAGCCTCTTCGATCACCGCCGGATCAATATTGTGGCCACCACGGATAATCAATTCCTTCAGACGCCCGGTCAGCCACAGGTAGCCGTCGGCATCGCGACGTGCCATATCGCCGGTGTTGAGCCAGTTTCCGTCCAGCCACAACTTCTGGTTGGCCTCTGGTTGCAGATAGCCAGGAAAAATATTAGGACCACGGGCCACCAGTACGCCGATTTCATCCACCTCACAGTCGCGCACATAGACGCCATGATCATCAACAATGACCGGCTTCAGCTGCTGATAGGGAATGGGCAAGCCAATGGAGCCCGGACGCCGCTCGCCGTCACGGGGGTTGATGGCGCTGATGCAGGTGCCCTCGGTCAGGCCATAGCCTTCGAGTATGCGAATGCCGGTGGCCTGCTCAAACTGCTGGATCAGGGCCACCGGCATGGGGGCAGCGCCACAGAGACCAAAACGCAGCGAGGACAGATCAGCCTCTCCCCGAGGTATCGCCATCAGCGCTGCATAGACCGTGGGCACCGCCGAGAAGGTGGTGATCTGGAATCGCTCTACCAGCCGCCAGAACTGCTCAAGCAGGGCACGATTGCGGTAACCCAGCGGCCCCGCCAGTAACACCTGTGCCCCGGCCATAAAGGCCGTCAGTCCGGTGACTACCACGCCATTGACGTGAAACAGCGGCAAGCCACACAGCAGGGTATCGTCCGGGCCAAGATCGACCAGCAGGCCACCGCAACAGGCGTTGGCTAACTGATTACCATGGCGGTGCTGAGCCACCTTGGGCATACCGGTAGTCCCGCCGGTATGGAAATAGGCACACAGATCGTCACGGCTAAACTGGCGGCCACTCAGCAACTGCTCAGCAGGCTGACGTTGCAGCTCGGCATCAAAAGATAACGTCCCCTCCGGGGGCTGCGCTTCACCCACCAGCAGCACCGCTCGTAATGAAGGAACCTTATCAAGCAACGGCTGTACTTTGTGCCATAGCTCCGGCCCGGCACTGGGGCCCAGCGTCACCAGCACTTTGCATGAGACCTCGTTCAGCAGTGCGGCAATCTGTTCACTTTCCAGCAACGGGTTGATGGCATTAACGATGCCCGCCGCCTGCCCGCCCCAGAGGGTGAAATGCGTCTGCGGCAGGTTCGGTAATAAATAAGACACCACGTCGCCGGTGCCCACCTCCAGGCTATGGAACAGGTTGGCGGTACGGGTGATCTGGGCAAACAGCTCGGCATAAGTGAAGGTCACAGCGGCTTCGTCAGCCAGCCCCTGTGGCAGAAAGTGCAGAGCGATCTGTTCAGGCCATCGCTGAGCGGCTCGCCTGAATACGTCATAGGTGGACTCCAGCCCCTGCAGTCGCTGCGACAGCGGGGTGGCTTCAAGATGTTCAATATCAGCCAGGGTACGGATCACAGTATCAGACATGGTGCGACTCCTCCGGGGTCACAGGGGATACGGAGATGGCACCAGGGCTGACTGTCGTCAGGCGCAGGGCGCCCATATAGACACTGGCCTCCCTCAGTTCAACATCAAGGCTGACTGGGCAGGTTGCAGCGTGCTCAATGTCCAGGCGATAGCGGCCACTGTTGCGGGCCAGACCACTGAAGCGAAAGTCGCCAAAGTCGTCACTGTGAGTTTCCCCCAGCGTATGACCATCGCGACTCAGCCTC
The DNA here is from genome assembly GCF_003194385.1 of Pokkaliibacter plantistimulans. Lineage (GTDB taxonomy): Bacteria > Pseudomonadota > Gammaproteobacteria > Pseudomonadales > Balneatricaceae > Pokkaliibacter > Pokkaliibacter plantistimulans. The sequence goes on from NZ_LAPT01000128.1 coordinate 20,567, forward strand.
ACTCTGGCACCCGCCACACACTCACTGTGGCACTGTTCACCAGTAAACAGACTGCCTCCGATAAAACAGTGGGTGTAGCTGGTCAGATGACGGTAATAGACTCGTGGCTGGGTACGCAGCTCAGGTTGCAGCACCTGCAGCTGGTCCTGCTTGACCTGCTCCTGCATCTCGGCATCGGTCAGCTGCACCGCCTGCATAGCGCCGGTCGGGCAAGCCTGTACACAGCGTGGCTGATGCCAGCCCTGATCCAGCAGATGAGCATCGAAGATCCAGATTTGCGGCAATTCAAGCTCCGCATTCCAGTGCACGGCTCCGTAGGGGCAGGCGTCCACCAGATCTTTGCGGCCTTTGGCCAGCTGCGGATCAAAAATCACGATGCCGTCTTGGCGTTTGACCACGGCCCCTCGCCCGGCGGCGACACAGGGAGCGTTGTCGCAGTGATTGCACAGGGTCGGCAGATGGGCGGTGGCGACCATCGGTGGCTGCCCCTCGGCACGACTGCGAATGCGAATCCAGGCCCCATCATGACGGGGCTGCGGCGCCGTATAACCATGGAAGGTATTGCCTACATGCTCATCCTGATTGGTGAGGACACAGTTCCCGCAATTGTGGCAACGATCCACATCGATGATCAGGTTCCATTTCTTCATGGTTATCGCTCCTGCAGGATCTGATGACGCTGCTCGCCCAGATCCAGCGCCCCATCATCACTGCGAATGGTAGCCACCATTTCATCACCCGGCTTCAGGTAACGGGGGTTACGCAACTGCGCCTTGATATATACCGACCACTTGCGCCGCTCTGACAGCAGCGCCTTAAGCGCCCACAGTAACACCTTGTTCTTTGGCGCCTTGGCGGCGCAGCCTGCTGGAGTGCCGGTAGCCAGCAGATCGCCGGGGGCCAGATCCTGAATGGCCGACAGTTCGGTCAGCGTTTGCTCGGGGTGGTAGATCATTTCCCGGCAGTAGCTGTCCTGACGTATATCCGTGTTGACGGACAGGCGCAGGTGCAGTTCGCCCAGCTTGCGCCATTCATCTGCTGAAGGTATCACCAGGTAGGGCCCAACCGGCGAGAAGGTGCGATAGCTCTTGCCCTTGTAGAACTGTACTTGAGGCAGCTGTACATCGCGGGCACTGATGTCATTCACCATGGTCAGTCCCACCGCATACTCATGCAGATTCTGCTTATTCACCTGTACCGGGCCGCTGATATGACGGCCAATGACCACCCCCAGCTCCAGCTCGTAGTCGAGCAGGTGCACATGGCTGGGCCGGATGATGCTGCCGCGTGCAGCAGTAATGGAAGACGGCGCCTTGGTGAACAGGGTGTTAAATGGCAGTTTGGCCGGGTCCATACCCGATTCGCGCACGTGGCATTTGTAGTTGAGCCCCTGACACAGAAACTGCTGATTGCTGGTGATGGGCGACAGCAGGGTTAGTTCCGACAGCCGGTACTGTGCATCGGCCGGAAGCAGAGTACGGGCACGCGGCAAACCCTGCTCGATAAACTCCCCTGTGGTGGCATAACGTTCGGCAAGCGGTGCCACCTTGTCAGCAAATACAACCCCCCAGGCAGGCTCAGCACCAGCATGACTAAAACGAACAACGGTAAGTGCCATTACAAATTCCTCACTTCATCCAGGGGCGGGCCGGTGCCGACAGGGCAGCGCCCATTTGCTTGAGTCGTGCCAGACTGAGTTTGCCACTGCACAGCAGACGGATAGCACGCCAGACGGTAATCAAATTGGGCTTGGGCAACATGTGGGGCGGTACATCATCGCCCCACATCCATACACCCGCGGCATTCATCGGGCTGTAGCGCGGTGCGTAATCGGCAGTAAACACATCGCCATCAGCATAATGCTCATGCTCCGCGCCATAGGGGTCGAACCAGTAATCAAACAGCTGACTGCCGAGGGAGTGACGACCAATCCCCCAGGCATGCTTCCAGTTTCTGGAACGCAGAAACTGGGAACTCTGCCCGAGGGCATCGAGGTCCTGCACCTCGTAGGCACTGTGCTCGTAACTGTTGGTCAGACCACCTGCAATCACCACACTGTGGTGGTCGGCAGGCTCGCTACCCCTGTCAAAGCGGAAAAAGATCAAGTTAGGAGACCCGTCAGGCAGGTACAGCACATCCGTTGGCAACAAGCCAAAATGACGCATATACCACTCGGTCAGGCCAGCAAAATCGGTCGTCTGAAATACCACATGGCCCAGCCTGGCAACCTTGGCCGGACCGAAGGAGGGTCGAACCGTGGCATTGACCCGTGGGGTGGCTGTCGGCGTATTGGTCGGTAAGCGGGGCTCCTGCTCAATCATGCAGGAGCTATGCTGCCGACCGGCCAGAACCCATACCTCATGCCCCAGAGGATCGGTCAGCAGCACTGCCTGACCGCCGCCGGGAATATCAAGCTTGCTGATACGACGTGCCCCCGCCTGCTTAACCAACACGTCCAGCCCGCTGCTCTCGCGCAGTTCGAAGCCCACGCCGATAAATCGGGCCTGTTGTCCTCGTCGTACCACATAGCAGCAGGCTTCACTGGCACTGGCGCGCAGGTACAGGGCATCGGCATCACGACGAATCACTTGCAGACCAAAGTCGAGCAGGAAACGCTCACTCTTATCCAGATCAGGCCGCTCGAAGATCAGAAATGCCAGGGCATCGGCCTTAACCAACGCGGGCGGCCGCCGAACCGGCTGGACAAAGTCAGGGCGCTGCGGCTCCGGCCATTCGGGCAGAACCGAAGGAAATGGCTTGTCATCTGTATTGCTGTTGTTATTCAGACTGGACATGCGGAAGTCTCCATCCATTTTTCTAATTGCACCAGGCAGCTACTGGACGCCATGCCGGAACTGCCCTTGACGATGGGTCGTGGCGAGGTCAGCAGATTGACGCAACCGCCACGGTCGATAGTGCCGCCCTTGCCATCGGCAATGGGGTCGTATACTGCGCTGGACTCAAACGCTTTGAGGATGCCGGGCGCAATCAACGGAGTGATGTCGGCCGCACAGAGCACTGCCCCGCGCTCATTGAACACCCGCACCAGATCATGCTGGCCAATGCCGCGTGCGGCAGCGTCCTGGGGGCTGATGCGCAATGGCCAGTAGTGATAGCCCTGCTTCAGGATCCGGTGGTCGCCGAGGTCGTCAATAAAACTGCCCTTGCCATCGCTGTAGGTGTGGAAGCTGTAGCGTGGATGGCTGGACAGCAGCTGCAGTGGGTAGCGCTCAAAGCGCTCGCCTGCTGCTGGCCCTTCCGGCGACGACAGATAGTGATTGAGCGCCTGCCGCTCGGGGTTGTCTTCGCCAGCGCGCCGCAGGGTCTGGGACACAAACTCCAGCTTGCCGGACGGCGTTTGCAGCCCCTTGCCGAAGGTATCGGCGTACTGCGAAGGCAGGGGCAGCGGCTCTGGCACATCCTTCGGCCGGTCTTCGGCAAACCAGCGGAAATAAGCTGGCTCACGCTGAGCCTCGGAAGCGGGCGGCACGACGAAATAGCCCTTTTTAAGAAAAGCCTGCCAGCTGATATGGTTAGGCAGGTCGGAGGAGTCGAATACCCGCTTGCACCAGTCCAGCTCACTGCAGCCTTCTGAGAACACTGCCCCCAGCCCCAGACGCTGGAGAATCTCCAGAAAGATCTGGTAGTCCGATTTGGACTCGCCAAGCGGTTCGATGCACTTATGCTGCATCACGATCATGCGGTGATTGAGCTGTTCCTGAATATGGTGACCGTAAGCCCCGGCACCAGCCCACTCACCAATATCCCAGCGCTCCAGCATGGTACAGGCAGGCAGAATGATGTCAGCAAACAGGGTCTCACCCTCATGCCAGATCGACTGGTTAACCACGAACTCCAGCGACTCATGACGATAGGCCTCAACCATGCGCTGGGAATTGGCCATGGTGCCAAAGGATGAAGCACCGTAGCGGTACAGCATGTGTACCCGCGAATGCCCCGGTAACGGGTAGTGGAACGGTACAAACTGCGCCTCCAGCGAGACGCCGTCCCAGCTGTAGCCGGTGCTGTGACCGTCAATGATGGCATCCGCCAGCTTCTGCCGTGGAATCATCTGCTTGATCGGATTCATGCTCAGCACATGGGGCATGCGGTTGTAGTTGCTGATGGCGGCAGCGGTCCAATGCAGATCACCGGAGATGCCCCCCTCGGCATAGCCGGGGAAATAGAAGGTCATGTCCAGCGGTGTGGCCGCCTGCAGGTTGCCGAAATTGATACCCGGTTTGCCCCAGCCCTGCATAGCCATCAGCAGAATCATCGAACGGGCCCACTGAGTGCCCGTGGGATTGCGCCCGGCTCCGCCGAGGCCCTGGCCGCCGCCGCCGGCCGCCAGATAAGTCTTGCGTGCGGCCCAGCGCCGCGCCAGCGCCCGCACTTCGCGGGCGGCGACGCCGGTCTCGGCTTCCTGCCACTCCGGAGTCTTGGCTACCCCGTCAGTTTCTCCCAGCAGGTAGGCACGCCACTCCTCGAACCCGGTGGTTCGGGTAGCAACGTAGTCGTGGTCATACAGATTTTCGTTCACCCACACATTCATGATCGCCAGCGCCAGTGCCGAGTCACTGCCAGGACGCAGCGGCATCCAGCGGCCACCGAGCAACTGTGCGGTGGGGTTGTAATGCGGATCGATATGGATGAAGTCGATACCCAGCTCTTTGGCCCACAGACGGCGTTCGGTGCCTTCGAATCCGGCGTAACAGCCACTGGTGGTCTCCGGGTCACTGGACCAGAACACGATCTGCTCGCATTCTTTCAGGCAGTCTTCTACCAGTCCGTAACCGCCCGGCGTTCCCAGGCGCATGCTATTGCCGTAGTGATGTTGTGCACCCCAGTACCAGCCTTCCCAGCTGTCGGGATTGAGGTGTACGCGGGTGTAGCCGATCAGGTTGCCAAAACGCTGTAATGCCGAAAGGTAGTAGCCGACATTGCCCCACTGATGGTGGGAGCTGTGATAGATGGCTATCGCCCCAGGCCCATGCTCACGCTTCATCCGCTTGATTTCAGCGGAGACAATATCCAGCGCTTCCTCCCAGCTGATGCGCTCATAGCCGGAGATACCCCGGGTGTGAGGATTGCGCTGACCATTCGGATCAAAGTCAACCCGCTTCATTGGGTACAACAGCCGGTTTTTGGCATCCACCATTGAACGCAGTGCCAGCGCATGAGGGCTGACAGTGGCTATACGCCGTGGGCTGAAACGACGGCCACGGGCATGGATGGTCCAGCTGGCGGCATCGTCACGCTGCAGGTCAATCGGTGTGGTACGCACGATACGGCCATCTTTGACATAGACAAACAACGGGCCGCCATTGGTGTTGGTGGTATAGCGCACAGTGCCGTCGCGCTGTGCCTGCCCCATGGTCAGTGAGGCGGTCTGCAAGCGGTTGAGCAACTGCATAAACCACACCACCAGCGCATCTTCACCCGCCACCGTGACTTTGAAGTGCTTGGCCGCGTGCACGATCTTGGCCTGATCCGCTGGCGGCTTGACGAACTCCAGTGCGGTAGTCACGTCGTGAAAGGCGATGCTGACATCGGCAGCGGGATGAAGACCTGCTGCCGAAATGACCTTGCCATCTCGCAGGCAGTAATGCCGGGCGATGCTGCCATCCTTCAGGCGTATCTGTGCAATCAGATTGCGCGATTTCAGTTGTTTGCGGAATTCGGGACTGCGAAGGGCTGTCAGTCGAATCGCCGCTGTCAGCCCGAATAGAATGCTTTTCAACAGCGTACGTTTCATGGAGACCTCGTTGTTGTCGTTATTGTGCTGCTTCCTCCGGTAATCCTCATTAAAATAAACTCAAATGTCAACTTGACATATATGTTTAATATGATGAGATAGCACAACGGTAACACAACAAAAACAAGTGAGAGGTAACCGAGGTGAAGCAGCGCATGATGAGGATGAGCCTGACGCTACTGACAACGGCAGGCATGACAATGCAGACCGCCCATGCGGCGGGGTATCAGTTCGATGTACAGGGCGTCAAAGCTCAGGGCAGCGCCAATGCCAACGCCGCCGAGGCGGCTGATCCATCAACGATTTTCTATAATCCGGCGGGTTTGACCCTGTTGGATGGTACCCAGATGGTAATGGGAGCCACTGCTGTGGTTCCGCATTCGACGTTTCACTACGACAGCGTCACGACGGCGACAGGCCAAGAAGCTTCACCTGTCGACGGCGGTGGTAGCTATGCTAAAGAGGCGGCGATACCCCACGGCTACATTTCTCATAAGCTCAATGAGGATCTGACCGTCGGTGTGGGCGTTTTTGTTCCTTTCGGTGCAAAAATCAGCTACGACGATCAGTTCGCCGGGCGTTACTACGGTGAGTCAATTGACTTCAAGTCGCTGGCAATCAACCCGTCGCTGGGCTATCGACTGAATGAGCGACACAGTATTGGTTTGGGCGTCAGCGCTCAGTACCTGGATGTCAAACTGGACAATAGTCTCGAAACCTCATCGATAGCCTATGGCAGTTGTCTGGCCGGTGGCGGCACGTCGGCTCTCTGTTCTGCAGCCGCTATGGGGTATACCGGGCAGCCCGATATTCGCGCCCATATTACCGGCACCGACTGGGGCTACGGCTACAATCTTGGTTATCTGTATACTCCGAGCGCCGATACCCGCATCGGCTTGGCTTATCGCTCGCACATTGCACAGAAACTGGAAGGGCGGGCAAGCTACCGAGTATCCAGTACACTCCCCGGTGGTTCGTCGTCCCCCTTGAACGGGGGGATTTATACCGCCATGGCAGACAGCGACTCGACCACCTATGTCACCACACCAGAGACCATTTCGCTGAATGCCTATCACCAGCTCAGCGCACAGTGGGCAATCATGGGTGACGTGACCTGGAACCGACAAAGCCGGATGCAACAGATACAAATAAACATGCCCACGGCACAAATTCCCGAACGCAAGATCACCTACAAAACGGCCTGGCACAACAGCTGGCGCGCCTCCGTCGGTGCCCGCTATCAGTTTGACTCACAGTGGACTCTGCGTGCGGGCTACATGTACGACCAAACCCCGGTCACTGATGCCAGCTATGCCCTGACAGTACTTCCAGATGCCAGTCGCCAACTGTTTTCCGTTGGCGCCAGCTACCGTATCGACGCCCGCAATAGTATCGATCTGGCTTACAGCTATCTGAAATTACACTCAGCGACTGTGAACCGTAGCGATGATGACTATGACAGTAGCAATGGCACCCCCGGCACGCTGCAAGGTAGCTACCACACCCATATGAACTTGTTCGGCTTGGGTTACGTGCACCAGTTTTGATTAACAGGCTTTCCCACCATCGCCTTAACGAAGAGGAACAGACACACGACACAGACAGCAGATAGTGGTCAGACTTGGACGAGTAAAGCGCTTTTGAATTTTCCTTTGGCAATCTAGCCAGCCCGACTGCCCACCTGCAGGTCGGGCTTTTTTCTCCTGCATTCGCTCACTTCACCTTCTGCATTTCCGGCACGCTGACGATGCGCTCGATGCGCAGGCTTTCATCTGCCAGCCAGACGTTACTGAGCTGGTGATAGGCGGTCATGTCGTTACAGCGCAGCCGCAGGATGTAATCAAAGGTTCCACTGACCAGCCAGCAGTCGAGCACATCCGCCCGCCGTGCCACTTCGGCCTCGAAAGCACATTGCGCCGCCCGCCCGCTCTGGGTTTTCAGCGCCACCTGCAATTGCAGAATCAGCCCTTTGGGTTCAGGCGTAATGCTGATCTGAGCGCTGTAGCCGCGGATGATGCCTGCCCGCTCCAGCTTGCGTACCCGCTCCTGACAGGGCCGCGGCGTCAGGTTGATCTGCTCCGCCAGCCGCTGATAGCTGATCCGCCCGTCACGCTGCAGGATGTCGAGAATCTTCTGATCAATACGGTCCAACTTGATGGCACTGTCCGTCATGGCTTGTCCTGCGCTCGTGCTGGTGAAAATACGGGTGACCGCGACAGCCCGCCCCGTCTGCCCCGCAGCGGAATCCGCTGTACTTCAACCTGAGTTTGCCGAAAACCGGCCCTCTGCCACGCCCAATACGGCCGGTTTCCCCGCCGGGGTTTGCGCACAATGGCGGCAGTTCGATAACGCTTTCGCAGGAGTCCCGAGGAATGCCCGTCTCAGCCCCTCATTCAGCCGTATTGCGCCCGCTGAGTGACCCGCAAACCACTCATCAGGTGCTGATGGTGCGACCTGCGCGCTTCACCGCCAACCCGGAAACCCTGAGCAGCAACGCATTTCAGCACCCCGCCGGGGATGCTGTCATGGTGCAGGTCTCGGCGCTGGAAGAGTTTGACGCCTACGCAGAACAACTGCGCCACGCCGGTATCGAGGTGACCGTGGTAGAGGATAGCCACGAGCCGCACACGCCCGATTCGATCTTCCCCAACAACTGGTTCAGCACCCACGCCGACGGCACGCTGGTGCTCTATCCGATGGCGGCGGCCAATCGCCGTCTGGAGCGGCGCCCGGCCATTATCGGGCAGCTGCAGCAGCAGTTTCAGGTGCACAGCGTGCTCGATCTCAGCCCCTTTGAGCTGCAGGGCAAGTATCTGGAAGGCACCGGCTCGCTGGTGCTGGACCGCCAGCAGCGCATCGCTTACCTCTGTGCGTCGTCGCGCAGCCATCAGCAGGTGCTGCAGCTGTACTGCGAGGCACTGGGTTACCGCGCCTGCTGGTTCAATGCCACCGATGCCGCAGGCAAGGCGATTTATCACACTAATGTGATGATGAATGTCGGCAGCCAGCTGGCGGTGGTCTGTCTGGAGGCCATTGGCAACGCCGGGCAGCAGGCCATGTTGCGACGCACGCTGGAAGACAGCGGCAAGACCCTGTTGCCCATCAGTCTGGCGCAGAATGCCCACTTCGCAGGCAACATGCTGGAGCTGCGCAATCAGCAGGGCGCGCCGGTGTTTGCCCTGTCGCGCCGGGCATGGCAGTCCCTCAATCCGCTGCAGCAGCAGCGGCTGGCAGAACAGGGTGAGCTGGTGATCGCCACACTGGATACCATCGAAACCCAGGGCGGCGGCGGTGCCCGCTGCATGCTGGCAGAACTCTTCCTCACCCGCCGCGAAGGAGCTGCAGCATGATGTTCGTTCGCCCTGTTGATCGCGGTGATATGCAGGCATTGCTGGCGCTGGCCCGCAAGACCGGCGTCGGCTTTACCTCCCTGCAGCCGGATGAGAACAAGATCCGCGAGCGGCTGTTACGGGCCGAAGCCACGCTGCGTGGGGAGCTGGAGCCCGCCGATCAGGGTTATCTGTTTGCGCTGGAAGACAGCGCCAGCGGCAAGGTGGTGGGGATCTGCGGTATTGAGGTCGCGGTGGGCCTGAAGGAACCCTGGTACAACTTCCGCCTCGGTAAACTGAGCCAGATGTCGCGTGAGCTGGGGGTCAACCAGCAGCTGGACGTGCTGTTTCTGTCCAACGACCATGCCGGTTACAGTGAACTCTGTACTCTCTTCCTCGACCCGGACTGGCGCCACAGCCGTAATGGTCAGCTGCTGTCGAAGTCGCGCCTGTTGTTTATCGCTGCGTTTCGCCAGCGCTTTGCCCGCAAGCTGGTGGCAGAAATGCGCGGTGTGTCCGATGAGCAGGGCAATTCGCCCTTCTGGGAAGGCGTCGGTCGCCACTTCTTCAATATCGACTTTGCCCGCGCCGACTACCTGACCGGCATCGGTGAAAAGACCTTTATTGCCGAGCTGATGCCGCGCTTTCCGGTGTATATCCCGTTACTGGTCAGCAGCGCCCAGCAGGCTATCGGCAAGGTCCATCCTCACACCGCTCCGGCCCGCGCCATGCTGGAAGCCGAAGGTCTGCGCTACGAAGGCTATGTGGATATCTTCGATGGCGGGGCCACGCTGGAAGCCTATATCGACGAACTGCGCATCGTCCGCGACAGCCGTCTGTATCGCTGTGAGCACCGCGACGACGTGGCATTTGCCACTGCCACTCAGCCTTATCTGCTGAGTAATGATGCCGGGCTTGGCTTCCGCGCTATTCAGGCCGAGTTGCCGGTGAGCGTTGAGGTGCTGCCGCTGACCTCCTCCCAGTTACTGGCGCTGGGTGTTGAGCCGGGTGCCATGGTCAGAAGTGTGCCGCTCAGCCCGTGCTGAGAAGCAGCCAATTGATATAACGACAGAGCACTTTGAATACATTCACGATCTGTGGCGCATCGGGTAGCCTACCTGTCCGGTGCGTTTTTTTCTTCGCGGCCCTCGTGCCCATTCACCCTCCCTGACCCCGTTTCTGCGACACACTGCCCCTCCACAACTCGTCAGCTCTTCAGCTCTTCAGCTCTTCAGCTCTTCAGCTCTTCAGCTCTTCAGCTCTTCAGCTCAGCACGACTGTGGCAACTTCCTTGTTTGTGCACGCCCATTGCTGATAGTGTTATGTCATAACATTTTATTCAATTTATATTTGTCACCTGCGAGTTGTCCATGTCGTTACTTTCCCTGTCGCGCTTTTCCCTATCGCGGTTTCCCCTATCGCTGTTTTCAGCCTCACCACTAGGCTGGTCCAGCGCACGCCGTCTGTTGCTGGCCAATGCGCTGCTGGCTGTACTGTGGCTGCTGGTCGCCTGGGCGGTCAGCCTGCCATGAGTGCGTTAGTTCTCGATGACATCACCGTCGCCTATCAGCGCCATCCGGCGGTGCACCATATCAGCGGTGAATTCGCCAGCGGCAGCCTGACGGCCATTGCAGGGCCCAACGGCGCAGGCAAGTCCACCCTGCTGAAAGCCATTATGGGCGAAGTGCCGCTGGCCAGTGGCCGTATCCGCTACGGCCAGTATCAGCAGCGCGATATTGGCTATCTGCCACAGGCAGCGGCCATCGACCGGCAGTTCCCACTGACTGTGGCGGACACCGTGATCATGGGAGCCTGGCGCACACTGGGCGTCCACCGCGCGGTAACGCAGGACGTGGCTGCACAGGCGCGCAACGCCCTGCAGGCCGTGGGGCTGGCCGGTTTTGAACAGCGCCCGATCGGTTCGCTGTCGGCAGGCCAGTTCCAGCGCGTGCTGTTTGCTCGCCTGCTGCTGCAGGATGCGCCGATTGTGGTGCTGGATGAGCCTTTCACCGCCATCGACAGCCGCACCACCCACGATTTGCTGCAGGTGATCCTCAGCTGGCATCAGCAGGGCCGCACCGTCATCGCGGTACTGCATGACTTCGAGCAGGTCCGTCAGCACTTCCCTTCCACCCTGCTGCTGGCACGGGAAATCATTGGCTGGGGGGATACATCCGCCGTGATGAGCCGCGATAACCTGACCCGCGCCAAAGCCATGGCCGAAGCCTGGGATGAAGGGGCCGACGTCTGCCAGCCGGAGGTATCGGCATGAGCCTGCACGAGCTGCTGATTTCACCCTTTGCTGATTACGGCTTTATGCGCCGTGCGCTGGTCGCCACGCTGGCACTGGGTCTGGGCGCGGCCCCTATCGGGGTATTGCTGATGCTTCGCCGCATGAGTCTGGTGGGGGACGCCATGAGCCATGCCGTACTGCCCGGCGCGGCGCTGGGTTTCATGTTTGCCGGTGGCCTGTCACTGCTGTGGATGGGACTGGGGGCGCTGATTGCCGGGTTGCTGGTCGCGGTGCTGTCAGGCGTTATCAGCCGTACCACGGTACTGAAGGAGGATGCCTCCTTTGCCAGTTTCTATCTGGTGTCGCTGGCCCTCGGCGTACTGCTGATCTCCCTGCGCGGCTCCAATATCGATCTGCTGCATGTGCTGTTCGGCACCATTCTGGCCATCGACAGTCAGGCGCTGTGTCTGATTGCCGGCATCACCAGCCTGACACTGCTGGTGCTGGCGGTGGTCTATCGCCCGCTGGTTATGGAGTGTTTCGACCCCGGCTTCCTGCGTGCGGTGGGCGGTCGCGGCCCCTGGTATCACCTGCTGTTTCTGCTGCTGGTGGTGGTGCTCAATCTGGTGGCCGGTTTTCAGACCCTCGGCACCCTGATGGCCGTCGGCATGATGATGCTGCCAGCGGTGATTGCCCAGCTGTGGGCGCGCACGCTGGGGTCAATGCTGCTGATTGCCACCCTGTCCGCGGTGCTGTCGGGCTACCTTGGGCTGCTGCTGTCTTATCACCTGAATCTGGCCTCCGGCCCCTGCATCATCCTGACCGCAGCCCTGCTGTACGGCCTGTCGCTGCTGCTCGCTCCCGCTGGTGCCCTGCGCCGCTTCTTTCCTCTTCCCCACCTGCGTAACTGATGGAGTTTCGTTATGTCCAAACCCTTGCTGATGCTTTCCACTGGCCTGCTGTATTCAGCACTTGCGCTGACCAGCCAGAGCACACTGGCGGCCACGTCGGCGCCGGAAATTAAAGTGGTTGCGAGCTTTTCCATTCTGGCCGATGTGGTCAGGCAGGTCGGCGGCAGCCATGTGCAGGTCACCAGTCTGGTGCCTGCCAATGGTGATCCCCATGAGTTCGAGCCTTCCCCCGCCGATGCCAAAGCGCTGAAAGAGGCCCGAGTCACCTTCCTCAGCGGTGAAGGTCTGGAAAACTGGTTCAGCCGTCTGGCCAAAGCCTCGGGCAGCAACCAGCAGCCAGTGGTGGTGTCCGATGGCCTGACGACCCATACCTTTGAAGAAGACGGCAAACAGGTTACCGACCCCCACGTGTGGAATAGCATTCCCAACGTGCTGCACTGGGTCAGCCATATCGAGCAGGCGCTGGCCAAGGCGGATCCAGCGGATGCCGCCGACTACAAGGCCAATGCCGAGCGCTATAGTGCACAGCTGAAAACGCTGGATGGGCAGATTCGTGCCGAGCTGGGCACCATTCCGGTAGACAAGCGCAAGGTGCTGACCAGCCATGATGCCTTCGGCTATTACAGCCTGGAGTACGGTGTGAGCTTCCTGTCGCCACTGGGCCTGTCGACCGAGACCGAAGCCTCCGCCAGCGAAGTCGCCCAACTGATCGAACAGATCAGGCAGGATGGCATCAAGGTGTACTTCTTCGAGAACTCCAACGATCCCCGCCTGATCAGGCAGATTGCCGATGCTACCGGTGCCCAGCCGGGCGGCGAGCTGTATCCGGAATCGCTGTCAGATGCAGCGGGCCCGGCCCCCAGCTATCTGAAAATGATGAGCTACAACACCGAGCAGATTCTGAAAGCACTGAAACCGTAAACGCAAAAAGCCATCGCCGAACACCCCGGTTCAACGATGGCTTTGCACCGTCTGCCTGTTATCACTCCGGCAGAGCAGGTTTAACCCAGGTCACCACCGGCCACCGGCAGGATCGTCCCGGTGATATAGCTGGCATCGTCCGAGGCCAGAAACAGAATGGCGGCGGCCTGCTCATCCAGCGTACCGTAGCGGTGCATCAGGCTGGTCTGTACGGTCTGGTCGATCAGCTGCTGATACCACTGTTGCTCCTGTGCCGTCGGCACCTCGTTGTTGCGCGGAGTCAGGCGCGGCGGCGCTTCGGTGCCACCGGGCGCAGTGGCGTTGACGCGAATGCCGTACTCAGCGTACTCAAATGCCAGTGCTACGGTCAGCGCATTGACGCCGCCCTTGGCCGCCGCATAGGGCACGCGGTTGACGCCACGGGTCGCCACCGAGGAGACATTGACGATGGCACCGCCCTGCTGCACCAGCATCAGGGGTAAGACGGCCCGGCAGCACCAGAGGGTGGGGAACAGCGAACGCCGCACTTCCTTCTCGATCTGCTCCGGCTGGTAATGCTCATAAGGTTTGGCCCAGATGGTGCCGCCAATGTTGTTGATCAGCACATCCAACCGGCCGAAACACGCTTTGGCCTGCGTCATGATGTCGCTGGCCCCTTCCCAGGTTTCCAGATCCGCTTGCAGCGCCAGCACCTCGCAGCCCTGTTGCTGTAACTGGTCAGCGACGGTGTGAATATGATCGGCCCGATCCACCAGCACCAGACGGGCACCCTCACTGGCCGCCCGTTCGGCACTGCGCAGGCCGATACCCTGCGCGGCACCGGTAATCATCATGACCTTGTCGGTAAAACGGGGGCGGTAACTGAGGGAACGGGTCATGCGATTTTCTCCTGCAGCGGGGCAGCACTGGCGGCAAACTTCTCGTAGTGGAAGGAGGCAGGCTGAATCCCCTGCTGACGGAACCAGCCGGTGACCGCATCCACCATCGGCGGTGGACCGCAGAGATAGACATCCACCGCGCCGTCATTGAGGGCAGCGCCTTCCATATACTGGGTGACGTAGCCCTTGCGCGGGTGGTCGCTGTCGGCATCCGCCACGCAGGTGGCATAGCTGAACCAGCCATACTGCGCGGCCATGGCTTCCAGTGCATCGACACAGACCAGATCTATATCGCGGGTGACGCCGTAGATCAGGTGCACCGGCTGCTCACAACCCTGCTCCGCCAGCAGTTTCAGCATCGCCAGAAACGGCGCCAGCCCGGTTCCCCCCGCCAGCATCAGTACCGGGCGCTGCACCGGGCGCAAATAGAAGCTGCCCATCGGCCCGGTCAGCGTCAGCTGATCACCCACTCTGGCCCGCTCACTGAGATAGCCGCTCATCAGCCCGCCGGGCACATTGCGAATCAGAAAGCTCAGCTCAACACTGCCGGGCCGGGAGCTGAAAGAATAGGCCCGCATGCCCTGACTGCCGGGCACCTGAATGCTGACGTACTGACCGGGCAGAAACGCCACTGGCTTTTCTGCCTGAATAAACAGCTCCAGCGTAGTGGCCGAGGGGGCGTTAACCGCCGTGACCGTACCGGCGAAAGGCTCCGGGGCCGTCTTGCACAGGGTGGATGCAGCAGGGACGGCGACTACGCAATCTGATGACGGCACCATCTGGCAGGTCAGCACCTTGCCTGCGGCGGCTTCGTCTTCAGTCAGGGCGTCTTCCAGATACTCTTCACCCATGTCGAACTGACCCTGCTCGCAGTGGCATTTGCAGGTGCCGCAGACGCCATCGGAGCAGTCCATGGGCAGATTGATCTTATGGCGATACGCCGCATCCAGTACGGTTTCGCCAGCGTTACAGGCAATGAAACGGGTCACCCCGTCCTCGAAATTGAGAGCAATGGTGTAGCTCATGATACGGCTCCCCCGGCATGGTGCTGCTCACCGGCTTGGCAGTGCAGCAGCAACAGCTGTGTGATTGGTGTGTGAGGTGCAGGTGCTCTCACTTAACAGTCTGTTGAAAAACGTTATCGAGGCAGCCGAGACAAGGAAAAAACAGGCGAAAAAGCGGAGTTTAGTGGACTAAATGAGCATTTTGAGCCTGTTTTTGACGCGGTATTCGGCAACGCAGATAGATTTTCAACGACCTGTTAAAACTGATAGATATCGATGACCTGATGGATGTAGTCGTTGTTCAGCACCACCTTCTTGCGCCTGATCAGCGGCTCACCGCCACTGAGGTCGAGGGTGTAGAAGGAGGTGCCGAAAAAGCTGCTGGTCTGCCGGTAACGATGGCTGAGGGTATGCCAGTTGAAACGCAGCTGGATCTGCTGGGCGTCGGCCGCCAGCACTTCCAGATTACTGATCTGATGGGTGGTACGCGGCTCCGGCATGGTGGCACCGGAGCGCTCGGTCTTGATGCGGTAGACGCGGTCTTCCAAGCCATCCCGATTGGGATAGAACACCAGTGAGATTTCACTGTGCGGGTCCGAGGTCAGCTGGTCATCGTCGTCCCAGGCGGGCATCCAGAATTCGACCTCGGGGTGATAGCAGGCCAGCCACTGATCCCACTCGCGGTCATCCAGCAGGCGTGCCTCGCGGTAGATGAAGGCCTGAATATCCTGATAGTTCATGCTCATACCTCCTCACCGCGGGTGGGCTCGCTGTCTGTGGCAATCAGCCGGCTGCGTTCGCTGGCAATGGCCTGCAGCATCTCATCGCGCCAGTGCAGGTGGTGGTGCACATACAGCCCTTCATCTTCCGGGCAGGCGCCGCTCATCAGCGGTTTCAGATCAATAGACCGGGCGTCTTCATCGGCACCGTCAATCCAGTGCACTGCCCCACGGCTCATGTCATTCCACGACAGGCCCGCAGCGCTGTAGCCCTGCTGACAGCCGCGGAACTCTTCCAGATCATCCGGTGTGCCCATGCCACTGACGTTAAAGAAGTCTTCGTACTGGCGGATGCGGCGACGGCGGTTCTCTGCCGACTCCCCTTTGGGCGCGAAGCAATAGATGGTGATTTCCGTCTTATCGACAGATAGCGGACGCAGCACCCGGATCTGGGTGGAGAACTGGTCCATCAGGTAGACATTGGGATACAGGCACAGGTTGCGGGTCTGGTTGACCATCAGGTCAGCGCGGGCTTCGCCGAAGGTCTGCTGCAGGCGTTCGCGCTGGCTATAGACCGGCCGCACGCTGGGGTTGAGCAGACGGGTCCACAGCATCATGTGGCCGTTTTCAAAGGAGTAGAACCCTCCCTTTGCCGACCAGCTGCGGGCATCCACTGCTTCGGTGCCGCCCTTGTCATAATTGCGGTGGCCCATGGTCGACAGATAATTCCAGTGCACCGTGCCAACATGATAGCCATCGGCGCCGTTCTCCGCCGTCAGCTTCCAGTTTCCGTCATAGGTGTAGGATGAGCTGCCGCGCAGAATCTCCAGACCTTCGGGTGCCTGATCAACAATGTTGTCGATCACCTTGGTGGATTCGCCCAGATACTCTGTCAGCGGCATCACATCGGGATTGAGGCTGCCGAACAGAAAGCCGCGGTATGACTCGAAGCGTGCAACCCGTTTGAGATCGTGGGAGCCATCGGTGTTGAAGCTTTCAGGGTAGCCGCCTTTCTTCTGGTCGCGCGCCTTGAGCAGCTTGCCACCGTTGTTGAAGGTCCAGCCATGGAAGGGGCAGGTGAAAGAGGTCTTGTTGCCGCGCTTGTGACGGCACAGAGTGGCGCCGCGATGAGAGCAAGTGTTGAGCAGCGCATTGAGCTGGCCCTTGGCGTCACGGGTAATGACCACTGGCTGACGGCCAATATGGGTGGTGAAGTAATCGCCGTTGTCGGCAATCTGACTTTCGTGAGCCAGATAGACCCAGTTGCCCTCGAAGATGTATTTCATCTCCAGCTCAAACAGTGCCTGATCGGTGAAAATGGCCCGGTTGCAGCGGTAAATCCCCTGCTCAGCATCGGCCACGACGGCACTGCGTACGCGCTCTTGCAATTGATCGAGTTGCTGTTGCATAACTCTCTCCTTTCTCTGCATATTGCAATGATTATATTTTTTCTATTGCACTATCGGAGCAGCACTTATTTGAGCAGGCAATTAAACGCAATTAGCTTTTAATATCGCCAATAATTCACACGTTAATTTCGAGCAATAGTGGCTCATGCCTGTCTTTATATGGCACGGCATTATTACCTGATTAATGTGGTGTTATTTACCCTGACTCTGGCCGATCCGCTTGCGGCAAACCTTCATCTGCACCATGAATTCATTGAGGTGCCGCCTTTGCAGGCTGGCAGGCTTCATTTGCGGGTAATAAATTGGAAGGGCGTATCACGGTCATGACGCTATCCTCTTTGATTATTGTTATTCACGGCGAATACAGGTATAACGACTGGCAACAAAAATAATGATGAATTACTGCGCTTTAACTTTCCTACTCAAAGCGACACAAATTAAATTCTGCCATTTAATTCGCACCAGACTTTTATACCGAGACAGGTAAAACAATAAAATTAATACTCGCTGCCAACAAATATCGTTTTAGTAGGCAGCGATACCCGGAGGGTATGAGATGGAGTTACGTCATCTTCGCTACTTCTGTGCCGTTGCCGAAGAACTCAACCTGACCCGCGCCGCCGAGCGTCTGCATATCGCCCAGCCACCACTGACCCGGCAGATCCGTCAGCTCGAAGAAGAAATGGGGGTGCTGCTGTTCAACCGCGAAGCCCGCGGCTTAAGCCTGACACCGGCGGGGCAGTTCTTTCTGGAACGGGCACGGCAGATTCTGGCCAAGGTACAGGGCTCCATGGCCGATACCCGCAAGGTAGCAGCCCACGGTAAACGCATCTTCGCCATCGGCTTCGTGCCTTCGGTGTTCTATGGTCAGCTGCCGTCACTGATCAAGCGCTTGCGTCAGTGCGGTGATATCGAAATCGTGCTGCATGAAATGACCACGCAGGAGCAGGTCACCGCGCTGAAAACCGGCCGTATTGATATTGGCTTTGGTCGTCTGCGTATCGAAGACAACGAGGTGGATCAGGAGCTGCTGTTTGATGAACCCATCATTGCTGCGGTTCCGGCCGATCACCCTCTGGCCAGCACCCGGCCCACACTGACCGAGCTGGCCAAACACCCGCTGATCCTGTTCCCTTCCAACCCGGGGCGCAGCTTTGCCGACATTGTGCTCGGGCTGTTTCATCGGCGTTGCCTGAGCGTCAATGTCATCCAGCAGGTCAATGACCTGCAGACGGCCCTCGGGCTGGTCGCTTCCGATATGGGCTTTACCCTGGTGCCGGAGCAGGTCAAGCGGGTGCATCGCGATGGCATCGCCTTTATTCCGCTGGGCGAGAGCAATATCACCACGCCCATTATGTGCTGTCGCCGCAAGGAACCCGCCGGAGACATCATGCAGCTGGTCAATGAGATTCTGGAGGAGCTGGTGGATAACCGCCGCTCAGGGCGCTACCCATGAAAGCTGGTTTATGCCCAGTCAGAACGGATGGATATTCGGGAGCGGATTAGCAGGCTGTTGAAAAACGTTATCGAGGCCGCCGAGACAAGGAAAAAACAGGCGAAAAAGCGGAGTTTAGTGAACTAAATGAGCATTTGACTCGCTCCGCTCGCCCCTTCGGGGCCGTGCTAAAGCACGTTCAGCCTTTGGCTGTGAGCCTGTTTTTGACGCGGTATTCGGCAACGCAGATAGATTTTCAACGACCTGTTAAAACGCATCGCTACCGGACTACTCCAGCAACAATAAACCCTCTGGCAGGATGGCCTGA
>NZ_LAPT01000129.1 GCF_003194385.1 Pokkaliibacter plantistimulans
CTATCTGCGTTGCCGAATACCGCGTCAAAAACAGGCTCACAGCCAACGGCTGAACGTGCTTTAGCACGGCCCCGAAGGGGCGAGCGGAGCGAGTCAAATGCTCATTTAGTTCACTAAACTCCGCTTTTTCGCCTGTTTCTTGTGCCCTCGGGGTATTTCCTTGTCTCGGCTGCCTCGATGACGTTTTTCAACAGCCTGCCAGGGACATCACCACCGGGGCAGCTATAACGCTGGCGAATAGACATAACCATGGTGTAATGGTTGTTCGCCGCTGGCTTGGGGTAAGATAACGCCCTGATTCATCACCCCTTCATTCATCAATAAGATTGCAGGCCCATGCCGACATCCAAAGATAGCCATTCAGCCTCTCCCCGCCGTCGCCAGCGCAAACGCGGGATAGAAACGCGGGACAATATCCTGGACGCCGCAGAGGCTACCTTCGCCAATGAGGGGTTGAACGCCTCCATGCGCCGCATCATGGCGGTTGCAGGTGTGAACGTTGCTTCCATCCACTATCACTTCGGCACCCGTGAGGATCTGCTCAACGCCGTGCTGGAGCGCCGTGCTGCCAGCATTACTCAGGCGCGTCTGGTGATGCTGGATGAAGCGCTGGCCAAGGATGACGTCAAGATCGAAGACATCATCAAGGCGCTGTATCTGCCCTACTTCGACCCCAGCCGTACCTCCGACCCGGGCTGGATGAACTACCTCAAGGTACGTAACAAGCTGATCGGTGAGCAGCACAGCGGTGTCAGCCAGCAGGTCAAACAGCATTTCAACAATATGCACCAGCGCTTTATCGATGCCTTGCGGCGGGTCTTTCCCGATATGCCGGAGAAGGAAATCTACTGGCGCTATCACTGCATGATCGCGATCTCCACCCAGTCATCCGCCACGCCCTATCGCATCATCGAGATTTCCCACGGTCTGTGTAATCCGAAAGACTTTGATGATCTGATCACCCATGTGATCCCGTTACTGGTACACCTGTGGTCAGCGCCCTATCAGCAAGACAACTGAGCCAGGCCATAACACTGCCTCCCATAACACTGCATCCAAAAACACCAAGGGCGCCTCACAGGGCGCCCTTGGTGCTTTACAGCAAGCGAACTCGACCGCTTACTTCTGAGCCATATCGAAGATTTCGTGGGTGTAGGCACCCTCAGGCTTTTTGGTGATAACCGGGGCAGATGAACCGCTCAGCAGCACGCCGACCGTACGGTCAAACGCAGCGGGTTCCATGTAGCCCATAGGCTTGTCGCCTTTCAGCAGCTTGCCCACTTCGCTCATCATGCGCACCTGATGCTCCTTGGTCTGGGCACCGGTGTCATCATACTTCAGCACGATGTCAGCCGCCTCTTCAGGATGCTCCTGCGCATAGGTCCAGCCAGTGACGGAAGCTTTCAGGAAGCGCGCCATCTTCTGTTTGAAGGCGTCATCCTTGAGCTTGTCTTCCATGACGTACAGGCCATCTTCCAGCGTGGCGACACCTTCGTCTTCATACTTGAAGACCTGCAGTTCGTCCGGTTTGATACCAGCATCGATCACCTGCCAGTACTCGTTGTAGGTCATGGTGGAGATACAGTCAGCCTGATTCTGCAGCAGCGGATCGACGTTGAAGCCCTGCTTCAGTACGGTCACGCCTTCGTCTCCACCGGTCGTGGGCAGATTCAGCTTGGCCATCCACGACAGGAAGGGATACTCGTTACCGAAGAACCATACCCCCAGAGTTTTACCTTTGAAGTCCGCTGGTGTCTTGATGCCTGAGCTTTTCAGACAGGTCAGCTCCATACCGGACTTGTTGTAGATCTGCGCGATGTTGACCAGTGGCAAGCCTTTTTCACGGGCGGCCAGTGCAGGCGGCAACCAGTCAACGATGACATCGGCACCACCACCGGCAATCACCTGTTCAGGGGCGATATCCGGGCCACCGGGTTTGATGGTGACATTGAGATCGGCATCCTTGTAATAGCCCTTTTCCAGCGCGACGTA
The DNA here is from genome assembly GCF_003194385.1 of Pokkaliibacter plantistimulans. Lineage (GTDB taxonomy): Bacteria > Pseudomonadota > Gammaproteobacteria > Pseudomonadales > Balneatricaceae > Pokkaliibacter > Pokkaliibacter plantistimulans. Next base: position 1,993 of record NZ_LAPT01000129.1, read on the forward strand.
ATAGCCGGCGAACTGAGCCTGAGTAACCCACTTCAACTGCAGGGTGACATCGTCTGCTGCCAGCGCCATGCCGGACGCCGAGGCCAGGGTCAGAGCGCCCATCAGGGTAGTGAGGGTTTTCTTCATCGTTATCTCCTTACTCTCAACCGCTAATCTGTTAATCACGCGAAGAACGCCTGCGCGTTCCAAGTGAAGATATTCGCCTTAGGCAGCGAACATTCCCTGCTTCAAACCACACTGCAACCGCTTTGGTTATCACCGCTACGGCAGACACGATCAACATACAACGATGGACATGCCTTCTCTGTGGAAGGCTTTTTGCTCAAAGGCTTATTTGCGCAAAGGCTTAGCTACATTATCAACAGCATTAACATCACTGCTCTTCAGCACCCTTTCCATGCCAGCCAAGGCCGTACCAGCGGTTAACGTTTACCGGCGCGTACTGAGGGATGCCAGAAAGTGACTCTGCGCTCCAGCAGCGTCAGTAAACCATAGCTGATGGAACCGGCCAGCGCCGCTACCAGAATAGTGGCCCACACCATACTCAGATTCATCCGCCCCACTTCTGTCGATATACGAAACCCCATACCGACAATCGGCGTACCGAAAAACTCGGCCACGATGGCACCGATCAGCGCCAAAGTTGAGTTGAGTTTGAGGGCATTGAAGATAAAAGGCATGGCATAGGGCAGGCGCGTGGTCAGCAGGCTCTGCACATGACTGGCGGCATAGGTGCGCATCAGCTCCTGCTCCAGCTTACCCGCCGATGCCAGCCCGCTGAGGGTATTCACCAGCATGGGGAAGAAGGTCATGATCACCACCACGGCAGCCTTCGACTGCCAGTCGAAACCAAACCACATCACCATGATCGGCGCGATACCGACGATAGGAATCGACGACATGATGTTGCCAAAGGGCAGCAGGCCTTTCTGCATAAAGGGGCTGCGATCAATCAGCAGCGCCACGATAAAACCACTGCCGCAGCCCATGATGTAACCCGCCAGCACTGACTTGAGATAGGTCTGGCGGAAGTCCTGCCAGAGCATATCCAGACTGCCCGCAAAGGCACTGCCAATTTCCGTCGGAGAAGGCAGCAGTACCGGCGGCACGGCAAAGCCATCCACCAGCATCTGCCACACCAGCAACAGGAAGAGGGCAAACAGCGCAGGCACACTCCAGCCCCACAGGCCAGTGGCCTGCTTCAGCTGGGCCTTGTCCACCCAGCGAGTCAACTGTGCCAGCAATAACCAGATGCCATAGCTGCCAAACAGCAGACCGGTAATACCGGGCACCGACTGACGCAAGGCGCCCTTCTCTCCCCCCAGCACCATGCCTGCTACCAGCACAAAAACCAGTAATCCCAGGCCCATCACCCACTGCTGCGCACGGCCAGAACCGGCTTGCTTGTTCACCAAATTGCTCATGCCGCCGCTCCCAGTTCAGTGCGTGTCCCCATACGTTTGAGCACCCACTTTTCCCCCATGCCGACCAGCACCACCAGCAGCGCACCGAGTAATGCCGCCATCACCAGCGCCGCCCAGATCTGCACCATCTGTCCGTAATAAGAGCCGCTGAGCAACCGTGCTCCGAGGCCGCCCTGTGCCCCGGTCGGCAGCTCACCGACGATGGCTCCCACCAGCGATGCAGCAATGGCAACCTTGAGACCGGCAAACAGGAAGGGTAGTGACGCAGGCCAGCGCAACTTCCACAGTACCTGCCGGGTGGTGGCACTGTAGGTATGCAGCAGCTCCATGTGCAGACGGTCCGCCGAACGCAGCCCCTTGACCATGCTGATGGTGACGGGGAAGAACGACAGGTACATGGAGATCAGCGATTTGGGTACCAGCCCGGTAAAATTCAGTGAGCCCAGTACCACGATAACCATCGGTGCGATGGCCAGAATCGGTATGGTCTGCGAGGTGATGATCCACGGCATCAGGCTCGATTCCAGCGTGCGGTTATGGACGATGCCAATCGCCAGCAGGATGCCCAGCGCCGCGCCCAGCACGAAGCCCAGCAGGGTGGAAGACAAGGTGATACCGGTATGGAATACCAGTGAACGCTTGGAGGTAATGGCCTCGTGGAACACGCTCTGGTTCAGCTCTACCACCACCTGATCCGGCGTTGGCAGCACCGGCCGGCGCATGCTCAGCGCCTCGGCCACCACCTTGCTGGCATCCCAGTCCTGATGACGGCGCTCATACTGGCTGACCAGCTGCTGGCCATTGAGAAAGATCGCTCCGAGGTACCAGATCACAATGAAGCCGAGGCTGACCAGAGCCACAGCGAAGACGCGGTTGTCGCGCCAGCTTGCAGTTTTCATTTTGCTGCCCCGCTCAGTCGATATGGTGGTCGGTAGCCAGACACTCACGCACTTCCTGCGCCAGCTCCATAAAGGCCGGGGTATCCCGGATATCCAGCGGCCGCTCGCGTGGCAGGTTGCTTTGAATAATGCGGGTGATGCGTCCGGGGCGCGGTGACATCACCACAATATGAGTCGAGAGAAACACCGCCTCGGCAATGGAGTGGGTCACGAACACCACCGTCTTGCCGGTCTGCTCCCAGATTTTCAGCAGCTCCAGGTTGAGGTGGTCACGGGTGATCTCATCCAGTGCACCGAAGGGTTCATCCATCAGCAACAGCTCTGGCTCAAAACAGAGCGCCCGGGCGATGGAGGCGCGTTGCTGCATACCGCCTGACAGCTGCCAGGGGAATTTCTTGCGGAACTTATCGAGGCCCACCAGATTCAGGTATTTGTCTGCCTGCACCTCCTGCTTGTCCTTGCCGTAGCCGAATATCTCCATCGGCAGGGCGCAGTTGCCTTCGATGGTTCGCCACGGATAAAGCGCAGGCGCCTGAAACACATAGCCGTACAGACGGTTGAGCCGGGCTTCATGGGGGGTGGTCCCTTCGACACTGATCTTGCCGCTGGTTTGCTGCTCAAGGTCAGCAATCACGCGCAGCAGCGTGGTTTTACCGCAGCCTGAAGGGCCGATAAAAGAAACGAAGTCGCCTTTGCGAATACTCAGATCGATATGGGAAAGCGCATGCACGGGGCCATCGTTGGTATCGAATGTGAGTGACAAATCTTTGATATCAATGAGTTTACGGCTACGTTCGCCGTCAGGTTTAAGGCTCACCACGTTATCCACTGCCTGCTGCATAGTCTCTCATCTCATCGGGAACCTGATCACACGGAGTTCGCCGTCAGGTTTCTATTTCTAATCGTTCAACATCACGGTCTTCGGTATCGGGGCGATGTGGTCGGTAGCGCCTGTCAGGCGTGTACTATGAACGCGGTCACCGGCACAGACGCTGTACCGGTGAATCGGCTTTCCCACATCACCCGTTTTGTAGCAGCTGAGGCGACCTCAGTCGCGCTCAACCGGCACGGGTACATGGGTACGGTTATAGCGCTCGACGGCTTCATAGATATTAGGAAAGGCAGGACGTTTGATATAACGACCGGCGCCACGCTCGACCTTCAGCTCGCCATTGGCAAATACCACTTTGCCCTGGCTGATGGTGTAAGCCGGTTTACCCTGCACGGTGCGGCCCTCAAAGATATTGAAGTCGATATTCTGATGATGCGTCTTGGCAGACAGGGTATGGCTGGCCGCTGGGTCCCACAGCACGATGTCAGCATCGGCACCGACACTGACAGAACCTTTCTGCGGATAGACATTGAAGATCTTGGCGGCGTTGGTGGAGGTGACCGCAACGAACTCATTCATGGTCAGGCGGCCGCTATTCACCCCGGAATCCCACAGCACCATCATGCGGTCTTCGACCCCGGCGGTGCCGTTGGGGATGCGGCTGAAGTCATTGCGACCCATGGCTTTCTGATCGGCACAGAAGCAGCAGTGATCGGTCGCGGTGGTTTGCAGCGTGCCGCCCTGCAGAGCTTTCCACAGCACTTCCTGATGCCCTTTGGGGCGGAAAGGTGGGCTCATAACGTGAGCAGCGGCAAACTCCCAGTCCTTGTTGCGATAGACCGAGTCATCCAGCTCCAGATGCCCGGCCAGCACCTCACCGTAAACACGCTGACCTTCATGGCGGGCGCGGGCAATTTCATCCACCGCTTCCTTACAGGATACGTGCACCAGATACAGCGGCACGCCCAGAGACTGCGCGATGCGAATGGCCCGGTTGGCCGCTTCGCCTTCCACTTCTGACGGACGTGACAGCGGGTGGGCTTCCGGCCCGGTCAGGCCCATGGCGATCAGTTTGCGCTGCAGGTGATAGACCAGCTCACCGTTCTCGGCATGTACCGTCGGCATCGCCCCCAGCTCCAGACAGCGGCTGAAGGAATTCACCAGAGTTTCGTCTTCCGCCATGATGGCGTTCTTGTAGGCCATGAAGTGCTTGAAGCTGTTGACGCCCTCTTCCTTGACCAGCCGCTCCATATCGCTGCCAACGGAGTCATCCCACCAGGTCACCGCCACATGGAATGAGTAGTCAGAAACGGCCTTGGCGGCCCACTCGCGCCAGGTCTGATAGGCTTCCATCAGTGGCTGCTGAGGGTTGGGGATAACGAAGTCGATGATCATGGTGGTGCCACCGGCCAGGCCCGCAGCCGTACCGGTGTAGAAATCTTCAGTGGCTACCGTGCCCATGAAGGGCAACTGCATGTGGGTGTGAGGGTCGATACCGCCGGGCATGACATACAGCCCACCGGCATCCACCACTTCGGCGCCGGCTGGAACAGGCAGATCAGCTCCCACCTGGACGATCTTGCCATCCACGCAGAGGACGTCTGCTTTCAGGGTCTGGTCGGCGTTTACAACCGTACCGCCTTTAATCATCAAAGCCATTTTTGTTGTTCCTTATCACTCAGTCAGACAGTGCCCTGAGGAGCAGGGTCGCTCTTTGCCGTACCGCAGCCAGATGACATGGCACATGTCTTTATGGCGCCAGATTACGAATGGGTGAACACGCTGTAAGTATGCAAGAGATTGACCAATTGGACAGAAGATTTAGCCACTTTTTATAAACCCATGAATTGAAAGGATTTATTCCTAATTAGTGATAGCAATACCCTGCTCTGTCGAATTGCCATGCACTGTATTGAACAGCGCAGTTACCAAAACGGTGCAAAAAAACAGCAAATAAGAGCGAATTGCATTTACCGGTGCAACTGCTGGCTGACACAAAAATTCTCATCAAATTTTTATTTATCAATGACTTACTTCAGCCAATGAAAATAAAACGCAATCTCCTGTCCAAATGGTCAGATCATTGCAATACTTAGCTCCGTCATTCTTTAGCTGTTTTAAACCAATGGTCGATACCGACCATGCTGACTTCAACAGATGAGGAGTTGTTCGCTATGTCTACCATTAAAGTGGGATTGATCCAGACGGCTCTGCACGGGGATACCAGTGAAAGCCCGCAAGCCATTAAAAAGAAAATGCTGGACGCCCATATCCCCTTTATCGAAGAAGCGGCAGCCAAAGGGGTGCAGGTATTAAGCTTTCAGGAAGTATTCAATCAGCCCTATTTCTGCCCCAGTCAGGACAAGAAATGGTACGGTGCCGCAGAGGCGATTCCTGATGGGGAAACAACCCGTTTGATGCAGGAATACGCGCGCAAATACAATATGGTTATTGTAGTTCCCATTTATGAGGAACAGATGCCCGGCGTATATTACAACACCGCCGCGGTTATCGATGCGGATGGCAGCTATCTGGGTAAATACCGTAAAACTCATATTCCACAGGTAGCCGGATTCTGGGAAAAATTCTTTTTCAAACCCGGTAATAGCGGCTGGCCCGTATTCAAAACAGCCTACTGTAATATCGGCGTCTATATCTGTTATGACCGCCACTTCCCCGAAGGCTGGCGTGGCCTGGCGCTGGCGGGGGCCGACCTGATCGTCAACCCGTCCGCTACCGTGGCCGGGCTCAGCCAGTATCTGTGGGAGCTGGAGCAGCCTGCGTCAGCTGCCGCCAATGGCGTCTATATCGCCGCCATTAACCGTGTCGGCCGCGAACAACCCTGGGATATCGGTGAGTTTTATGGCTCCAGCTATCTGGTCAATCCACGCGGCAAGATTGTCGCGCAGGCCTCGGCAGACAAGGAGGAGCTGGTAGTGGGAGAGATGGATCTGCAGCTTATTCGTGAAGTGCGCGATACCTGGCAGTTCTTCCGTGATCGCCGCCCGGAAACCTACGGCCCGCTGACTGATATTTGATGGATTGCAGTTACAAAAAGAGCCCATTTCGGGCTCTTTTTTACTGAAAAAACTCATAAAAACAACTAGTTATAATTTCTTTTACGCAGACTAAAGAGGATAGGCACAAGGCCAATAATCAACGCCGACAGGTAGCTATTCAACTGGTAATAGCGCCCAAACTCTGACTCTACCGCACTCAGAAAACTCGGATCAGACCCTGCATCATAAACACCATAGGCCATAAACAATGACACCAGGATGGCCAGCAGCAGAAAGCCTTTCCATAATCGGGCTAGTAGCGAGAATCCCATGCAGAGCGCCAATGCCAGCCCCCACATAGAAGGATAAGACGGCATTTTGTCTGCTACCTCAGCGAAGCAAAGTGAGGGGGCAAGAGTGGTCAGCACCAACAGATAAGCCTTCACCCCTTTACCTCAACTTCTATCTTTTTCTGACTGGCCTGAATCATGGCAGCTAAGCGGTCAGTGGTTTGATTACCCAAAACCCCGCCACCCACATCAATACAACCCGCTGATCCTTCCATATCCCCACCGTGCAAAAAGAAATTGTCACGCCCAAAGGTCTTTGTGGCAGGCACTGGATGCAGCCTGACTCGCCAGTCACCCCAGTCTCCACGCATTCTGCGAGCCAGGTCGCCAACGATACCGGGATCACTGAACTCTGTCGGCGAGATGTAATATTTTCCAACTGGGATGGGGCCTTCGAATGGCTTAATCAAACATGCGTTTGAGGACTTGTTCATGCACTCTCCACGCCCACTGGTTGCGCGTAAAGTCATGGAAAAACAAGGAGTTGAGGCCATTAGAAGCCCCTTTGAGATACTAAATACAATCTTCATACACATCCTTATGTGAGGCTGAATACGACGGCGCTCTATATGCTGGATATACCAGCACCCGATACTCACCGAATGCCAAGAACCTACAGCAGCCCTGCTGATGAGAGAAAACGAGGGGATACTAATCTCGCCACTCCTCGTTCACAAGTACACAAACAACGCCTTGTATCCCTGATTCAAACCGTCCTGATACCGCAGCCCTTGAGGACAACACGGGTAATCAACTCCACCGCGTTCTCATATTCCTCGTCCGCCATGTCGGCCTTACCCAGCAAGGTGGTGATTTGCGCGCTGAAATCGGCATAGGTCTGGGTCGATGACCACAGCATAAACAGCAGATGTTCAGGATTAATCGGGTCCATCCAGCCTTTGGCAATCCAGCTGCGAATAACCCGGCAGGTATCAAGGAATTGCTGTTTTAATTTCCCCCCCAGTAATTCGCGGATATTTTCTGCACCATGAATGACTTCAGTGGCAAATATCTTCGAAGCATGAGGGTATTCCTTGGATTGCTGCACCTTGGCCAGAATATAGTTGCGCAATGCTTCTTTCGGGTGCACGTCTTCAGTCATGGATTTCATATCATCCATCCAGACCAGCAGAATATGATCCAGCACCGCCTGATATAGCCCGGCTTTATTATGAAAGTAATAAAGCACATTGGCTTTGGGTAGATTGGCCACTTCAGCAATTGCCGCCAGCGTAGTACCGGAAAAGCCCTTTTCTGCAAACAGGCGCTCCGCCGTACTGATAATATGCGTCACATTTTCCTGACGTATATCTGCCAGTGCCCGGCGTTCTTTACGTGGTTTACGCCCTGACTGAGCCGGGGGCATATCAGCCAATTCGGCTTTTAACTGATCTTTATTAGACATCTTTCGTACAGGCTCCCTGCACCGCAACGTATCATCAATACGTTTTTTGTGTGCAAAAACTGGGCGAATTTTTGGGTGTCTGCGTAACACAAGTGTTTCCCGCTGTTGCCAGATCACCCATTTATTTCTTCTCTTGACCAGGCAGACAGCATAGCTGCTTCCCTAAGCCATTGATATTGTTTCCTGCCCTTCTTTAGACGAAGAACAGATGCCACCTTCTGACCAAATGGTCAGAAGGTGGCACAGTGTCTGCATAGATCTATCCCGATTAGCAATGACCGTATTACCAGCAGTAGTAATCCCATAAAAGGCCGCGGCTTCGCCGTCATGCCAGATAAATGCAGCACCATAACTACAAACCGAGGTCAGAACCGTGATCAAATCACTCAGCCATCTTCCGACTGCGGAGGCGAGCCAGGACGCCCTGGCCGGGCAGTTCACCGATCTGCATCCGCCGCTGAATCAACGTCAGGCGGAAATCGAAAGCGCACGCTGTCTGTATTGCTATGACGCGCCCTGCGTCAATGCCTGCCCTTCCGACATCAATATTCCGCGCTTTATCCGCAACATCGCTCAGGACAACATCAACGGCGCTGCGCAGACCATTCTGGAGTCCAACATTCTGGGCGGGAGCTGTGCCCGGGTCTGCCCCACCGAAGTACTGTGCGAACAGGCTTGCGTCCGTAATCACAGTGACGAGTGCGAGCCAGTGAAAATTGGCCTGTTGCAGCGCTATGCCACCGACAACATGCAGTTCAGCAGCCACCCGTTCAAACGTGCCGCTGCCACCGGCAAGACTATCGCGGTTGTAGGCGCTGGCCCTGCCGGGTTGTCCTGTGCACACCGGCTGGCCATGCTCGGCAATCAGGTGGTGATCTTTGAAGCGCAGAGCAAGCCCGGCGGCCTCAACGAGTACGGCATCGCCAAGTACAAGATGACCGACAACTTCGCCCAGAAAGAGGTGGAGTTCCTGCTGCAGATTGGCGGTATTGAACTGCGCTACGGCCTGGCGCTGGGCCACAACCTGTCTTTGCAGGAATTGCAGAAGGACTACGACGCCGTGTTCCTCGGCATTGGTCTGGGCGCCAGCCGTCAGCTGGGCCTGACCGGCGAAGATGCTCCCGGGCTGATGGCGGCCGTGGACTACATTAAAGAGCTGCGTCAAGCCGATGACCTCACGACGCTGCCTGTGGCCAAACGCGCAGTGGTGATCGGGGCGGGCAACACCGCTATCGATATGGCCGTGCAGATGGCACGGCTGGGTGCCGATCAGGTCACGCTGGTGTATCGCCGTGGCACAGAGTCCATGTCGGCCACCGAGCACGAACAGGACATCGCCAAGGCCAATCAGGTCAAGATCGTTACCTGGGCCCAGCCTAAGGAAGTGCTGCTGGATGACAGCGGCAAGGTCAGCGCAATGCGCTTCGAGAAAACCGTGCTGGATGCCAGCGGCAAGCTGACAGGCACCGGCGAACTGCTGGATATTCCCGCTGATGGCGTGTTCAAGGCCATTGGCCAAACCTTTGATGAAAGCAGTCTGAATGACGTCAACCTCGGCCGTGATGGCGATCGTATCCGCATCGACGACGGTTTCCGTACCAGCCTGTCCGGCGTCTATGCCGGTGGCGACTGTGTGGCCCCCGGTGAAGACCTCACTGTGCAGGCCGTACAGCACGGCAAACTGGCGGCAATGAGTATTCACCAGGATCTGATGACTAACGTGGAGGCCGCGTGATGGCTGACTTGAGCATAAATTTCGCGGGCATCAAAGCACCCAACCCCTTCTGGCTGGCCTCTGCCCCTCCCACCGACAAAGCCTATAACGTCGTTCGCGCCTATGAGGCGGGCTGGGGTGGTGTCGTGTGGAAAACCCTGGGGGAAGACCCCGCCGCGGTGAACGTCTCCTCGCGCTATTCCGCCATCTACGGCAAGAACAAGGAAGTGCTGGGGTTCAACAACATTGAGCTGATCACCGACCGCAGTCTGGAAATCAACCTGCGTGAAATCGAGCAGGTGAAGAAAGACTGGCCAGACCGCGCGCTGGTGGTCTCGCTGATGGTGCCCTGTGAAGAAGAATCATGGAAATACATCCTGCCTCTGGTGGAAGCCACCGGCGCAGATGGCATCGAGCTGAATTTTGGCTGTCCCCACGGTATGCCTGAGCGCGGCATGGGTGCGGCGGTCGGTCAGGTGCCGGAATACGTGGAAATGGTCACCCGCTGGTGCAAGACCTACAGCAAGATGCCGGTGATCGTGAAGCTGACCCCCAACATCACCGATATCCGTGGCCCGGCACGCGCTGCCTACAATGGCGGAGCCGATGCGGTATCACTGATCAACACCATCAACTCCATCACCTCCATTGACCTTGACCAGATGGTGGCACGCCCCATCGTAGGTGGTCGCAGCACCCACGGCGGTTATTGCGGCCCGGCGGTCAAACCCATTGCCATGAATATGGTGGCCGAAATTGCCCGTGACCCTGCCACAGCAGGCATCCCCATTTCCGGCATAGGTGGCATTGGCAGCTGGCGTGATGCGGCGGAGTTTATCGCTCTCGGCGCCAGCTCGGTGCAGGTCTGCACGGCCGCGATGCTGTATGGCTTCCGCATTGTCGAAGAAATGAAGGATGGCCTGTCGCGCTGGATGGACGAGAAAGGCTACAACAGCATTGCTGACTTCAGTGGCAAGGCCATTCCCAACACCACCGACTGGAAGTATCTGGACATGAACTACAAGGTCATTGCCCAGATCGATCAGGACAAATGCATTGGCTGTGGCCGCTGCTACATTGCCTGCGAGGACACTTCGCACCAGTCCATTGCCAATCTGCTGCAGGACAATGGCACCCACAAATACGAGGTCAAAGAGGAAGAGTGTGTGGGTTGCAACCTGTGTCAGATCACCTGCCCGGTCACCGACTGTATCACCATGGTGCCGCAGGATACTGGCGAACCCTATATGAACTGGACACAAGACCCACGCAACCCGTTCCGCGAAGCCAGCTGACAGCCCGCTCAGCATCTGCGATGTAGTCGAACGTGTTCATGATCTCGCAAGCAGGGGCCAGACAAGGCCAAAAGTGCTGAGGAAGCGCCTTTTACCCACATTAAAGGGTATTGAGCCTGAATGAGCATTCCGAACGGCTTTTCAACGCCGTGAGGCACAGCAGATCGTGACACGTTTTCAGGCAACAAGGCTCTATGTTGATTAGTCCAGCCTGAGAGGGTAGGCCAATACCTCCCGCCGCTGTTCGTACTGGACAGCGGCGGGAGTGGATGACGGAAGGAGGGTAGAAAAGGCCGTACTCAGTTCACTTTGAATACGTACTTCAGATAGGTCACGAAGCTTTCATCCAGGCACTGAATCTTGCCCGGCGTGTCGGAGATCTTCGCCACGGGCTGGCCATTACAGGCCGCCATTTTCAGTACGATATTCATAGGCTCCACCCCGGGAATATCACAGGTGAAGTGGGTGCCAATGCCAAAGCTGACATCGATGCGGTCACGCAGGGCACGATAGATTTCCAGCGCTCTGGGTAAGGTCAGGCCATCGGAGAAGGTCAGTGTCTTGGTCTTGGGGTCAATGCCCAGCTGCTCATAATGGCTGATGGCTTTCTCCGCCCAGATCAGCGGATCACCGGAGTCATGGCGCAGGCCATCAAACAGCTTGGCGAAATACAGATCAAAGTCATTGAGGAAGGCATCCATGGTGATGCAGTCCGTGAGCGCAATACCCAGCAACCCGCGGTACTCACGCACCCAGCAGTCCAGCGCCGCCTTCTGGCTGTCGATCAGCCGCGGCCCCAGCTGCTGATGGGCCATCAGCCATTCATGCGCCATGGTGCCCAGTGGGGTCAGCTCCAGCTTACGGGCCAGATGGACATTGCTGGTGCCAACAAAATGACCGGGGAAGTCATGCTTCATGCACCGTACCACTTCCTCCTGCACCGGATAGGAAAAGCGCCGACGGGTGCCAAAATCAGCAATCTTGAAGCCAGCCAGTTCTTCCTCAGAGGCATGGGTGCGCAGCCAGTCAAACTTGCGATAGAGCTGTTCACGGGCATCCGCCAGTTGCAGATGGGGATAGCGATTGCGGTTACGCACTTCACTGACGGTCGCCAGAATCGGCACCTCATAGAGAATCACATGCAGCCAGGGGCCTTTCAGGCGGATAACCAGCTGCTCCTTCTCCACGGCCACCTGCACATAGTCAGGATTGAAGCGGAATAACCCCAGAAAGCGAATAAAGTCAGGCTTGATAAAGCGGATAGCACGCATGAAATCCAGCTGGCCGGGAGAGATTTCCAGCTTGGCCAGATTGTGAATTTCTGCACGAATCTCATCCACGTACTGCGCCAAATTCTCATCGGTACGGCAGCGAAATTCCCACTCGACTTCGGTATTGGGGTAGTTATGCAGTACAGCCTGCATCATGGTGAGTTTGTAGAAGTCCGTATCCAGCAGGTTCTGTACGATACGGTCAGCAAAGAGAGTCTCTGCCACGCGTTGTTATCCTGTAGTGAGAATGAGTGGTCAGATAGCAGGAGCTGCAGCTGACAAATGGCCTTCACGCTATCACAGATTGGCGTTCTTTGGCTGCATCATTAAAGGAACGCTCTATCGCCGCCAGCAAAGGCCGCAGCGACTCGGGGGCATCTTTCTGCACCAGGTGCAGCAGACGACGCAAATCGCGGAAGCGCCACAGCAGCTCATCGAACATCAGGTCGACCTCTTCCATCTCGGCATAGGCCGGTTGCAGTTTTGCCTGATGCACATGCGACACCCAACGGATCAGTCCATCGCTGGTAATCCCTGAGCGAATCAGCAGATTTTCCAGTGCCAGCCCGGTGGCAGCCAGACTGCGCAGCTGGCGGCGGTTTATCTGGTCAGCGGGCAGATGCTGATTGAGATGGACGACAGAGGCTTCATAGCGTTTGAGGGTCTGAGCCAGTACCAGCAGCTGCGGCAACCGCCGCAGCAGGTCGGCATCCTCACTGTACAGCCGCGATGAGCGTATCCCTGCGGTCTTGATCAGGAAGCGTGTGGCCTCATAGACCTCGGCAGCAAAGCTGTAATCGTTGACCTGCAATACCGGCAACAGCAGTTGCAGATCGCTGTTGCGCTTCGGGTCGGCAGAAAAGCGAATGGCATACAGCATGTCCGTGATGGCGACAATCTGCCCCATCAGTGACAGCTCATCAGCAAAACGGGCTGACGGATAACCGGAGCCATCGCAGCGTTCGTGGTGCTCCAGCACCGCCACCGAAACGGCACGCGGCACACTGCTCATCGACTCCAGACACACCTTGCCAATCACCACATGGCTCTGAATCGCCCGCCACTCTTCCGGGCTCAGCTCACCGCTTTTATTTACGATGGCCGGATCGATATGCAGCATGCCGATATCGTGGGCCAGCCCGGCAATAAACACCTCTACCGGTTTAGCATCGAGGCGCTGCATACGGGTGGCAATCGCCAGCCCGAACCAGGCACAGTACAGCGCCTTGTCATACTGATCAGGCAGGCGCTGACGCAGCACCGTCAGCTTCTGCACCAGCATCGGCAGACGCATCACCCGGTCGCGTGCTTCGCGCAGGCTGGCTTCGGTAATGTGACGACTGAGGCACTGCAAATCCGCAGCGGCTGACCACTGTTTTTCGATATCCGCCAGCAACTGCTCACCGCTGAGGCTGTGCTCCAGGGCGATGCTTTGCTCCAGCGGTTTACGCAACTTATGGCGGATCAGTTTTTCCGCCATCTTGCTGCTGATGGACGTTCCCTGTTTAGCCAGCAGAACCCCCTGCTCATTGTAGAGATCAGAGGTAGCGACCACCTGATTGGCCTTGTTCACTTCGGCCAGATGATCGACATAAGCATCAACCTGATTCTGCTCGTACTCCAGAGACGACATAATGACTCCCTGCATGTCATTGATGGAAGGCGGCACTTTGCCAACACAATATCGATTCTGCAGCCAACGGTTTTACACCACTCATAGGGAAACAACCAGCCCCTGACACCATGCCACACAGGCTTCATACATCCAGAAGCAACAACGCAACTCTGGCAGCGAAGCGAGTGAGTGAGTGAGTGGATCAACTACTAAGCAGAGTCTTGGGCTAAATACCCGGCTTTTTCAAATGCACGCCTTGTGATCGTCCAACTTGTCTGCCATGAGCAAGAGGTTAGCGCTGCGATGGATAAAGCTGCGATATGTCTTGCGTCGTCAGGCTACGATCAATAGACGGATAACATGAGGGGATAACCATGTCATTTCCTACAGCAGTGAATAGTCAGATTACCGATGCCGTAACCCAGGCCAACACCAAGGTAGTGGGTGAAGCGCCTGCGATGGCCATGAGCACGCTCTATCAGGCCATGGCCCACAGCACCGGCATCCTGTACCAGAACGCGGCGCTTGCCCAGCAACAGCAAAATACGCTGGCTCAGGCAGCCGCCACTCAAGGAATCATGCAGCTATACAATGTCGATACCATGGCAGGCGCCGCTGCCACGGAAAAAGTGGCGCAGGCTGGAGTCTCCGACAACCTCGCCAGTCTGCTGGCTGTATTACAGGCCATGCAGAACAACAAATAACCTCTCAGCAGAGGTTCACGATCAGCTGGCAGCCGGCCGCTGCCAGCTGCTCACACTGCCACATTCACTGCCTCCACCACATACCGCAGAGGCCCGCCCGGTATCAGTGCCTCAAAGGGATAGCAGGTAATCAGGGTCAGGCCGTTGCGGTTAGCCGGGATCAGCGGATCTTTACTGCTGTCAACAATATGAATGCGGCTGACACGATAGTGATGGTGCCTCCCTCGCTGGTCGGTCAACTCGATCAGATCCCCTGCCTTCAGCGTTTGCAGCCCACGAAAATGGGTATCACGATGCCCGCCGATAACAATATCACCGCCCTGCTCTGGCTGCGGGGAGCCTTCTACCAACGCCGGGCCGAAGGCCAGCCCCTCACCGCCCGCGGCATTCATCACATAAAGTGGCTCGGCCAGTGCGGACCAGTGGATAGCAGCTACCGGCCAGGTATCGGCCCAGGGCCAGGGTTTGGCTGGCTGCCCGCTGGTCAGGCTCTGTTGCCAGGCATTGGCAATCAGTACCTGTGCCAGCCAGGCCTTGAGATAGATGCTGCTGGCCTGTGCTCCCAGTACGACTGCGCTCAGTAGCAAGAGCCAGAAAGTAAGCCGATATATCCATGGTCTGATCCTCAGCATCCTGCTGGCTCCGTTGTATCCGGGCGCACAGCGATGGCCATCTGCTTTCTGCAGTCCAGACGCTGCTGGCGGCGCTGCAGCCATGCCACCAGTGCTGCTAGAATCAGCATCGCCGTGGCCAGCATGCTGAGCAGCTCAGCCGGGGTCGCGGTACCGGGAAAGGCCAGACTGCTGAGGGGGTTACCAAGGGTCATGGTATTGCCAAGTGGCATCAGGTTGGCGATGGCCTGATCCTGACTGCTGGCATCCATGGGTTTGACCGGTTCCTTGTCGACAGCCACCAGACTGGTGTAAGGCGTCAGCAGGTGATGTGCCAGCCCCAGCGCCAGTACCTGTGGCCTGATCTCTTCTTCAGTGCGGCCTTCGCTCAGGGTGTCGAGCAGGCTCTCAATCTTCTCCCGTGCCCACAGACTGCCCAGACTGTTATCGGTACTGCTGGCCGCCTGAGCCGATTGCTGCCACGGCTGTGTGCCGAGCTTACCGCTGACCTCCACTGAGGTGACCGGCTGCTCACTGCGAAAGGCCATCATCAGTGGCTCACCGGCATACAGATCAGGCACCCGCTGCGGATACTGCTCGACCTGCGTCCCCTGTGGCCAGTTCACCGCCAGCTCCCGGGCCACCGGTGACTCCAGTTTGTTGAACAGCGCATTCATCTGTGGCGCCACATCATTGGGGTTGGCGATGTAGGTAAAGGTGCCACGGCCAAACTGGGCCGCCTTGCGCATGAAGTAGGAGTTGGGCGCCGAACCGATCCCCACGGTAAACAGCCGCTTATCACCCAGCTGCTGATTGATCAGCTCAAATAACCGCGCCTCGTCACCGACGGCACCATCGGTGATAAAGACGATCTGCCGCAGATAACCCTCCTCGGGCGCCCATTGCCGCTCATCACGCTCACGTAGCGCCTGTTGCAGTGCGCCGTACATCTCGGTGCCGCCATCTGCATCCAGACTATTGACGAACCGCCGCGCCATCGTCAGCCCGTATTCATCCGCTGCCCGGGGGTTGGAAAACAGCGGGAAGGTGCTGGAGTTGAACTCAATCACATTGAAGCGATCCTGCGGCGACAGGCGATCCAGTGCCAGCTGCAGGGCATCCCGTGCCTGTCGGATCGACTCCCCTGCCATCGAGCCGGAGGTATCAATCACAAAGGTCACTTCCCGTGGCAGCGGTTGCTGACGGATCACTGGCGGCATCACCATCAGCAGGCCGTAATGCTGATCTCCCTGCTGCTGAGTAAACAGTGCCGCCTGAGGCTGAGCGGAAGGTTTCGGCGTCCAGCTCAGGGCCAGATCGTGATCCAGCCGGCTCTGCCCCTCCAGACTGACGTCCACACCCGAGGCGCTGGCCTGCCAGTGAATGGCATCCGTGCTACTGCTGACACTGTCGAGCGCCAGCCCGGTATCCAGATGCGCACGGAAGGTCAACTGATGAGTCCTGATCTGTTCACTCTCATCGTCAGGTTTGCTATCACCGTCAGGCTCGTTATCACCGCCAGGCGCGGCAGCGATTTGCGGCGGCGTGATCTTGTCGGCATCATCCACCACATCAGTGGGTAACGCCCAGCCGTGACCCGACGTAGCCACCTGCTCGAAACTGTCAGGCATCTGTGCGAAGCCTGGGATATAGCGCGGCGTCAGGGTGGTGGGAATGCGCAGGCTGAACTGCCCGTCGCGATAACTGACCTGATCGACATATTCCAGCTCAACGCTGATGGCCGCACCCGGCGCCACATTGGCGATCTCGATACTGAACAGGTTGGCACGCTGCTGCTCCACCAGTGCCGCCTGCCTGCCTTCGGCTTTGGCCTGTTCAAAGGTCTGCCGGGCTTCATCTTTCTCGCGAATCAGCCCTTCAATCTGGCGTTCACCGATCGTCACCAGCAGGCGCCGCACGGCGGCCTTTTCCGGCAGGGGGAAAACATAGCGGGCATTGGCCCACTGGCTGGAAGGGTTGGAGAAATGCTGGGTCACCTCTGCGCTGAGCTGCATGCCAGTGACGCTGACGTCATAGGCCGTATCCAGCAGGGTCATGGGCTGGCTGACACCCGCAGGCGTCTGCACTAGCATCATGCCGATGCCCGGTTCTTCACGGGTTTCGGCGGCGTGGGCGGCACTGGCCATACAGAGAGACAGCAGCAGAACCAGAGGTTTACGGCGAAACGAGGTGAGTAGAGTGGCAGGGGCGTTCATCCACAGTCTCCTTGTGCTGGAGGGAGTCGGCGACAGAGCATCGGCTCTGCGGTTGCCAGTCACTGTAGAAAGAGGCCGTGGGCAGACCGCGTGGTGAAAACGGAGCTTGTGTGGGGATTGGGTGAAGATGGCAGCGCCTCCCCCTGCCACGAGGAGATTCGGTGAAGTCGTGGACAGCCCCCGGCAGCTATGGGAAGGTGGGCGTCTTCCTGCAACAGCCGCCAGACCCCTCGCCGGGCAACGCTGTGCCGGATCGCATTCAAAGGAATCTGAAGGACCCGCGCTCCATGTCATCGTCACTGCACATCCTGATTGTCGAAGACGAATCCTCCATTGCCGACACCCTGACCTACGCTCTGGAGAAGGATTACTTTCAGGTCACCTGGCTGGAAACCGCCCAGGCCGCCATGCAGGCGCTGAATCAGGGTAGCGCTCAGACGCCTTTCGATCTGGTCATTCTGGATGTCGGCCTGCCGGACATGAGCGGCTTTGATGTGCTGCGCACCCTGCGTCAGCAGTCACAGTTGCCGGTGATCATGCTGACGGCCCGCAGTGAAGAAATCGACCGTATCCTTGGTCTGGAGATTGGTGCCGATGACTACGTCACCAAGCCTTTCAGCCCCCGCGAGGTGGTCGCACGGGTGAAGGCCGTGCTGAAGCGCCTGACCCTGGCCGCCAGCCCGCCGGTCACCCCCCGGGCCATGGCCGCCGATACTCCCCCTCTCGGCATCACCGCAGCGAATGTCCGACGCCATGGCGCCCTGCAGCTCGACAGTGATACCCGGCAGGTGCAGTTTCACCAGCAGCCTGTGCAACTGACACTGGCAGAATTCGGTTTGCTGGAGGCCCTGCTGAAAGCCAATGGCCGGGTACTGACCCGCCCGCAGCTGATGGAAAGCATCTGGACACCCAATCACCCCTCCGATGAGCGGGTTATCGATACCCATATCAAGACCCTGCGCGCCAAGCTGCGGGACATTCATCAGCAGGACGATCCGATCCAGACCCATCGCGGTGTGGGCTACAGCCTGAAACTGCTGGGCCGTTCATGAGCAGCCTGTGGCAGCGGCTGCGCCGCTATCGGCCCAGCTTCAGCCTGCGACTGTTCTTCGTCTATTTTCTGCTGGCGGGCAGCCTGTGCTGGATCATGCTGCAGAAAGCGCTGGATGAGCTGGACCTCAATGTCCGTCAGGTGGCAGAAGAAACGCTGGTGGATACGGCCAACCTGCTGGCGGCCCAGCTCAGCACTGACCTCAGCAAAGGCACCATCGATTTCACCGCGCTGGACAGCGCCAATCGAGAGTACCAGCAGCGCCAGCTGCATGCGCAGATCTATCAGGAGCTGAAGCAGCAGCCCGATCTCAATTTTTATGTCACCGATGCCAGCGGCCGGGTGCTGTTCAATACCAGCGGCCATGACATAGGCGCCGACTATTCACGCTGGCGTGATGTGGCCCTGACGCTGCGTGGCGAATACGGTGCCCGCACCAGCAAGACCGAACCGCTGGCGGCAGAGGGCCTCAGCTCCATCATTCATGTGGCTGCACCGATCAGAACGGGTGATCAGATTGTCGGGGTGGTCAGCGTCTACAAACGCATCGCCCGCTTTGGCGGGTTCCTCGCTCATTCCGCCGCCAAGCTGACCCACTACGCCATCATTCTGGGATTATTGTCGCTGGTGTTCGGCTGGCTGATGAGCTACTGGCTGACCCGTTCGACCCACAAGCTGGTCAGCTATGCCCGGCAGCTGGCAACCCATACCCGGGTGACAGCGCCGGTGCTGCATGACCGCGAACTGCAACAGGTCGCTGCGGCGATGACGGATATGCAGCAACAGCTGGCCGACAAGGATTACGTCGAGCGCTACGTTCACACCCTGACACACGAGCTGAAAGCCCCGCTGACAGGTCTGCGTGGCGCCACAGAAATTCTGCTGGAGCCCGATGTGCCGCCTGCCCAGCAACGCAAGTTCCTCAGTAATATCAGCCAGCTGACTGAACGCATGACCGCGCTGGTGCAACGCCTGCTGGCACTGGCATCACTGGAAAATCGCCGCACGCTGGGGGATACCCAGACGCTGGCACTCAAGCCGCTGTTCAGCACCCTGCTGGATGAGCGCATGCCTCAGATTCAGGCCCGGCAGCTGCAGATCGACAGTCAGTCTGTGGCGGCCATTGAAGTCAGCGCCGAGCCCTTTTTGCTGCAACAGGCCATCGCCAACCTGCTCGACAACGCCATCGATTTCTCCCCGGAGGGAGGCTGCATCCGCCTGCAGGCGGGCAAGGATCAACAGGGATACTGGCTGCAGATCAGCGATGAAGGGCCGGGTATTCCGGCCTTCGCACTGGACAAGATTTATGAGCGTTTCTTCTCGCTGTCACGCCCCGGTGGTCGCTCAAAAAGTACCGGGCTGGGGCTGAGCTTTGTGCGGGAGATCATGGAACTGCATCGCGGCACTGTCGAGCTGATCAATGCCGCCGAGGGAGGCGTCAGAGCGACCCTTCGCTGGCCGGCCTGACAATGTGGGCGCAATTAGCTGTGTGTTAACCCTGCTGTCTGAAAGGGGTCTATTCACTGAATGAACTGACCCGCCCGCCACTGAAAAACACTTCCCGGTACACATCACCCCGCATATTCAGATACACCCAGTGCGTACCGGTACTGCGATCGGGCTTGCCCCAGGCCCGGCGCACCAGTGCCGGGGTCATCCCCTCCACGACACGACTAAACTCGGCGTAGGAGCGCATTTCCGGTTCAGTGTATTTGAGCGTCGAACGATGTCGGCTGCGGGTGGTACTGCTGTGGTTATCAGGCAGCACCTGATAGCCATAGACCATGCCCTGCTCTTCCGGCACGGGTGTTTCATTGACCACCACACCGGGCTGCACAGTTGACGGCATCACCTTTTCCACTTCCCCGCAGGGCTGATCGGAATAGGTTTTGACGCCATTGACCAGACAGAAATAGATGTCAGCGTGAGCAGGTGGCAAGGCCGCCAGGGCCAGCAGTGCAGCAAGCGTGAAGCGCATAATGTTCATCCCTGAAGAACGTAGCCGTTATGACCGCGCAGCGGCGGCAAGCAGCAGACAGTAGAGAGGCCGGTCATCCCTCATGAATGACCAGCGCTTATACATCAGACGTTCATGTATCAAGCGTTCATGCATTAAAGACAGCAAGGCCGCCAGAAGCAAGCTGGCGGCCTTGAGAGGATGCGAGATTAACGGGTCAGATGCGGTTATTCACCGCCGTGATCAGGACAGATAACGTGCGGCGGGGGTGCTCAGCGACAGATTCGGTGCCATGGCCCGGCGTGCATCCACAAAGCTGTTCAGCTGCCCGGCATCAGGCAAGGAAGGCACCGTCACCCGTTCCCCCAGTGCCAGACCGCGCAGAGCGGCACCGACCATATCATCCACCTCCATCACCATCTGGGCAGGCAGGGCATTTACGTCACCACCGGCACGGTCAAAGATTTCGGTGCGGGTCAGCCCCGGCAATACCGCCTGTACCCGTACCCCCTGCTCACCCAGCTCATGGGCCAGCGACTCACTGAGAGACAGCACGTAGGCCTTGGTGGCGTTGTAGGTGGTGCCAAAGTTTTCCGGCATCAGTGCCAGCACCGAGGCGATATTGATCAGCGTCCCCTTGCCACGCTGAACAAAGCCCTCGGCCGCCGCGCGCGCCAGCCGGGTCAGCGCCACGATATTGAGCTGGATCATGCTCTCCACCTGATCAAAGTCAGCCTCAACAAAGCTGCCGGAGACGCTCATACCGGCATTGTTGACCAGCATGACGATACGTTCGTCACTGCGCAGGCGCTGCTCAACCAGTGCGGAGTCAGCGCGAGAAGTCAGGTCGGCCTGCAGCACCTCAACCCTGACCGCTGCGGCCTCCTGCAGCTCTGCGGCCAGTACCTGCAAGCGCTGAATATCGCGGGCGACCAGCAGCAGGTCATAACCCGCTGCGGCCAGCTGACGCGCATAGCTTTTACCGATACCGCTGGAAGCACCTGTTACCACGGCAATACCTGAAGGCTGCTGAGTCATGATGTTGTCCTCGTCTGAATGGGGTTTCGTTTTATTGGATGATGATCGACATGCAATTTATATTACGACCATAATTTAAAAATACCAACGTTTAATTTCTGATCAGTGCAATAGGGTCTGACTATTCAGAGCAGTACAAAAAACAGCCTGTTGACTTTTAGTATGATGACCGACATTTTAAATGATACCTGTCATTCAATGACGTCCACAGGCAGCCGCTCAGCACGCGGAGCCATGCTCGGGCAGATCACCAACTGCCTGACCTATGAGGAGAAAACACCATGAATACCGCCGTGATCGCCGGTTACCGCCGCTCACCTTTCCATTTCGCCCGTAAGGGAGAGCTGACAGAAGTACGCCCGGATGATCTGGCGGCACAGGTAGTAAAAGGGCTGATCGCGGCGCTGGATATCGACCCCGGCAGTATCGAAGACCTGATCATGGGCTGCGCCTACCCCGAAGCAGAACAAGGGATGAACATTGCCCGCATCACCGGCTTTCTGGCGGGGCTGCCGCAGTCCGTCGCTGGCGTCACCATCAACCGTTTATGCGGCTCTTCCATGACCGCCATACACTATGCGGTCGGGCAAATTCACATCGGCGCGGGCGAGGCGTTTATCTGCGCGGGTGTTGAGTCCATGACCCGTGTGCCCATGGGCGGTTTCAACTTTTCCCCCAACCCCAGCCTGATGGAGCACTACCCCACGGCCTACATCACCATGGGCCACACTGCCGAAGAAGTCGCACAGCGCTTTGCCATCAGCCGTACCGATCAGGATCAGCTGGCAGTCGGCTCCCATGCCAAAGCCGCTGCAGCTCAGCAACAAGGCAGGCTGATGACTGAGATTGTGCCCATTGCCAACGGTGACAGTCTGATTAGCGCAGACGGCTGCATCCGCCCCGGCACCAGCATGGACATTCTGGCCGGGCTGAAACCGGCCTTCCATGCGCTGGGTTCGGTGACGGCGGCAACCTCATCACCGCTCACCGATGGGGCTGCGGCGGTACTGGTGTGCAGCGAGGACTATGCCCGACGGCACCGGCTGCCGATGCTGGCCCGGATCAAGGGGGTTGCCACGGTCGGCTGTGCTCCGGAAATCATGGGCATGGGACCGCTGTACGCCACCCGGAAACTGCTGCAGCGTTGTGGCGTTCGTGCCGATGAGCTGGATGTGGTGGAAATCAACGAAGCCTTTGCCAGTCAGGCACTGGCCTGCATTCGTGAACTGGGGCTGGATATGAGCAGGGTCAACCTTGACGGTGGCGCGATGGCTATCGGCCACCCGCTGGGAGCGACAGGTGCCCGTATTACCGGCAAGGCGGCTGCACTGTTACAGCGAGAAGGTGGTCGTTACGCCCTGTCCACCCAGTGTGTCGGCGGCGGTCAGGGTGTCGCCACCCTGCTGGAAGCGATTGAATAAGCGGGAGGCGGAAGCGCTTTGTCAGGACCGGCAGGGCACCACTATTCGCCCGGTAAAGATCTGCAGTGCCTGATTGTCCTGGTTGTACGTGGTGGTACGCATTACCACCATACCCCGATCAGGCCGCGAGCGTGATGGCGTGATCTCGATAATTTCACTCTCAGCCCGCAGCTGATCCCCCGGGCGGGTCGGCGCCTTCCACTGCACCTCTCCCCCGGCACCGACCAGTCCGCCCGCAATGGGCACACTTTCCACCAGCATACGCATGGTCAGTGCAGCGGTGTGCCAGCCCGAGGCAGCCAGCCCGGCAAAGAAGGTCGGTTGTGCTGCGTCTTCATCAAGATGGAAAGGCTGCGGGTCAAACTCGGCAGCGAACTGCTTGATCTGCTCCGCCGTCAGACTGTATACGCCACTGACAAAGCGCTGGCCAACCTGCAAATCCTGCAGATACAGCAATGTAGACGTGGCAGAAGACTGGCTCATGGTCTGCTCCTTGGAGATCAGGTCAGATAATGGTTGGCAGGATTTATATGATTATCGTCATAGAAAAAGCAGCCTACGCCGATGGCTGGTGGGTTTCTGTTCGACCTTAGGTGTAGAATGACGATCAACATACCATTTCACCGCCCTTCCACTGTCTAGCGGACCATTTGCAGGAGTGAAACGACCATGCGCTACTCCAAAGATCACAAAGCGGAAACCAACCAGCAGATTCTGCAGGAAGCCTCCCGCCGCTTCCGCCGCGATGGCATTACCGCCACGGGCCTGCAACCGCTGATGAAAGCTCTGGGGCTGACCCATGGCGGATTCTATGCCCACTTCAAATCCAAGGATGATCTGGTCGAACAGGCCCTGCAGACAGCGGCACAACAGAGCAGCGACTACTGGAGTAAAAAACAGGAAGAGGAAGGTGGCGTGAGCAAGCTGGTGGATAGCTATCTGTCTGCCAAACACCGCGACACCCCCGAAAAAGGCTGCCCGCTGCCTACCATGTCGATAGAAATGGGCCAGCTGGGCAAAGCCAGCGCCACCACCGACAAGATTGTTGAGCGCCTGCTGGGCATGCTGCACAGTGACCATGCTGACGCTCCCCATGCTGCGGTGATGCTGTCAGCCATGGTCGGCGCCCTGAGCCTGTCACGCAGCGTCACCGACCCGGCGCTGTCGGAGCAACTGCTGGAACAAACGCGGGCGTGGATCAAGGAAGAGCTGGACTCAAAATAGTGACCGAATAGTTAATACCGGATATGGCTACAGGCCATCAGAAAGCCGTAGCCCTCTTGAAATCCTCAAGGAAATTCAAATTCCGATAGCACTCATCACAGGATAGAAACAAGCCAATACTTGACACCACCTCACCACATTTTTAGTATCTTTGGCCGTACAAAGGACTAATTAATCTAAGGAAAGATTTAAGATGTCAAACAACGATATAGCTTCACGCCATTACAATATTGAGAGTTTTAAATTAGAGCCTGTTGTAGCCTTAGCAAAACTGATTAAGTTTGACTCTCACATACCCTTTATAAGAGCAAATCGAGAAAGCGTTCTTCCAATACTCACCGGAATTGTTCTCTATAGGCAACTGAATAGAAACTCTCAAAGCAGTGTCCTTGAACAAGCGCAGGCACTCGGTAATAGAGAGTTCTTTGGAAAAGTATCAAATCTGATCGCACAAAATATTGCACAGCCATACTGGAATCCATGGTGTTTATCAGACACTGAACTACGCTCATTTTTTGAAACCAACAAGTCAGTGGCTGATTTTCTCAGCACATGGTTTATAACGATAGATACACCTAAAGATGCAGCATCAATTGCAGGCGCCATTTACTTAGTGTCTCAAAAAGGCGTTACGGGATATCTAAAAGAAGCTGTCAGCAACCCTGCGGTTGACGCCTTATTCAAAAAAATTTCTTCTAACGCCTTAAGGCAAACAGCTTCTAAAGGTTTTTTTGTTGCGATTATGATTGCAAGCGTCATGAAAAAGTTCTCAGAATCTGACGCAGAGGCAGCGAAAAAAGAGCTTCTTGCCCGTGGACTATTAACTGCGGATGACCTTGGCTAATGCTCACTTACTTTCTGTTTATTATTGGCCTTTTTTTATTATACGCATCTAGTCGACTCTACTTTTCAGAGCCATTAGGCCAATCAAAAAAACTGCTACCATTATTGGTAGCGGTTTTTATTCCTAGCATTTCCGGCGCAGCCATAATACTAAACAACTTCTCTTTAAGAGAAATAAACACAAATCTGCAAGACTATAACGCCCTACTAATAGCCTTACTAAACATATCTATTATTTCAATAATTCACATCGCCATTCAGAAAAGAAACCATTCCTCCACAAAAAAAATCCAGTCACGCGAAGACAGTCAGTAATGCTTGGGAAGTTCAAATATATTTTTATAGTTTTTGCCCTTTCAGCCTCTGCAGAGGCAGCAAGCCTTGCGTGCGTTTCCACAAATAAAAGTGTGAACTTTACACAATCCCTCTTTCAACAAAGTACTGCTTACCAGTCAGAATTCTCTGATACAGAGCTGTACTGGTCACTTACTGTCGTAGGCACACCTCTTCCAACCCACTCAACACCGCTATTACAGGATGCCACCACCAGTGACTCGAATACGCAGCTTAGCCAGAAGGCGTTCAGCAACTGGCTGGCAGCAGCCGAGAAAGCGCAATTGATAGAAAAGGTCGAATCAAGCACATCAATCCCGTTTCACCAGTCGCATATCCATCTGGCACATACATCCGCGCTGAATGGCACAGCCCATGCGCTACATGGTCTCTATGCCGAGCGAGTAAAAAACTATGCGGTTGTCTACCAACTGCTGGCTACGCCGATGACAGAGACGATGCCAGCTGATGCGATGGCGAATGCACAGACAATGATGGAAACCATCATCAATAGCTGTTCAGTGATTGCCCCCTGAACAGCTACGCCAGATTAAATCACCCACCATAGCGCCGGAACAGCACACTGGCATTAACCCCACCAAAGCCGAAGCCATTGGATAGCGCGTACTCGATAGCCATGGGCCGGGCCTGGTCGCGTACCAGATCAATGCCCCGGGCGGCTTCGTCCGGCTGCTGCAGGTTGAGCGTGGCTGGAGCGATCTGATCGCGGATGGCCAGCGCCGTGAATATTGCTTCGATCCCTCCGGCAGCACCGAGCAGATGGCCTGTGGCAGACTTGGTGGATGTAACAGCCACCTGTGATGACTCGCCAAACAGGGCGCGAATGGCTGCCAGCTCGCCCTTGTCACCTACCTGTGTAGAGGTGGCATGAGCGTTCAGATGCTGCACCGCCGAAGCCTCAATGCCCGCCTGCCGTAACGCCAGCGCCATGGCACGGCGCGCCCCATTGCCGTCTTCCGGCCCGGCCGTCAGGTGATAGGCATCGGCACTGGTGCCATAGCCCACCAGCTCGACGATGGGCGTCGCACCACGCTGCAGCGCATGTTGCAGCTCTTCAATCACCAGCACGCCTGCCCCTTCGCCCATGACAAAGCCATCGCGGGCCTGATCAAAGGGACGGGAAGCCTGCTCCGGGCTGTCACTGAAGCCTGTCGACAGCGCCCGCGCAGCGGCAAACCCGGCCAGACTGACCCGATCAATGGAGGCTTCGGCACCACCACAGACGGCAATATCCGCCTCACCGGCGTGAATCATTCTGGCGGCATCACCGATTGCCTGAACACCCGCGGCACAGGCCGTGACCGGCGCACCCAGCGGCCCCTTGAAGCCATGCATAATGGAAATATGACCGGCTGCCAGATTGACCAGAAAGCTGGGAATGGTGAAGGGCGACAGCCGTCGTGGGCCACGACCATCGGTGGTGCGTACCGCATCGGCGATGGCACCGAAGCCACCGATGCCGGAGGCAATCACTGTGGCGGTACGCTCCTGTTGTTGCGCCGTGCTGGCTACCCAGCCCGCCTGCTGCAGCGCCTGTCTGGCAGCGGCGATGGCGAACAGGATAAAGCGGTCCATCTTTTTCTGTTCCTTGCCGGGCACCCAGTCGTCGGCATCAAATCCACCCTCGGCATCGTCTGCTTTGGCTGGCACCCTGCCGCCCACCTTGGCGGCAATATCTTCGGTAATGGCGTCGGGCAACAGCGCGATGCCGGACCTGCCCGCCAGCAGCCGCTGCCAGACCGTCTCCACTCCGCAGCCCAACGGGCTGACCATACCCATGCCGGTCACCACAATACGTTTCATTCTGGTTGTCCTCTCACACCTGAAAATATTCACCTACTGAAGATCAATGCGCCTCGCGAACGGCCATGGCTGCAGTTCACTGCTAAAGTCCATGGGCGGCTATCGGGCAGCGTTCAGCTGTTCTGCCAGACGCTCGAAATGCAGATCGGTGCGGCAAGCACCATCACCCGTTTGCGCCCACTTTCCTTACCGCTGTTGTCAGATTGCCAGCCACAGGATCCGTTGCACTGGGAGGAGGGGTGACTACCTGGTTCATGGTCAACCTCTTTAAATTAAGATCGACCTGCTAAAGATGACAGCACGGCACCCTCTGTACGAGCAGTGCCGGGTGTTCGTTACTTCGCGGTTTTCTTGGCTCTGGGATTGGGCAGATCGGTAATGGTGCCCACGGCCAGTTCCGCCGCCAGCCCCACCGATTCGCTCAGAGTCGGATGGGCATGAATGGTCAGGGCAATATCATCCACCGTGGCACCGAACTCGATGGCCAGGGTCAGTTCGGCCAGCAGTTCACCGGCATTGATGCCCACCAGACCGGCGCCCAGCAGTCTGCCGGTGGCCTCGTCATAGATCAGCTTGGTTTTACCATCGACGCGATCCGCACCGATGGCACGGCCATTGAACTTCCACGGGAAGGCCGCGACCTGATAAGCCAGCCCCTGTTGTCTGGCCTGCTTTTCGGTCAGCCCGACCCAGGCGATTTCCGGGTTGGTATAGGCAATAGACGGAATCACCAGCGCATCAAAACTCTGCCGGTGGCCCGCCGCGACCTCAGCCGCCACATGGCCTTCATGGGTGGCCTTGTGGGCCAGCATCGGCTCACCGGCGATATCGCCAATAGCGAAGATGTGCGGCTGGCTGGTCTGCATCTGTTTGCTGACCGGAATAAAGCCACGCTCATCCACCTTGACGCCAGCCTTGTCAGCATCCAGCAGCAGGCCGTTAGGGCGCCGCCCCACTGCCACCAGAATGGCATCAAAATCCTGCTGAGCAGGCTGGCCTTTGGCGTCTTCCAGCGTAACGCCCAGCGCATCGGCACGCGCCTCAACAGCCGTCACCCTGGTGCTCAGCAGTACCGTGAGATAGTCCTTATTACTGCGCTGGAAAATATCGATCAGATCCTTGTCAGCCGCCGGCACCAGCTGCGGTGAGGCTTCCACTACCGTGACCTGACTACCGAGCGACTGGTATACCGTGCCCAGCTCAAGGCCGATGATACCGCCGCCGATCACCAGCAGACGCGGCGGTATGCTGCGCAACTCCAGTGCCGCAGTGGAATCCCATACCCGCGCATCATCATGGGGAATAAAGGGCAGCTGCACACTGCGCGAGCCTGCAGCGATGATGGCCTGCTCAAACTGCAACAGCTGCACGCCATCTTCCTGCTCGATGAGCAACTGATGACTGCCGCTGAAGCGTGCATAACCCTGCAGCACCCGCACCTTGCGCTCTTTGGCCATGGCCGACACACCACCGGAGAGTTTGTCGACGCTGCTTTGCTTGAAGGCGCGCACCTTGTCCAGATCCACCCCGTTATCACTGAAGCTCAAGCCGACATGAGCCGCCGTGCTGACTTCCCGCCGAATCTGCGCCACATGCAGCAGGGCTTTGGACGGAATGCAGCCGACATTGAGACAGACACCACCCAGTTCGCTGTAACGCTCGATGAGCGTCACCTCCATCCCCAGATCAGCAGCGCGGAATGCCGCCGAATAGCCGCCGGGGCCAGAGCCGATAACGACCAGTTGGGTCTGTAGAGTCGGTTTCATGTAAAGCCTCCTGTGGATTGCACGGATGGCAGCAAGCAACGCTTAACAGCCGGTTTGGAATGTAATCATCATAGGTGCCATCAAAATATGTTAAAGAACATATTTAACCTTCCCCTCAGCCTCTATACTTGGCCAGTGACGGCAGACGATCAGTACAGAGAGAGCCACCCCATGCCCTACGCCCCCGCCCACAAGCAGCAGTCTCGCGAGCGTATCGTCCGCGCCGCGGCCGAACTCTTTGCCACCAAAGGCTTTGATGCCGTTTCCATCGATCAGGTGATGGAAGCCGCCGGCCTCACCCGTGGTGCCTTCTACGCCCACTTCCGCTCCAAGCAGGAGCTGTATCGCGAGTCCATCATTGCCGCCAGCCGCCACAGTGCGGTCAACAAGGTGCTGGAAAACCTCCGCGATCCGGCGCAAACCACCCGTCAGGTGATCCGCAGTTATCTCAGTGACGAGCACCTGGCGCTGCAGTTCTTCCCCTGCCCCATGGCCTTTCTTTCCACCGACATTGCCAACCGGGACAAGGGCGTGCGCGATGCCTACACCCGGGTGTTTCACGGCCTGAGCAATGTGATCGAAGCCGGTCTGGAGCCGGTGGAGGAACGCCTGAGTGGTGATGTGAACAGCCGCCAGCAACGCTCACTGGCGATTACCGCGCTGATGGTAGGCGGCATGGCCATTGCCCGTGCGCTGACCGATGAAGACAGCAAGAATGCCCTGCTCAGGGCCTGTATGGAGACAGCCATGCAGCTGCAGGAAGGGGGACTGAACGAGCAGATGCTGGCGCAACTGAGTGACAGCAGCGCCGAGGGCTGAGGGCGCAGTCAGATATGCAGAGACAGATTAGCCGGGTAACGGCAGCTACCCGGCTAAGCAACGGCAGACCTCAAAGTGTAAACAAACGCTTACTGGCTGAGGCTTGCCAGCGTGTCGCGAATCCGCCCCAGCGCCACTTCCAGATTGGCTCTCGACGTGGCAAAGCTCAGACGAATATAGCCATCAATACCAAAGGCTGAGCCGGGCACCGTGGCCACCTTACCCTCTTCCAGCAGATAGCGGACCAGCTCAGTATCCGTGCTGATCAGCTGGCCCTGCGGAGTGCGTTTGCCCAGATAGGCAGCACAGTTGGGGAAGGCATAGAACGCGCCATCCGGTACGGCCAGTGTCAGCCCGCTGATGCTTTGCAGGGCACGCACCACCAGCTCACCCCGGGCGCGGTACTCTGCTGTGGCCTCACGCACAAAATCCTGCGGACCCTGCAACGCGGCCAGTGCAGCGGCCTGAGAGATAGCCGACGGGCAGCCGGTACTCTGTGACTGCAGCTTGTTCAGCGCCATGATCAACTCCTGCGGGCCAGCGGCGTAGCCCAGCCGCCAGCCGGTCATGGCGTAGGCTTTGGATACACCGTTAAGCACCATGGTGCGCTCTTTCAGCGCCGGGCAAGCCTGCACAAAGGACACAAACGGCGTATTGCCCAATGCGATGTGCTCATAGATTTCATCGGACAGAATCAGCACGTCAGGATGCCGCAACAGCACCTCACCCAGCGCGGCGAATTCCTCACGGGTGTAGATCATGCCGGTGGGATTGCAGGGGGAGTTGAACATGACCCAGCGGGTGCGCTCCGTAAAAGCAGCCTGCAACTGCTGCGGCGTCAGCTTGAAACCCTGCTGCTCGGGGCAGTTGATCACGACTGGCACACCGCCATTGAGGCGCACGATATCGGCATAAGACACCCAGTAAGGCGCCGGAATGATGACCTCATCACCCTGCTCCAGCGTCGCAGCGAAGGCATTGAACAGCAGCTGCTTGGCGCCATTGCCGATACTGATCTGCTGCGCGCTGTAGGCGAGATCATTCTCCCGTCTGAACTTGTCAGCGACCGCCTGACGCAGCGCTTCGGTACCTGCAGGCGCGGTATAGCGAGTCTGCCCGGCCAGCATGGCCTGATACGCGGCTTCGACAATATGGGCAGGCGTATTGAAGTCTGGCTCGCCAATACTCAGGTCAATAACGGGTTCACCGCGGGCTACCATTTCCTTCGCAATGGCAGAGATGGTCAGGCTGGATGAACTCTGGATACTCTTCACCCTTTCACTTTGTATTTTCACTGAATTCACCCAGCAATAATGGTTATGACTCTTTATTTAAGGAATAGAGAACGCCCAGCATTTATCAAATAAATGACGGCACGCTGCTGTTGAAATAAACAGGTATTGAATGGAATAACGGCCTTTATCGCGCTGTTATGGCAGATAACGACGGCGCTCACGGCAAGCATGGATAGCACTCAGCGCTATAGGCAGAGCGGATAGAAGGGCTTAATGCGTCCTCCCGGCGGGTAGTGGGTTCACCCGGCCAGAGAGCAGCTGTCCGCCCAAGCCGACAGTATCAGCGCCTGCTGAAACGGACTCAAACGAAGATTTGGCAAGACATCATTCCGGCATGGAATTTTGCTTGTTATGGGGTGGTGATGGCATTTTAGACTTGAACAAATTTAGTAAAAAATAATATTTATCAATGATTTATACATACATTACATAGCGGCCATCCTATAAAACCTGTGCCTAAAAAGCACTGCATGCTGATAGATGAATCGGAAAAACCTATTGAGTGACGCCTAGTTCTCGAAGAATGCTCCATCTCTACCTGCAAACTTTAGTGCAAAAATAAGAAACTCTGCCAAAATTTAGCTCACTTCATTTAGCACTCCTAGGTTTAAATAAAGCAGGAAGTGGCATATATTTTTCACCTAGGCATACTTCTTCTTTATCCATTACGCCAAGCACTACATCGGAGCTTGCAGCCCTAATTTTAATATTTTTACTAAAACACGCATTGGAGTTCTAGTAGGTGATTACAGCGAAGAGCATTAATAGCAGCTATTAAGCTTCTCAAATTTACGCCAACCATGAGTAGTATATTAGGGACAAACTGCTAAGCGACTTTCTTCTTAGCGAAGCATCATGTAGTCGAATTAAAGGAAAAAATACAAATGGAACAACCATGTCTTTTTGGACCAAATTTTTTAGAGAAACTCGTTGGAAAAGCGATACTAAATGATCCAAAAGTCGCGATTGTCGAACTTGTGGCTAATGCATGGGACGCTGGTGCTAGTGAGGTTAAAATTATTTGGCCTACCAAAGAGAATGAACAATTATTTTCCATTGAGGATAATGGCTGCGGTTTAACTGATAAAGAATTTACATCTAGATGGAGAACTCTTGTCTATGATCGTCATGAGTCCCAAGGAAATACTGTTTTAGTCAACAATAAAAATCGAACTGTCTTTGGAAAAAATGGAGTTGGCAGGTTTGCCGGGTTTTGCTTTGGTGAGTCTTACTACGTTGCGTCAAATAAAGATCAAGAGCATATCGAATATCAGATAAGGCCGGGACAGGGGAAATATCCCTTTTTATTAGTCAAGAATAAGCCAAGTACGTTTACTGAAAAAATAGGGACAAAAATATTTTCTAGAGAAAAATCCTCATTGCGAATTGGAGAAGAAGAGATAAGGTCTGAGATAGGCATGAGATTTCTAACCGACCCTTCATTTTCCTGCATAGTAAATGGCGTAAAAGTAAATTTTTCACATATTCCCGATGACAATATCACTAGCCACAACATCAAAATTGAATCAAACAAAATTATTAAAATAATAGTAATCGATACCAATGATGCAGATAAAACCACCAAACAACATGGTATTGCATGGCATGTAAATGGTCGATTAGTAGGTGAGGCGGATTGGAAGAGCTATGGTTTTGATGAAATAATCGATGGAAGATCGTCCGAAGCTAAGCGCCATACTTTTATCATTAATGTTGATTTTCTTGCCACCACAGACGCAGTAAAGAAAGATTGGACTGGCTTCAATATCACCCAAGAATTTACAGAGGTTCGTACAAAAGTTTTCGATTTTGTTAAAGAGCATATATTTGAACAAACAAAACAAAAACGAGAAAGAGCCTTTTTAAATGTTAAAAATGCACACTCAGGTGAGTTGAGAAAATTAACTCCCTTACGTGTTGAACGCTGGGAGGAGTTTGTATCTGAAATCCAACGTGAATGTACAAATCTGAATGAAAAAGATTTACTCAAGCTTTCTAGCGTCTTAATAAAAATGGAACAATCAGATACCAAATACTCCCTAATTAGTAAGCTACATGATCTCGACCCCAGCCAAATCGACAACCTTCACAATATCCTAGCGGACTGGAGTCTTGACTTAGCAAAAGAAGTTTTAGATGAACTACAAGTAAGATTAAAACTACTCGATGAGCTTCGAGAACGGGTGCTAGATGTGTAAACCCACCACGTTGT
>NZ_LAPT01000013.1 GCF_003194385.1 Pokkaliibacter plantistimulans
TCCGATTTGTGCAACAAAGCCCTGCCGCTTGAACGTAGGAAAAGTGGTGAAGTCCAATGTTTTAAAATCCTAATATTGCATTTTTGTTATTCGTGATAACTATATTGCTATATTGGGTTTCTTTTAGTTTTTGTCTATTCCTATATTGTCTGTAGGGATAGTCCTACATTAATAGTTAGATGTTTTTACTTATATTGTGCATTTAAAAATAAGCCGGTATGTAAATAGATAATTTCCATTTCGTAAACAATTGTCAAGGCTGGTGGTGAGCTGGAGAATGAGTGTTAACACATTGAAAATGAAAGATAAAAGTGATTGTTGGAGAGGGGAATGAATAGATTTTAACTATACGGTTAATATTCTTTCTTAATTGATATTGATTAAATCTCTTTGCTATATCTTTACCTGTCGATTGCATTTGATGGTTATTTGTTTCAGATGAAAGCGATTGAGCATACTTCGAATTGCAGTTGCTGCTGCGTAGTGAAGGGTTAAAAGGGGATGGATATGCAGAGTATCAGTGTAATGCCGGTCAGCACCGCTAGTACTAGTGACAGTACGGCAGTGATCAACATTGAAGCGCTATGTCGTACACAAAATGAACGGCTCAAACGTTTTATCCAGAAGCGTATCTGGAATCGGGAAGACGCAGAGGACGTGCTCCAGCTGACCTACCTGGAAGCCATGCGCTGCAAGGACAGATTCAATGGTGGCTCAAAGCCTGAAACCTGGCTCTTTGGTATCGCAGTCAATCTGACCCGTAACTACTTCAAGCGCCACTATGGCCAGCCGCAGCTGGATGAAATGACGGATGCCCTGCTGTCAGAGCTGCAGAGTGAGATCGAAGATGATCCTGGCATGCTGGTAGAGCATGAGCGGATGCTGGATCGTGCAGTCGCTGCCATGGATGATTTGCCCGATGATATCCAGTCCATGTTCCAGCTGATTGTTGATGCTGAGTACAGCTATCAGGACACCGCTGATCATGTCGGTGTACCGATTGGCACCATACGTTCGCGTCTGTCGCGTGCACGTCAGAGTCTCAAGCGGCATATGGAGATGTGAATGGGCGGTATTGTTGAGGCCATCCGCACGTGACGCAGGCTGGCCTCTGATTTATGCAAGTGTGAAAACGACTATAGATAGCTATAGATGGCTATAGATAGAAAGCAGCATCTGAGCATCCAGCTTCATGCTGAAGGCAAGGTGCTTATGCCTGAGGGTGATTCCACACATCCTGATCGCGGAAATAATCCGCCAGAAAATCGACGAAGTAAGTGATCTTGCAGGGCACGTGAGTACGGTGCTGGTAGATGGCATAGATGCCCACCGGTGGCCGACGGTGCTGCGACAAGACTTCTACCAGTGATCCATTGCGCAGATAGGGCAGCACCATAAAATTGGGTTTGGCGATAATACCCGCACCATGGGCAGCTGCTTCACACATGGCCCGTCCATTATTACAGGACATGGTCCACCGGCTTTTCGGCAATGCATTGCCGAATTCACGACCATTCATCACATAACGCAAGGTCTGGTGCTCGCTCAGTTCCTCCGGGGTTTGTGGCGTGCCGTGCTTACGCAGGTAGCGCGGTGCAGCGTAGTGGCTGAGATAGGTGGTACTCAGACGTTTGGCGACCAGCGTTGAGTCAGGTAAGTCACCGATACGGATCGCGACATCCAGCCCTTCATCAATCAGGCTGACAAACTGGTCACTGAGATTGATGTCCAGCTGAATCTTCGGGTGACTTTGCTGAAAGGCGGCAAAAACATTCATCAGATACATGGTAGAGAAATCGATGGGAGCACTGATTTTCAGTATGCCCTGTGGCTCCTTACCTTGTTGCTCGATCATGCTTTCCAGCTCACTGAGGTCGGTCAGAATCTGCTGGCACTTTTTATAGTAGAGCATGCCGATTTCGGTCGGGCTGACTTTGCGCGTGGTGCGGTTGAGCAGCCGTACCTTGAGGTGGGATTCGAGCGCGCTGATTTGTTTGCTGATCTGTGCTGTTGATACACCGAGATCGGTGGCCGCACTGGCGAAACTTTCCAGATCGACAATTCTGCAAAAGCACTGCATGGCATTGAGGGTGTTCATGAGGCGACCTGTAATGCGTGATGCGAAAAAATATTCCAGCCAATATCCATAAAAAAATATCTGCCATCAATTGCGACTCAAGCGTTTAAGTACATTGGAGCTTCCAGTTGCAATATCGCCTTCGACAGATGTAAGGCAATTCCTACATTGGCCAGTGCTATCCCCTCCATTCAAACCACCTGGTCGGATCACGGGCCTGTCAGTGATGGCCGAAGCAGGTGAGATTGTTCAGTAATTGAACGTCAGTAAGGGAACACAGGCCGGTACTCTGACCACCTATTGCCAGCAAGTAACGTTTACATGCTTGCAGGTTAGGTCGGTGTACCGAGTGAAAATCAGGGCACCCATACGACGCAGATCCTGAACACGTCTTGAGCAGCAGGTGGTGGCACATGACTCATCAGCAAGGCGAATTGCACAGCATTGAAGGGGCTAAAGCCACGACGTGTCACCGGCCCGTCCGGCGTTTTGGTTCCCTGCATCTGCTGATCATCGTCGCATCCCTGGCCGGATTGCTGGTCAGCAGCTGCCTTGCTGATACCGCCAGCCGTTCGGTAAAGGCAGCCTACCTCTATAACTTTGCCCTGTTTACGGAATGGCCAGAGCGTATTGGTGCGCCGTTCCGCCTCTGTGTACTGGGTGACTCCTCGATGGATGAGGCACTGCACCGACTGGAGGGTAAACCTGTGCAACAGGGCGCCCAGGTAGAGATAGTCCATACCGAGCTGGATCAGGACTGGAGCAGTTGCCGTATGTTTTTTCTCGACAGCGAGCATCAGGACAACCTCAGTCAGGCATTACACAAGCTGGCATCGTTGCCGGTGCTGACTGTTACTGACGGAGAGGAAGGCGTGCCCCGTGGCTTCATGATCGGGCTGGCCAGCCGGGACAACCGCCTGCAGTTCGACATCAACCTTTATGCGGCACGCAATGTGGGGCTGAACTTTAGCGCCCGCCTGTTGAAGCTGGCCAATGATGTGGCTTCGCGCTAACAGGCCGTTGAGAAACGTTTATGACGCGGTATTCGGTAACGCAGATAGATTTTCAACCGCCTGCTAGCGCCAGAGAGGGAGGTTACATGGCCACCACCGAGACAAAATACCGCACAATCCGCTGGCAACTGGTGATGCTGGGGGTGCGTCTGACCGCACTGGCACTGTCGATTCTGCTGGTGTGTACCCTGAGCTATGAAGTGCTTGGCAAGCGTCAGGCTTTGCTGGCTGACATGCAGGTGAATGCCAGCATTACCGGGCGCAACATTGCCGCTGCCATTGTGTTTGGCGATAAAGGCGATGCGCAGGAGGTACTGTCGGCGCTGGATGTGGTGCCGAGTATCCGTCAGGCATCTGTGTTCCTGCCGGATGGACAATTGCTCGGACATTTTGCACGGGCAAGTGACGCTGCCTGCCAGCCGTTACAGGCAAACGGGCAGGGCTGGCATCTCAGCTGGTGCAGCCTGACACTTTATCACCCTGTGACGTTGCATGAGCAGGTGATCGGCACTCTGGCTGTTGAGTACAGTCTGGCCGCACTGTATCGCAGTCTGGGTTTTGACCTGCTGTTCGGCCTGCTGGCGGTGATTGTCGTGCTGGCAGTCTCACATCAGCTCTGGTGGCGCTTTGCGACCCGCATAACCAGACCCTTGTATCAGCTGTTCCAGCTCACTCAGAAAGTAGAGAAGTATCAGGATTTCAGCCTGCGTGCTGATGTGCTGCCCGATAACGAAGTGGGGCAGCTGGCTCACAGTTTCAACCGGATGATGGGGCAGCTGCAGCGTCATCACTCGCGTCTGAGTGAAGAACTTGAGCAACGTAAGCTGGCGGAGTTCAGGCTTAATCAGCTGGCTTATTACGATAACGTTACCTCTCTGCACAATCGCCATTACTTCAAGGAAAAGCTGGAAGAGGTTGTTCTTCAGGCCGAGCATCAGTCGGGCAGCTGTGCGGTACTGTTTATCGATCTGGATGGCTTCAAGAAGATCAATGACACCCTCGGCCATGAAGCCGGTGATGATCTGTTGCGATTGGTGGCTGAGCGCCTGCAGTCTAGTGTTCGTGGCAATGACATGGTGTGCCGACTGGGTGGTGATGAATTTGCCATCATCATTCAGCATCAGGCCAGCAGCTCTCAGCTGGAGTATCTGGGCAATCGTCTGCTTGAGGTGATGTCGCCGTCTTTTAACGTGGCGAACACCAAGGTATTTGTCACGGCCAGTATCGGTGCCTGCCTTTACCCTGAGCAAGCCAGGGATAAACACTCACTGGTGCGGTATGCCGATATGGCCATGTATCAGGCCAAGGAGCAGGGCAAGAATGCCTATTGTCTTTACCTGCCGGGCAGCGTTGACGACATGGATATCAAGTTCCGCCTTGAGCATGACCTGCACGATGCCATCCAGCAGCGTCAGCTGGTACTTGAATATCAGCCGCTGTACGGTTCACAGAATCATGAGCTGATTGGTTTTGAAGCGCTGTTACGCTGGCGCCACCCTGAGCTTGGCGCCATTGCGCCCAGTGAGTTTATCGGCATTGCTGAGGACTGCGGCCTGATTATCCCCATCGGTGAATGGGTGTTAACCGAAGTCTGCACTCAGCTGACTGAGTGGCAGAAGATCAAGCCAGACCTGCGGGTCAGTATCAATTTATCGGGCTATCAGCTTCGCAATGAAGCGGCCATGGCCAGCCTCTGTGCCACTCTGGAGCACTTTGCCCTGCCGGAAGGCAGCATTGAGCTGGAGCTGACTGAAGGCTCCCTGCTGGAAACCACCGAAGTGATGCGTACCCGGCTGCAGCAGTTGCTGCGGGTGGGCTTCCTGCTGGCCATTGATGATTTCGGCACCGGCTACTCTTCGCTGTCCTATCTGCACTGCTTCCCCTTCAATCGCATCAAGGTGGACCGCAGCTTTGTCTCCCGTCTGAACAACGGCCGGGAAAGTCTGGCCCTGATCAAAGCCGTGGTTGCGATTGGCGAGGCATTGAATATGGAAGTTATTGCGGAAGGGGTGGAAGACGAGATGCAGGCCAAATTGCTGCGCGATATTGGCTGTGACCAGATGCAAGGCTACTTCTTCAGTCGCCCGGTACCTGCCATGCAAGCTACCCAGATTCTGATAGCAAGAAATCGTTCAGCTGATCATGAGCGGGTGAGAAGTGGTGTGCGGGCATAAGGATGTGTCCGGCGTGGGAGCAGCGACTGCCGGACACGTCAGCGCTGCTATCACATCCTACAGCGTGATGCCTCGGTACATGAGGCAAGGCCGGTAACGCGCCTTGCTTTCTGCTGTTCAGAGGCTGAGTCTACTAGCACGAGGGCTGAGCGCTCTCTTTTCCTGATGCTTTTTTTCCTGACAGTGGGACGACTTTTCGTGATAGAGAGACGACTCTTCGTGATAGAGAGACGACACTTTCTGATAGCGGGACAACGCAACTGGCGACAAAGAAAACCACTATAAAGAGGCAAAATCCAGACAGGTCGCCAGACGGGTAAACCCCTGCTCATTCAATTCCAGACGCAATGCCAGCTCACAGGCGCCAACAGGCTGATGATTCACTTTGCGGCTGAATTGATAGACCCACTCGACCCACTGCTCATCCGTTGCCAGCGCTGTCGCATCGCTATTGCAGCTGTTGATGACCACCAGCAAACGCAATGACGTTACCCGGATCACCAGCGTATGGAACCATTCGCGCAGGCTGAGGCCGTAGTCCTGACCAGCCGAGGTGCTGGACAACAGAGGAAAGCCGGTGCGGGTGATTTCTGCGGCGGTATAGCGTTGCAGTCGCTGATCCATCGCTTTGCTGAACTGAGCGTAGTAGTGCTGATAACGCGGTTGCAGACAGAACTCAGGTTGTCCCTGGGTTGGCAGTACATCAAACGCATTGAGGACGCCCTGGCGCATGCTTTCCGGCGTAGCGGGTTGATCCAGTTGCTCCAGCAGGACTGTAAGTAGCAAAGTGGAAGAGCAGGCTGCATCCGCACTACTGGCTGGCTGCCATTCAACAGAGCTGTCGAGCAGCATGCGCCACTGGGTCACTGGCTGCTGCTCCATCGCTTCCACTTGCAGGGCTAACCGCTGCAGCACCTCTGGCAGACTCCGCTCGCTAGCCAGTATCTGGTCAATCAGCGCAGCCTGTAGCTGCTGCCAATGGCAGGCATCCAGCCCATGAGCCTGTTGCTGCGTCAGCCCGTGCCCTTGCTGATGATGGTCGGGCAATACACTGTCAACCAGTGCGAAAGGGCGAGCGTCTGTCAGGCACTTGCGGGCAACTTCCGGACAACTGAGGGTACCTGCCTTGGTCTGGAAGCTGTCGAAGGCGCGATACATGCGGGGGTAGTTCATGCAGGTGTCAGGCAGTAGGGCTTCACTGTAGTCGCGGTGAATGGCACAAAGGCCATCATCAAGTGCCGGACACTCTGCCTTGACGCGGTTCATGTGATAACCCGCTTCATCTTTGGCAATAATGTCGTACAGGGGCGGGTAGCTGTGCTGATACAGTCTGGCGCGCTGTTCATCGATAGCTACTCGCCAGTCATGGCAGCAGTTATCCGGGCAGCGGTCTGCCAGGCAACGAAACTCTTCGATATAGGCAAAGGCCAGAGTGGTGGGCTGCGCCATGATTTTCCCTCAGTCTGCATGACTTTGATGCCTTGAGTGGCATAAATACCTGACTGAGTTCGGTTTCGGTAGTTGAGTTTGCGTGGCTAAAAAAACGGGCCCGATGAAAAGCATCGGGCCCGCAAAGGGTGATAACTGCCTGTTCTGAAAGGCGTAGTGTGGAGGCTTCAATTACCAGCCACGGTAATCCTTGACGTTGTCTTTGTTGACCAGTTCAGCCGGAATCAGGATGACCTGCTGGTCAGGCATTTTGCCGTTGAGCATGTCGTATCCCACTTCAACAGCTTTTTCCGCCATCAGGTTGGGGAACTGGGCTGCGGTGGCCACCAGCATGGATTCGGGTTTCTTCAGGGCTTCTTGGGCGACCGGTGCACCATCGACACTGGTGATGATGAAGTCGCTGCGGCGTGCCTGCTTGGCGGCCAGTTCCGCACCGATAGCGGTTGGGTCATTGATAGCAAAGACGCCTTTCAGCTTGGGGTAGGCGGTGAGCAATGAGGTCATTTTCTCCAGCCCGCCTTCACGGCTGCCACCTGCGTTCTGCTTATCTGACAGCAGCTTGATATCGGGGTATTTGCTCAGCACGTTCTTGCAGCCGTCAACGCGATCAACCACAGCAGAAACGGGTGGGCCGTTGATGATCACCACGTCACCCTTGTATTCCATTTTCTTGGCCAGGTACTCACAGGCAATATCGCCAGCCTGAACGTTGTTGGTGGTAATGGTGGCATCGGCACCTTCGGCCGCTACATCGACCGCCAGTACCTTGATACCGGCCGCCTTGGCACGTATCACGGCTGGGGCAATCCCTTTCGGATCAGCAGCAGAAATCAGAATCAGGTCGACTTTTTTGGCGATAAAGTCGTCAATCTGGCTGACCTGACGCTGCAGATCGTAGGCGCTGGACACCACGGTCACCTTAACGTTGTCACCGCCGAGTTCTTTGGCTTTCTTTTCCGCGCCCTTGGCAATCTGCACGAAGAAGGGGTTACCCAAGTCAGAGACTGACAAGCCGATGGATTTCAGCTCGGTGGCGTGAGCAGCGGTGATGCCAAGGCTGGCAGCAAATACGGCAGCGACACTGGTTTTTAGCATTTTTTTCATCGTGTACGTTCTCGTTCAGGGGATTGCTCGTTGGATCGAAAGGGGGGCTCCGGTGAGGGCGTTGTGTACGCTCTCAGGTGCGGGCACCCGAGGAGCTGCGATACTTGTCGAGGATCACAGCGAGGATAATGACAGCTCCTTTAATGACGAGCTGCCAGAAGTAAGACACATCCATCAGTACCAGTCCATTGTTGAGGGTGGCGATGATCAGTGCGCCAATCAGGGTGCCAATGATGGTGCCGACACCGCCGACAAAGCTGGTCCCGCCAAGAATCACCGCGGCGATGGCATCCAGCTCATAGCCGATCCCCAGATTGCCGTTGGCACTGTACAGGCGTGAGGCGCTCATCAACCCGCCCAGGGCAGAGAACAGACCACTGATGGCATAGACGAACAGCAGAATGCCACCGACCTTGATACCGGTCAGACGGGCCGCCTGCATGTTGCCGCCGACGGCATAGATGCGCACGCCGAGCACGGTGTGGTGCAGAATCAGCCAGCTGACCAGAATGACGGCCAGCGCAATGATGACCAGCCAGGGGAAGGGGCCAAGATAATCGTTACCGATCCAGGCAAAGCTGATGTCGGCATTGAACAGGGTCTGGCCGTCTGCCAGCAGGTAGGCCACCCCACGCAGGGCGGTAAAGGAACCCAGGGTAACGATAAAGGGTGGCAACCCGACAAAGGCAATCAGCAGACCATTGGCAAGGCCCATGCCCAGACCCGTCAGCAGGGTAAGGGGGACGCTCCATCCGGCAAATCCGGGGTCAAGGCTCAGAGCGAGGGCGACCACAGCGGAGGAGCCGAGAATGGCGCCGACCGACAGATCGATTCCCCCCGTCAGAATGACGAAGGTCATGCCTGCGGCCAGCACAATATTGATGGAAGCCTGCCGGGCGATATTGAGCAGGTTGTCCTGAGTCAGGAAGTTTTCAGACATCAGCGAGAAGATCAGCGCCAGGATGATCAGCACCGGTAGGATGCCCATCGCCCGCATGATGTTTTTCAGCTCGCGTGGTTTCCCGGGCTGAGCCGTGCTGGTCAGTGTTGTTGTATTCATAGGTGACTCCGTAACGCAGGGAATTCGGTTCAGGCCGCGGTAGCCAGTGCCATGATGGCTTCCTGAGTGGTATTGCCCGGCAGCTCACCGGCGATATGGCCATCGCGCATGACCAGTACCCGGTCACTCATGGCCAGAATTTCCGGTAACTCACTGGAAATCATCAGCACCGCCACTCCACGCAGGGCCAGCTCACTGATGGCCCGGTAGATTTCACTCTTGGCGCCGATATCTACACCGCGGGTTGGCTCATCGAGAATCAGCACTTTGGGGGCGATTTCCATCCAGCGTGCCACCAGCAATTTCTGCTGATTGCCGCCAGACAGCGAGCCTGCGCTGACGTTGCGATGGGCAACCTTGACCTTAAGCTCGTCAATACATTCGTCAGCGCGCTGATTGAGGCGGGGATGTTTGAGCCATCCCAGCCAGGCGAAACTCGGCAGCACGTTGAGCAGCATGTTGTCGCGAGCGCTCATATCGAGGAACAGGCCCAGCTCCTTGCGGTCTTCGGTGAGATAGCCAATGCCTGCGTTGATGGCATCCTGCGGATGTCTGAACTGCATGGTCCGGCCCTGCATGGAGAGCGAACCGGCACTGGCCTTGCTTGCACCAAAGATCAGTTTTGCCAGCTCGGTGCGGCCTGAACCCACCAGACCGGCCAGACCGACCACTTCACCTGCGCGAAGGCTGAGCGAGCAGGGAGCGACGTCAGTCCCGTCGGTCAGACCATCGATCTGCAGCACGGTGTCGCCAAAGGCGTGAGGCTGGCTTTTCTGATACAGCGAGGTGAGCGGGCGGCCAACCATCATCTGTACCAGGCGTTCAGCATCAATCTGCTGCTTTTCCAGGGTGCCAATGTAGGTGCCGTCGCGCAGAACGCTGACCCGGTCAGCCAGAGCGTAGATTTCAGCCATACGGTGGCTGATGTAGACGATGGCCAGTCCCTGATCGCGCAGCTGGCGGATCACCCGGAACAGAGCCTCGGTTTCGCGGTTGGAAAGTGCAGCGGTGGGTTCGTCCATCACCAGCACCCGGCACTGCCGTAACAGCGCCCGGGCGATTTCCACCTGTTGCTGTTCTGCGATGGACAGGCTGGCGACCTTGCTGTCGGCAGCAAAGCTGCAGGACAGGCGCTGCAGTACCTGCGTGGCTTCGCGGTTCATGGCGGCGCGATCTACGCGCCAGCCTTTTTTCAGCTCGGCACCGAGAAACAGGTTCTCCGCCACGGTGAGATTGGGGGAAAGTTTGATTTCCTGATGGATGATGGAAATGCCAGCCGCGATGGCATCGGCGGGGCCTTTCAGCTGGCAGGCCTTGCCATCCAGCAGGATGCTGCCTTCATCAGCCTGATACACGCCGGACAGGACTTTCATCAGCGTGCTTTTGCCTGCGCCGTTCTCGCCCATTAATGCCAGGATTTCCCCCGGATAGAGTTGCAGATCCACACCCTTGAGGGCATGTACTGCGCCGAAGCGTTTGCCGATGTTTTGCATCACCAGCAGCGGGGTCGGTTCGGCAGGAGTCGGTATCGCCGCGTGCATCTCGGCCTCCGGTCAGTTGTTCTTGAAATTGTTTTCTGATGGAGGGGATTACACAGGGCTTATGTGAATGGCAGATTTGATCCGGGCGTAGGCCCGTTAACATTTGAAATATTCGTGACTGGAGATATTGGTGATTGTGAAGGGCAGAGAGGCGGTCTTTTCCGCAAATATTGATCGATTCTATTCTGACCCTATGAGTACAATCGGCGAGGGGCCGACGGTACAAAGGTTGCGATGGCTGCCGTCACGACCACCGAGCAAGATCACTGTGAGTAGTTATTCTTTATTCAACAATCAGGCAGGTGACCACAGATGAAATTAGTCAGTACCAGCTTCAAGCATGGGGATGCGATCCCACCCCGTTTTGCCTTTGGAAAGATGGACCCGAACAGCCATGTGGCGCTGTCCGACAATGTGAATCCCCATATGGCCTGGAGTGATGCACCTGCGGGCACTCAATCCTTTGTGCTGGTCTGCCACGATTACGATGTGCCGAGCAAGGGAGATGACGTCAATCAGGAAGGCAAGGTTGTGCCTGCTTCATTACCTCGGGTCGACTTCTTTCACTGGTTGCTGCTGGATATTCCCGCCACGATGAATGAGATTACCGAAGGCAGCCAGAGTGCGGGTATTACTGCCCGCGGCAAGGCTGGCCCCGCTGCTGCGGAAGGGTTGCGCCATGGCATCAACGACTACACGGCCTGGTTCCATGGTGATGCGGATATGGGCGGCACCTATTATGGCTACGATGGCCCCTGCCCACCCTGGAATGATGAGATCCTCCACCATTACGTCTTCACGGTTTATGCGCTGGACGTACCCAGTATCGAAGTCAAAGGCAGCCTGACGGGGCAGAACA
The DNA here is from genome assembly GCF_003194385.1 of Pokkaliibacter plantistimulans. Lineage (GTDB taxonomy): Bacteria > Pseudomonadota > Gammaproteobacteria > Pseudomonadales > Balneatricaceae > Pokkaliibacter > Pokkaliibacter plantistimulans. The sequence continues at coordinate 11,278 of NZ_LAPT01000013.1, forward strand.
TACTGGATGCACTGGACGGTCATATTCTGGGGCTGGCCAGCATGGAAGGGACCTACACCCTGAACCCGGCAGTGGCGGGGTAAGGTCTGGTACCTGGGCGGGCCTGACTGGAGATACCATTCATCCAGGTCGTTCTTACATAAAAAGGGGAAGCTTATGCTTAATGCCAGTCAGTTTAGCCTAACAGCTTGACCTTTTGCGCCCTGAAACGAAAATCCGATGCTTGTTTTGAGCATCGGATTTTTTATGCGACTTTCCCGCGCCTTGGCACTGACTCACGAAGTGGCTTCTGCTACTCACTCCCTTGACGAGCTGGGGGCGCTGCTTGATCCAGAGCTGGTCAGCACCGCACTGGAAACGGCGGGAGTGGCGACCCTGCGTAAGCGACGTCTCCCCCTTGAAGCCATGATCTGGTGTGTGATCGCCATGGCGTTGTTTCGCCGGATGTCAGCCTGGGATGCCGCGAGCCGTATGGACATCATGCTGCCAGGGCAAAGGCCATTGGTCGCGCCCAGTGCCATCGTGCAAGGTCGCCAGCGCTTGGGCAGTGCTGCGGTGCGAGAAGTCTTTTCCCTGACTCAACAACGCTGGCATGCCAGCGCTAATCACCCCACGTGGGCCGGTTTGCGCTTGCTCAGTGTCGATGGCGTGGTCTGGCGCACGCCGGATACGGACGACAACCGCAAGCACTATGGCAGCGCCAGTAATCAGCATGGCGATACCGGCTATCCCCAAGTTCGCATGGTCTGCCAGATGGAGCTGACCAGCCACATGCTGGTGAGTAGCGCTTTTGCCGGTTACCACAGCAACGAGATGAAACTGGCCGGACAACTGATCGACAGTACACCCGATCACTCGCTGACCTTGTTCGACCGTGGTTTCTATTCACTGGGGTTACTTCATCGCTGGCAACAGACAGGCACTCAGCGCCATTGGCTACTGCTGCTGCGCAAGGATGCTCACTACGAGGTGCTGCGTAAGTTAGGGCGCCACGATGCCATCGTCTCGCTAAAGACCTCGCCGCAGGCGCGTAAACAATGGCCCGACCTGCCAGACACGCTACAGGCTCGGTTATTAAGCAAGACCATCAAGGGCAAAGTGCGGCAGGTACTGACATCGATGATCGATCCTCTGCACTTCCCACCCGACGACATCGTGGAGCTGTACAGCCAGCGTTGGGAAATCGAACTGGGCTATCGAGAAATGAAGCAAGGCATGCTCGCGGGTCACTACACCCTGCGAAGTAAAACGCCGGAGATGATTGAACAAGAACTGTGGGGCGTACTACTGGGGTACAACCTGCTGCGTTATCAAATGCTGGAAATGAGTCGCCACTGCCCTGGCATCTACCCTTGTGAAATGAGCTTCACCGCTTGCACCTGGGCGATTCTGGGCTTCTTGAACGGGGTCTCTTTGAGGCATCCTGGCAACATCCCTCGCTACCTGGCCGAACTACAGGCCTCGGCTATGCACTACGTCCTGCCTCATCGACGTGAGGATCGCAGTTATCCGCGGGTGGTCAAACCCAAGCCGTCCAAGTATCCGACCAGAAATAAAAATGCCAGTCAGCTTAACTGACTGGCATTAAGCTTATGCTTCCTCATTTTGTTACTGATCAGGCCGTCTGGCCGCGCGCATTGCCTGTTTTGAGCAGAGAGTAGCGGGTAAACCGGTACGGATCGCCCACAGGTTCGCGGGCCACGCGCTGCGGCTGCTGAAAGGCAGTTTCCATTCCATCCTTACATGGCGGTTCTGTCCCCAGGGACGTTGCTCAATACTGGTATTTATACCGTTATCTATTGTCGATTTTCATTCGATGACATGGCGAGGTGTCTGGAGACAAGTTAATCAGGCAAAAGACAATGTCTGCGTAGCAGGTGAAGGGCGCTTTCTGACAAGTCGGCGTTGGTCTCCGACATGTGTTAAGGGGAGAAGTGGGATTTATCCGGACTGAAAATGAGATGTACTAAAAATACTAAAATACATAGTAAGTATTTTATTCGTCCTGCCAGGTAAACACGCTGCGGCCCCACCCCGTGCAAAGCTGCTTGCCAGATTGAGGTTGCCCTTGCCGGAATATCTGGCAAGGGCAGGGAAGAGGTAGAAGGGCCGAGTGCGCTCGGGTTGAGGCAGATCCAGCTCGGCCATTAACTCCTTCAAGATCGGTGGCATACCATGCGGCTTGACACCTTTGCATCCCGTTTTGCCGGGGTTGTCTGTCATCTCTCCGGCTGTGACTGGCTGCACTGCCTCATGATAGGAATTGGTATTCAGCGGCGAGAGGTGCGGATCAGCCCAGCGACGCACAGTAGTGAGCGGCGCAGCCTGACATAGTCCATTGTTCTACCTATTGATTTATCGGTAATTCTTGCCTGTTTATATTCTGGTGATGGTGCTCTATAGCGTGGGTGGTCAATTGCGAACGAAACAGGCAATCTGGCCAGATCGCTCAGCAGGAAATAAGCGAACGCGGATCAGAAAAAATAGCCCGACAGGGGGCTAGGCAAATCGGCTGGCACAGGTGTAGGGTGTTGCCTCAGGTCACCGCTGTGTGACCGCGTCGCTCGGACGGTTCCGGGCGCTTACGTATGTCGAGGACAACATGGCTAAAGATTCTTCCGTACCCCCAGTACGTCGTTTTTCCCGTATTGATCGTCTTCCCCCCTATGTATTCAACATCACTGCTGAACTGAAAATGGCTGCCCGTCGTCGTGGCGAAGACATTATCGATTTCAGCATGGGCAACCCAGACGGCCCGACGCCTCCTCATATCGTCGAGAAGCTGTGTACGGTTGCGCAACGGGAAGACACCCACGGTTACTCTACCTCCCGTGGTATTCCTCGCCTGCGTCGTGCTATTTCCCGCTGGTATGCTGACCGCTATCAGGTTGATATCGACCCTGAAGAAGAAGCTATTGTCACCATTGGTTCAAAAGAAGGGCTGGCGCACCTGATGCTGGCGACCCTTGACCATGGCGACACGGTGCTGGTGCCCAATCCCAGCTATCCGATCCATATCTACGGCGCGGTTATTGCCGGTGCGCAGGTGCGCTCAGTACCTCTGATTCCCGGTGTCGATTTCTTTGTGGAGCTCGAAAGGGCCATCCGTGAGTCGATCCCCAAACCGAAAATGATGATCCTCGGTTTCCCCTCCAACCCCACGGCCCAGTGCGTCGAGCTGGAATTTTTCGAGCGTGTGGTCGCGCTGGCCAAGCAATATGGGGTGCTGGTGGTGCATGATCTGGCCTATGCCGACATCGTTTACGATGGCTGGAAAGCGCCTTCTATCATGCAGGTACCGGGCGCCAAGGATGTGGCCGTGGAGTTCTTCACCCTGTCGAAGAGCTACAACATGGCCGGCTGGCGTATCGGTTTCATGGTGGGTAACAAAGAGCTGGTGCAGGCTCTGGCGCGGATCAAGAGTTACCACGACTACGGCACATTCACGCCCCTGCAGGTAGCCGCCATTGCTGCCCTGGAAGGGGACCAGCAGTGTGTGCGGGATATCGCCGAGCAGTATCGCCTGCGCCGCAACACCATGGTGAAAGGGCTGCACGAGGCCGGCTGGATGGTGGATAACCCCAAAGCTTCCATGTATGTCTGGGCCAAAATTCCTGAACCTTATCTGCACCTGGGGTCACTAGAGTTTGCCAAGAAGCTACTGGCCGAAGCCAAAGTCTGTGTCTCACCCGGTATCGGTTTTGGTGACTACGGCGATGACTACGTGCGCTTTGCGCTGATCGAAAATCAGGACCGTATTCGTCAGGCCGTCAGGGGCATCAAAGCGATGTTCCGTGCTGACGGGCTGGTCAAGCCGGAACAGAAGGCCAAACCCGAGGTTCATAAAGAGCCTGGCGAAGCCTGATAACCCCATCCGTTACAGATAACAGAATGCCCTGAGGGATTTCCCTCGGGGTATTTTTGTTTCTGGTGGATCAATAACGGGCATTGCTCAGGGCTGAAAGCGATTGTCCAGCCGCATCAGGGTAACAATCCGACATCTATCTGTTGCCTGCCTTTTTTGGGTAAAAGGGCAGTAAAATGCCGCGGAGCTGATTGGATTCAGCAGCAGGCTGCTTGAAAATCCTGCACTGCGGCGTTATCGAACCTGTCGCTGATGTTTGTGCGTTGCTTGCACGGTCTCTGTATGAGCCGTCGGTTTGTGATGACAAGGATCTGCTGGGGTAGAGGTGTACTCCGAGGACACCACGGACAGCCCAGATCACTGCATCAACTCACTGTCTTTTTGTAAGACATATTTCCCGATTGTTAGAAGATAAGCAGACCATACAATAAGCAACTTATACTAAATTGCCGTTCCTTCTGGTCTTGTTGCTGACGTGCAGCACGGGGAAACGGATGAGCAGTAGAAGCACACCTATGAAGTTGAATGACCAAAGCATCGGTTTCCTGATCGGTGACATCTCACGCCATATGCGGCGTATGTTCCAGAAACGCCTTACCGACAGCCCCTTCACTACTGCACAGGCCAAGGTGCTGGTGCATCTGTCGCGCAACGAAGGGTTGCGTCAGGTGGATCTGGCCGAGTTGATGGAAGTTCAGCCTATTACGCTGGCACGCCTGATTGACCAGCTATCGGAAGCCGGGCTGGTTGAACGTCGCCCTGACCCGGATGACCGTCGAGCCTACCGACTGCATCTGCTGGAGAAGGCCACACCTCATCTGGAAATGATTGATCAACTTATTGCAGAAGTGACCCAGCATGCACTCAAGGGCCTCGACCACATTCAGGTCGGTATGGTCATGGAAGCGCTGCAGGTCATGCGTAATAACGTTAACAACCGCTGATTTGTATCACCCGGCGCAAGTGGGCACCTGCGCTGTCGTCCTCGGAGTGTGTGGTATGAGCACTCTGTCTTCAGCGGTACCTGCCGGTGCCGTTCCTTCTGCCAGCAAAAACAACAACGGCGACAAACGTCTTCTGCGACAAGCCTTCAGCCGGTTTTGCCATGATGACGCACTGACGGGCAGTGCAGGTGCTTGTACATCTGGCCCAGGGCACTGCCAACAAGGTCATTGCCAGCGCACTGGACTGCTCACTGGCGATGGTCAAAACCCACCTGCAGCACATCTTTCGCAAGCTGGAAGTAACAGCAAGGCCGAAAACTTTGCCCTGCTGTACCGCGCCCGTCACTGATCAGAGGGTATTAACTGTCCTGGACGTGAATATCTAGGCGGTGTGCGGACCATAGCAGTGCACGCGGTTTCGCCCGGCGTTCTTAGCGGCATAGAGCGCTGAATCCGCATTGTTGAGCAGCTCCTGCCAGCTGATCTCACCACCTTCGGCTACACCAAAGCTGGCGGTAACTCTGATCGCCTTACCATTGCCTGCTGGCAGTTGCAGCTCCCGCAGAGCTTGTTGCAGGCGCGATGCAAGATTGAGTACGGCACTGATGTCTGGCGCCAGCAGTAACACGGCAAACTCCTCACCACCGATGCGACCCACCAGATCATCGGGCCTGACATGCTTAGCCAGCGTCTCTGCCACGGCAACCAGTACCGCATCTCCGATGGGATGGCCGTGGCTGTCATTGATGGCTTTGAAGTGGTCGATATCGAGCAAAATCAGAAAGACACGGCAGCTGGCAGTGGCCTTGTTCAGGCGAGAAAGGGCGTAATGGGTAAAGGCGCGATGGTTGAGCAGCTGGGTCAGGCCGTCAGTATCTGCCTGATGCTTCAGCTGCCGGGTCAGGGCGATACGCTCCTGCAGTCGATAGCCGAGGGTATCGATGGCCTCAAACAGCGGTTGCAGTTCCTTGACGTTGCAGTCGCGGCGCAGGCTGGTCTCCGTTTTCTCCTCGGCCAGCGCGATCACAACTTCGCTGGCTTCCAGCAGGGGTTTAAGCACCCGTAAATGGACCAGCAGCACGATACCTGCAATCAGGCAGACGATCAGGGTGGCAATCAGTAACACCACAAAAAACTGGCCCAGGGCAGGCTCTGTATGCTGCTGAAATTCACCCACCAGCTGATTCAGATAAGCATTGGACCAGTCTTCCAGTGGCGTCAGAACCTTGACGTAGTGCAGGGTGAAGTCGGTAGCGTTCATGGAGTAGGGGACGCCACTCTGGCCCTCTGTGATGAGTCGACGTACCAGCAACTGACCTTCACCACTCAGTTTGGTGAGCGCCTCCTTGCCGAGTTCGGCAACGTTACCCTGCGGTGTCAGTGCATCAGCATCAAACCACAGCATTTCCCAGTGCGACTCCATACGCGCCAGCGTTCGCTCACTGTCCTGAATGTTTTGCGCCGGCATGGGCACACCTGCCACCAGAGGCGCGATGATGTGTGAGCCAAGACGTCCGGCATCATCGCGCAAGCTGCACAGCACCAGCGCGCGAATAATGGCGCCGCTCAGTTGAGGGTCATCACTGATCATCTGAGATGCGCGGTTCAGCAGTACTGCCTTGAAACTGTCATAGGCCGCCATCATTGCGCTGATAGCACGCTGGACGTTGTCATAGTTGCGCGCTAGCTGATCGGCGCTCATGTCCACCTGCTGACGGGAGGACGCCAGCACATTCAACACCCGATCCAGCTGCGAATCGGTAATGATGCCTTCACGCAAACGAACCAGGGCGTTATCTGTCTTTTGCCGTGCCTGCTCCAGCAACTGACGCCGGGCAGTGTGGCTATTGGCATCACTGGCCAGCAGCAGATTGGCAGGGCCTCGCTCAGCGCTGATCCGGTTGCCCGCATCTATCACCAGATGCAGGTCCTGCAGCAGCTGGGCACTCACTTCGGCGCGCATCAGAGAGTGATAGAGGTGAGTGAGTACCGTTGCTGCCAGTGCAACAGACAGCAGGATGGCAGCAATGGCCCCCAGCCACAGTCGCCGGCTGATCTGAGCGCGGTGGAAGGTGGAGGTTATTGGGGGGTCATTGCTTGTTCGACGGTGCATGGTCGTGAGAAAAGCTCCTGACGGTCGTTGTGGTCAACACTACTGGAAATGAAGACAGCCCTGTCTGAGCCGCCAGCTCCGGGTGGAGACATCCCTATCGGATAAGCAAGCAGTCAGGTAAAGAGTAGGAAATGAATGCGAAACCCGTCAGTCCAGAACCTCAATATGGGCGTCAGAACGTGGTGGATTGGCGCTGAATGCGCCGTCCTGAAGACCTGATGTTCGTCGCGAAGTTATCAGGATGCTGAGGTGGCAGCGGCCACCAGCTCTGAGTGTGAAGGCGACCGTAGCCTCAATAATGTTAGCTCAGCGTGACTGCTCGTGTTCTGCGGCTTGATCATCGCATTTCGCTCGGCCAGTACCTGTAGCCTCGTGTCAGGGAGCCGTGACCGAATCTGAGGTCAATCTATCCATGACAGTGATACATCGCATTCATTAAATGGCTTTTATCCATATTGCTAAGTCCATTAACCTGTCAAGGCAGCGCAATAAAGTCGGAGGAAAAGTCGGTATTGCATACCGAAAGTGATTGGTAATTCGCCATCCTTCTGTTTATTGCCGTTCATGAATAAGAATAACTCCATGAAAGAGATCCTTTATGAAACGAGTAGCAATATGCTGCTGTCTTGCTGGTGCCGTGCCCGCAATGATGGCTACCCCGGTATTTTCTGCAGAAAACGGTAATACCCAATATGGACTGGGCAGCTCGCAATTCTATGCGGGTGCTATTCCTCCTTTCGCTGGCACCTATGCCATGTTTCAAACTTCCCAATACAGCGCTGATAAATTAAAGGACGGTAATGGCAAGGATATACCTGTCGGATTCAAGGTGGATGTGCTGGTAGAAACCAGCAGGCTGATCAGAGTGACAGAAACCAAGGTAGCCGGAGGAGACCTGTGGTTTCAGATGGTCGCCCCCTACGTGATTGACCAGAAAACGCAGCTGTTTGGTGGTCAGGACAGCCGCGGCGGACTGGCAGATGTTACCCTGACGGCGGGTTTGCACTGGCAGCGCGGGCCTAACAGCTATGTGGTTGGCCTCGACACCGTGGCGCCGACAGGTAGCTATGATGCTCATCGGCTGACGAATCCGGGCCTGAATCACTGGTCGGTGCAGCCCGTGTTGGGTTATCACTACGTCGATATGCAGCAGCCCGGCTGGGAAGTAGGCACTGCGGCACGCTATATCGTCAACTTTGAAAATGAAGACACCCATTATCGCTCAGGGCAGGAGCTGGTGGTCGACTACGCCGCTGGCTACAACTTCAACCGTAATCTGCGTCTGGGGGTAACCGGCTACTGGCTGAAGCAGCTGACGGATGATAAGGGCAGCGGTGTGGCGGACGATGGTAACCGCGGGCAGACGCTGGCCTTTGGGCCTTCCATTAACTGGCGCTTCAATACCGGCTCTGAACTGAGTGTGAGTTATCAGAAAGAGACTCACGTCAAAAACAGGGCAGAGGGAGCTAATCTCTGGCTGAATTTTGCCACTCGCTTCTGATTGCATGTTAGTCCGTTCTTATTAGTTATTGATTCAAAACCGACTAAGCACTGCCATTATTGGCAGTGCTTTTTTATTTCTGGCGAAATGACGAATGTGAAAAGTGAAAAGTGAAAAGTGAAAAGTGAAAAGTGAAAAGTGAAAAGTGAAAAGTGAAAAGTGAAAAGTGAAAAGTGAGAAAAATAAAAAAACGGATGGGTATTAGCCATCCGCAATCAGTGCAATACAGGTAAGAGACGATTTATCGGCGGTATTATTTAGAATGCTATTCGGTGAATATCGCTACCGCACGAGTGAAACCTGCTGATGCGCCCTTGATCTTGTAAGGGAAACAGCTCACCAGAAAACCATTGGCAGGCAACTGCTCCAGATTGGCCAGCTTTTCCATCTGACCATAGCCAATATCCCGACCGGCTTTATGGCCTTCCCAGATCAGTGACGCATCACCGCTGGCCGCGAAACGTTCACGGGTAAACCTGAACGGGGCATCCCAGCTCCAGGCATCCGTGCCGACCACCCGCACGCCGCGCTCCAGCAGATAAAGGGTCGCCTCACGGCCCATACCGATGCCGGCTTCCAGATACCCCGGTTGCCCATACACCGCTCCGGCGCGGGTGTTGACCAGTACGATGTCCAGCGGCTGCAGCTGATGGCCGATACGCTGCAGTTCAGCCTCTACCTCGGCGGCGGTGACCACATGGCCATCGGGCAGATGACGGAAGTCGAGCTTCACGCCGGGTTGCAGACACCACTCCAGCGGCAGTTCATCAATGCCGTAAGCCGGCCTGCCTCCCTCTGTCAGAGCCGTATCGGTGACCGAGGCATAGTGCCAGGGGGCATCCATGTGGGTGCCGTTGTGCGGGGTAATGACCATACGTTCCGCCGCCCAGGACTCATCGCCGGGCAGATCTTCCTTGTTGAGGCCGGGGAACATGCCAGCCATTTCTGCCCAGCCCTGCTGGTGATCGGTGTACTCGATCTTCGGCAGCAGCGGCGGTGGATCGGTGTAGGGATTGTTTTCCAGGGTGACGGACAGGTCGACGATGCGACGTGTGAGGGAAGGCATCATGGTGTGGTTCTCAATGGAAAGCAGAAGTTATTACGATGGGGCGTGCCTTCAGCAGGCACGCACCACCTCCTGATCGATACCGCCGAACAGCGACAGGCCGTTTTCATCGCGGATGTCCATCTGAATACGGTCTCCAAAAGCCATAAAGGGCGTGCTGGGCTGGCCTCCGCTGGCAATCATTTCAATGGCGCGGCGCTCGGAAATGCAGGCAGAACCGACCCGGCGATCCGGGTTGGAGAACGTACCTGAGCCGACCAGGGTGCCTGCGCTCAGGCTGCGGGTCAGGGCGGCGTGGGCAACCAGCTGATGAAAGCCAAAATGCATCGCAGCACCATTCGGGTTGCCAAACCATTCGTTGTTCCAGCGCACGTGCAGGGGCAGGGCAACGCGGCCCTGCTGCCAGTGTTCACCCAGTTCATCAGGGGTAATGGCCAGCGGAGCGAAGCTGGTCGAGGGTTTGGCCTGCAGGAAGCCAAAGCCGGTTTTCATTTCGCGCGGTGCCAGCGCCCGCAGGCTAACGTCGTTAAGTTGCACGATCAGCCTGATATGAGACAGCGCCTGCTCGGCAGAGCATCCCATGGGGACATGATCAACCATCACGGCCACTTCGCCCTCGAAGTCGATACCATGCTTTTCGCTGGGCAATGGGATGGGATCATAGCCGCCAATAAAGTCATCCCCGGCGCCCTGATACATCAGCGGTATCTGCTCGATACCCTCAATCGCTGGCAGGTTGAAGGCGGTTTGCATCAGCGCCGAATGGCTGAGAAATGCTGAGCCGTCGAGCCATTGATAGGTACGTGGCAAAGGTGCCGCACAGGCACGCGGATCAAAGGCAAAACTCTCAACATCACCCTGATTCAAGGCCTGATAGAGCGCGTTGAGTTCGCTGTGAACCTGCTGCCAGCGCTCCATGGCATCCAGCAGCGTCGAGGCGATGCCATCAGCAAAGGAGGCCCGTTGCAGATCACGGGAGACGACGATCAGACGTCCGTCCCGACATGAGTTTGATTTCAGACTGGCCAGTTTCATAACAGCTCCTCAGGAGTCAAAAGCAACGGCAGGCGAGCGCACCGGCAGCACCCTGATGACCACCAGAATGGCGATCAGCAGCTGCAGGGCGGCGATAATGGTCAGCGCATGGGGAATGACGGTGGTGACGCCGCGGGTGATGCTGAGCACCAGCAACGGGCTGATAAATTCACCCAGAAAGATCATGGCATTGAACATCCCGGCGGCGCGGCCACGCTGATTAAAGTCGACCAACGCCATAATGCTGGTGATCAGGCTGGGCAACATAATGCCCAGGCCGATGCCACAGAGGGTGACTGCCAGTGTCAGCAGCAGATGCTGTGCCGCGCTGGCCATCAGTAGACTGCCCGTTGCGGTCAGGGCAAAGGCCGCCATCATCACCACACTGCGGCGGAAACGGCTGATCAGTCGAAACGAGGCTGCACCGATGAGTACGCCGAGCTGGTTGGCCCCCATGGTCATACCGATTTTGGCCGGGTCATCAACGGACAGCAGATTGAGCAGATAGCCCGCCTGCACCGGCACGATAAACAGGCTGATACCGGCAAACAGACTGAGCAGACACAGGGGCAGGAGAGGTCGCCAGGGCATGGGTGCCAGCGTGACATTTTCGGGTTGTGCATCCGTCTGCCGTGCAGCAGGCTCCCACAGTAGCGCCGCCATTAAGGGCAGAAAGATGAAACCTGCGCTGTAGATCCAGAAGGGGACGCGCCAGTCATGCTGTGCGAGTACGCCGCCCAGCGCGATAAAAATGGCAGCAGACAGCGATGTGGCGACCATTTGCAGGGCGAAGATGCGCTCACGCTGCCGACCATGAAAGTAGTCACCCATCAGGGCAGTGCAACAGGTCATGATGCCTGCTTCGGCAATGCCGATCCCGGCCCGGCTGAGCACAATCAGACCCAGCGAATCGAGCCACAACGGCAGTATGCCGCACAGCCCATAGAAGCCGATGCAGATGAGCAGGCAGCGTTTGCGGCCAAAGCGATCAGCTATTGTGCCGGAGAGCGGGGCGAACAGGGCAATCATCAGTGCCGGAATCGTCAGGGAAATGGGCACCAGAGTGCTGACATGCGGATCATCAGCAAAATGCTGCTCCATCAAAGGCAGAACGGGGGCGAGTAATACCGCACCCAGAATTGGCAGGCAGCAGCCTGCTAAGAGAATAAACGCTTGCGGTATGCCCGCGGCTTTCTCTGACATGATTAAACCTCTTGATTTTATTGTTGTGGTTGCGGGTTTGTGGTTTCAGGTTTGTGAATGGCTTTAGTGATATGCTGAATAACAGCGTGCAATTACTCGGCGGGTATTCATGCCTGTATTAATTCCTCAAGGTCGATATAAATATCACCGTCCTGAATATGGGTTGTTATTCGCTGCAGGCTTTTTCCCAGACAGGGGCCGTGAATACACAGGCCCGTATCCTTTTCAAAACGGGCGCCGTGGGCGAAGCACATGATGTGTTGTCTTTTACCGGACAGAAATTTGTCTTTGCGGTATTCCATCGCGACGGGCTCATGAGGGCAGCGATTCAGATAGGCATGCACTTGCTCATCACTGATCAGTGCCAGCAGGGCATCCCTGCCCCTGGCCAGCGGGTCGAAACCCGCGACCTCTCTGGCCTGCAGTTCAGCCAGTGAACACAACCTGAAGGGGCGTTGTATGGCCATGGCTGCGGCTGCCGTCAGGCTGATTTGGGGGGCGGGCCACCGGGCACCCATTTGGCGGTGCCCGTGAACAGGAACAGTTGCGAGGTGTCGGCACTCAACGGTGCCTGCCGGGCGGCCCACTCATCATCGTGTTTGTCCATATCGGCGTCGTATTCGATATGGCAACCCAGCGGACTGTTGAAATACCAGAACCAGTTGGAGCCAAAGATGTGGCGACCGGGGCCCCAGAAGCTGTTCCAGCCCTTGCTGGCCAGCTGGGTACCGGCCTGCAATACCTCAGTGCCGCTGCCCAGATGGAAGGTGAAATGTTCACAACCTCTGACGAAGGGGGGCGTTTCGATCATGAACAGGCAGTGGTGATCATCGCTGCCTGCCGGACGCATGAAGGGGCCGACGCCTTCAAAGCGATCGGAGGTGCGAAAGCCCAGCCGTTCATAAAAGGCTTCGGCTTTGGCGGCGTTATTGACGAAGTACACCACGTGGGACAGGGTCAGGGGTTTGGCCGGACGTTGTGGGTCCACCCCAGGCTGATTCACCGGGCGCTGAGGGGCGTGTCCCGGGGTGTTGGTCAGGTCTGGCCGGGCCTGAAGAGGGCGGCGACTACTGACTTTGAAGGCCAGTGCAAACCCTTCGTCATCAACACAGTGCAGGGTGCCGTCTTCATCGCAGAGCACCTCGCGATCCTTGCTCAGTTCCTGCCTGATCTCATCCAGCACGCTGGCTGAGACAACACCGTAGACGGTTTCGCGCAGTGCAGGGGAGGGAATGTCGGTTTTCGGCAGGCCCGCCACATCGTCGGTATGAATTTCCACCGCTGTGCCGTCTTCGGCCTCAAAGCGTGCGCTGCTGGCGGACTGCGAAACACAGTGCAGGCCATAATCGCTGAGGAAAGCGCAGCAGGCTTCCAGCTCTTCGACGCTGAATACCAGCGTCTCCAGACCAATAATATTCATGGCATAAACCTCTATTCAGGCGAGCAGCGACAGGCGCTGCGATAACGTGCGTGTTGCTCCCGTTACAGGGAAAGGTCAGATGGGCTGAGCCAGCGCCTTGAAGGACTCGACGGTGATCTGCCCGTGTTCACGTTTGTCACCGTGGTTGATCTCGATCTGTGCCAGCCGGGCAGAGTTCTCTACCACCAGTCGGCAACGCTCCCAGCGCCGCTGATGGAACTGATCGAGCGCCTGCTGTAGTGAGTCGCACTGCCCCAGCTCCTCGGCTAGCACGATGCCGCTTTCGATGCCGATACAGGCGCCGGATGCCAGATGGGGCGTGGTGGCGGCCACCGTGTCACCAATCAGCACGATACGGCCGACGTTCCACGGCATGGGCACCAGCAGATTGAACAGCGGACGGTAGTCGATGTGGGCATCGTCAGCGTACAGATGAGGAATCAGCGCCTGCAGGAAAGGGTCAGGGAACTGCTGCAGCAGCGCCGCCATGGCGTCAGCCCAGGTGGACGGATCAATATGCTCACGGTTCGGGCGAATCTCGGTGATGAACATGTACATCCGCTCCTGCGAGCAGGGGTTGAGGCCGACTTTGACGCTGTCACCCAGCCACAGGCGGGTCTGCTGAAACGTTTCGGGGCGGGGGAATACCGCACGCCAGACGCCCTGACCGACGTATTCCGGCGCGGGCAGTTGCGGGAACAGGTGCTGACGCAGCTGAGAATGCAATCCTTCCGCACCGATGACCAGATCGTACCGGGCGGATGAGCCATCACTGAACTGGACTGCAACGCTGTCACCCTGCTGTTCCATGGACTGATAACTGATACCAAGACGCACCTCGGCACCGCTGGCCAGCACCTTGTCTGCCAGAATCTTGCCCAGTACCGGACGCAGAATGCCGCCTTCGCCCCTGATGTCAGAGCCCACGGCGGGGCCTACGGACAGGGTGGCAATCTTGTGCCCTGCAGGCGTGACCAGATCGGCATCTTCCGAAGTAAAACCCTGCTGCTGGAAGGCCTCGTAGACCCCCAGACGGTTGAGGGCGCGTAATGTGGCGGCACCCAGAGAAATACCAGCACCTTCTGGGCGCCAGTCGGGGTCGCGCTCGATCAGGTCAACGGCAATACCCTGTTTGCGTAGTTCGATGGCGGCGGCAATACCGGAAAAGCCACCGCCAACGATAAGCACCTTGTTAACTGCGGTCATAACCACCTCGCCTTATTGTTGTCGTAATGAAGTTGTTGGTAATGAAGCTGGAAGGGCATGCGATAGTGGTTTGGCGCTCATCACTGTGGCGCCAGTGACCACCGTTGCCGGCATGTCAGGGAGCATCAGTCGCTCCGTGATCTCAGCCTTGTGGCAGGGCCGTGCGTCCACCCAGGGTTTCGGCCACCCAGTCGGCAATGTAGTGACCGGCGTTGACGGAGTTGTCGAAGCTGGAGTGCTGCACACCGCCTTCGCGTTCAGTGAAGATCTTCAGTTCGCGCTGAGGGGAGTTGATCAGCTGGTCGTAGGTTCGTTGTGCCCATTGCACCGGAATCTGCGAGTCCTTGCTGCCATGGGTGACAAGGAAAGGCACCCGGATTTTCTCTACCACACCGTCGAGGTGGACGTTTTCGGCAATGGCCATGAATTCGTCCATGTCTTTGGCACCCCATACCCAGCGCACATGTTCCCAGTAGTGGGGAACAGGGAAGCTGCCTTCTCTGGCCAGTCGCTTTTGCTGCACATCACGCCAGTCGTGGTTGGCGCCCCACACCACACCACAGGCGAAGCGTGGCTCGAATGCCACCGCGCGCGGGCAGTAATAGCCACCCAGCGAGACGCCTTCACAGCCAATACGTTTGGGGTCAACGTCGTCGCGCTGTTCCAGCCAGTCCACGACCGTGCTGGCCCAGACTTCGGTGTTGTAGACCGCATGCAGACCCTGCAGGCGGATGGCCTCGCCGGTGCCAGGCTGATCAATGATCAGCGACGAAATACCCCGTTTTGCCAGCCACTGCGGCAGGCCAACGCGGTATTTCATCTCCTTGGTGGAGTCCAGACCGTTGAGCTGTACCAGCACGGGGGCCGGGCCTTCCACGTTCTCGGCACGTACCAGCAGACCGGAAAGGTGTTTGTCCTGATAGGGGATTTCGACCCGTTCGCAGTTTTCGCCGCCCAGTTCGATACCCCGGCGGAAGGTGCTCTGCACACGCTGGTACAGTTCCGCGCGGCCGGGTGAGTTGACGCCTTGCAGGCGTTCAGCGGTGAGGTAATAGATCGCGGCGCGATTGTATTTCTCCGCCGCTGAATAAAGCCGACCCCGCTGTTCATCTTCACAGGCCAGATCGCACAGTTTATCGGCCATTTTTGCCCAGGTCTGGCGAAATGCCTGAGAGGCGGCAGCATCGGGTTTATCAGCAAATTCTTTCAGGGGAGAACACATCTCTTCTATTTCGCCAATACGAGCGCCCATTTCAATGGCCAGATTGACAGAGAGGTCCCAGACGTAATTGGTGGGGAAATAACGGAACATAGCGACTCCGAATTAGAATTGTTTTTATAGTGCAGAGTGATGCAATAAAACCCGAAAAGACCTTCAGCGAATTATTGGCTCTGCAGGAATAAGGGTCATCCTAGTCAAAGCCTTTCTATTTTTTAAATTGATAATACGGGTTGAATATATTGATGAGATCGATTCATCGGCGAGGTAGGGAATAGTCTTGTGCTATGCGGACCGACGGGCTAGCGTATGGATCAATAGATCCTGTCGATGGTTGTCTGTCGATCTATAACTGTGATCGATGCATAGGCAGGGTGGCACCGAAAGGAATAACAACAAATGCACTTTCGCAAACTTGATCTGAATCTGCTGGTGGCTCTGGATGCGCTGATACGCAAGCGCAGTGTCAGTCTGGCGGCGGAAGAGCTGCATCTCAGCCAGTCTGCCATGAGTAACTCGCTGTCGCGTTTACGCGGCTACTTCAACGATGAACTGCTGACTCAGGTCGGGCGCAAGATGCTGCTGACGCCGCTGGCGGAAAAGCTGGAACTGCCGGTCAGGGATATTCTGGTTCGCATTGATGCGTCGATTACCCTGAAGCCGGAGTTTGACCCGCAGACGACCGACCGTACTTTCCGCATCTGCGTGTCCGACTTTATTCTCAATACTCTGGTACCCAGTGCCATGCAGGTGGCCCGTGAGCAGCAGAGCCGGGTGCGTTTTAACTTCGTGCCGCAGGTGATTGACCCGAAGAAAGAGCTGGAGCGGGGTGAAGCCGACATGCTGATCCTGCCTGACTTATTCTGCTCATCGGACCATCCTACCGAGTCGGTGCTGATGGACGATCTGGCCTGCATCGTGTGGCAGGGCAGTCCACTGGCCGAGGGCGAGATGACGCTGGAGCGTTTCGTCTCTGCAGGCCATGCCATCATGCAGCCACCGGACTCCAACCCCTCGTTTGAGACGCACAATTACGAACGGGCCGATCTGCGTCGGCGTATAGAAGTGCAGACCTTCAGTTTTTCCTGCCTGCCGAGCTTGATTATCGGAACGGATCTGATTGCGACGTTGCAGCGGCTGCTGATTGATAAGGCGATTGGCTATGGGATGCCGCTCAGGGTGTTCCCGACACCGGTACCGATGCCACCTCTGAATGAGTGCATGCAGTGGCACAAACATCAGAACAGTGATCTCGGGATCCTGTGGTTGCGAGGGCTGATGCGCGAGGCGGCGGCGCGTCTGCACGCTGGCCCGCGTGGGTAGTTAGCACTGCAACAGTGTGCAGAAGGGCATGGACTGGCCATGCCCCTGATGTCTGTTGATACGCTGCTGACTTGCGAGTGCGTTTTTAGAAGCTGTCGCCGGGTACGCGCACATTGCCTTCCATGAGGATGCGTGCGCTCCGGCTCATGATGGCTTTGGTCACCTGCCACTGGTCTCCGTTTCTCACCGCTTCAGCGCCCACGCGCAAGGTGCCAGACGGGTGGCCGAACCGCACCGCATTGCGCTCTCCGCCGCCTGCTGCCAGATTCACCAGCGTGCCGGGAATGGCGGCGGCAGTACCGATGGCTACCGCGGCGGTGCCCATCATGGCATGGTGCAGCTTGCCCATGGACAGCGCCCGCACCATCAAATCAACATCGGCTGCCTTCACTTCTTTGCCGCTGGATGCCACGTAATCTCTGGGTTTGGCTACAAAGGCCACTTTGGGAGTGTGCTGGCGGGTAGCGGCTTCCTCTACTGATTTGATCAGTCCCATACGAATGGCGCCGTGTGCCCGGATGATTTCAAAACGGGCGAGGGCAGCGGCATCGCCATTGATGGCCTCCTGCAGCTCGGTGCCGCTGTAACCTATCTCTTCTGCATTGAGGAAGATGGTGGGAATGCCGGCATTGATCATGGTGGCCTTGAACGTGCCGACGCCGGGCACCTCCAGATCATCCACCAGATGGCCGGTGGGGAACATGGCGCCACCCCCTTCACCGTCGCCCTCATCCGCAGGATCAAGGAATTCCAGTTGTACTTCAGCAGCAGGGAAGGTGACACCGTCCAGCTCGAAGTCACCGGTTTCCTGCACTTCGCCATCGGTGATCGGTACATGAGCCACAATGGTCTTGCTGATATTGGCCTGCCAGATGCGAACGGTGCAGATGCCGTTGGCGGGGATGCGCGCGGCATCAATCAGCCCGCTGGCAATGGCGAACGGACCGACCGCAGCAGACAGGTTGCCACAGTTGCCACTCCAGTCGACAAAGGCCTTGTCGATGGCAACCTGCCCGAACAGGTAGTCCACATCGTGGCCCGGGCGGCTTGATTTGCTGAGTATGACCGTTTTGCTGGTGCTGGAAGTCGCCGCGCCCATGCCATCAATCTGCTTGGCATAAGGATCAGGGCTGCCGATGACGCGCATCAGCAGTGCATCGCGCGCTGGGCCTGCTACCTGACAGCGTTCCGGCAAATCCTGCAGACGAAAGAAAACACCTTTACTGGTGCCACCACGGATATAGGTAGCGGGGATTTTTACCTGAGGAGCATGGGGCATGATGGGGTTCCTGAACTGTAACAACGTCGTTGTCTGATCAAGTCTGGCAGGGTATGAACGTGACCGGTTCATACCCTGCTAGTCTCAGACTTACGCCACTTCCGATTCCAAAAAGTCCTGAGCGAAGCGCTGCAGCACACCGCCTGCCTCGTAGATCGACACCTCTTCTGCGGTATCCAGACGGCAGGTGACGGTCACTTCAATGCGTTCACCGTTACGACGATGAACCACCAGTGTCAGATCAGCCCGTGGTTTGCGCTGGCCAATGACGTCGTAGGTTTCGGTACCATCGAGGCCCAGCGTCTTACGGGTGGTGCCGGGTTTGAACTCCAGAGGCAGCACGCCCATGCCAATCAGGTTGGTGCGGTGAATACGCTCGAAGCCTTCTGCCACAATGGCCTCGACACCGGCCAGACGCACGCCCTTGGCGGCCCAGTCACGGGACGAGCCCTGACCGTAGTCGGCACCTGCCACGATGATCAGTGGTTGTTTGCGGTTCATGTAGGTTTCGATGGCTTCCCACATGCGCATTACGGTGCCGTCGGGTTCGACACGAGCCAGAGAACCTTTCTTCACTTCACCGTCAACGACGGCCATCTCGTTAACCAGCTGAGGGTTGGCGAAGGTGGCGCGCTGGGCGGTCAGGTGGTCACCGCGATGGGTGGCATAGGAGTTAAAGTCCTCCTCTGGCAGACCCATCTTGGTCAGATATTCACCCGCGGCTGAGCTGGCCAGAATGGCATTAGAGGGTGACAGGTGATCGGTGGTGATGTTATCGGGCAGTACGGCCAGAGGGCGCATGCCCTTGAGGGTACGCTCACCGGCCAGCGCACCTTCCCAGTAGGGCGGACGGCGGATGTAAGTGCTCATCGGGCGCCACTGGTACAGAGGATCAATCTGCTCTGCCTTGTCATCCTGTTTGGCAAACATGGGGATATAGACCTGACGGAACTGCTCAGGTTTGACCGCGGCTTTTACTACCGCATCGATTTCCTCGTCGGTCGGCCAGATGTCCTTGAGACGGATTTCCTGACCGTCAACCACGCCCAGCACGTCTTTCTCGATATCAAAGCGCATGGTACCGGCGATGGAATAGGCCACGACCAGCGGTGGTGAGGCGAGGAATGCCTGCTTGGCATAGGGATGGATACGGCCATCGAAGTTGCGGTTACCCGACAGTACCGCTGTGGCGTACAGATCACGGTCGATGATTTCCTGCTGGATCTTCGGATCAAGCGCACCTGACATGCCGTTACAGGTGGTGCAGGCAAAAGCGACGACACCGAAGCCCAGTTTTTCCAGCTCGGCTTCAAGGCCGGATTCCTGCAGATACAGCTGTACCGCTTTGGAGCCGGGTGCCAGCGAGGTCTTGACCCAGGGCTTGCGCACCAGTCCGTATTTATTGGCATTGCGTGCCAGCAGGCCCGCGGCAATCACGTTGCGCGGGTTACTGGTATTGGTGCAGCTGGTGATGGCGGCGATGATCACCGCGCCGTCCGGCATCAGGCCTTCAGCCTCTTCCGCTTTGGCTTTATCCAGATCGACGGCAATGCCACGCTCGGCCAGCGCTGAAACGGGCAGGCGGCGATGGGGGTTAGATGGGCCCGCCAGCGTGCGTACTACGGTAGACAGATCAAAATGCAGCGTGCGCTCGAACACCGCATCTTTCAGCGTGTCCGCCCACAGACCCGCTTCTTTGGCATAGGTTTCCACCAGTTTGACCTGATCCGCATCGCGCCCGGTCAGGTTCAGGTAATCAATGGTTTGCTGGTCAATGTAGAACAGTGCCGCCGTGGCGCCGTATTCCGGGGCCATGTTGGAAATGGTGGCACGGTCGCCGAGCGTCAGGGCCGCAGCGCCTTCCCCACGGAACTCAAGATAGGCACCGACCACCTTCTCCTTGCGCAGGAATTCAGTCAGAGACAGCACCACATCGGTAGCTGTGATACCGGGCTGGGGTTTGCCAGTCAGCTCAACCGCGATGATATCGGGTAGACGCATCCAGGAGGCACGGCCCAGCATAACGTTTTCAGCTTCGAGGCCGCCGACACCGACGGCAATCACGCCCAGTGCATCCACGTGAGGAGTATGACTGTCGGTGCCGACGCAGGTATCGGGATAGGCCAGACCATTGTCGTTGTGAATCACCGGCGACATTTTCTCCAGATTGATCTGGTGCATGATGCCGTTGCCGGGAGGAATCACGTCCACATTCTTGAACGCCTGTTTGGTCCAGTTGATGAAGTGGAAGCGGTCATCATTGCGGCGGTCTTCCACCGCACGGTTCTTGCTGAAGGCATCCTGCTCGAAACCGGGATGTTCGACGGCCAGTGAGTGGTCAACGATCAGCTGGACCGGCACCACCGGGTTGACCTTGGCGGGGTCGCCGCCCTGATCGGCAATGGCATCACGCAACCCGGCAAGGTCCACCAGCGCCGTCTGGCCAAGAATGTCGTGGCATACCACGCGGGTAGGGAACCAGGGGAAGTCCAGCTCGCGCTTGCCTTCCACAATCTGGGTCAGGCACTCGGTCAGCATGGCCGGGTCGCATTTGCGTACCAGGTTTTCAGCGTGGATGCGGGATGTGTAGGGCAGGCGTGCCCAGGCACCAGGCTGGATCGCTTCTACTGCGGCACGGGTGTCGAAATACTCCACAGGGGCGCCGGGCAGGGGCTTGCGATACTGGGCGTTGACGGGAAGAGGGGTGTTGTTATGGGTCATCGCTAATCACTCCTTCAGAGTGTTTTTTGTCTTTTAACGCTCTGCTTGGCGTTCGATCTGTCGTTCGATATTGCGGCGGGAGGCGCTGATATGACGGCGCATCAGCATCTCCGCCAGCTCACCATCGCCTTCGGCAATGGCGTCGAGAATCCGGTGATGTTCGGCAAATGCCTGTCGTGGCCGATTGGGCGTTGCCGAGTATTGAATGCGGTACATCCGCGCCAGCTGATAAAGCTCGTTGCAGAGAATGCGGATCAGCATCTGATTGCCGGTACCCTGCACGATGCGATAGTGGAAGTCGTAGTCACCTTCCTGCTGGTAGTAGCCACGGCCCGCCTGAAAAGCTTCATCCTGTTCATGGGCATCCAGCACGCGGCGCAGCTCTTCTATTTCATGGGGTTGCATTCGCTCTGCCGCCAGCCGGCAGGCCAGCCCTTCCAGTGACTCGCGCACCTGATACAGCTCAATCAGTTCTTCATGGCTGAGGGAAACAACCCGTGCACCCACATGAGGAATGCGTACCAGCAGCTTTTGTCCTTCGAGACGGCTCAGTGCCTCACGCAGTGGGCCACGGCTGATGCCATAGGTGCGGGCCAGTTCAGGCTCGGAAATTTTGCTGCCGGGCGCCATCTCGCCCTTGACGATGGCAGTCTGCAGCTTGCGAAAAACATGGTCCGACAAAGTTTTGTCGTCGTGGCTGTCAGACAGCTTCGGGCTGAGGATTTTGCTCATGGTGTCTTCAGTGGTGTCAACAATTGTCGGTGAACTGCGGATTCAGGAGGTTAAAAAAGCAGATGAGAGATGTATTGTCAACAATGTGAGGATTTTGCGGAGTGTATAATTCTAAAAATTCGACTAATTGTCAACAATCATCGGCAGAGCGGTGACCCAATGGAAGTTAAGTCTGCTCTCAGGCGACTGTGCATTATTTGTCCACAAAAGCTCCATTAATCTTCCGTCTTTACAAATGTAGTGATTGATACAATTTTCGCCCGGACCTTGAAGGAATAAGGGATGTATCCAGCCGTAGCATCGCTCCTCACGGCTGCAGCCTGACTGCCATCTGTGCATCCAGAGCGCCCCTCAAGGATTGTTTTACCCCACGTACGGCGCGCCATTATGAGCCAATCACAGATTCTTGAAGTGACCTCCAGCGACTGGAATGGTCAGGAGTTACCTGTCTCCCGCCAGCTGCTGCTGGAAGCCCTTGAAAGTGGCAAGGTACTGTACTTCCCCAAACTGAATTTCACCCTGCAGGATAATGAAGCACCGTTGCTTGACCCTGCCATTGCCGACCCCAAACGCAAGAATATCAGCCTGGCCGCCAACGGAGGGGTGTTGCACGGTGTACTGGCTGATGACAAACAGCAGCCCGTGCGTGAGCTGGTAGGGCGTTTTCAGCAGCAGGCCTGTGCGCTGGTGGATGGCTTGTTCCCTGAATACCGGCAGCGTCTGCGCACCGCACCTACCAGCCTGCGCCTGATGCAGGTGGAAGGGCGGCAAACCTCCTGGCGCAAGGATGACAGCAGGCTGCATATTGATGCCTTCCCCTCTCGCCCCAACTATGGCGAGCGGATCTTGCGGGTGTTTACCAACGTCAATCCCAGCGGCGCGCCGCGTGTGTGGCGGGTGGGTGAGCCCTTCGAGCAGGTGGCAAAGCGCTTTCTGCCCCGGATCAAATCACCGTTTCCGGGCTCGGCCAAACTGCTGCATTGGTTACACATCACCAAGAGTCCACGCAGCCGTTATGACCATCTGATGCTCAATCTGCATGACGCCATGAAGGCCGATATGGAATATCAGCGCAGTTGCGATCAGGAAACCATGCCGTTTCCGCAGGGCGCAGTATGGATCTGCTTCTCTGATCAGACCTCCCATGCCGTGATGTCCGGGCAGCATATGCTGGAGCAGACTTTCTTTCTGCCCGTCACTGCCATGGCCAAACCTGAATGGGCGCCATTGGGTATCCTGCAGCGCCTGCAGGGGCGGGCGCTGGTCTAAAAAAGCGTAAGCTGGTCTAAAAAAGCGTAAGTGCTTTTCTGATTGTTCTCCTCAAACAGATCTGAATGAAGCAGGCTTCATCCTGCTTCATCGCTCATTCAGGCTTTACAGCAAGCTCAGGCGATCAAGCATACTTCAACTCACAAACAGCGCAGTCTGGAGTATTGTGCAAGTCTTGCAGACCATCTGACTAATAGCGCTGGCGTTCGTTGGTGCATCATGGTTGCCATGGATAACACCGCAGTTCCCTCTGTTATCCATGACCTCACCCTCTTTTTTGATCAGGCAGATGCACGGCATCTGTCAGCCGGAGGACACCATGGAAGCACTGACCATCATGGCCTATGTTCGCGCACAGCAGGGCCAATCTCTTCATTTAGGACGGGCACTGATCGAGCTGGTGGAGCCCAGTCGGGCGGAGGAAGGGTGCCAGGCATTTGATGTGCACCAGTCGCTGGATGACCAGGATCTGTGGGTCATCGTTGAGCGCTGGCGCAATGAGGATGACCTGCAGGCTCATTTTCGCCAGCCACATATGCAGCACTTTATCGACCGCCTGCCAGAACTGGTACACGGCGTGTTTGACCTTTACCACTACCAGATGATGAGCACACCTGCGCAGAGCAGCGGTGCTCAGCCTGACACCAGCCGCTCCCCGGCACACCCGTCAGTGGCAGAACGGCTGGACTGGATCAACGTGACACCGTTTCGCCATCTGCTGGGTAAAGCCTGCTGACGCCAGATGGCCCTGAACCCAATAACGACAACGCTTTTCCATTCCGTCACCCGCAACAGGTTCACGATCTTGCCAGCCCGTTTCACTCAACCGGGAACTGACTTCCCAACGCCTTTAGCCGACGCGCAGCAGATCGTAAACAGGTTCGATGATCACCTTCGATCAGGGTGAGTGACCGCACGGAATGGCTGCCTGACTCACTGAGGAGATCGCAATCATGAAGACCCAGCTCCACCCCTACGTAGGCATGTGGGTGACCGCCGACGGCTATATACGCCATGAACTGATGCTCGACGGACGCTATGTCGAGCACAGAGGCACACGGCATCACGCCTACCAAGGGTGGTACCAGATAAGCAATGACCACATTGATTATCAGGACGACAAGGGTTTCGACGCTGAAGGCGATTTTGTTAATGGTGTTCTGTACCATGCCGGGATGATCCTGTATCGGGAACGCCTGCATGGCTGATGACATGTTGTCATGATGCACACACCGTGTGCTCAAGGAGGATTGATGAACGACGACATCGCTGTACGTACCAAAGAACTGGCAGGCATGCTGACCCGATTCTGCCCGTCTGACTGTCTCTATGAAACGGCGATTCCTCGTCTGAACCTGGCTCGGCTTTCAGAGCCAACAGAGCCCAGACACGGCCTGTATGAACCGGCGCTGTGTCTGATTGTTCAGGGAGCGAAAAAGGCCACTCTGGGGAAGGAAACCTATATCTATGACCCGGCCCACTATCTGGTGGTATCGGTCGATGTGCCGGTGGCAGGTCATGTGTTCCAGGCATCGCCGGAGGAACCTTATCTCGGTATCCGTCTTGATCTGGACGTGAAGGGGCTGAGTGACATGATGCTCGATCTCAATATCAAGCACGATGCATCACCCCGTAACGACAAGGCGCTGAACATCAATCTGGTAACGCCACGCCTGCTGGATGCCATGATCCGTCTGGTTTCGCTGCTGGACAGCCCGGGTGATATTTCCTACATCGCGCCGCTGGCCGAGCGGGAAATTCTGTACTGGCTGATCAATAGTGAACAGGGGCCGCTGATTCAGCAGATCGCTAACCGTGACAGTCGGCTGCGCCGTATCAGTGCGGCGATCCAGCATATTCGTGAGCGCTTCCGTGAGCCTTTCGATATCAGCGAACTGCTGGATATTTCCTGCATGAGTTCGGCGGCATTCTTCCAGCACTTCAAGGCCGTCACGCATATGACGCCCCTGCAGTATCAGAAGCAGCTGCGTTTGCAGGAGGCTCGCAGTCTGATGTTCTCGCAGGATCTGGAAGTGTCCAGAGCGGGGTATGAGGTTGGGTATGACAGCCCGTCGCAGTTCAGCCGTGAATACTCGCGGATGTTCGGTTTGTCACCGTCCAAGGACATGGAGCGCTACCGTACTCAGGAGGAGATAACAGCAGTTGCCATAGCCTGATAGCCCTCTTCGCAATGTCTCCTTTCCTAATCAAATAAAGGCTACCCACCATCGGGCTCCCGACTATTGGGGCGGGGCCAGATGGTGGGCAGTGGCTTCACCGAGGCCACTGCTGGCGCCGGCAATGACAAGTTACCGGCGTTGATGAGAGGCTCACTTATCGGAGTTCGCTGGGCATGCATTGATCCTTCCCCCAACAGTTCAGATCGACAGAGCACTGTATCTCCCTCCCTCTCAGGAAGACGTTTGTCAGCTTTCCGTAAGTAGCTTCGGAGAATCAGGCAAGTCTGCCGTAGCAATGGGCATTCCGTCCTGGCGTGGGTGACATAGGATGCTCGGATAAAAGCCGGTAGAGCGAACTTGATGAGGGAAACACGATGGCCATCCAACTGCAGATCAACGGTAAGCCCTATGACCTGGATGTCGACGATGACATGCCCCTGCTGTGGGCGATCCGCGATATCGTCGGACTGACAGGGACCAAATTCGGCTGTGGCAAAGCCCTGTGCGGTGCCTGCACCGTGATGCTTAATAATCAGGCCATCCGTTCCTGCCTGACACCCGTCAGTGTCGCCAAAGGCGGCAGTATCACCACTATCGAATCGATTGATGCGCTGCCTCAGGGCAAAGCCCTGCAACAGGCATGGGTTGAGCTGGATGTGCCGCAATGTGGCTATTGCCAGTCTGGCCAGCTGATGTCAGCCACCGCGCTGCTGCTCAGCAATGCTCACCCGACCGATGCCGATATCGATGGCGCCATGTCCGGCAACGTCTGCCGCTGCGGTACGTATCAGCGTATCCGGCAGGCCATCAAGAACGCAGCGCAGGAGGTCTGAGCCATGAGCGCAATCAATTCTCCTGCGTTGGATCGTCGTCAGTTTCTCAAACTCGGTGGCATGCTGGGCGGTGGTCTGATCGTCGGGCTGCAGTTGCCTGCTCAGGTGCTGGCAGCACAGCCTGAGGCCAGCCTCACGGATCTGGGTGCTTTTATCCGGATCGGCCATGACAACCAGGTCACGCTGGTGATGCCCATGGCGGAAGTCGGGCAGGGCGTGTACATGGCCCAGTCCATGCTGCTGGCGGAAGAGCTGGAAGTGGATGTCGATACCGTTAAGGTGCTGGCTTCTCCGGCCAATGCCGCGTTGTACGGTAACCCGGCCATCGGTGGCTATCAGGTGACCGGCGGTTCGACCACCATACGTGCCTTCTGGACGCCATTACGTCAGGCCGGTGCAGTAGCCCGCACGCTGCTGATTGCCGCGGCGGCGCAGGTGTGGAAGGTCGACCCGGCGAGCTGCAAAGCCAGCAGTGGTTATGTCTATGATGCCAGTGGCCAGCGCAAGCTGAGCTACGGTGAGCTGGTGGATGTGGCAGCCGGGCTGCCGCAACCGGCTGCAGACAGTGTGGTACTGAAAACACGTGAACAGATGACGCTGCTGGGCAAGCCGCACCATCGTATTGATACCCCCGACAAGGTGCGCGGCAAGGCGCAGTACGGTATCGACTTTCAGACTGCCAATCTCAAACACGCCGCTATTGCGGTGTGTCCGGTGCTGGGCGGTAAACCCGTGGCAGTGGATGAAGCCGCCATCAAAGCTGTTCGCGGTGTGCAGCAGGTGGTGCTGACCGATGAGGCAGTGGCCGTTGTGGCTGACAACACCTGGGCCGCCATGAAGGGCCTGCGAGCGGCCAGCATTCAGTGGGACTTTGGCGACAACGCCAGTGTCGGCATGGAAGAGGTTGTGCAGCAGCTGGACAGCGAATCGCAACAGAGCGGCGGGCTGGCCCGCAACGATGGCGATGTCGAAAAGGCGCTGGCATCAGCCACCACGCGTCTGGAGGCTGTGTACCAGTTGCCGTTCCTGTCCCATGCGCCGATGGAGCCGATGAACTACACGGTAGAGATCACTGATAAGCGCTGTGATGTATGGGGTGGCTGCCAGACCCTGACGCTGGCGCAGGCAACCGTTGCCCAGCTGACCGGACTGCCGCCGGAGTCAGTGTTTATCAATAACTTCCTGATGGGCGGTGCCTTTGGCCGTCGCCTTGAACTGGACGGTATGATCCACGCGGTCAAGGTTGCCAAACAGGTCCAGGGGCCGGTCAAGGTGATCTGGAGCCGTGAAGAGGACATCCAGCACGGTTTCTATCGCCCCTACTACTACGACCGCCTGTGGGGTGGCCTTGATGCGGAAGGTAAGCCGGTGGCGTGGTTTCACCGGGTATCTGGCTCATCCATCATGGCGCGTGCCTTCCCCGGTGCTTTCGTGAACGGTGTCGACCCGGACGGGGTGGAGGGCGCCAAAGAGCCGCCGTATGAATTTGACAATATCCGTGTCGAGTTCCGTCGCGTTGAGCCTCGCGGTGTGCTGACGTCCTGGTGGCGTGGAGTAGGCCCGACGCACAACGTCTTTATGGTGGAAAGCTTTATTGACGAAATGGCGGCAGCGGCCAAACAGGATCCGGCCAGCTATCGTCTGGCGTTGCTGGGCAATAACCCCCGTGCCAGGCAGGTACTGGAACTGGCGCTGAAGCAGGCGGGGTGGGGCAAGCAGTTGCCGGAACGTCACGGTCTGGGTGTGTCGGTGCAGTTTGCCTTTGGCAGCTATCTGGCAATGGTCGCGGAAGTGGCCGTCAGTGAGCAGGGCGCGGTGCGCTGCCAGCGTATTCATGCGGTGATTGACTGTGGTTTGACGGTCAACCCGGATACGGTCAAAGCGCAGATCGAAGGCGGGGCAGTATTCGGCCTGACTGCGGCGCTCTACGGTGCCATTACCGTCAAGGACGGGCAGGTTCAGCAGAGTAACTTCGACACCTATCAGCCGGTGCGGATGTATGAGGCGCCGCTTGTTGACGTGCATATCGTCGACAGTCTCGAAGCGCCCGGTGGCGTCGGTGAGACGGGCACAGCCGCCGTATTCCCGGCGATTACCAACGCCGTCTTTGCTGCCACTGGCAAGCGTATTCGCACACTGCCTATCAACCCTTCTGAACTTAAGGTCTGACGTAGATGAAGGTAATTCGTCGTACTGCTTTACACCTGATGACACTGACCGCCATCGCCTATGCCGGTAGCACACTGGCGGCGGGGGACGCAGGCCATGGCCGCGAGCTGTTTACCGCTCAGTGCAGTGCCTACCACACCACCAATGGTTCGCCACTGGTAGGGCCGAGCCTGCTGGGCGTGGTGGGGCGTCATGCCGGTTCGCTGGCGGGCATCAACTACACTCAGGCGCTGAAAAGCTATGACGTGGTGTGGGATGCCGCATCGCTGGATACCTTTCTGACATCGCCTTTTGCGGCGGTGCCGGGGACGACCATGCCGTTCAGTATTCCTTCTGCGTCTGACCGTGCCGATGTGATTGCTTATCTGCAGACCCTGAGTACCGGTCAGTAGCGCTGGAGCCCGTGCACGATCTCCCCTTCGTGGTGTGATCGTGCACGTCAGGGCCTGGCAACAGGAGTATGGCCACGTGATCATCAATCAGTTCGATAATCAGGAAGATGTCTGGCCCCGGCTGTTACGCTGGGCCCGGCGCGGCTACCGTACCGCGCTGGTATCCTTGATCCATATCGAAGGTTCGTCACCACGGGCACTGGGGGCGCAGATGGCCGTTACAGACTCCGGTGAGTTTGTTGGTTATCTGTCCGGTGGCTGTGTGGAGAAAAGCGTGGCGCTGGAGGCGGTCGAGTGCCTGCAGCAACGGCACAACCGCAGCAGTCGTTACGGCAAGGATTCTCCCTACGTGGATATTGAGCTGCCTTGCGGCTGCGGGCTGGATATCTACTACGACCAGAGCCTTAGTCTGGCGCTGATCGAGCAGGTCATGCAGCTCAAGCAGCAGCGCGTACCGTTCTGGCATGTGACGGATTTGCCCAGCGGGCAGAGCCGTATTGTGGAAATGCAGCCTGGCCAACCGGCAAGCACCCAGCGTCGCGGTGACGAATTCTGGCGTGCCCATCTGCCTGCGCCACAGATGATTGTTATCGGTGCAGGCCCGGCGGTGGCGGCTATTGGTCATATTGCGGCGGCGATGGAGCTTGAGACCCAGAGCTACACCAACAACCAGACAACGCTGCGTGAAGTGGCGTCAGTCGGTATCAGTGCCAACCATCATTTCGCGACAGCGGCGAGACTGGACTTGTCGGGGATTGATCCCTGGAGTGCAGTGGTGCTGTGTTTCCATGACCACGATATTGAGGCCGACATTCTCCATCGGCTGCTCGGTACGCCAGCGTTTTATATCGGTGCGATGGGTAGCCCCAGAGCGCATCAGCTGCGTTTGCAGTATCTGCAGGAACAGGGTGTGGCTGAGGCACAGATCGCCCGGGTGAAAGGCCCGATCGGGCTGATCAGGGGGGCGAAGAGCCGTCTGCCACTGGCGTTGGGAATTGTCGCAGAGGTGGTAGCCGAAGCACGAACACTGGGTTTGATCGTCTGATCAGGCTATGTTGCAACAACGTGTGAAAGCGTTGTCAGACGTTGCGGATGTGCAGCTACAAAGAGGCCGTCAGAATGAAACATGTTTTGCTTACCTATGATTATGTCGACGAGTATCTCGAACAGCGTGGCCAGTATCGTCAGGCCCATCTGGCGCACTGCGAGCCTTTTCTGGCGTCCGGGCAACTGGTGCTGGGCGGTGCCACCACCGAGGGTCCGATGCAGGGCGTGATTGTGTTCAAAGTCACCGATGTCGCTGAGGTGGAAGCCTTCGCCGGAGCTGATCCCTATGTTATCAACGGACTGGTGCGGCAGTGGCAGGCAAGAGAGTGGTTCACGGTCGTGGGCGAACAGGCATTACACCCGATCCCGCCGGGCTGAACTCCGGCAATGACAGGAACTCAGGCAGCACACAGGCTGCCTGAATCGTTTTTAGTTAGTACAAGGCGATCAGGTGTTCGTACCGCTGCTGGCATTATCCACGCTCTGTGCTGGCAGTACGTTGAGTGTCAGATGGGATGGATAGCGTGCAGACAGGTGCACCCTGTTGTTGGCAGTGCGTTTGAATCGGGCTTGCCCTTCGGGTTCGCCGCTATTGGGGTTGACGTCGTATTTGGGGAAGTTGCTGCCGGCACATACCATGAAAGCCGACCTGCAGGCTCGTTCACATAAGGCGTGATCTTTTATCGTTAACTAACCAGTTGAATTCGTTACATTTTTAAACATCAAAATGCATCTGTGTTCCGCACTGCTGGCCTACAATGCGGGCGTGGTTATTGGTAGTCCCACGTATCGGTGTGTGCTTTTATGTTGTCGCTCCGTCGTATCCTGTTATGCGCTACTGCATTACTTGTTTCGTTTTCTGTTCACTCTGCTCCCCGGGAATATGGCACGGTGCGAGTCAGTGAAGTCACTTCCATCTATGATGCTGATACCTTCACGGTGAATATTCAGAACTGGCCCGGGATTGTCGGTGAGCGGGTGCCGGTCAGGGTGTACGGCATCGATGCGCCCGAAATCAAAGGCCAGTGCCCGCGGGAAAAGAATCTGGCACAGCAGGCCAAGCAGGTCACTGTGGCAGCTCTGCGCCGCGCGCGGGTGATCGAGCTGCGTCATCTGCAGCGTGACAAGTACTTCCGCATACTTGCAGATGTTTATATTGACAACGTCAAACTGGCGGACCTGCTGATCAATAAGCGTCTTGCCTATCCCTATTTCGGTGAAACCAAACAGAAGTGGTGCTGAGGGCAGGCACTGCGCAGCGCCTGCCGACTCTGCTAGTCATGTGTTGAAGCGATAGTCGGCAAGACCGGTCTCTGCGGTGGCAACGGTCTGCAGCAAAGCAGGGACTTTGACCAGATGATGGGCAGTATAGAACTGCGCCAGCGCCACTATATTCTGCTGATAGGTGGTTTCGTATTCGGCCAGCTGCAGTGAGCTGGCCAGTTCCGCCAGTTGCCAGCCCGTGAGCAGATAGCCCAGGGCATCCAGAAGCGGGACGGCACCTGCGTAGCAACGCAGTTGTACTGCATTCTCATCGGTGAGTAATTCATCAATAACCTGTTGCAGCTGTTCGCTGCAGGCCATTAGCTGTTGAGCCGGAAATCGCAAGGCAGTGGAAGAAAGGAGGCGATCTGCACAGGCGTTGACCTCATCCAGCAATTGACGGAGTGCCATGCCACGATCACTGAGGATTTTCCGGAACAGCAGGTCTTTGGCCTGAATGCCGGTGGTACCTTCATAGATAGTGGTAACGCGACTGTCGCGCATGAGTTGTGCGACACCGGTTTCTTCAATAAAGCCCATACCGCCAAAGATCTGAATGGCCGTGCTACTCATTTCGTGGCCTTGCTCGGTGGCGAAGGCTTTAAAAATGGGGGTCAGTAACGCCACATTTGCGAGCAGGGTATGCTGCTCGTTCTGGTCGGTGCAGTGATTGGCCAGATCAATGCGAGCAGAGATCAGATAGGCGAGGGAGCGCAGGCCGAGTACCCGCGATCGCATCGACAGCAGCATACGAGCTACATCGGGATGCTCAATCAAGGCGACGCGGCGCTTGTTGTCCTGCCAGTGATTTCCCTGCATACGCTCACTGGCGTAGCTCAAAGCGCGCTGATAGGCCATTTCACCTGTTGCGACCCCTTGGAGGCCGGTACTCAACCGCGCTTCATTCATCAGGATGAACATCAATGACAATCCCTGACCTTCGTTGCCAATCAGCTCTCCGATACAGTTATCCTGATCGCCATAGCTGATGGAGCAGGTAGGGCTGCCGTGCAGACCGAGCTTGTGTTCTATCGACATACAGCGAAGATCATTTTCATCACCCAGGGTGCCATCGGGTTTGATCCGATATTTGGGAACGATGTACAGCGACATGCCACGGGAACCGGGGGCAGCATCGGGAGTACGTGCCAGTACCAGATGAAGAATGTTTTCCGTCAGGTCATGCTCACCGTAGGTAATGAACAGCTTCTGACCTTTAATCCGGTACAGTCCATCACCCAGTGGAAAGGCTTTGGTTGTTGTGGGTGCCAGGTCTGAGCCTGCGTTCGGTTCGGTCAGCGCCATGGCTAAAGACCACTGACCCGAGGCCAGTGCGGGAAGATAGCGCGCCTGCTGTGCTGCATTCGCGGCATGCAGCAGAATCTCGCAGCCGCCTTGTGACAGTGCATGGAACATGACGAAGGCCATGTTGGCAGACAGCCACATTTCATTTACCGCCATGGCTAGCAGTTTGGGCAAACCTTGCCCTCCGATACGTTCTGGTAGGGCCAGACTCAACCATCCCCCTTCGCAGAACTGTTGATAGGCCGCGTGCCAGCCACGGGGAGTCGTCACTTTTCCATCCTGCCAGTGACAGCCTTCCCTATCTCCGCTTTGATTCAGCGCTGCCAGTTCACCTGTGGCAAATTTACCGGCCTCCTCCAGTACCGCTTTAATCAGTTCAGGATCCAGATCTGCAAGGTCGGGACGATTGCACCAGCCCGTGTGATGACGGCTGTGGTTGAGAAGAAACTCTATATCGAGGAGGGGGCGGAGTAGGTGTTCATGCTCGCTGTCCTATATGTTTATTTTTATATTGTTTATATAAATAACATTTTATAAATAAACATATGTATAAAGACAAGCGCTAAAGAGGGTGGATGGATATACAGTCTGGCTATATGTACACTGTGTGGCGATCCCGACTAAGGGATCAGAATTTTGTCGCCACTGAGAAGTACCATGACGACCCAATCCTCACCTTCATCATTTACTCCACCAGCTCATCAGTCGCCACATGCCGAAATGGATACAGACTTTACTGTTGACTCACCTTCGATGGGTGAACTGCCGCCGGTATTACCTTTGTTTGATACGGTGCAGCTGCTGGAGGATGGCAACCCGCATATCAACCAACATCTGACCAGGTTGTCTCTTACCAGCCAGCAGGATGCTACTCTGGTTTATGAATATGCGGTGGACTGGCTACTGGAGCAGCGACATAGTGAGAACAACTACAAGGCGTATCGCAGTGAGCTGACCACCTTTTTGCACTGGTGCTTTGATGTTGAGCAGATAGCTGTAAGTGACATTACCCGGCGCATTCTTGGGCGCTATCTGGACTATTGTGAGAACCCGCCAGTGGCATTGATTGCCTATCGTAATGTGGCTCAGTTCATTGCTATCAAGGAAACAGGCGAGCGTGTACCGAATCCCTTATGGCGACCCTTTCTCGGTAAAAAGCAGGATGGCAGGGAGTTACCTTATCGAATCAGCGAGAAGGCGTTGCGGACCAAGCTGGCGATTCTGTCGGCGTTTTTCATTTACCTCATTAATGAAGAGTATTCGGAGCGTAATCCTGCCGCTATTTTGCTGAAGCTGGGTCGATTCCGCGACGCCGCGCAAAATAGTGTGGCGGGTGAGGATAACGAAGACCTGAAAGCATTTACGGAGCTGCAGTGGTCCTACATTATGGGTACTGCCGAAAAAATGGCGCTGGAAGACCCCGAGTTTCACGAACGTACGTTGTTTCTCGTCAGTCTGATGTACAGCTGCTATCTGAGAATTTCAGAGGTGGCGGCACGACCGGGGTTTTCTCCTTCTATGGGGCAGTTCCGGCGTGACCAGAAAACCGGTGTATGGGGTTTTTATATTCCGCGTAGTAAAGGAGGAAAGCGGCGTACCGTCGCTGTGTCTGACTCGTTGTTGAATGCTCTGCGGCGCTATCGGGCGTGGCTAGGTTTATCAGCTTTACCCATGGTGGGTGATGACACGCCTTTATTCGTCCGGCATCGCGTCGCTCAGCGGGGAAGAGACAGCGGCATGCTGAATGCGAATCTGGGCATTCGGCAACTGAGGGAGGTTATCAATGAGCTTTTTGTGCGAACTGCATCTGCAATGGAAGAGGATGGCTTCACACATGATGGAGCAGAGGTGCGACAGATGACACCCCATAGCTTGCGTCATACCGGTATCTCCCATGACATCAATCTGAATCAGCGACCGTTGTCTCACGTTCAGGCCGATGCCGGTCATGACAGCATCGACACGACCTCCCAATATCTGCATACCTCACGGGTAGAGCGTCATCAGAGTGCACGTAACAAGCCCATGGACCGGTTACGCTAAGGAACGGGAAGGTATTCGGAACATCAACAGAAAGAAAATTGTTGACTCCAAAGTTAATGAGCCTATAATGCGCCCCCACAACGACGACACAGTAAACGCTGCGAAGAAGTTGAAAGCTCTTTAAAAATCAATCGGATAATTCGTGTGGGCACTTGTTCCTGACTCAACAAAATAGTCAGAGAACGAT
>NZ_LAPT01000130.1 GCF_003194385.1 Pokkaliibacter plantistimulans
TCTGCAGTGGAATCTGCCGAATTACCGTCGGGCTCTTGCAGGCGCGGTGTGGCAGTGGAATAAAGGCTGCATTCGCTCAGCCGTCTATCAGGTCGTTGAAAACCTATCTGCGTTGCCGAATACCGCGTCAAAAACAGGCTCAAAATGCTCATTTAGTTCACTAAACTCCGCTTTTTCGCCTGTTTCTTGTGCCCTCGGGGTATTTCCTTGTCTCGGCTGCCTCGATAACGTTTTTCAACAGCCTGCTATGGCTTTCAGGTGCAAAGGGCTGAGCCCCTGCAGGTTTACTGTCTGTTCGCCAGATTGCGCTGGCGCCAATGTTGGAGTGCGTTATGGATCAAGCCATCTATCACTTCCGGGCCATGACTCCGGAGGATTTGCCCGCGGCTCACGGCCTGTCGCAGAAGCTGAAGTGGCCTCATCGTCTGCAGGACTGGGCGACTAACTTTGCGTTGAGCAAGGGGGTCGTGGTGGAGGCCGAGGGGCAGGTGATCGGCACCGCGCTGGCCTGCCCGCAGGGAGATTATGCCGCGATCGGTCTGGTGATTGTCAGTGATGACTATCAGGGCAAGGGGCTGGGGCGGCAACTGATGGGGCTGGCCATGGCGGAGGCAGGCGACCGTGCGCTGTGTCTGGTAGCGACCATTGCCGGTGCGCCGCTGTATGCCAAGCTGGGGTTCGCCAATTACGGCTATATTCGCCAGCATCAGGGAGTGGTCAGCAGTGCGACGCTGTCTGCACCCGCGGCACTGCCGGTGGCTGAGTCATTGCGAGTGCTTGATGACGCGGACGCCCCGGCATTACAGACACTGCTTAATCACGGCAGCGGCATGGAGCGCAGCGGAGTGTTGCAGGCCTTTCTGGCGATCACCGAACGTGGCATCGGGATTGAGCGCGATGGTCAGCTGGTGGGATTTGCCCTGCTGCGTCCTTTCGGTCGCGGCAAGGCCATCGGCCCGGTCGTAGCAGAAAATGCGGCGCAGGCGCGCACCATGATTCATGCCCTGTTGCAGGGTGAAGACGGCAGCTTTGTGCGCATGGATACCCCGGAACAGCTGGGCCTGTGCGAGACCCTGGTGGACTGGGGGCTGCTGGAAGTGGACCGGGTTGCGCAGATGGTCAAGGGCGATGCACCCCGTAGCCGGGATGGCTTTAGCCAGTTTGCTCTGGCCAATCAGGCGCTGGGCTAACGCCTTCCCTCATGCCGAAGGTGACGGTCTGGTTGTCTCCGGCCAGAACCAGATCAGGCTGGGCGGCCAGCACCGCTTCAAGACGGAACTCATGGCTGGTCGCTCCGTGAATAGCCAGTGCTTCGGCAGGCATCTTGCTGGCTGACAGTGTGGTGTCTGACGCCTGTTTATCCAGCGTAATGACATGGCTGGGGGGATGTTACCTGACTGCCGCTGCAGAACAGTCAGACGGCGGGCTGATACATTTTGACCTTGTGGTCAGAAAATAATTGATTTGTCACAGGGGCGGGGTAGTCTGGTTTTTCTGTTACCGAACGCCGTTCCGATCCGAGCTGTGCGGCGTGTCATCATTCTGCCAAGTACAAGGAGTTGTCGATGAAGCACCGCGTTATCCCCTCTCTTCGTCCTCTGTCGATTGCTGTAATGCTGTCAGTGGCCACGGCGGCAAGCAGTGCCGGAGCGGCCACTGTGCAGCTGCGCCTGCTGGAAACCTCCGACCTGCATGCCAACATGATGGACTTCGACTACTACAAGGATCAGCCGACCGAGCGGTATGGTCTGGTACGCACCGCCACTCTGATCGAGCAGGCCCGCAAGGAAGTCACCAACAGCGTGCTGGTGGATAACGGCGATCTGATTCAGGGCAGCCCGCTGGGGGATTACGAGGCCGCCAAGGGGCTCAAGCCGGGCGAAGTGCATCCGGTGTACAAGGCCATGAATACCCTCGACTACGAGGTGGGCAATATCGGTAACCACGAGTTCAACTACGGTCTGGGCTTCCTGCGCGAAGCCATCAATGATGCGAACTTCCCCTATGTCAACGCCAACGTCATCGACAGCCAGACCGGTAAGCCGATGTTCACACCCTATCTGATCAAGGAGACCAGGGTGCGTGACAGCGATGGCAAGGAGCAGGTGCTGAAGATCGGTTATATCGGTTTTGTACCGCCGCAGATCATGCAGTGGGACAAAGCCAATCTCGATGGCAAGGTCACCGTGCGGGACATCAAACAGACCGCCGAGGAGTGGGTGCCGAAGATGCGTGCGGAAGGAGCTGATCTGGTGGTGGCCATTCCTCACTCAGGTTTGTCGTCAGACCCCGATAAGCTGATGGCGGAAAATTCGGTGTATTACCTTGCCGATGTCAAAGGCGTGGATGCCATCCTGTTTGGTCATGCCCATGCGGTCTTCCCCAGCAAGGACTTTGCCTCCATTCCCGGTATCGATATCGACAAGGGCACCATCAACGACATTCCGGCAGTGATGCCGGGGCAGTGGGGTGATCACCTCGGGGTGGTCGATATGACCCTCAGCAACGACGCGGGCAGCTGGAAGGTGACGGCGACCCGTGCCGAGGCGCGGGCGATCTATGACAAGACGGCGAAAAAGGCTCTGACCACACCGGATGAGCGCCTGCGTGCGCTGCTGGAGCAGGATCATGAAGCCACCCGTACCTTTGTCGGCAAGCCCATCGGTCAGGCTTCCGATGTGATGTACAGCTATCTGGCGCTGGTGCAGGACGATCCGACCATCCAGATCGTCAACAACGCGCAGAAGGATTACGTCGAGCGTTTCATTCAGGGTGATCCTGATCTGGCCAGCTTACCGGTGCTGGCTGCGGCAGCGCCGTTCAAGGTAGGGGGGCGCAAGAATGATCCCACCGGTTTTACCGAAGTGGAGAAGGGCCAGCTGTCGTTCCGTAACGCGGCAGACCTCTATCTTTACCCCAACACGCTGGTGGCGCTGAAGGTCACCGGCAAGGAGCTGAAAGAGTGGCTGGAGTGCTCGGCGGCGCAGTTCAATCAGATTGATCCCCAGTCCACGGCGAAGCAGAGCCTGATCAACTGGGATGGCTTCCGTACCTATAACTTCGACGTGATTGACGGCGTCGACTATCAGATTGATGTCACCCAGCCTGCCCGTTATGACGGTGAGTGCCAGCTGCTCAACGAAAAGGCAGAACGCATCACCCATCTGACCTGGCAGGGCAAGGCGGTTGATCCGGCGCAGGTCTTCCTGGTGGCCTCCAATAACTATCGAGCCTACGGCGGCAAGTTTGCTGGCACGGGCAGTGACCATATTGCCTTTGCGGCACCGGATGAGAACCGTAGCGTGGTGGCGGCCTATATCTCGGCGCAGACCAAGGCGCAGGGTCAGGTGGTGCCGAGTGCCGACAACAACTGGCGTCTTGCCCCCATTGCCAGCGCCCAGCCGCTGGATGTGGAGTTTGAGACGGCCCCCAGTGACAAGGCTGCCGCCTTTATCGACAGCCATCAGGCTTATCCCATGACCCGCGTCGGGCAGGATGACGTCGGTTTTGCCCTCTATCGTCTGGATCTGCGTCCGCACTGACCGGTAATCAACCCAAAACCACGCCCCGCTGGCCTGCTCGCGGGGCGTTTTTATCTGCGGCTGTCAGCGCGGGGCCGCAGGGAGCACGGCAACATCGGTGCAGCGGTTGTCGGCTTGAAGTGTTTCCACTGCTGGAGCGGTGAAAGAAGCTGGCTATATACTGTGCAGGCTCGGACGTGATGTCTGGATGTCCGGGTGATAAAGGAATAGCTGCTGCCATGTCGGTGCCTGCCGGCAGGTGGTTCCCAATCAATATGGAGGACAGAGACAGTGATAGGACACGACGACCGGCGTAATTTCTATCGCATGATGATCAATGCGGAAGTGGTGCTGTGGATGGCCAACCGCTCTGCGCCCTTGCGAGGGGTCTGTCAGGATCTGAGTGCCACAGGGATGGGGGTGATTGTCAGTTCACCGCTGCAGCCCGGTGAAGAGATCATGGTCAAACTGGCATCACAGAGCAACAGCCTGGAAGCGGAAGCCCGGGTAGTACGTTGTGACAGTAAAGGGCCGCAGGAATATCTGGTCGGATTGGAAGTGATCCGCATGCACTGAGGCCTGCTATCGCTAGCTGCCCCTGTTTTGCCATGGCGGTGATGCGCTATTCCGGGACGGCCTGCCGCCCCGGGTTCCCTGTTCAGATCAATCGAACATTCGCTCAGTAGAGCGTGCGGCTACGTTCAAACACCCAGGTGCGGATAATTTCCAGCTCATCCACGTTGGCGCGCATCTGCGGTGGAAAAGGGGCGAACGGCGAGGCCAGTTTGACGATCTGTTTGGCGGCATCATCCAGCATCTTCTGCCCTGACGATTGCAGTATCTGCATCTCCTTGACGCTGCCATCCGGGCGCAGCACCACCAGTAACCGCAACTTGCCGTAGATCCCCTGCTGGCGTGAAGCCGCCGGGTAATGCATGTTGCCTACCTGCTGAATCTTGTCTTTCCAGGCATTGAGATAGAAGGCGTCTTCACTGCGCTGCGTGGAGTTGGAGTCCAGGGTGCGTTTGCGCGGACGCTTGGCATATTCCTGCCGCATCATGTCGAGGGATGCTTCGAGGCTGGCAATCTCCAGACTGCGTGCCGTCAGTGACGGGCCGTCAGCGCTGTTGCTCGGTGTGCTGGCCGGTTTGGGCTTCTGTTTCTTGGTTTCGTTGTGGGTGCCGCTGCTGGTGTCGGTCTTTTTCGTGGTGGCGACCGTTTTCTGCTTGTCGTGTGGCACCGGCTTGGGTTCCGGTTTGGCG
The DNA here is from genome assembly GCF_003194385.1 of Pokkaliibacter plantistimulans. Lineage (GTDB taxonomy): Bacteria > Pseudomonadota > Gammaproteobacteria > Pseudomonadales > Balneatricaceae > Pokkaliibacter > Pokkaliibacter plantistimulans. The sequence continues at coordinate 4,784 of NZ_LAPT01000130.1, forward strand.
ACAACCGGGACCGGTTGCGGCGCGGGTTCAGGCACGGGAGTGGGCTGGCTGACGGGCTCTACCGGCACCGGTTGTGGCATCGGCTGCTGAGCAGCCAGTTCATTGATCTTGCTGTCGCTGAAGTCGGCGCGCTCGGTGGTGCTCAGGCGCGTCTTCTCCTCCTGCTCACCACTGCCCTGCTGATTGTGTTGAGCAACAAAGTCGGCCTGCTCAGGTTTTTCCGGCTCGCTGCGGGTCGCCAGCGTGACTTCCAGGCTGTTCTGCACCCGCTTGGTGGGCATCTGCCACTCAAAGCCAATGCCCAGCAACACCAGTGCATGGACCACCAGAGCAACAGCAAGGGCACGGGAAAAACGGGCCGAACTGTGCTCGGCCATGACCAACTGCATTCAGTACTACACTCCGAGTTTAGCGGCGATGGCATCCATCAGCTGCGCGCCGATGTTGAGGCCAAACTGGTTGTCCAGCTCGCGGATACAGGTCGGGCTGGTGACGTTGATTTCTGTCAGGTAGTCGCCGATGACGTCCAGACCTACAAACAGCAGGCCTTTTTCCCGCAGTACCGGGCCGACCTGTTCGGCTATGTAGCGGTCACGTTCGCTCAGCGGACGGCCTTCGCCACGACCACCGGCTGCCAGATTGCCACGGGTTTCGCCCTGCGAAGGAATGCGGGCCAGACAATAATCCACAGGTACGCCGTCGATCATCAGAATACGTTTATCCCCAGCACTGATTTCGGGGATGAACTTCTGTGCCATGATCTGCTGTTTGCCGAAGGCGGTCAGGGTTTCCAGAATCACGTTGAGGTTGGGGTCGCCGGCACGCACCCGGAAGATGGCGCTGCCGCCCATGCCATCCAGCGGCTTGTAGATCACATCCTGATGCTCACCGAGGAAGGCGCGCAGCAGATCGGCGCGACGGCTGACCAGTACCGGCGGCGTCAGCTGCGGAAACTGGGTAGCAAAGACCTTCTCGTTACAGTCACGCAGGCTCTGCGGCTTGTTGACCACCAGCGTACCCTGCGCCTCAGCCTGTTCCAGCAGATAGGTGCTGTAGATGAACTCGTTGTCGAAGGGAGGGTCCTTGCGCATCAGGATAACCTGCATGTCCGACAGGGGACGATGAACCACGTCACCGAGCTCGTACCAGTGCTCAGGATCGTAGGCAACCTTGAGGGGGCGCATCACCGCCATCGACTGACCGTCACGGGAGTAGAGATCCTTCTGCTCCATGTAATGCAGCTGCCAGCCGCGCTCCTGCGCCGCGACCAGCATGGCCAGGGAACTGTCTTTCTTGTAGTTGATCGCCTGGATCGGATCCATGACGACGCCAACATTGACTACGGACATAGCGCTCTCCCTTTGTTCGTTCCGGCCGCAACCGCTGGTGCGCGAAACCAATGGAATGATGTCTGAACGGCAGGCCGGTCTCTGGTCGAGAGCCGGGCCGACCGGAAAATTCATTTGCCTAAATAGGGACTTGGCGGGTATTCCGCAAGTGCATCACCGTCACCGCACGATGAATCAGAGATCGCCCCACAGCAGCTGACACACCGACAGTGCCGTCACCGGTGCGGTTTCGGTACGCAGTACCCGGGGACCGAGGGTGACTGGCAAGAAGCCAGCGGCTTCCGCCTGAGCGATTTCTTCTTCGCTCAGGCCCCCTTCCGGGCCGATCAGCAGGGCGACGGAGCCCGGTCTGGGCAGCTCGCGCAGGGGGGAAACCGTACGGTGGTGCAATACCAGCTTGAGGTCGGCCTCGACACTGTGCAGCCAGTCTTTCAGCAGCATCGGTTCGTGAATATCGGGTAATACCGGGCGAATGCATTGCTCGCAGGCACTGATGGCCACCTGCTGCCAGTGCTGCAGGCGTTTGTCCTGACGTTCCCCCTGCAGTTTGACTTCACAACGCTCGGTAAACAGCGGCGTCATGCTGGCCATGCCCATTTCGGTGGCTTTCTGCACGGCATAGTCCATGCGCTCACCGCGCGACATGGCCTGACCGATATGCACCCGCAGTGGTGATTCGTTGTCATGGGGGAAGAAGTCATACAGTTCGACACTGGCCTGACGTTTCCCCACCTCCAGCAGGCGGGCGCGGAAATAGCCCCGGAGCTGGCCATTGAACAGCTCCAGCTCATGGCCGGGCTGCAGCCGCAGCACTTTGACGCTGTGTTGGAAAGCACTGTCGGACAGGGTAAGTACCTGACCCTGCTGGACAGCATCGGCCTGGTAGATTCGCGGTATGCGCATGACAACAAACTGACTGATGAACGGAGCCGACATGCTATCACAGTTACCCCACGGCTCCACCCGCGTGCGGATGCACAAGGAAACAGACTGATAACCCGTTATCTCGCCAACTATCCCAACATAGTCCGGCCAGTGGCGGCACAGCAGCGGGTGGCTGCGGTGCTGAACAGAGGGAGATGACAGACATGAACAGAGGGCGGAAGCGGCACGGGCACCGGAGGCTATGGAGATGTGCAGGTTGTCTGCTGGGCTGTATCAGTGTGCCGGTATGGGCGGATGATAATGCCAGCGAGCCGCCATGGAATGCGGATGCTGAACTGGGGCTGATGCAAACCACGGGTAACACCAGTACGTCGTCGGTCAAGGCCAAGCTGGATGTCAATCAGGAGCTGCCACAGTGGCGTAATGAGTACACCTTTGACGGGCTCTATACCCGCGATAAAACCGACGACAGCGACACGGAGTACAGCACCTCGGCGCAGCGCTGGTTCGCTTCGGCACAGGGTAACTACAAGCTGGATGAGAAGAACAAGGCGGTATTTATCTATGGCTCTTACGAGCAGGACCGCTTCAGTGGCTATCAGTATCAGGGTTCGGTGGCGCTGGGTTATGCCAACCGGCTGCTGGCCAGCCAGCAGCAGACGCTCGACGTCAACATCGGTCCGGGCGTGGCGTTCAATCAGGAAGAGCAGGGCGATAGCGCACGGTATGGCATTCTGCGTCTGTCGGCATCCTACAAGTACAAGGTCAGCCCTACCACGCGGTTCAGTCAGACCCTGAGCAGTGATCTGGCGCTGGATGCCGCCCAGAACAGCCGCTTCAAGTCGGAAACAGCACTGCGCGTCAATATCAACAGCACGCTGGCACTGAAGACCTCCTTTGCCGTCAGCCATAATACCCAGGTGGATGAAGGGGTTGATAAAACAGACGCCCAGACGGCCGTAACGCTGGTGTACACCTTCAAGTAGGGCTGATCTGCGTCTATCTGGGGGTAACTGTAAAGAAACGGTACTAATGACTGGATTTCACTAAGCATTCCCGGCGTTCTCAACGTACACTTGCCTGTGACCACCACCTGTGGGGTCAGGGTGCGCCTGTCAGGCGTATAGCTCGTCATCTGAGGAGTGGCTGGCAGAGCACCGCACAAGATGGTCATGCAAAGGAGCGAGAGCAATGCTGGAAGAGTTTAAGAAGTTTGCCCTGCGCGGCAACGTAGTGGATATGGCCGTAGGTATCATCATCGGTGGTGCGTTCGGTACGATCGTCAAAAGCATGGTGGATGACGTGCTGATGCCGCCGATCGGCATGCTGCTGGGGAATGTCGACTTCAGTGATCTGTTTGTCACGCTAAAGCCTGCGGCTGAAGGGGCGCACTACGCTACCCTGGCAGCGGCCAAAGCCGCTGGTGCCGTTACCCTCAATGTCGGCTTGTTCATCAACTCTGTGATCAGCTTTGTGATCATGGCATTTGCGCTGTTCATGCTGATCAAGGCCATGAACAAGTTGCAGGAAAGTGGCAAGGCCGAGGAAGCGCCCGCTGCTGCTCCGACCACCAAAGAGTGTGGCTTCTGCTGCAGTGCCATCCCTCTCAAGGCTATCCGCTGCCCGTGCTGTACTTCGGAACTGACCAGTTCGGTCTGATCCGCTGCCTTTGCTGGTAGCAGAAAGCACAACACCCCGCCGAGGCGGGGTGTTGTGTTATTGGGCTGTCATGGCTGACGGCCCGGTCATAATGCGGCAATCAGCGCATTACAGACCCGCGTCAGCACGCAGTGCTTCGGCTTTGTCGGTACGTTCCCAGGTGAAGGCAGTGAAGGTTTCGCCGTTCACGGTCATTTCATAGGGGTTACGGCCGAAGTGACCATAGGAAGCAGTCGCCTGATACATCGGATGCAGCAGGTCCAGCATGGTGGTGATGGCATACGGACGCAGGTCGAAGTGGCGACGTACCAGTTCGATCAGGCGCTCTTCGCTTACCTTGCCAGTGCCGAAGGTATTGATAGAGATAGAAGTCGGCTGGGCGACACCGATGGCGTAGGAGACCTGAATTTCGCACTGATCTGCCAGACCGGCAGCCACGATGTTCTTGGCAACATAGCGACCCGCGTAGGCGGCAGAACGGTCCACTTTCGATGGGTCCTTGCCGGAGAAGGCGCCACCACCGTGACGAGCCATACCACCGTAGGTATCCACGATGATCTTACGGCCGGTCAGACCACAGTCACCGACCGGGCCGCCAATGATGAACTGGCCGGTGGGGTTTATGTGGAACTGGGTGTCCTTGCTGATCCATTCTGCGGGCAGCACGTGCTTGATGATCAGCTCCATGACCGCTTCGCGCAGGTCAGACTGCTTCACGTCAGGATTGTGCTGGGTAGACAGTACGACGGCGTCGATACCGGCAACCTTGCCGTCTTCATAGCGGAAGGTGACCTGGCTCTTCGCATCGGGACGCAGCCAGGGCAGCAGACCGGATTTGCGCGCTTCTGCCTGACGCTCAACCAGACGGTGGGCGTAGCAGATAGGGGCGGGCATCAGTACATCGGTCTCGTTGCTGGCATAGCCAAACATCAGACCCTGGTCACCGGCGCCCTGATCTTCTGGCCTGGAGCGGTCTACGCCCTGAGCGATGTCGATGGACTGTTTGCCGATGATATTGAGAATGCCGCAGGTAGCGCCGTCGAAACCGACGTCGGAAGAGGTGTAGCCGATGTCGCAGATGACTTTGCGCACCAGGTCTTCCAGATCTACCCATGCAGAGGTGGAGATTTCTCCGGCTACGATTGCCACACCGGTCTTGACCAGTGTTTCACAGGCCACGCGGGCATATTTGTCCTGACTGATGATGGCATCGAGTACCGCGTCGGAGATCTGATCCGCGATTTTGTCGGGATGACCTTCAGAGACGGATTCGGAGGTGAAAATACGATAGCTGCTCATTTGTGAGATAAGCCTCATAATTGAGTACTCCCGAGCTGGGAGCAGTGACTTAATTACGGGCCTTGCGGGCCGTGGGAGTTCTGCCGAAGCGACAGAATCGGCAAGTATACCCGTCTGGGCAGGGGCGGGCCATGGATGAGGGCGAATTTTCCCGAATTTCATCGCCACTTGGGCTAAATGCGGCAAAATCAACGCCAATCAGCAAGCAGACATTGCAGTTCAGGGAATGGACAGGGACAATATGGCGCAATTTTCATCACGGGCTAATGCGACCATCCCCCAGGAGACTGATAATGCCTTCTCGTCGAGATCTTGCCAACGCTATCCGTGCACTGAGTATGGATGCCGTGCAGAAAGCCAACTCCGGCCATCCCGGTGCCCCGATGGGCATGGCAGATATTGCCGAAGTGCTGTGGAACGACTTCATGCAGCACAATCCTACCAATCCGCACTGGTTCAACCGCGACCGCTTCGTGCTGTCCAATGGCCATGGCTCCATGCTGATCTACAGTCTGCTGCATCTGACTGGCTATGACGTCAGCATTGATGACCTGAAAAACTTCCGCCAACTGCATTCCAAAACCGCCGGGCATCCTGAGTATGGTTATTGCCCCGGTGTCGAAACCACCACGGGTCCGCTGGGACAGGGGATTGCCAACGCCGTGGGTATGGCTCTGGCCGAGAAGGTACTGGCAGCCAACTTTAACCGTGATGGCTTTGATCTGGTGGACCACCACACCTATGTGTTCCTTGGCGACGGCTGCATGATGGAAGGTATTTCCCATGAAGTGTGCTCGCTGGCGGGTACGCTGGGACTGGGCAAACTGATTGCGTTCTATGACGACAACGGCATTTCCATCGACGGGGAAGTGGAAGGCTGGTTTACCGACGACACCGCGAAGCGCTTCAAATCCTATGGCTGGCATGTCATCAAGGATGTCGATGGTCACGATGCCAAAGCGATCAAGGAAGCCATCAAGGAGGCGCGTCAGGAATCTGACAAGCCCACTCTGATTTGCTGCAAGACTATTATCGGTTTCGGCTCACCGAACAAGCAGGGTAAAGAAGATTGTCACGGTGCTGCACTGGGTGAAGCCGAAGTGGCGCTGACCCGTGAAGCGCTGGGCTGGTCTCACCCTGCGTTTGAAGTACCGGAAGATATCTACGCCGAGTGGAATGCACAGAAACGTGGCACCAAACAGGAAAACCAGTGGAATGACCTGTTTGCCCGTTATCAAGAAGCCTACCCCGAGCTGGCTGCTGCCCTGCTGCGTCGCATCAGTGGCGAGCTGCCTGCCACGTTCGTGGCCGATGCTGATGCCTATATTCGTGCCTGTCAGGAAAAAGGCGAAACCATCGCTTCACGCAAGGCTTCACAGAACAGCATCAACGCTTTTGCACCCATGCTGCCTGAGTTGTTGGGCGGCTCAGCGGATCTGGCGGGTTCCAACCTGACTCTGTGGAAAGGTGCCAAGGGCGTATCGGCTGAGGATGCTGCGGGCAACTACATTTATTACGGTGTGCGCGAATTCGGTATGAGCGCCATTATGAATGGTCTGACGCTGCACGGCGGCTTCATTCCTTATGGCGCTACTTTCCTGGTCTTCATGGAATATGCCCGCAATGCCGTGCGCATGGCGGCGCTGATGAAACTGCGCAACATCTTCGTTTATACCCATGACTCCATCGGTCTGGGTGAAGACGGCCCGACTCACCAGCCTATTGAGCAGCTGGCCAACATGCGCAGCACGCCGAATCTGGACGTATGGCGTCCCTGTGATGCGGTTGAGTCAGCCGTGGCCTGGAAGCAGGCTGTTGTGCGTGCCGATGGCCCCAGTGCGCTGGTGTTCTCCCGTCAGAATCTGATGCACATGCCACGCAGCGACGAGCAGCTGGCCAATGTGGCACGTGGCGGTTATGTGCTGGTGGATTGCGATGGTCAGCCGCAACTGATTCTGATCGCTACTGGCTCGGAAGTGGAGCTGACGGTGAAGGCCGCTGAGCAGCTGGCTGCCGAAGGCGTCAGGGTGCGTGTGGTATCCATGGCTTCTACTGACGTCTTTGACCGTCAGGACGTGGCTTACCGTGAGGCCGTTCTACCCGCCGCAGTCACTGCGCGTGTAGCGGTTGAAGCGGCTCATGCTGACTTCTGGTACAAGTACGTGGGCCTGAACGGCAAGATCGTCGGTATGACAACCTTTGGTGAGTCAGCTCCGGCCGGTGCGCTGTTCAAGTTGTTCGGCTTTACCGTCGACAACGTCGTGGCCACGGCCAAGTCGCTGTTGGTCTAATCGACAGCCAGTTTACAAAGGGGGCATTATTAGCCCCCTTTGTGCATCTTCATGCTGCTGAATCCATTCTGCAGCGGTTGTGCGGGTATCTTTGCAAGGTGACGTGATTCATGGCGTACCGTGTTGCCATCAATGGTTATGGAAGGATCGGGCAGTGCGTTTTGCGTGCACTGTATGAAGGCGGATATCGTGAACAGCTACAGGTCGTGGCACTCAACGAGCTGTCAGATATTGATACGGTGGCCTATCTGACGCGTTACGACACCACCCATGGGCGGTTTCCGCTACCGGTCAGTCGTGAAGGCGAGGCGATGCGCATCGGTGATGACCGCATTCTGGTGCTGAACGAACGCCAGCCAGAAAACCTGCCCTGGGCTGAACTCGATGTGGATCTGGTGCTGGAGTGCTCCGGCTCATTCAGCGAGCGCGCTGCGGCGGAGACACACCTGCAGGCAGGCGCACAGCGGTTGTTATTCTCACAGCCTGCTTCTGCTGATGTGGATGCCACCATCGTTTATGGTATTAACCATCTGCAGCTGGCTGCTGAGCAGCGCATCGTATCGGCGGCATCCTGCACCACGAACTGTCTGGTGCCGGTACTGGATCTGTTGGATCGGCAGTTCGGTATCGAGTGTGGTGTGACCACGACGATTCACTCGGCCATGAATGATCAGCCGGTCATTGATGCCTATCACCATACTAATCTGCGTCTGACCCGCAGTGCCCTGAGTTCCATTATTCCGGTGGATACCGGTCTGGCGCGCGGTCTTGACCGTCTGCTACCGCATCTTTCTGGTCGTTTCCAATGCCTTGCCATGCGTGTGCCAACCATTAATGTGTCGGCCATGGATATCACCCTTAATCTGAATCAGGCAGTAACGGCGACGGAAGTGAATGCACTGCTGCGCAAGGCCAGTGAATTGGAGCCGCTGCGTGGTTTGCTGGGGTACACCGAAGAGCCGCATGCCTCGGTGGACTTCAACCATGATGTACGCTCCGTTGTTGTAGACGGTACCCAGACACGGGTCAGTGGCGAGCGCATGCTGAAGCTGATGTGCTGGTTTGATAACGAGTGGGGCTTTGCCAACCGCATGCTGGATGTGTCGCGGTACTGGCTGGGCCTTGCCACTCGCTGAAACTCTATTTGTTAACTGACTGTCCTCAGGAAGACCCATGAACGTAATCAAGATGACTGATCTGGATCTGGCTGGTAAGCGTGTGCTGATCCGTGAAGACCTGAACGTCCCCGTCAAAGATGGCAAGGTCACGTCGGATGCCCGTATTCAGGCCTCGTTGCCCACCATCAGACTGGCCATGGAGAAAGGTGCCAAGGTCATGCTGATGTCGCATCTGGGCCGTCCCGAGGAAGGCGTGTTTGATCAGGCCAGTTCGCTGCAGCCAGTGGCTGAGCATCTGGGTAAGTTGCTGGGTCGCGAAGTGCCGGTGATCCGTGACTGGTTGGATGCCGAGTTGAACCTCAACGATGGTGATGTCGTGCTGTTCGAGAACGTGCGCTTCAACAAGGGTGAAGGCAAGAACAGCGAAGAACTGTCGAAGAAAATGGCAGCACTGTGTGATGTCTATGTGATGGACGCCTTTGGTACCGCGCATCGCGCTCAGGCTTCCACCCACGGTGTGGGCCAGTTTGCTCCGATCGCCTGTGCTGGCCCGCTGCTGGCAGCGGAGCTGGATGCACTGGGTAAAGCGCTGGATAAACCTGCCAAGCCCATGGCGGCCATTGTCGGCGGCTCCAAGGTGTCCACCAAGCTGGATGTACTGAACTCGCTGAGCGTGATCTGTGATCAGCTGATTGTGGGGGGGGGTATTGCCAATACCTTCCTGGCCGCGGCAGGCAAAAACGTTGGTAAGTCACTGTATGAGCCTGATCTGCTGGAGACTGCTAGGGCACTGATGGCCAAGGTCAGCATTCCTCTGCCGGAGGACGTGGTGGTTGCCAAGGCCTTTGCAGCGGATGCTGAAGCCACAGTGAAGAGTGTTGATGATGTCAGTGATGACGACATGATCCTGGATATCGGTCCAAAAACTGCAGAGAAGTTGGCGCAGATGCTGAAGTCCAGCCAGACCATCCTGTGGAATGGTCCTGTAGGTGTCTTTGAGTTTGATCAGTTTGGTGAAGGTACCAAGACACTGTCCATGGCCATTGCTTCCTCGTCGGCGTTCTCTATCGCTGGTGGTGGCGATACGCTGGCGGCCATTGATAAATACGGTATCGCTGAACAGGTATCCTATATTTCCACCGGTGGTGGGGCCTTCCTCGAGTTTGTGGAAGGGAAAGTATTGCCCGCGGTGGCGATGCTGCAGGAACGTGCTGCCTGAGCAGTATGCTCCCGGATGGCAGGCAAGGTGACTTTTTGCCATCCCATGCACTCTGCTGCAGGCTGCTAGCCTGCGCAGATTGCACCATTGCCTGTCAGGGCAGAGATGACTATCTATTAATCGGACGAACCCGAACGTCCAGAGAGGATTAACACATGGCTCTTATCAGTATGCGTCAGCTGCTGGATCACGCTGCCGAGTTCGGTTATGGCGTACCCGCATTTAACGTCAACAACCTTGAGCAGATGCGCGCCATTATGGAAGCGGCGGATAGAACCAACTCTCCGGTGATTGTGCAGGCCTCTGCCGGTGCCCGCAAATACGCCGGTGCGCCTTTCCTGCGTCATCTGATTCTGGCTGCCATTGAAGAGTTTCCGCATATCCCTGTAGTGATGCACCAGGATCATGGCACCAGTCCTGCCATCTGCCAGCGTTCCATTCAGCTGGGCTTCAGCTCGGTCATGATGGACGGTTCTCTCAGGGAAGACGGTAAGACCCCTGCTGATTATGACTATAACGTTGATGTGACTCGTCGCACCGTAGAAATGGCGCACGCTTGCGGCGTGTCTGTTGAAGGTGAGCTGGGCTGTCTGGGTTCTCTGGAAACCGGTCAGGCAGGTGAGGAAGATGGTGTTGGTGCTGAAGGAACTCTGGATCACAGCCAGTTGCTGACTGATCCTGAAGAAGCGGCTCAGTTCGTCATGGCCACTAATGTGGATGCACTGGCGATTGCCATTGGTACCAGCCATGGTGCGTACAAGTTCACCCGTCCACCGACCGGCGACATTCTGGCTATCGAGCGCATCAAAGCAATTCACCAGCGTATTCCCAATACCCATCTGGTTATGCATGGTTCTTCCTCTGTGCCCCAAGACTGGCTGGCGATCATCAATGAGTTCGGTGGTGAAATTCCCGAAACTTACGGTGTGCCAGTCGATGAGATCGTGGAAGGCATCAAGTACGGTGTGCGCAAGGTCAACATCGATACTGACTTGCGTCTTGCTTCTACCGGTGCCATTCGCCGCTTTATGGCGCAGAACAAGAGCGAATTCGATCCTCGCAAGTATCTGGCCAAAACCGTTGATGCAATGCGTGACATCTGTATCGCGCGTTATGAAGCATTCGGCACAGCAGGGCAGGCTGACAAGATCAAGGTGATTTCTCTTGACGCCATGTCTGTTGCGTATGCAAAAGGTGAGTTAGACGCGAAAGTCGTTTAATCCTCTACCGCCTCACACAATGCCTGTCGGTTCGCCGACAGGCATTTTGCTTTAAAGGTATCTATGGATTTTCCTTCGCTTGCCACTCTGCAGAAGCAGCTGCCCACCTTTCCCTGTGACGTGATCGATCTGCCAGCCATTCTGCAGCAATATGCTGAGCACTATGGTCTGCGCCAGCTGGCACAGCGTTACTGTGCGACGGTCGAGCTGGGTGGGTGTGAGATTGCCGGAATGCAGATCAACCTGTGTCACTTCGTTCCTTCGGCCACGCCCTTGGGAACGCTGCTGGTGGTGACTGGCTATACCGATCACATTGGCCTGTTTGGCAAGGTTTATGAGCTGGCTCTGCAACATAGTCTGCAGGTCTACGTGTTCGATTTGCCAGGACATGGACTGTCGTCGGGGGAGCGGGCCGGTATTGATGACTTCGCTACCTACCAGTCTGTACTGCGTGTAGTGGTCAATGAGTATTGCTTGCCTGCAGCAGGGCCATTGTTCGCAGTGGGGCAGAGCACGGGAGGAGGTATTCTGCTCGATGCATTGCTGCATGACGCCGAATTGGCCGCTGCTTTTAGCCGCGTATCTGCTCTGGCGCCATTGTTGTATCCGCGTCGCTTTTTCCAGATCCGCTGCCTGTACACGTTGTTGTCGCCGTTCTTGAAGAAAGTGCAAAGGGCCTTTCGGTCGGTGAGCCACGATGAAGGCTTCAATTGCTTTCTGCAGCAGGATGCTTTGCAGCCTGAGTATCTGTCTGTTAGCTGGATCGGGGCATTGATTCGCTGGACTGCCATGATGGAGCAATCGGCGCCTTCAGATTTCCCTCTACAGTTGCTGCAGGGAACAGACGATACGACGGTTGATGCAGGTACCAACATGAAGGCTTACCGACGGCTCTTCCCGGAGTCGCAACTTCATTGGATAGAAGGGGCAAGACATCACATGGTGAATGAGGCGGATGTGTGGTGGCAGCCAATATCCGAGCATATAGGAAGGTACTGGCAAGAGGGATTACAGAAATATTACGAGGGTGTTGACAGTCTCCCGGAAGTGCCTATAATGCGCC